>NZ_JAHAWO010000004.1:0-753393 GCF_020223595.1 Bacillus sp. TSO22
CACTTCAACCGGATAACTCACTCTTGTCCCCATAGAAAAAACACCTCCAAGTCTAATTTCGGATAACAATCATCCGTATTCAAACTTGAAGGTGTTTTTATTTGTCTCATCTTATGGGGTCAGTCCCAATCGGCAGGGCTTTTTATTATTGAACGGTAAAAGGCTCTTCAGTCAGAACCTGGCTTGATTTGCCTTTATTCGCGGCATAGGCGAGCAAGTAATAATCTCCAGCCGGAAGCTTGGTTCCGCCATTGATTGTGCCGTCCCAGTCAAAGTACTGATAGCCTTTATCTTGATTTTTATAAATGCCGGCTTGGCCTGCAAAATCAAGGTTGCTGTCATAGACGAGGAACGCCAGCTCTTCTGCTCCCGCAGGAAGGTAGGTTTCAATTTGATAGGTGCCTTGTACAGACCCTTCGCTGACGGAGACAGATGTGACTCTCGGATAATCCGGCTCTTTGACGATCAGCAATGTAGGTACCTTGGCGACGGTTTTTCCGCCTTCTCTGACGATGACCGTTCCTTCATAGGTGCCTGCTTTTGCTTTGTTTGTATTAACCTTTACTTTTGCAGTGGCTTTTCCGGTTTTATGTGCCGGAATTACAACACGGCTTGTACCGGATGTGGAGATGCCGCTGCCGTTAAATAAGTATTCAAGTGTGTATGACTTTCTAATGGAAGATTGGTTTTCAATCGTAAACGTTTCTTTTTTCGTTTCGTTTCCGTTTTCCTTCAAGAAAGTGCCGTATGAATAGCTTCCGGGTGAGACGAGCGAGTCGGCATTTATCGCGTTCATGATTCTTGCGCTGCCTGCGCCTTGGGCGTTATGCGGATACACTTCTCCGTCGCCATCCTTTAAGGTGACAGCGGTGTTCATGATGGCGGCTTTGATCTGTTCAACGCTCCACTTTGGTTTGGCTTGTTTGATAACGGCAACCGCTCCGGCAATATGAGGAGATGCCATGCTTGTTCCTTGTTTTGATCCGTAGCCATATGGGTTTTGAGGATCGTGTGTCGGAATGGTGCTGACGATATTGACGCCTGGTGCGGAAATATCAGGCTTAATCATCCACGTATCCATTACAGGGCCGCGGGAAGAGAAATCAGCTACTTGCTCACCAAGCGCTTTTGAGACCTTCAACTTGAATGTTGTTTTTGTCTCGCCTGCTTTCAAGGCGCTGACGAGTTTTTCCCCGTCTTCTAATGAAAGCTTAATCGTTGGTACAGACATGCCTGGTACATTGGCTTCAATTTCACCAGAGAGGTTGTTATACACAACCATGCCGATGGCGCCGGCTTTTTTAGCATTGTCGGCTTTATCCACAAACGCAATGCTGCCCCGTTTGACAACGGCGACTTTGCCTGTCAGATCTTTTCCTTCAAAGTCCTTTGCTTCGCCAAGTCCGGCCTCAACTAGCTCAACTTCTTTGTTATTGAGCACTTTGACGTCTTCCTCTTTGTTATAGCCCATCACTTTTGCTGAAGAGTAGGAGCCGAATGTGACGGCGTATTCATTGAGCGGCAGCTGAGTTGCGCCGACAGAAATCGCTTCTCTTGATGTGCCTGGCGATCCGACTGTCCAGCCGTTCGGTCCGCTGTTGCCGTTTGACGTAACCGCAACGACGCCTTCTGACATGGCCCAGTCAAGCGCTGTGCTCGTCGCCCAGTCCGGGTTGTTTAATGAATTTCCGAGAGACAGGTTCATCACATCTGCTCCGTCCTGGACAGCACGTTCCACGCCGGCAATGACATTTTCTGTTGTGCCGCTTCCGCCAGGGCCCAGCACGCGGTAAGCAAGAAGTGTGGCATCAGGCGCCACGCCTTTAATCGTTCCGTTTGCGGCGACAGTTCCGGCCACGTGCGTTCCGTGGTCAGTGGCTTCACCTCTCGGATCGCCGGTCGGTGTTTCTTTCGGGTCGTAATCATTGTCTACAAAATCATATCCTTTATATTGTCCGAAGTTTTTCTTCAAATCAGGGTGATTGTATTCAACCCCAGTATCAATAACCGCTACCTTCACGCCTTTTCCTGTGTAGCCTAAATCCCATGCGTCGTTTGCTCCGATATACGGTGCGCTGTCATCCATTTGCGGAGATACGGCGTCCTCGGAGACCGTGACGTCTTTATCCTTCATATTGTCTGTTTTATAGGTGACGTTCGGGTATACTGCCTTTACGTCTTTTACTGCAAGAAGTTTTGGAATCTCATTAGCTGGGAGCTTCATAGAAAAGCCTGAAAACACCTGCTCATATTCCCGGTTTACTTTTCCGTTTTTCACCGCTTTGACAGCACTGTTTTTGGCTTTTGTTCGAGCGGTTTTCAGCTTGCTTTTCGTTTGGCTTTCTCCCGCTTCCTTCGCCTCTGCCAAGGATTTTTCTTTTAATTCCACGATAACGGTTGTTTTTTTGCTTGTTGTCATGTCGATATCACCGAATACCTCGGCTTTTTCCAGGTCAGCCGACGTTTTTGAAGAAACCGGCGCCGCCTGTACTCCTGTCATACCTGTGGATAACGTAAAAAATAAAACAAAACTTAGGAGCAGAAAGCGAATGATTCCATTTTTCAATGTATTTCCCCCTTTGTGTTTAGAAAAAATGTTAAAGATCTAGTATATATTTCTTGAAAATTCAAAAAAATCCTTGTGTCATTTGGACCATTTATTGGATTTCGTTTGTGTATAAGGAAGGAGTTATACACAGAATCCTGTGTATAAGTGAATAAATCTGTGTATATATATAGTTGGGAATATATGTTCCTATACAAAATATAGTTAGAGTTTGTGGACATGTGGATATCTCTTGTGATTAAGTTGTTCTTATCTTTGGGATAACTTGTGTATAAAGTTTTTAATGCGGTTCCCCAAATTTCATTTCATTTCTTTCAGCTTTCAACAAAACTTCTAAAAACTAGTTGGTTTTTTCACTCATATTGTGACAAAGAATTCTTTTTCCACGGTCTATTATAGAGTCATGAGTTTTGCTAGAGCCGCTAGTTTGCGAGAAAAGAAATCGGCCGTCTTTTCACGCGGGCTGCGGCTGAGAAAACGGGCTGCTAAAAAAGGCTGCCTGCCAAAAAGAAGCGGAGGGATGTTTTTCTATGAAACGTTTGCTTGTATCTTTACGGGTGTGGATGGTCTTTTTGATGAACTGGGTGACGCCGGACAGAAAAACTGCGGCTGCCGCGGTCTATACGGCTCAGCGTACATACCAAAGAAAAGCGGCGGTGAAGGCCGCAGGACTTGTTTCGTTTTATGAATGGCGGATGGCTGTGAATGAGGAAGAAAAGCAGAAAGCGAAAGCCGCTGCGCTTTATAAAAGAAGATGTCTGCAAGCCTTCAAGGAATCGCCAAAGCAGGAGAGAGCTGGCCCGCATCTTTACATGGCGGTCAAAAGGAGGTAAAATCCCAGTCAAAAGCAAATTGGCGGGAGAGATAGCCTCTTGAAAATCTATAAAGTATTAAACAACAATGCGGCTTTAATAAAAGAGGACGATCAGGAAAAAATTGTGATGGGACCGGGAATCGCTTTTCAAAAAAAGAAAAATGATCTCATCCCTATGAATAAAGTGGAAAAGATCTTTGTCGTGCACGACGAGAATGAAAAATTTAAACAAATCCTGCAAACGCTGCCGGAGGAGCATATAGAAATAGCTGAGGATATCATCAGTTATGCGGAAGGAGAGCTCGCGTCGCCGCTGAGCGACCACATTCATATCGCGCTTTCTGACCATTTGTCCTTTGCGATCGAAAGGATTCAAAATGGGCTGCTTGTGCAGAATAAATTGCTGCATGAGATAAAAGCGCTCTATAAAAAAGAATATGAGATCGGCCTGTGGGCGATCGGACACGTAAAAGAGACATTGGGCGTGTCTCTGCCTGAAGATGAAGCGGGTTATATTGCCCTTCACATTCATACGGCGAAGATGGATGCGGAGAGCATGTATTCAGCGCTGAAGCATACAACCATGATCAAAGAAATGATAGAGAAAATAGAAAACTACTTTAATCGAAAGGTGGATGAAAACAGCATTTCCTATCAACGCCTTGTCACGCATTTGCGATACGCGGTCAGCCGGTTGGAATCAAATGAAGCGCTCCATCGTATGGACGAGGAGATGCTTTATTTCATCCAAAAAAAGTATTCATTTGCCTATCAATGTGCGCTGGAGCTGGCGGAGTTTTTGAAAAATGAATATCAATTACATTTGCCGGAGTCCGAGGCCGGCTATATCACGCTGCATGTCCAGCGTCTTCAAGATCTCTCGGAATAACCGCTTTGACTTGCAGGGAGTGATCTCTGGAAGTTTTTTTTATTTATCGGGATTGAGCGTATAGTACATCCAGCCCATCATTACAATTCCTGCGGCCAGATTGCCGAGCGTAACAGGAATTAAGTTTCTGACTGCTCCCATCAGTGTCACCGTATCAGGGTGCTCGATCAAAAGTGAGATGGCGAATGTGCACATATTGGCAATGCTGTGCTCAAAACCGGAAATAAAGAAGCAGAAAACGAAAAGCATCATGGCAAACAGCTTGGCTCCTTCTCCTTTGAGAGACATCGGAATGAAAAAGGCGAGGCACACAAGCCAATTGCACAGCATTCCTCTGAAAAACAGTTCGGAAGCGGGCGGTTCCATTTTGTGCTCTGCCAGATGAATCAAAAAGGAATGAACAGAAGCCTCCTCAAAAAGTCCTGTCGCGCTGATCAGGATGGCAAATAAAATGGCGCCAATCAAATTGCCAGCATAGCTTGACATCCACAGGTACAGAGTGTCGCGCCAGCGGATTTTTTTTCGGAGTGCGGTATAGGTGAAATAAAAGGTATTGCCGGTAAATAAATCTCCGCCCCCGTAAGCAATCAGCAGAATAGCGGCCCCGAATGTGACGGCGGCTGCCGGAAAAGCAAACGGAGAATCCACCATAGAGAAATAGCTGCCTGTTTTGCTTGCGGCTGTAATGCCGAATCCGATAAACATGCTGGCCAAAATGGATCTGAGCACATAACGGATTTTGCTAGAAACAAATATGTTTTGTTTGTTCAAAGCGTACTGTTCAACCTTTTGCAATGCTCGAGTTTCCATTGTCTTTTTCCTGCTTTCTCTGATGGTTGAGCATAGTATAACATGATATTGTGAAATGTTTCACAAATAATTTTTACGAATTTTTGTCTAAATGTTTTATCAAACTTTTTAACTAAAAAAATAGTTGACGAAAACGCTGTCATGATTTATGATGAAAGCGTATTCTCAATCTAAATAAGCGGGATTGTGACTGGTAAAGCAGGCAAGACCTAAAATTTGCGTAAATGAAAAAGGATCGCTGTGTCCTTTATTCGTTGGCGAATTTTAGGTCTTTTTTGTTTAAATAAAAGGGGGAGAAACAGATGGATTACAAAGAGACTGCAAAACGCCTCATTGAGCTTCTCGGGGGGAAAGATAACATTATCAGCGCGGCTCATTGTGCAACAAGACTGCGTTTAGTGATGAAAGATGAATCAAAGATAGATCAAGCACAAGTAGAAGAGCTTGATGGCGTAAAAGGCGCTTTCAGCAGCTCTGGCCAGTACCAGATCATTTTCGGAACAGGCCTTGTCAATAAGGTGTACGATGCTTTTTCTAAGGAAGCCGATACTGAGCGTGAAGAACACGTAAATCACCAGGATGCAGCAAAAGAAAAACTGAATCCCGCTGCGAGATTTGCGAAAACGCTTTCTAATATTTTCGTTCCAATCATCCCGGCTATTGTGGCCAGCGGCCTATTAATGGGATTACTGGGTATGGTCAATGCGTTTCATTGGATGAGCAAGGATTCTGCACTGCTGCAGTTGCTCGATATGTTCTCAAGTGCGGCATTTATTTTCTTGCCGATTTTAATCGGGGTCAGTGCTTCAAAAGAGTTTGGCAGCAACCCTTACTTGGGAGCGGTCATCGGGGGTATCATGATTCATCCGACGCTTTTGAATCCATGGGGTTTGGCGGAAGCAACACCTGATTATATGCATCTTTTCGGATTTGATATCGCGCTTCTCGGCTACCAGGGAACTGTTATCCCTGTCCTGTTGGCGGTTTATGTGATGAGCAAGGTAGAGAAATGGACAAGAAAAGTGGTTCCGCATGCGGTAGATTTGCTTGTTACACCTTTTGTTACAGTGATTGTCACCGGGTTTGTCGCTTTTATCGCGATTGGTCCTCTGGGCAGAGCGCTTGGCTCCGGCATTACGGTTGCTTTAACTTATGTATATGACCATGCAGGTTTTGTTGCGGGTCTGATTTTCGGTGGCACGTATTCACTTATCGTGCTGACAGGCGTTCATCACAGCTTCCATGCGATTGAGGCAGGGCTTATTGCAGATATAGGCAAGAACTACTTGCTGCCAATCTGGTCAATGGCGAATGTCGCACAGGGCGGCGCCGGGCTTGCCGTCTTCTTTATGGCGAAAAAGGCAAAGACAAAAGAAATCGCGCTTCCGGCTGCATTTTCCGCTTTTCTTGGTATTACTGAGCCAGTCATATTCGGAGTCAATCTTCGCTACCGTAAGCCATTTATTGCCGCGATGATTGGAGGCGCGCTGGGCGGTGCATATGTCGTCTTTACACATGTTGCTGCAAACGCTTACGGGTTAACGGGTATTCCGATGATCGCCATTGCTGCGCCGTTTGGCATGGGCAACTTGATCAACTATCTGATTGGGATGGCCATTGCGGGAGTGTCAGCGTTCATTGCAGCGTTTATCATGAAGATTAATGAGGATGAGGAGAGGAAAAAATGACAGTACATGATCAGGAGCTTCGTCGCCGGGCTTATGAAGAAGTGGAGAAAAAAGAGTCTATCGCGAACAGCGATCCGCACCGCCAGCATTTTCACATTATGCCGCCGGTTGGGCTGCTGAATGACCCGAATGGCGTGATTTATTGGAAGGGCAGCTATCATGTGTTTTTTCAATGGCAGCCATTTCAAACGGGGCACGGCGCTAAATTTTGGGGGCATTATACGACACAGGATGTTGTGAATTGGAAGCGGGAAGAGATTGCGCTGGCGCCGAGTGATTGGTTTGATAAAAACGGCTGCTACTCGGGCAGCGCTGTCACGAAAGACGATCGGCTCTATCTATTTTACACAGGAAATGTCAGGGATCAGGATGGGAATCGGGAAACGTATCAATGCCTTGCTGTATCTGACGACGGACTGTCCTTTGAGAAAAAGGGTGTCGTCGCCCGCCTCCCTGAAGGATACACGCCGCATTTTCGCGATCCGAAGGTATGGGAGCATGAAGGAACATGGTATATGGTGGTCGGTGCACAAACGGAGAATATGCAAGGACACGCTGTTTTGTTTGCTTCTGATAACCTGACAGAGTGGAGATTTCTCGGCCCGATAACTGGCGCGGGCTTCAATGGGCTTGACGAATTCGGGTACATGTGGGAATGCCCTGACTTGTTTTCCATTCAGGGGTCTGACGTGCTGATTGTTTCGCCTCAAGGGCTTGAGACTGACGGTTTTCGTTATCAGAACGTGTATCAATCGGGTTATTTTGTAGGGCGTCTCGATTATAACAAGCCTGAATTGAAGCATGGCGATTTTACGGAGCTTGATCAAGGTTTTGATTTTTACGCTCCGCAAACACTTGAAGACGATCAGGGAAGGCGAATTTTGTTTGCATGGATGGCTGTGCCTGATCAGGATGAAGGGACTCATCCGACGATTGACTATCACTGGATCCACTGTATGACGCTGCCGAGACAGCTGACGCTATCTGGGCAGAAGCTGATTCAGCAGCCGCTGCCTGAACTGAAAGCCATGCGCAGGAATGAGAAAAAAGTGCAAATCAACATGCATGGATCATCTGGTACGCTTCCAGTTGAAAACCCTGAAAGAGCTGAGATCTTGATTGAAGACATTGATACGGAGTCTGGCTTTTCAATCAGTATCCGCGGTACGGCTGTGTTTTCCTTTCATAAGGAAGAGGGGATTGTTACGCTGGAGCGGACGAGCTTCGACAAAAAAAGAACAGAAGCGAGACATTGCTGCATCAAGGATTTGCATACCGTGCACATGTTTATCGATGCTTCGTCTGTAGAAATATTTGTCAATAACGGAGAAGAGGTCTTCAGTGCGAGATATTTTCCTTTCCCGGGAAATCATGAAGTGACAGCCAGTTCGACAGGAAAATCTGAAATGAACGTCGGAATTTGGACCCTTATGTAGAAAATCCTTCTATTTTCTTATGTGAAATCTGTGCCATCTGTGCTATTCTTCAACGATAACCTACTATTTTTTTCTGTAAAAGGAGTTGTTTTCTTGAATATACATGAACAGAAGATAACACCGGAATGTTTGGAAAAGGCTGCGGACCAAGTTGAAGATAAGCGGGAAGAATATAAGGATGTGCTGCTTCAGCTGAAAAAAATGCTTGGCGGGACAACGCCGCACAGTGAAACGGCGGAAATTCTTTCGCGAGCATATGAGCAAATGAAGGAATATGCACTTTTTGTTCAGTCGATAGAAACATTTTTGAGGAAATCTGCGAACCATTTAAAAATCAAATAAACAGGCTGCCGATGGGATCGGCAGTTTTTTCTGTGAAAAGTCTTCGGTCATATAAAAAAGCTGCCTCTCTGTAAGGCAGCCTTTTTTGTTTATGATTGTTTATTCAGGCGCAGCGCAGAATGCTTCGTTGGCCCGACATATTGGTTGAGCGGGAAGGATTCTTTAATGGCAGCGGTAATAAAATCTTTCGCTGCGTAAATGGCTTCTTTGACTTCCGCACCTTTGGCGAGCTCCGCTGTCACGGCTGCTGAGAACGTACAGCCTGCGCCATGTGTATAAGGCGTATCGATCATTTCGCTTTCAAGGACTTCCGCTGTTTCTCCGTCATAGAGAACATCAACCGCTTTTTCGTGTTTGAGTTTGCCTCCGCCTGTAATGACGACATATTGAGCGCCGAGCGCATGAATTTTTTTCGCAGCTTCGATCATATCGTCAACTGTCTTTAATTCATCCATGCCGCTGAGCTGGCTGGCTTCAAACAGATTCGGCGTAATGACAGTGGCTAGCGGCGCTAATTGTTCACGCAGGGCTTGGGCGTGCTCCGGATACAGGACTTCATTTGCTCCTTTGCAAACCATGACCGGGTCAATTACCACATTTTTTAATTGTTTTTCTTTGATCGTTTTTGCTGCAAGCTCGATAATGTCAACGGTTGGCAGCATTCCTGTTTTCATGGCGTCCACACCGATGCCGTCCGTAATCGTTGCAAGCTGGGCGCGGATTGTATCAGTATCGATCGGGAAGACTTGGTGGTCCCAGCTGTTGTTCGGGTCCATCGCAACGATCACCGTTAAGGCGGTCATCCCGTATACGTTTTTTTCTTGAAATGTTTTTAAATCAGCTTGAATCCCAGCACCGCCGCTGGAATCTGAGCCGGCAATGGTGAGTGCTTTATGCATAGACATGTCTTGAACCTCCATCGTGTTTTGTCTTTCATTATAGTTAGATTTTCTCTGTATCACAATATAGAAGGTTTAGCAATTCATCTAGTATTCTCATCGTCATCTTTCCTGTTTCAGTAGGATATTCCCACTGATCTCCCGTCCAATATATGTTTTAATAGTACATGACTATGAAAATGAGAAGGAGAGCATCATGAAGATTTCTATCGTAATTGTGACCTATAATCGGATTCCGGCTTTGTGTGAGCTTCTGGAGTCGATTTCGCAGCAGACCATGAAGCCGTATGAAATCATTATTGTGAATGATGCCGGGGAATCGGTCGTGCCGGTCAAAGCACTGTATCCGGAGCTGCCGATTGCTGTCATCAATTTAGAAAAGAACTCGGGGCATGTGGCTGCGAGAAATGCCGGTGTAAAAGAGGCGTCTGGCGATTGCATTATGCTTTGTGATGACGATGATTTCTTTACGCCGGGACATGTGGAGAGAATGGCGAAGGAAATCGAGACGGCAGATTTCGTTCATTCTGATGCGGAAATTGTTTCGTTTGAAGAGAAAAACGGAACAAGATATCCAGTTTCGCGAAAGCTGTTTGCTTATACCGCTGACTATGAGGATATGAGAGTGTTCTCTACATACGTGCCGTCGGGCAGCATGTACAGACGTTTTCTGCATGATGAAATCGGGTATTTCGATGCTGATGTGCACAATTATTGGGACTGGGATTTTTATTTGCGCGCGGCGAAGGAGTACCGGGTGAAGCGTGTCCCTTGCGCCAGTGTGATTTATGCCTTCAGTGACGCGGGAGACAATCAGTCCGCGGACCTTGGCGCCAAGCGGAAACAATATTTGGACCGTTTAAGTGAAAAGCACGGACTCGGGGAACTGCCGACGAAAAACTTTGCCGTCCTGCTTGAAGAGCCTGATATGAAAAGACGGGAAGCAAAAAGTGAAATCGTTTGGGATGGCAAGCCTGTCTATTCCAGGCTTCATCGTTCGTAAGGGAGGCCTGAATCTTGAAACAGCTTTTACAGGACAGCTGGTGGAACCAGCTGAAGGAAGAGTTTGAGAAACCGTATTATCAAGAGCTCAGAGAAATGCTGAAGCGGGAATACGCGGAGCAAACGATATATCCGGACAGCCGGGATATTTTTAATGCGCTGCATTATACCTCATACGATGATGTCAAGGTGGTGATACTCGGCCAAGATCCGTATCACGGGCCTGGACAGGCTCAAGGTTTGAGCTTCTCCGTAAAGCCGGGTGTGAAGCAGCCGCCTTCATTAAAAAATATCTTTCTTGAGCTACAGCAGGACATCGGGTGCAGCATCCCGAATCACGGGTCGCTTGTCAGCTGGGCGGAGCAAGGAGTTCTTTTGCTGAATACTGTGCTGACAGTAAGGCGCGGACAGGCGAATTCCCATAAGGGAAAAGGCTGGGAGCGTCTGACGGACCGAATGATTGACGTGCTGAATGAAAGGGAGCGGCCAGTGATCTTTATTTTGTGGGGCCGGCATGCCCAAATGAAAAAAGAACGGATCGACACGTCCAAGCATTTTATCATTGAATCGACGCATCCCAGCCCATTTTCGGCAAGGAACGGATTTTTCGGGAGCAGACCGTTTTCCCGGGCGAATGCGTTCTTGAAGAAAATGGGAGAGGCACCGATTGATTGGTGTATAAAGGATTTGTAAAAAGCGCAGATACTCTGCGCTTTTTTATTTAAGTATCTTCCGAATCATTCGCAGACCGTTTTTGGAGGAAGGGTACCGGAAAGCGAAGTCGAAGCGGTTCGTCTGTTTAACGACGCTTTTTTTGTGCGTAAATGTGTTAAAGCTGTCAAATCCGTGATAGCTGCCGATGCCGCTTTCTCCGACGCCTCCGAATGGCAAATACGGTGTCGCGACGTGCATTAACGTATCATTGACACAGCCGCCGCCAAATGACAGATTCTCTAAAACAGCCCGCTCGATTTCTGGGTTTATAGTGAAGACATACAGGGCGAGCGGCTTTGGGCGCGACTGGATTTTCTCGATGACTTCGCCGATATCGCTGTATGTAAACAGCGGAAGAATCGGCCCGAAAATCTCCTCCTGCATCACAGGAGAGTCATCTTTCACTTGATCAAGAATTGTCGGCGCTATTTTGTGGTGATCAGGATCAGATTGTCCGCCTGTGAGCGGGACGCCATCATTCAGAAAGCTGAGCAGCCGCTGATAGTGGCGCTCACTGACGATTTTGCCGTATTGCGGATTCTGTTCGGGCTGAGGGCCGTAAAATTCACTGATCGCACGCTTCATTTCTTCTGTGAGCTTCGTTTTGATGTCTTCGTGGACAAATAAATAATCCGGTGCGATGCAGGTTTGTCCCGCATTTGTGAATTTCCCGAATACAATGCGTTTGGCGGCAAGTTGTATGTCAGCATCCTTATGGACAATGCAGGGGCTTTTGCCGCCGAGCTCCAAGGTGACGGGAACTAATTGTTTGGCGGCGGCCTCCATGACGATTTTTCCGACGGCAACGCTGCCGGTGAAGAAAATATAGTCAAAGGGCTGCTGTAATAATGCTGTGCTGATGTCGGGCCCGCCTTCCGCCATAGCGACATAATCACTCGGAAAAACGCTGCTGATGAGTTTGGAAAGAACAGCGGAAACAGCCGGCGTATATTCAGACGGCTTGAGAATGACAGTGTTCCCGGCCGCAATGGCACCAATCATTGGAGATAGCGCCAGCTGCAAGGGATAATTCCAAGGCGCAATCACCAAAACGGTTCCATAAGGCTCAGGGATGATGATGCTTTTGGAGCCTAGATGGGTCAACGGTGTTTTGACCCGTTTCGGCTTGGCCCATTTTCTCAGCCGTTTCATCACAAAGTTGATTTCCTCCAGCACGATTCCGATTTCTGTTGTGTATGCCTCCTGTTCGGATTTGTGGAGATCCTGATAGAGAGCGGCTGTTAAATCGGCTTCATGCATTTTGATGGCTTGTTTCAGCTTCTGCAACATGTCCAGCCTCGATTCGAGCGGTCTCGTATGCCCCGCCGCAAAATAGGCTTTGTGCTTGCTGACGATAGAGGGGATGCTGTTCATTCCGTTTCTCCTTTTTTGTAAGGTATGGTGATTTATTATGTGAAAAATCTCTTCTGCTTGTCAAATGCACAAGGTTTGTCAGAAAAAATAACAAACTCATATCTGCGTTTACGGCAGGAATTTGATAAAATGCAGGAAGACGAATTTATTTTTTGGAGGGTTCTTGATGAACATTCACATATCTGCTTTGATTCAAAAGATGGAAGAGGAGCTGAAAAAAGCAAAGACGGCTGAACGTGATGAGGAGCTGAAGCGTTACGTAGCGGTTGTCCGTTCTTTGTGTGACGTCGTGCTGGATCAGCCGGAGACCGCGAGCGCGCCCCCCATACAGCCGAGCATCACGCCGAGTCCTGCCGCGCCGCCATCGACAGACCAGCTGATGATGGAAAAAATGATGGGAAGCGCGGGATTAAACAAATATCGAAAGCAGGAAAAAGAGAAGAAGGAAGAGGATGGAAACGGAGAGTCTTTATTTGATTTTTAATAAGAAAGGTTGAGCTCACGTGAAATTGGTTCTTGGCGCTCTGCAATGGACAGCGTTTATCATTGCTGCGGCGATTGTTGTTCCGGTGGCGGTTGCCCAGTCGTTTCATCTGGATCACTCCGATTCTGCGAGATTGATCCAAAGCACCTTTTTTGTACTGGGAATTGCCGCCGTCATTCAGTGTTTGAAAGGCCACAGACTGCCGATCAACGAGAGCCCCGCCGGTTTGTGGTGGGGAGTGTACACGATCTACGGCGGGCTGACGGGAACTGTATTTGCGACATATGGGGATACATTGCGCGGTTTGCAGGGAGCTCTTCTTGTAAGCGCTGTATGTTTCTTTTTGTTAAGTGTCTTCAAGGTCATTGACCGGCTTGCCGCCTTGTTTACCCCGGTTGTGACCGGCGTCTATTTATTGCTGCTTGTGATGCAGCTGAGTCAGCCGATTATAAAAGGAATTCTCGGAATCGGCTATCGAAAAGACAGTGTGGACGGTCTTGTATTTGTCCTGGCGCTTGTTGTTGTCGCCGCCGCCTTTATGATGACAAATTCGAACATTATGTTTTTGAAACAATATTCTATTTTATTGGCCCTGTTCGGCGGGTGGGTGCTGTTTGCGGCTGCCGGAGCGGCAAAGCCGATTGAAATGCCGGATCGGCTGTTTCAGCTGCCTTCCCTGTTTCCTTTTGGGACCCCGTTATTTAACAGCGGCCTGATCATCACCTCAATTTTTATTACCATCTTGCTGATTGTGAATATGCTGGCGAGCATGAAGGTTGTGGACATCGCTGTGAAGAAATTCGGCAAAAAGCCGGATGAACAGCATCACGAACGCCAAGCCGGTTTTGCCGCCTCATTCAGCCATCTGCTGAGCGGTTTGACGGGAGCCATTGCACCGGTTCCGATTTCGGGAGCCGCGGGTTTTATTGAGACGACCAAAATGCCTTCTAAAAAACCGTTTATGATTGGCAGCATTCTGGTTGTCGCGATCAGTGTGATCCCGTTTTTTATGAATGCGTTTGCGAGCCTGCCGTCACCTGTTGGGTTTGCGGTGAACTTTGTTGTGTTCTCCGCAATGGGCGGCTTGGCCTTTGCAGAATTTGATTCATATGAGAAAGCAGAACTGAAAAGGGTGCGGTCTGTGATCGGCATCTCGCTGCTGACAGGGGTCGGTATCATGTTTGTTCCTGAAACTGCATTAAAGGGTTTGCATCCGGTATTTATTTCTCTATTAAGCAACGGGCTTGTATTAGGAACGCTTGCTGCAATAGCGGCAGACCAGTTTCAGCTTTGGCGCAGGAGAAAATCCGACAATCTCGTGTCATCGGAGAACAAACATTGAATTTTGGTACAGGTGCGTTAAGATAAATGATATGAGTTTAACGAAAAGGCGGGAGAGATAGATGAAAGTTTTTATCATATTAGGGGCCATTAACGCCCTGCTTGCCGTGGGACTCGGGGCATTTGGCGCTCACGGATTAGAAGGGAAAATTCCTGATAAATATCTTCAGGTTTGGCACACAGGTGTGCAGTATCATATGTATCACGCTCTTGGACTTTTCGTTGTCGCGCTTCTGGCCGATAAATTATCCGGCATCGGCAGTGTCACGACAGCGGGCTGGCTGATGTTTGCGGGAATTGTACTGTTTTCCGGAAGCTTATATATTCTCAGTGTAACGCAAATCTCCATCCTCGGGGCCATTACCCCGCTCGGCGGTGTGGCATTTATTATTTCTTGGATTATGATCGTTGTCGCAGCCGTCAAATATCTATAAACAAAAAAGCCAATCCTCATCAAATGAGCGATTGGCTTTTTCTTTATCTTGGCGAATAGGACGCCATGGAATATGGATACGTATACGCAATCTCTTCATCAAATGTAATGTAATCGAGGTAGATTGTCAGGAGCAGGTAGCGTGTTCCTGATTTCGGGTCGCTGAGGATAATGTGATCCCGGCCCGCAGCCTCGATGACGCCGCGGAAGATCTTCGAGCCCCATTCCTTGCTGTTTTCAAAAGTCATATAGATGGTCGCCGTTTTTCCCCTGTTCAGGCGCAAAATGTTCTCAATGTATGATTCCTCAACAGGCAGCATACCGGGAACGCTTTGGCCCGGCGCTGACGGTGTCGGCCCCGATGGAATTTGAAACCCGCCGCCCTGCTGCTGGCCGGGAAATCCGAAGCCTTGCTGTCCCTGTTGCCCCTGCTGCATTGGCATCATTTGCTGCATTCCCATCGTCTGCATTTGTCCGCCTTGGCCTTGCTGCGGGTATGGATTGGCGCCGAATTGAGGCTGATACACCTGCATATTATCATATGCCTGCATTTGCTGATATTGATTTTTTTTCGGTTTCATATCGTTCCTCCTTTTTATGAAAACCATTCAGGACATGTTCCGGATGTATAGATGAACGCTCCGCGATGACTCACCTCCGATGGAAACGATCTTAGTCGCTAGTGCAATTTTTATCTCTTTCACCTTATGAGGCTGATGCTTGGAATATGCGGAAAAAGAACAGTGGACAGCACAGATTTTGACATGGGCAGCCGCTGTTTTTTATAGACATACACAAACTTTTCGCATATTGGTGTGTATTCCTAGCGCAACTTGCGAATAAGCAACATAAGATAACGTTAGTTTCAGGTGTGAAGTTTCAAGAAGGAGGTGTAGGATTTGCCGAAAGTGTCAGTCATTATGACAAGCTATAACAAAAGCGATTATGTGGCAAAGTCCATTTCTAGCATACTCTCACAAACCTTTTCAGATTTTGAATTGTTTATTATGGATGACAACTCCAATGAAGAGACGCTGAATGTAATCCGTCCTTTTTTGAATGATAACCGAGTGCGTTTTTATCAAAGCGATGTATCTGGAGTGAAGGAAAGAACGGAAAAAACGAGATACGCGGCGCTGATCAATCAGGCGATTGAGATGGCGGAGGGTGAATATATTACCTATGCGACGGATGACAACATCTATATGCCGGACCGCCTCCTGAAAATGGTGCGGGAGCTCGATGCTCATCCAGAGAAGGCTGTGATTTACTCAGCCTCCAAAACCTATCATTTAAACGAGCATCGCGATATTGTAAAAGAAACTGTCAGGCCTGCTGCTCAAGTGACGTGGAACGCGCCGTGCGCCATCGATCATTGCTCGGTGATGCACAGATATTCGGTGCTTGAGAAGGTGAAGGAGAGGTTTGGCTCCTATTGGGATGAAAGCCCGGCGTTTTACCGGATCGGTGATGCCCGCTTCTTTTGGAGAGTCAATCATTTTTATCCATTTTACCCGCTGGCCGAGGAGCTGGATCTGAATTATATTACCGACCAATCGATTCACTTTCAGCTGTTTGAATCAGAAAAAAATGAATTCGTCCGGAACCTTCCTCCGCAGCGCAATTGCCGCGAACTGCGTGAATCATTAAAAAAGCTTGGAATGGGGTGAGAGCTTGTCGGCCTATTTAAGCAATTATTGGGTGCTGTACAGGAAGTATGTGGAGCTTTTTGACGGACTTCGCTACAAGGGGATTCCTCTTGGGCTTATCAGTAATTTTTATCAATACATCAGCCCTGAGCTGCGAGTGATGATGGAAGAAGAACCGGAGTTATTCGGATCGGTGGATCAGTATGTCGATGAAGGACAAATTCAGCCGTTTTTTAAAGAAAAAATACAAAGTATGGTCAAAACAAATGACGAACCTGTTAAGGGGAAAGTCATTTTGCATTTTGATTACCTGCGTTTTTCAAACGAAAATTACTATCAATTTGATCCTGAAAAAACAGCTGTTTTGGCCAGATGGAGTTTGCCGGATTATTGTGATCTGCCTGTCATTAGCAAGCGTGAACTTGCGGAATCATGCCAAAAAGGCGATCCGAAGCCGTATCTCGAAACAGCCGTTTCGATTCTTGCCGCTTTTGATGACCACCCGGCATTCGGTGATCAAGCATTTCGCGACAGGCTTTTCAAAGATATTCCTTTATTTATGGAGGCCATTGATGCGGTTGATGCGCTGTTTGAACAGGAGAAGATTTCGGCCGTTGTCGTCGGAACGGCAGAAGACATTTACAGCAGGGTGCTCGCGCTCATGTGTGAAAGGAGAGGGGCCGTTAGCATTTGTCTTCAGCATGGCGCGTTGATGGGAGATGAAGCCTTCATTCCTGTTTTTACAACCTATCAAGCCGTTTTTGGTGCGTATGAAGCGGAGTGGTATATACGAAAAGGCTGTAAACCCGAGCAGATTCTCATAACGGGACATCCCCGCTTCGATCAGATTTTTAACAGAACCCCTATGGACATGTCCACATTCTATCGAAAACTCGCTTTTCATCCGTCTAAAAAAATCGTGCTCATTGCGACCCAGCCCTTTTCAGATGATTTTTATTCCGGTGTGCTAGAAGGGCTTTCTGATCAGAAACAGTTGCAAATTATCATCAAACCCCATCCTTGGGAAATCGGAAAAAACAAGCTTGATCTGTATTACGCCGCGGCGAAAAAACATAAAGCATGCAGAGTCATCAAAAAGGAGCTTGATCTGTATGATTTGCTTCCGTATACTAACGCGGCAGTGACGCAAACCTCAACAGTCGGACTTGAAGCCATGCTGTTTCAAAAGCCTGTGCTGATCGGGAAATCATCCGGAAACCGCACGTATCCGTACTATGAATCTCTTGGCGATTTTATGTTTGATCAGCCGGATGACCTGGCGCGCACCTTGATTGAGGTTCTTCGAAGTCCCGCCGTGCACGAAAAAGCAGAAGAGGCGCGTCTGGCGTTCACAGCAGCCAATTATCCGGTGGCAGAATCAACAAACGCTCTATTTGCGGAACTGAAAGCCAAAACAGGGATTGATTACAGGCGGGAGGATATTGAATAAAGTGATAGGAGCGCAAGACATCAGTAAGGAAGAAATTCAGGAGGTCACAGAAACGCTGGAATCGGGATGGCTCTTTAAAGCCTCGAAGGTTCAGCAATTTGAAAAAAAGTTTGCCGCCTGGCATTTATATGTTTTGCAAGCTGATGAAAAACAGGCCGGTATCACGCGCAGCGTTCATTTTATCCCAGTACACATTCATCCGTATGATCAAAAGCGATTCGGGTTTAAGGAAGCGGACCTCCCGCTCGCCATGAATGACTATAAACGAACCCTGTCACTCCCGCTCTATCCATCAATGTCGGACGAAGATGTACAGGATGTCATTGAAGCTGTGCGGGATATCGAAAAGGGGCTGGTTAAGTGTATACGGTAAAAGAAAATGTCTCCAAAGAGGCGATTGAGGAATTTATCCAAAGAAGGCAGCTTACACTGAACGTTCCGTATCAATTTTCCCTCGGCCTTTTTGAAAACAGCAGGCTCCAAGGCATCTTGCTTTACGAAGATTCTCTGTGGGAAAGCCGGATGCTTCAGAAAAAAGTCATGAACGTCAAATTTCTTGCGGCAAATAGCGCCGGGCAGTTGAAGAGGCTGTTTCAAGCCTTTTATTCTGTACGGCAAATGGATGAAACTGATTTTATCTCTGTCCGTGTTTCGGCTGAAGATATCGGTGCCGCGCATGTGATACAGCAGCAGCCATCCTCTTACTTTGTCGGCAGTTTGCTTAAGCTGGCAAAGCCCCCGTCTTTTTATGACAAAACACCGTCATTTTTTGAACTGGGCCCGCCTGAGCCCGGAGACACAGAAGCGATATGTGAGCTGGCCCGAGACTCGTTTACAAAAAGCAGATATTTTCAAGATCCTCATCTCAGCCGCGAAGCAGCAAACAAGATCTTTCAGGAGTGGACACGAAACAATCTCAATGGAAGGGCGGCTGTCAATATTGTCGCTAAGCACAATGGCGAGGTCATCGGCTATCTTCAAGGCCTATCCAGAGGCGATGAATCCATTCTCGATTTGATGGCTGTGAAGCCGGGATTTGAAGGAAAACGTATCGCGTTTCATTTATTGGCGAATTTCATAGAACAACCTGAGACCCAGGAGCATAAAACGGTAACAGCGGAGACGCAGCTTCACAATGTAAGGGCGATCCGCCTTTATGAAAGAATGGGATTCACCGCTGAACAATCGTATTACGATTATCATATTTGGCCGGGCAAGGAAGCGAAATAATGGCAGAGTTTCAGAATGGAACTACGGGCAAAAAAGCTCCTGTATTTATAATTGCCGAGGCTGGAATGGCAGGCTTTTTCGCTGATTGATGCAGCGGCACGAATTTATTCTCCGGGAAATAAAAAGCAAGAAACTTGATCTGCTTTGTTTGTTATACTCGGCGCGCCCGTGATCTGTAAAGGAAAATAAAGGCGGAAACAGATGCCAAAATTGTACTCTTTGAATAACTGATTCATCAACGGAGTTTACGGAGATATCAGAAGCAGGAAACACCCGCATCTATGAAGGATAGGATCATCTTATTCTTCACCCGCCTTCCAGGCTGCAAGAAATTTTTAAAGTCTGGTGCAGCCGATCAAGTCCTCAAGCGGGTATCAGCTATTCTTCAAGATTTGTATGGATCAAAAGGTATAAAAATGCATGTAAGGAAGTGTTAATGTGAAAGGTGTTATTTTAGCCGGAGGAAACGGCTCACGCCTTATGCCCTTAACCAAAGCCGTCAACAAGCATTTGCTTCCTGTAGGCCCGTATCCGATGATTTACTGGTCGATTATGAAGCTGGAGGAAGCCGGAATAAAAGACATTTTACTCATCAGCCAAAAAGAGCATATGCCGCAATTTTATAAACTGCTTGGGAACGGGGAAGAGCTTGGCGTGACAATCACTTATCAGGTTCAGCCAGCCGCATCGGGCATTTCGGATGGGCTGTCTTATGCAAAACGCTTTACGAAAAAAGAGCCTTTCATTTTATTATTAGGTGATAATATATTTGAAGATTCATTAAAGCCTTTTACGGAGCGCTTTGAACAGCAGGGAAAAGGAGCAAAGGTGCTGCTGAAAGAAGTTGATGATCCGGAACGCTTCGGGATTGCTGAGATTGATGAAAAAAACAAGCGGATTCGTTCCATTATCGAGAAGCCCGCACACCCGCCGACCAACCTCTGTGTAACCGGCATTTATATGTATGATGCGGAGGTATTTTCGTATATTGAACAAATATCACCGTCAAAGCGCGGCGAGCTGGAAATCACCGATGTGAATAATCTATACATCGAAAACAGCCAGCTTACGTATGATGTGTTATCAGGCTGGTGGGTCGATGCCGGAACTCACGAATCGCTTCATCTTGCCTCCCAGCTTGTACACAAGGCTTTACAGAAAGGACAGGACGAAAAGTGATGGCAAAATCATATTTAATTACGGGCGGGGCCGGCTTCATCGGGCTCACGTTTACAAAGCTCATGCTGAAGGAAACGGAGGCGCGCATTACCGTTTTAGATAAACTGACGTACGCCAGCCACCCGGACGAAATGGAAACATTAAAGGAAAACAGCCGATTTCGCTTTATAAAAGGGGATATCAGCGTTCAGGAGGATATCGACCGGGCATTTGATGAGACCTATGACGGCGTGATTCACTTCGCTGCGGAATCGCATGTGGACAGAAGCATTTCCCAGGCAGAGCCGTTTATCACCACAAATGTCATGGGGACATACCGTTTGGCAGAAGCGGTCTTGCGGGGAAAAGCCAAGAAGCTGATTCATATTTCAACAGATGAGGTGTACGGGGATTTAGAAGCTGATGATCCCGCGTTTACTGAAACGACGCCCCTTTCTCCTAATAACCCTTATTCAGCCAGCAAGGCAAGCTCTGATTTGCTCGTGTTATCGTATGTGAAAACCCACAAGCTTCCGGCCATTATTACACGATGCAGCAACAATTACGGCCCCTATCAGCACAGCGAAAAAATGATCCCGACGATTATCCGCCACGCGAAGCAAGGGCTTCCGGTTCCGCTGTATGGCGATGGGCTTCAGATCCGAGACTGGCTGTTTGCGGAGGATCATTGCCGTGCCATCAAGCTGATCTTAGAAAAAGGAACTGACGGCGAGGTGTATAACATCGGCGGCGGAAATGAACGCACGAATAAAGAGCTGGCGAGCATCATCATGAAGCAACTGGGCTGTGAGGAATTGTTCGCCCACGTGGAAGACCGAAAAGGGCATGACCGGCGCTATGCGATCAATGCATCAAAGCTGAAAAACGAACTGGGCTGGCAGCAGGAAGTGCCATTTGAAGAAGGCATTGCGCGTACGATTCGCTGGTATACAGACAATGACCGATGAGAAGGTGATCCGATTGACAAAGGTATTGGTGACTGGCGCGGGAGGACAGCTTGGCCTGGAACTGTGCCGCCAGCTGAAGCAAGCGGGATATGAGGTCATTGCGTTAACAAAGAAGATGATGAACATTGCCGACCAGCGCTCAGTACGGCATTCGTTTGGCCATTATCAGCCGGATATCGTGGTCAATGCAGCCGCGTTTACGTCGGTTGATAAATGCGAGACAGAACTTGATAAAGCGTATTTAATTAACGGGATCGGCGCTTATTATACAGCGCTTGAGGCAACCCGCATCGGTGCTCAATATGTTCATATCAGCACGGACTATGTTTTTGACGGGAAAGGAACCCAGCCTTACAGGGAAGACGATCCCCTCGATCCGAACACCATCTACGGCAAAAGCAAAAAGCTCGGAGAAGAACTGATTCGATTAGCGACAAAAGACAGCACGATCATCAGAACGTCGTGGGTGTACGGACATGGCGGCAGCAATTTCGTTCATACCATGCTGAAGCTTGCTGAAACGAAACAAGAGCTACGGGTTGTAAGCGATCAAATTGGTTCGCCGACCTATACGAAGGATTTAGCAGAAGCGGTCATCAAGCTGTTCAGCCATCCGCCGGGCATCTATCATGTCAGCAATTCAGGAATATGCAGCTGGTATGAATTCGCGAAGGCCATTATGGAAGAAAGCGGACTGGCCACAGTCATTTTGCCTGTCACGACAGAAGAATACGGGAACAAAACGCCCCGTCCGGCTTACTCTGTGCTGAGCCATCAGGCCATTGAAGAAGCCGGCATTCGACCTCGCCATTGGCGGGAAGCGTTACGGGAGTATTTACAGGAAAGGAGCAGTCCGCGTGATTGATGGAGTCAAGGTGAAAAAATTGACGAAGCATAGTGATGACAGAGGCTTTTTTGCCGAGCTGGTTCGGGATGATGAGAACCTTCTTGAGCATTTTGGGCAGGCCTCTTGGTCGAAAAGCTATCCGGGTGTGATTAAAGCATTTCATTATCACGAGAAACAGGATGATCTCTGGTTCTTCCCAACCGGCCACGCTCAGGTTGTCCTTTACGATCTTCGAGATGATTCAAAGACAAAAGGAGAAACTGACGTCTATTATATGGGTGAAGACAACCCGATGCTGTTATTGATCCCAAAAGGGGTGGCCCACGGGTACAGAGTGCTGGGAGAGACGCCGCTGACGATTATCTACTTCACCACCATGTCGTATAACCCGGATCAGCCTGATGAAAAAAGAATTCCATGGAATGATGAAACGATCGGTTTTAACTGGAATACCGAAAATAGATAAAAATAGGAACGTGATCAATCGGAGAGCGGAGGCATCTTCGACTTTTTTTGTCCTTTTTTCAAAATGGGCTAAAAGATAGAAAACAACGGGATGATGTTACTAGAAAAAGAGAGAAAATCATCCATTTGAACCTTGTATAAACAGGATGATATTCTCAAATGATTCCAAGTGTTAATATTCCTAAAAAAGCATTTACTTCCATGGAAAATGATGATAGATTAATTTTTAAGAAAAAGAATTGGTAATTCGAGAATTACGAAAAAACGCTTTTTCTGCAGAGGACGCTCTGGCCAATCCCAACAGTGATTTGAGGAGGAAATGTCATGTTAAAAAGAACTTCATTCGTATCTTCATTATTGATCAGTTCAGCTGTCTTACTATCAATCTTGCTTCCTTCAGGCCAAGCTCATGCGCAGTCTGCATCAATCGAGGCAAAAACGATTAACAGCACAAAAGAGTGGACCACTTCTGATATTGAAGTGACATATAAACCAAATGCGGTGCTTTCTCTTGGTGCGGTAGAATTTCGGTTTCCCGACGGGTTTCATGCTACAACAAGAGATTCAGTGAATGGAAGAACGCTGAAAGAAACACAGATCTTAAACGATGGAAAAACTGTCAGACTCCCGCTTACGCTTGATTTGTTAGGGGCATCCGAATTTGACCTTGTCATGGTGCGCAAAACCCTTCCGCGCGCAGGCACTTACACGATTAAAGGCGATGTTGTAAACGGTTTGGGAATCGGCAGTTTTTATGCTGAAACGCAGCTGGTGATTGACCCTCGTTAATGAATAGGTTTAATCAGAGACTGAGATGTTTTCAGTCTCTTTTTTTGTTGATTAAAAAAACTGGTACGGATCTTGCATGATCATAAGGGTGAATCCACTGAAGAAGGGAATTGGCCGGCTGATTTTTTAAAGCGCTTACATTTTCAAGCGGCCAAAAAAACAATGAGGTGAAAAAGATGTCAGCAAAGCAAGTCGCGAAAGATGAGGAAAAAGAAGCTCTAAATTTATTTTTGTCTACCCAAACGATCATAAAGGAAGCCCTTCGAAAGCTGGGCTATCCGGGCGATATGTATGAACTCATGAAAGAGCCGCAGAGAATGCTCACCGTCCGCATTCCGGTCAAAATGGATAACGGCAGCGTCAAGGTGTTCACAGGGTACCGGTCGCAGCACAATGATGCGGTTGGTCCGACAAAGGGAGGCGTGCGCTTCCATCCTGAAGTCAATGAAGAGGAAGTAAAGGCATTATCCATATGGATGACGCTCAAGTGCGGGATTGCCAATCTTCCTTACGGCGGCGGAAAGGGCGGTATTATTTGTGATCCGCGGACAATGTCATTCGGAGAACTGGAAAGGCTGAGCAGGGGATATGTCCGTGCCATCAGCCAGATCGTCGGTCCGACAAAGGATATTCCGGCTCCCGATGTGTACACCAACTCGCAAATTATGGCATGGATGATGGATGAGTACAGCCGGCTGCGGGAATTTGATTCTCCGGGCTTTATCACAGGGAAACCGCTCGTTTTAGGCGGATCGCAAGGCCGGGAAACCGCAACGGCACAGGGCGTCACGATTTGTATTGAAGAGGCGGTTAAGAAAAAAGGGATCAAGCTGCAAAACGCGCGCATCATCATACAGGGCTTTGGAAACGCTGGCAGCTTTCTGGCCAAATTCATGCATGATGCCGGCGCGAAGGTGATCGGGATCTCGGATGCCCATGGCGGGCTCTACAACCCGGACGGCCTTGATATCCCTTATTTGCTCGATAAGCGGGACAGCTTCGGCATGGTCACCAACTTATTTACAGACGTCATCACAAATGAGGAGCTGCTTGAAAAGGATTGCGATATTTTAGTGCCGGCCGCGATCGCCAATCAAATCACAGCCAAAAACGCACATAACATTCAGGCGTCAATCGTCGTCGAAGCGGCGAATGGCCCGACAACCATTGATGCCACTAAGATCCTGAATGAAAGAGGGGTGCTCCTCGTGCCTGATATTCTGGCGAGTGCCGGCGGCGTCACGGTTTCTTATTTTGAATGGGTGCAAAACAACCAAGGATATTATTGGCCAGAAGAAGAGGTTGCAGAAAAACTGAGAAACGTCATGGTCAATTCGTTCGAAACGATTTATCAGACAGCGGCAACACATAAAGTGGATATGCGCTTGGCGGCTTACATGACGGGCATCAGAAAATCGGCAGAAGCATCGCGATTCCGCGGGTGGGTATAAATTCGGAAGGGGAGGTATCCCCTTCTGTCGCAAAAAAATTTTGCGTTTATTCTTTGCGGAAAAGTAAAAATCGCAAAAAAATTTTGCGTTTCAGGATTGGAAATAGAGAAAGGTGTTCTCCTGTTAGACAAATTTCTGTACAATTCAACAAGTTTTTTCAGGAAGAGACAAAATATTGGCATGATTCTTGCATTTTTATTCATGCGAAGACATATTTCATGACATGAGGGGGACTACATATGACAGTATCATACGCGCACGAACCATTTACTGATTTTACGGAAGCAAAGAATAAAACAGCATTTCAAGAGTCATTGGCATTTGTAAACACTCAGCTCGGCAAGCATTATCCGCTTGTGATAAATGGAGAAAAAATTGAAACGGACCGCAAAATTGTTTCCATTAACCCGGCAAATAAAGAAGAGGTCATTGGGTACGCGTCTACAGCGGATCAAGAACTTGCTGAAAAAGCGATGCAAGCCGCACTGCAGGCATTTGAATCATGGAAAAAACAAAGACCGGAGCACCGCGCGAATGTCCTCTTTAAAGCAGCGGCTATTTTACGCAGAAGAAAGCATGAATTTTCAAGCTATCTTGTGAAGGAAGCGGGAAAACCGTGGAAGGAAGCCGATGCGGACACGGCTGAAGCGATAGACTTTTTGGAGTTCTATGCGCGCCAAATGTTAAACCTCAAGGAAGGGTCTCCGGTGAAGAGCCGGGCAGGCGAGTTCAATCAATACCATTACGAAGCGCTTGGCGTCGGCATCGTCATTTCTCCATTTAATTTCCCGCTTGCGATTATGGCAGGAACAGCGGCGGCAGCAATTGTGACAGGAAATACGATTCTCTTAAAACCGGCTGACGCAGCGCCCGTAGTAGCTGCAAAATTCGTCGAGGTCATGGAGGAAGCGGGCTTGCCAAACGGCGTTCTGAATTACATTCCGGGAGATGGAGCGGAAATTGGTGATTTCTTAGTGGAGCATCCGAAAACACGGTTTGTCTCATTTACAGGTTCCCGTGCAGTCGGCTGCCGGATTTATGAGCGTGCCGCCAAGGTGCAGCCGGGCCAAAAATGGCTGAAACGGGTCATTGCTGAAATGGGCGGAAAAGACACAGTGCTTGTCGACAAAGACGCTGATCTTGACCTCGCTGCATCCTCTATCGTGTATTCAGCGTTTGGATATTCAGGACAGAAGTGTTCAGCAGGCTCCCGCGCGGTCATCCATCAGGATGTCTATGATGAAGTGGTGGAAAAAGCTGTGGCGCTGACCAAAACGCTGGCTCTCGGCAATCCGGAAGATCCTGATACGTATATGGGACCCGTGATCCATGAAGCGTCCTACAACAAAGTCATGAAATACATTGAAATCGGCAAATCTGAAGGCAAGCTGTTGGCCGGAGGCGAAGGCGATGATTCAAAAGGTTACTTTATTCAGCCGACGATCTTTGCAGATGTTGATGAAAACGCGCGCCTGATGCAGGAAGAAATTTTCGGCCCGGTTGTTGCGATCTGCAAAGCGCGTGATTTCGATCATATGCTGGAGATTGCAAATAACACGGAATACGGATTAACAGGCGCTCTGCTGACGAAAAATCGTGCGCACATTGAACGGGCGCGTGAGGATTTCCATGTCGGAAACCTATACTTCAACAGAGGCTGTACCGGAGCGATTGTCGGCTATCAGCCGTTCGGCGGTTTTAATATGTCCGGAACAGACTCAAAAGCAGGCGGCCCGGATTATTTAATTCTTCATATGCAAGCCAAAACAACGTCCGAAGCTTTTTGATTTGAGAGAAATAAAATCGTGCGATTCTTTAGCGGATCGCACGATTTCAACTTTTTGATCAGGAGGATAATTTATGCTGTATACAAAAATCAGTCACATGAAGCCGGCTGAAAGAGTGGAGGCACTGACAACATCTCTGGTCAGTCTCAGCAGTGTGAACGGCACTGTCGGAGAAGGGACAAAAGCAGATTTCATCAAAGAAGTGATCATGAGCTATCCTTATTTTCAGGAAAACCCTAGTCATGTGTGGGAACAGGCCATTCCGAACGACCCATACAATCGCAAAAATATTTTTGCGTTTATTGAAGGACATGGAGAAAGCCGAAATACTGTCATTTACCATGCCCATCTGGATACAGTCGGAATTGAAGATTTCGGCCCTTTAAAGGATATCGCTTTTGATTGTGAAAAATTGGCCGCGTACTTCAGCCGTTATGAGTTCGACCAAGACGTTCAGCGGGATGCCAAATCGGGAAAGTGGATGTTCGGAAGAGGATCTGTCGATATGCAAAGCGGCATCGCCGTTCATTTAGCCAATCTCCTGCATTTTTCAGAGAACCTCGATACATTGCCGGGAAATCTATTGTTTATGGCAAATCCGGATGAGGAGAGTCAGCATTCCGGCGTTCTCGCCAGCATTTCAGAGCTGAATCGGCTCAAAAAAGAAAAACAGCTTCACTATCTGGCTGCTATTAATACAGATTTTATTACGCCGCTTTACGATGGTGATGAGACAAGATATATCTACACCGGAGCCGCGGGAAAACTGCTGCCTTGCTTTTACATCTACGGGCGGGAAGTCCATGTTGGCGATACGCTGGCAGGGATTGATCCAAATTTGATTTCATCTGAAATCACAAGCCGTCTTCATAATAACATTCATCTGGCAGAAAAGATCGAAGGCGAGTTGGTTCTGCCCCCATCCTGTTTGTATCAGCGTGATAACAAAGAAGCCTATAATGTGCAAACGGCTGTCAGCAGCTGCTTGTATTTTAATTATTTTATTTATGAAAGAACAGCAAAGGAAATTATGGACCTGCTTATTGAAGTCGCTGAGGAAGCGTGCCGGGACACAGAACAAAAATTATCAGATTATTACGAAGAATATGTAAATAGAACCGATCTTCCGAAGAAACATTTATCATGGGACATTCAAGTGTACAGTCTGGAGCAATACTTAGAAAAGCTGAGAAGACGCGGCGTAGATCCTGAGCAGTGTATCGAGCAAACATTCAAAGCCAATGAGCACCTTGAACTTCGTATAAGATGCTTTAAGGCAATCGAAGAGCTTCAAAAGTTTGATCCCGATCAAGGCGCAAAAGTCATTCTATTTTACGCACCTCCCTACCTGCCGCATAACTATTTAAAAGAAGATAGCGCAAGAGATCAGCTTTTGCAGCATGTGATTAAAGAAGCGGCTGACAAAACCGCTGAATCGACAGGCGAAACATTTGTCTTCAAAAAGTTTTTCCCCTACTTGGCAGACGGCAGTTTCTTATCGCTGCACGAAACCGATGGCGAAATTGATTCCTTTATCAAAAACTTCCCTGGATGGAATATGATTGGAACCATTCCGTTCAAGGATATACGCAAGCTGAATATTCCATCCATCAACATGGGCGTATACGGAAAAGATGGTCATAAATGGACAGAACGAGTCTATAAACCGTACACATTTCACGTATTGCCCCACCTCATACAGCAGACCACTGTTCACCTTTTGCAAAGCTACCGGATGACCATCACGACACAAGAACTGAAGGAGGAAGGATGATGCAGAATCATAAAAATGAATTGCAGCGCAGCATGAAAAGCAGGCATTTGTTTATGATTGCCTTGGGAGGGGTGATTGGAACCGGGCTGTTTTTAGGCTCCGGTTTTACCATCAGCCAGGCGGGACCGCTCGGCGCCATTGCCGCATATATCATCGGCGGATTTTTAATGTATCTTGTCATGCTCTGTTTAGGAGAACTGGCTGTTGCCATGCCGGTGGCCGGATCGTTTCAGGCCTACGCTACTAAATTTCTGGGACCGTCGACAGGCTTTATGATCGGCTGGCTGTATTGGTTCAGCTGGGCGAATACAGTAGGCTTGGAGCTGACGTCAGCGGGCATTTTGATGCAAAGGTGGCTGCCCTCCGTTCCGATCTGGATATGGTGTCTCGTGTTTGGCATCGTCATCTTTTTGATTAATGCGCTGTCTGTCAGAAGCTTTGCCGAAATGGAATTTTGGTTTTCAAGCATCAAAGTGGCAGCGATCGTATTATTTATCGTGATCGGCGGCGCTGCTGTGTTTGGTTTGATTGACTTTAAAGGCGGACAGGAAACGCCATTTTTGTCTAACTTTATGACTGATAGGGGCCTTTTCCCTAATGGGGTGCTGGCCGTTATGTTTACGCTGGTTATGGTGAATTTCTCCTTTCAGGGGACTGAGCTTGTCGGCATTGCGGCAGGGGAAAGTGAATATCCGGAAAAAACACTGCCAAAGTCCATTCGAAATGTCATTTGGCGTACGCTGTTTTTCTTTGTGCTTGCTATGTTCGTCTTGGTTGCCATTCTTCCGTACAAAACGGCGGGGGTCATTGAAAGCCCGTTTGTAGCGGTGCTCGATCAAATCGGCATCCCATTTGCGGCTGATATCATGAACTTTGTCATCTTAACGGCGATTTTATCTGTTGCCAATTCGGGTTTGTATGCGGCGTCGCGCATGATGTGGTCACTTTCATCAAATCAAATGGGCCCGTCTTTCCTCACCAGACTGACAAAAAAAGGCGTGCCGATGAATGCCTTGCTGATTACACTCGGCATTTCCGGCTGTTCACTGCTAACAAGTGTCATGGCTGCAGAAACGGTATATTTATGGTGTATCTCAATCTCAGGCATGGTGACAGTTGTCGCGTGGATGTCCATTTGTGCTTCGCAATTTTTCTTTCGCAGACGTTTCCTCGCTGAAGGAGGAAACGTGAATGACCTGGAGTTCAGAACGCCTTTATATCCGCTAGTCCCGATTCTCGGATTTGGTTTATACGCATGCGTATTGATCAGCCTTATTTTCATTCCGGATCAAAGAATCGGCTTGTACTGCGGCGTGCCGATCATTATTTTCTGCTATGCGTACTATCATCTAAGCCTCAAAAAACGTATAAATCATGAACCGACAGAAAAAGAGCAGGCAGAGGCGCAATAGAAAAAGCTCTCCGGAAACCGGAGAGCTTTTTTACGCGTTAAAATCCTCTTTATTTTTAAAATGAAATATAAAAATCTATATTGAGATTTAAATGAAAATAATAAAAATTGTAAAGGTTTCGTTCGGATTGTAAATTGCGAAAAAACAATGCTAAACTATAATTTAACTTTATGATAAGAAGATTATGGAAGAGGTGTTTGAGGGAGAATGAACAGCAAACAAAACAATGACATCGAAACAAAACATCATTTTCCGCTATTTTTAGCACTGGCTTTAACGATGGGGGTATTTGCGGCCGGGTCTGAAGAGCTTGTGATCTCACCGCTGCTGCCGGATTTAGCAAAAGCCTTCAACTCAGATGTCAGTGTCCTTGCGTTATCTATCAGTATTTACGGCGTAATGATATTTATCGGTGCGCCGCTCCTGGTTCCTTTAGGCGATAAATATTCCAGAGAACTTAGTTTACTGGCCGGACTTATGATCTTTATTATAGGAACAGTGATATGCGCTTTAGCTCAAAATATCTTTTTCTTCTTTTTAGGCCGGGCACTTTCGGGATTGGCTGCGGGAGCGTTCGTGCCGACCGCTTACGCAGTTGTCGGGGATCGTGTTCCTTATACATACAGGGGCAAGGTGATGGGACTGATCGTTTCAAGCTGGTCGCTGGCATTGATTTTCGGTGTGCCGCTCGGATCATTTATCGGCGGCGTCCTGCATTGGAGATGGACATTTTGGATTTTCGCCTTGATGGGCGTTTTAGTTGTTTTGCTGATCTTGCTTGAAATGCGCCGCCACGCCGAACATAAAAACAACGGCAAGGAAGAAAAAGAAGAACCGGCTGGAACATTCCGGGATGCGCTGAAAGTCCCGCGTGTACCTGTTTATATCACGATAACCTTTTGTAATATGATTGGTTTTTACGGTATGTATTCATTTTTAGGCTCCTATCTTCAGGACGTTTTTACCGGAGGAAACACAGCAGCGGGCTTATTTATCATGATTTACGGTATCGGGTTTTCCATGAGTGTCATTACAGGAAAGATGGCCGACCGCATCGGAAAAATGCGCTCCCTTTTGATTGCGCTGGGGGTCATCAGCGTGCTTCTGGCATGTTTAGCATATGCGCCAGCTTCAATGATTCTGTTAATCGTCAGCCTATTTATTTGGGGATTAATGCAAAGCTTGACGGTGACGCTGCTCAGCACCATTTTGAGTGACTGCTCAGAGCGTCATCGCGGGAAGATTATGGCGTTTTACAGTCTCGCCTCGAATCTGGCTGTGACATTAGGCTCTGCTTTGATGGGACCTGTATATGTGGGATACGGGTATGCAGCTGTCGGATTGATTTGCGCCGCCATCACAGTGCTCGGATTTGTGCTCAGTGTATTCGCATATAAAAAGTACGGCAAGCATGAGCAGAAAGCGGATCATTCTTTATCCCAATAAACAAAGTTTCTAAATTCCTATAATAAAAAACCCTTTCTTAAGGGTTTTTTTGTTTGTATGGGGATAATTATCAATATTTTCAAAAAATGTTGACAGTTCATTTGTCGCTGGATAAAATTTACTTAAAATTTTAAAAGATTGGTTGGTGCTCATGATTATATTGGATAATAGCATTCAGACAAAAAACAGAACTGATTCAATATCCAAACTGATTACAGTCAACACGCTCGGCCCTGAGGGGACAAGCAGTGAGTACGCAGCAAAGCATTTCATCTCCAATTTTACTCTTCAACAGGGGCTGAACAGTAAATTGTCCTTGCATGATACATTTGAATCATGCATCGAAAGGACCCTTCAAAGCCCGCTGGAATATACCATCGTCCCACACGCTTACGACGGCATTAAGCATTTCTACATGAGGCCGGATTTGCAGCTTTTGCAGATCTTCAGGTGTGATACACCAATGTACGGCCTGGCTGTTCGTCCTGATTTTGAATTCAGTGACGATATGCTTGATACATCTGTTATTGTTTCACATCCATCACCTATAAATTTAATAAAATATTTTACCCGCAAAGAAGTACGTTTCAAACTGGTCAATTCGACCAGTCAAGCTGCAAGAAAAGTAAAAGAAGGCTTGTATGACATTGCCTTAACCAACGAGCTTGCACGGCAAAAGTACGGGCTTACATTTGTGAAAACATTTAAAAGCATTCCTATGAGCTGGTCATTATTCGGAAAAGGAGACGTTGATTATGAAAACTAAAGAAGATATGCAGGAGCTTTATTTCCCGACACCGAAATTAATAGAATGGGAAAACGGAGTGAGACAGTATTCAACCGTGCGCGGCGACACCGAGGTGTTAATGTCTTACGTTCCCCCGCATACCAACGTTGAACCCCATCAGCATAAGGAAGTCCAGATCGGCATGGTTGTTTCTGGTGAGCTGATGATGACTGTCGGAGATGTAACTAGAAAAATGACGGCCTTGGAATCTGCCTACATTGCGCCGCCGCATGTGCCTCATGGGGCAAGAAACGACACAGACCAAGAAGTCATTGCCATTGATATCAAACGGCTGAAAGCTGATGAAACATATACAAGTCCTGAAGACTATTTTTTGAATATTTTCAAAACGAGAGATCTATTGCCTGGCATGGAGGTCACGTTCTTTGTTGAGGATTGGGTGGAAATCATGCTGGCCAAAATCCCTGGAAATGGCGGAGAAATGCCTTTCCATAAACATCGAAATGAGCAAATCGGCATCTGTATCGGCGGAGGTTACGACATGACGGTCGAAGGCTGCACAGTCGAGATGGAATTCGGCACAGCCTATTTCTGTGAGCCTCGGGAAGATCACGGCGCCATCAACCGTTCAGAAAAAGAATCAAAATCGATTAATATCTTCTTCCCGCCGCGCTACAACAGAGCAAAAGCAAAAAAAATAAAGGCGGATGAGTAATCATGAACCTCACTGATAAAACCGTCCTCATAACAGGAGGCGCATCAGGAATTGGTTATGCGGCGGTTCGGGCTTTTTTGAGCCAGCAGGCAAATGTGGTTGTGGCGGATATTGACGAGGCTCAGGGAGAAGCAATGGTCCGGAAAGAAAATAGTGACAGGCTGCACTTTGTGCAAACAGATATCACAGACGAATCTGCCTGTCAGCACGCTGTTCAATCGGCGGTCGATACATTTGGAAGGCTGGATGTATTGATTAATAATGCGGGCATCGAAATCGTGGCTCCCATTCACGAGATGGAGCTCAGCGATTGGAACAAGGTGCTCCAAGTCAATTTGACCGGCATGTTTTTAATGAGCAAGCACGCACTTAAGCATATGCTCGCTGCCGGCAAGGGCAACATCATTAATACGTGCTCAGTCGGCGGGCTCGTGGCATGGCCTGATATTCCTGCCTATAACGCCAGCAAAGGAGGCGTTTTGCAGCTGACGAGGTCGATGGCCATTGATTATGCGAAACATCAAATTCGTGTCAACTGCGTATGCCCGGGGATTATTGACACACCGCTAAATGAAAAATCATTCCTTGAAAATAATGAAGGCACACTTGAAGAGATCAAAAAAGAAAAGGCAAAGGTAAATCCGCTGCTGAGGCTTGGGAAACCCGAAGAAATCGCAAACGTGATGCTGTTTTTAGCCTCGGATTTATCAAGCTATATGACCGGAAGCGCCATCACCGCAGACGGAGGATACACCGCACAATAGAGAAGGAGTGTTTTACATATGGAGAGAAAAACAGTATTGGTCATCGCTGATCTTGGAGGCTGCCCGCCGCACATGTTTTATAAAAGCGCTGCTGAAAAATATAACCTGGTCAGCTTTATTCCAAGACCTTTTGCAATTACAGCCTCTCATGCAGCACTGATTGAAAAATACTCGGTCGCGGTCATAAAGGATAAAGACTATTTTCAGAGCTTAGCTGATTTTGAGCATCCCGATTCCATTTATTGGGCGCATGAAGATCATGACAAGCCTGAAGAAGAGGTCGTCGAGCAAATCGTTAAGGTTGCCGAAATGTTTGGGGCGGATGCCATCACAACAAACAATGAATTATTCATTGCCCCGATGGCAAAAGCCTGCGAACGTCTGGGCCTGAGGGGTGCCGGAGTGCAGGCCGCCGAAAATGCCAGAGATAAAAATAAAATGAGAGACGCTTTTAATAAGGCCGGAGTCAAATCGATCAAAAACAAACGCGTCACAACGCTAGAGGATTTCCGTGCTGCACTTGAAGAGATTGGCACACCTCTTATCTTAAAGCCTACATATTTAGCGAGTTCAATCGGCGTAACGCTGATTACGGACACTGAGACGGCAGAAGATGAATTTAACAGAGTCAATGACTACCTGAAATCAATTAACGTGCCAAAGGCGGTCACGTTTGAAGCACCGTTTATTGCTGAAGAATTTTTACAGGGTGAGTATGGAGACTGGTATCAAACAGAAGGGTACTCCGACTATATCAGCATAGAAGGCATCATGGCAGACGGTGAGTATTTCCCAATCGCCATTCATGACAAAACGCCGCAAATCGGATTTACAGAAACATCACACATTACGCCGTCCATTCTGGATGAAGAGGCGAAAAAGAAAATTGTCGAAGCCGCCAAAAAGGCAAATGAAGGGCTTGGACTGGAAAATTGCGCAACACATACAGAGATCAAGCTAATGAAAAACAGAGAACCGGGTTTAATAGAGTCGGCAGCGAGATTCGCAGGCTGGAATATGATTCCTAATATTAAAAAGGTCTTCGGCGTTGATATGGCGCAATTATTATTAGATGTTCTCTGCTTCGGAAAAGACGCCGATCTGCCGGACGGATTATTAGATCAAGAGCCTTGCTATGTCGCCGACTGCCATTTGTACCCTCAGCATTTTAAACAAAATGGCCAGATTCCGGAAACTGCTGAGGATTTGGTGATCGAAGCGATCGATATTCCGGACGGGCTTTTGAAGGGTGATACCGAAATCGTTTCTTTTTCGGCGGCAGCACCAGGGACATCAGTTGATTTGACACTGTTTGAAGCCTTCAATTCCATTGCTGCATTTGAACTGAAAGGCAGCAATTCACAGGATGTGGCTGAATCCATCAAACAAATTCAGCAGCATGCGAAGCTGACGGCAAAGTATGTGCTGCCAGTATGAAACAGTTAAAGCCCAATTCTAAATACTTGCTTTACGGGCAGGCGCTATCGTTTATGGGAGACTATTGTGTTCTCCCTGCCCTGCTCATTTTGTCTACATATTATCATGATTATTGGGTGACATCGGGGGTCATCGTGGTCAGAAGCATTCCGATGGTATTCCAGCCATTTTTGGGGGTTCTGGTCGATCGGTTAGATAGAGTTAAAATCATGCTGTGGACGGATATCATCAGGGGCGTCATCTTTTTGGGGCTCACATTTCTTCCAAAAGGCGAGTACCCGCTGATTTTTCTCGCTTTGCTGTTTATCTCTTATGGAAGCGGTGTGTTTTTTAATCCTGCCCGTCTTGCGGTCATGTCCTCATTGGAATCAGATATTAAAAACATCAACACGTTATTCGCAAAAGCGACGACCATCTCGATTATCGTCGGTGCGGCTGCCGGAGGGCTTTTTCTGTTAGGCGGATCTGTAGAGCTGGCTGTTGCTTTTAATGGTGTGACATACTTGATTTCGGCCATTTTTATCAGCCGCATCAAGCTGCAATTTGTGCCGATTCAATCTGAAAACATAAAAGAGGCCTTTCAGTCTTTTAAGGAAGGACTCAAGGAAATCAAAACCAATGCATTCGTATTAAACGCCATGTTTACGATGATTACGATGGCTATGCTGTGGGGAATTGTGTACAGCTATTTTCCAATCGTCAGCCGCTTTCTGGGTGACGGGGAAATCGGCAACTTTATTCTCACGTTCTGTATCGGCTTCGGCGGCTTCATCGGAGCGGGGCTTGTCAGCAAATGGGGCTTTAACAATAATAGAGGCCTGACGTATTTTACCGTTTTATCGATTGTCTCGCTGGCACTGTTTTTATTCACGCCGATTTTCGCTGTCTCGGTCATCGCCGCTATCCTCTTTTTCATTGCGATGGAATACGGGGAAGTGCTTGCAAAGGTGAAGGTTCAGGAGAACGCGGCAAACCAGATTCAAGGGCGCATTTTTTCGGTGGCGGAAGCGTCAATCGGATTATGCATTTCTGTTGGTTCGATGTTAATCAACGTTTTAAACGCTCCGGTCATTATGGGGCTGATTGTTGTGATGGTAAGCGGATTGTTTCTGCATACGAAGCTCGTCAACAAATCGTTTTTGGAACGGGATAACAAAACGGAGCAAAAAGGAGTCTTTTAGATGGAAATAACACCGTCCGACGTCATCAAGACACTTCCAAGGCAAGAGTTTTCTCTCGTTTTTCAAAAGGTGAAGGAATTGGAAAAAACGGGGGCGCATATCATTAATCTCGGACAGGGAAACCCTGACCTTCCCACTCCGCCGCATATTGTGGAGGCCTTGAGGGAGGCGTCTCTGAATCCATCGTTTCACGGATACGGCCCATTCAGAGGCTATCCTTTTTTGAAGGAAGCAATCGCTGATTTCTACAAAAGAGAATATGGAGTGTCAATCAATCCTGAAACGGAAGTTGCACTCTTCGGCGGCGGGAAAGCCGGATTGTATGTGCTGACACAATGCCTGCTCAATCCGGGAGACATCGCTTTGGTCCCGAATCCGGGCTACCCTGAATACTTATCAGGAATTACGATGGCGCGAGCTGAGCTGCACGAAATGCCGCTGTATGAAGAAAATGGCTATCTGCCGGATTTTGAAAAGATTGATCCTGCCGTGCTGGATAAAGCGAAGCTCATGTTTTTAAACTATCCGAATAACCCGACGGGAGCTGTGGCCGATGCGGCTTTTTATGCAAAAGCGGCTGCTTTTGCGAAAAAGCACAACATCCACTTGATCCATGATTTTGCGTACGGCGCGTTTGAATTCGATAAAAAACCGGCCAGCTTTCTTGAGGCAGAGGATGCCAAAGCTGTCGGGGCAGAGCTTTATTCATTTTCAAAAACATTTAATATGGCAGGCTGGAGAATGGCGTTTGCGGTCGGGAATGAAAAGATCATTCAGGCCGTCAATGAGTTTCAGGATCATGTATTTGTCGGCATGTTCGGCGGACTGCAGCACGCGGCGAGTGCGGCGCTTTCAGGAGATCCGGAGCAAATGGAATCCTTGAAACGAATCTACGAGGAACGAATTGATTTTTTTACGGAGCTGTGTGAAAAGGAATTGGGCTGGCAGATGGAAAAGCCAAAAGGAACGTTTTACGTATGGGCTGAAATTCCGAAAACGTTTGAAACATCTCACCAATTCTCCGATTATTTGCTGGAGCATGCCCACGTCGTTGTCACACCGGGTGAAATATTCGGAAGCAACGGAAAAAGGCATGTCAGAATATCAATGGTGTCGAAGCAGGAGGATCTGCGGGAATTTGTCATGCGGATTCAAAAGCTGAACCTGCAGTTTGCATCATTACAAGAAGTATCCCGCTAAAAGCGGGATTTTTTTATATGCTTTTCATGCTGCCGCCATCAGCGGAAATTTGCTGTCCTGTGATATAGGAGGCTTCCTCGGAGGCGAGAAACGCGGCGAGCGCTGCGGTTTCTTCGGCTGATCCGACCCGTTTCATCGGAATCCCGGAAGCAATCTGTTCCTCTGCTTCCCGTTTGGATAGGCTGTTCTTCTTCATCACATTTTCCACAAATTGATGGTAACGGTCTGTAGCGATAAAACCAGGATTCAGGCAGTTGACAGTAATATTGTGAGGAGCAAGCTGGATGGAAATATTTTTACTGGCGTTAATTAAAGCGGCATTCATCATACTGTTTGTAAACATATTGGCGCCGGGTTCTTTCCACAGGTTTCCGACAATGTTGATGATTCTGCCAAACTCGTTTTGTTTCATCAGTGAGGCAGCACGCTTGATAGCGTCAATGTAGGCAACGGTCTTTTGTGTGAACGTGGCCGTCATATCTTCTATATTGCAGTTATCAAATGTGTCAGGCGCGCCGCCCGGAATATTATTAATCAGAACATCAAGGCGTCCGCATTGAGATTCGATTTCTTGAAAAATGCCGGCTCTCGTATGCTGGTCAGACATATCACCCGCATGGACAATGACGCTCGCTTCAGGATGCTTGGCCAAAATGTCTTTTTTGACAGGTTCAATATTGTCCAAGTTTCGTGAATTAATGACGAGAGAAAAATGCTGGTCTGCTAATTTCAGAGCGATTGCTTTTCCGATCCCTTGACTGGCTCCCATAATAAATGCGGTTCGTTTTGACAAATAACTGCACCCCTTTGCAAAAATTGGATTATTATCTACATCGTAAGAAAAAACGGAGAAAATAGCAAATTTTATTTAAATTCTGATAAAGGAGAATCGAAAAACTCCCGCCGGCAGGGCGGGAGGAGATATTATACATATAGGAATTGAGGAAGTGTATCAAGCGAAAGGCGGTTGCCGACAAAGAATGAACCGAATTCGCCGTAGCGAGCGCTGACTTCGTCAAAACGCATTTCATACACAAGCTTTTTGAATTGAAGCACATCATCACTGAATAATGTAACGCCCCACTCGTAATCGTCAAAGCCGACGGAGCCGGTGATGATCTGTTTGACTTTGCCAGCATAGCTGCGGCCGATTAAGCCGTGGCTTCTCATCAAGTTTCTGCGTTCTTCCATTGAAAGCATATACCAGTTGTCATTGCCGGATCTTCTTTTATCCATTGGATAGAAGCATACATATTTAGATTCCGGCAGTTCAGGGTAAAGGCGCGCACGTACATGCGGGTTTTCGTAAGGGTCGCCGTCGCCGCTTGCCAAGTAGTTGCTCAGTTCAACCACTGATACGTAGGAGTAAGCCGGAATGGTGAACTCAGCAAGTCTTGATTTGTTGAATTCGAGCTCAATTTCATTTAATTCTTCCATTGTAGGACGAAGAATCATTAGCATAAAATCAGCTTTTTGGCCGACGATGCTGTAAAGAGTCTGTGATCCTTTTCCTTCTTTTTGGGCCACGCCCCATTTTTCAAGCAATCCTGTGAATTCATGTATGATAGATTGGCGCTCATCGCTGGACAGCAGCTTCCAGGAAGTCCAGTCCATTGTGCGGAAATCATGTAACGCATACCAGCCGTCAAGCGTTTTCGCCGCTTCATTCGTCATTTGCTGTTCACTCATTTATCTTCACTCCTATTATCTTTTCATGATTGCCTTCACTATACCATAGTTTATCCGATTCTACTGTAGAGAAACCTTGAACATCCCTTTCGTATAACTCCATAAAAATAAGAGAAGCTATAAGGAAAAGAATGAGTCACTTAAATTAGTTAGAAAAATAAGATTTTTTTATGAAAGCGCTATAATGAAAGTTGGCTGTTTGAATTTGATTGGAAGAAGAGTATGCTAGTAAAAGAAAGCGTTTTTGTAACTTTTTGAGGAGGTTTTAGTTGTGGCAGATTTATTTTCAACAGTGCAAGAAAAAGTAGCTGGAAAAGACGTTAAAATTGTATTTCCTGAAGGCTTAGACGAGCGTATTTTAGAAGCGGTCAGCAAGCTTGCAGGAAACAAAGTGCTGAATCCGATTGTGATCGGCAATGAAAATGAGATCCAAGCAAAAGCAAAAGAATTGAACCTTACGCTGGATGGCGTTAAGATTTATGATCCTCATACATATGAAGGCATGGAAGACCTTGTACAAGCATTCGTAGAACGCCGTAAAGGCAAAGCGACAGAAGAACAAGCTCGTAAAGCATTATTAGACGAGAACTACTTCGGTACAATGCTGGTGTACAAAGGCCTTGCAGACGGACTTGTAAGCGGAGCGGCTCATTCAACAGCCGACACTGTCCGCCCGGCTCTTCAAATCATCAAAACAAAAGAAGGCGTGAAAAAGACTTCTGGCGTCTTCATCATGGCTCGCGGAGAAGAGCAATACGTGTTCGCAGATTGCGCGATCAACATTGCGCCTGACAGCCAAGATCTTGCCGAGATCGCGATCGAAAGTGCCAATACGGCAAAAATGTTCGACATTGAGCCTCGCGTGGCAATGCTCAGCTTCTCTACAAAAGGCTCAGCAAAATCTGACGAAACAGAAAAAGTAGCGGATGCTGTGAAAATCGCGAAAGAAAAAGCCCCTGAACTGACACTTGACGGCGAATTCCAATTCGATGCTGCATTTGTTCCATCTGTAGCTGAGAAAAAAGCGCCAGATTCCGAGATCAAAGGGGACGCTAACGTATTCGTATTCCCAAGCCTTGAAGCAGGAAACATCGGCTATAAAATCGCTCAGCGTTTGGGCAACTTTGAAGCAGTAGGACCAATCCTGCAAGGTTTAAATATGCCTGTAAACGACCTTTCAAGAGGATGTAACGCTGAAGATGTTTACAATCTCGCATTAATTACAGCGGCGCAAGCACTGTAATAAAAATGAAGACGATGGCAGCTCTCTTCCTGAGGGCTGCCTTTTTTGCGCCCGTATAGCCTTCTTTACCAAGACAGATGATATGAGTACAATAAAGAAAACTGATTTTAATTATATATTTTATTAATGACAGGGGTGGGGTTTTTGTATTACGACGTGCTGAAAACGTTTATAGCGGTAGTAGAAGAAAAAAACTTCACAAAAGCAGCGGAAAAGCTGATGATCTCCCAGCCCAGCGTCAGTCTGCATATCAAAAATCTTGAGAAAGAATTTCAAACGGCTCTCCTGAATCGGTCGCCAAAACACTTTACGACAACGCCGACAGGAGACATTTTGTATCAAAGAGCAAAGCAAATGGTATTTCTCTATGAGCAAGCCAAGGCTGAAATCTATGCGCACCATCACTATGTGAAAGGCGAATTGAAAATAGCTGCCAGCTTTACGATCGGAGAGTATATTCTTCCGCCGCTTCTGGCCCAGCTGCAAAAGCTGTATCCAGAGCTGAACCTCGATGTCATGATCGGCAATACAGAGGAGGTCAGCGAGCGTGTGCGAATGCTTCAGGCTGATATTGGGCTGATTGAAGGACATACAAACGAGAATGAACTGGAAATTGAACCGTTCATGGAGGATGAAATGTGTATCGCCGCGCCGAATCAGCACCCGCTGGCCGGGCGGAGAGATATTTCGATCAGCGATTTGCAAAACGAAGCGTGGGTGACAAGGGAAAAAGGCTCCGGGACGAGAGAATATCTCGATCATGTGCTCAGCTCAAACGGACTGCGGCCGAAGTCGATGTTCACCATCAGCAGCAATCAAGGTGTAAAAGAAGCGGTGATCAGCGGCATGGGGCTATCTGTTCTATCCAGAAGCGTGCTGCATAAGGATTTGATCCACCGTGAAATTTCAATTCTTCATATTAAGGATTTCTCATTAAAGCGCAAGCTGTCTTACATTCATTCTCCTCTCATGGAGAATACGAAAAATAAAGAAATTTTTATTACGATGCTGAAAAGCAATTATCAATCACAGCGGCTGAAATGATATAATAGTTTTCGTTCATAAGCCTAACATGAAAGGGTTTTACATAGATGGCAAACCAACCGATTGATTTACTGATGCAGCCGACATGGAGAGTCATTGACCAATCCAGTCTCGGCCCTTTATTTGATGCGAAGCAATCCTTCGCAATGGACGATACGCTGTGCATGTCCGTCGGAAAAGGCGTGTCGCCGGCGACAGCGCGCTCATGGGTGCACCACGATACGATTGTCCTTGGGATTCAGGATACGCGCCTCCCGTTTTTGCAGGACGGCATCTCCTTGCTGGAGAACGAAGGATACCGCGTGATTGTACGCAATTCCGGCGGTCTGGCCGTCGTTTTGGATGAAGGCGTTTTGAATATCTCTCTCATATTCGAGGACGAAAAGAAAGGCATCGATATAGACAAAGGATATGAAGCGATGGTTGAGCTGATGAGACGGATGCTCAAGCCGTACAACGCAAAGATCGAAGCCTATGAAATTGAAGGGTCATATTGTCCCGGCAGCTATGACCTCAGCATAAATGGCAAAAAATTCGCCGGCATCTCTCAAAGACGCGTTCGCGGCGGAGTCGCTGTTCAAATCTATCTCTGCGCGGATAAAAGCGGCAGTGAAAGGGCCGACTTGATCCGGCGATTCTACCAAGCGGCGCTGAAGGACAAACGAAACGATAAAAAAGGCGTCTATCCCGAGATACGTCCGGAAACAATGGCGTCCTTAAGCGAGCTTCTGCAAACAGACATCTCCGTACAAGACTTAATGTTCGCTTTACTGACGGAATTAAAAGCGTTAAGCACCCATCTTTACTCAGCAGGACTGTCCATGGATGAGGAAATGGAATTTGAGAAAAACCTCGTCCGGATGGCTGAGCGGAATGCTAAGGTATTTGGGTGAACGTTCTTCGCATGCCAGCCATATCCGGCTGGCATGCGTTTTTTATTTTAAGCGGCATTTATCCCCAACAATCTTATTTTCAGATAAATCCTTCTTATATGCAGATAACTATGGAAAAAAGAAAAACGATAAAATGACATCAGAAGCATCCATATACAAAGGGGAGAGGCAGATGAAAGGGAATTTTTACAGCCTGTTTGTGCTGATCGCGGCTTTTTTCTGGGGAACTACGGGAACTGTTCAGGCGATGGCTCCAGAAAGCTCCACACCGCTGGCATTCGGAGCGTTCAGATTATTAATAGGAGGAAGCGCCATGCTGCTTGCGGTTTGGATCAGCAGGGAGCTTCATGTGAAAAATTGGTCATGGCCGCTCGTGTTATCAGCAGCAGTTTGTATGGCGTGTTACCAGCCGCTGTTTTTCACAGCCGTTAAAGAAACCGGAATCGCTGTGGGGACTGTGATTGCGATCGGCAGTGCACCTATCATTGCCGGGAGCATGGAGTGGGCCATATTGAAAAAACGCCCGCGAAACTCTTGGTGGATCGCGACTGTACTGGCTTTAGCGGGTTGCTGGCTCCTGTTTTCCGACAGTTCCAATGTTCGGATTGATGCTGCTGGTGTTCTAATGGCGCTTGGAGCGGGTGCTTCTTTTGCGGGCTATACACTAATCAGTAAATCGATGATGAAAACCCAGCCTCCGCGAGCGACTTCCGCCGTTGTCTTTATGATCAGCGCCATCTTGCTGACGCCGCTTTTATGGCAGTCAGATATCTCGTGGATATTGACCCCGAGAGGACTGGGAACGAGCCTTTACATCGGGTTAATTGCAACATGTGCCGCTTACTTTTTGTTTGTGAAAGGGCTTACCGGGGTTCCGGCCTCGGCGGCGGTCACGCTGTCTTTAGCTGAACCGCTGACGGCCTCATTGCTGGGCGTGTTATTCATAGGGGAAATGCTTTCACTTTCCTCGTGGCTCGGCATTGTACTTATGCTGCTGGGGCTTCTGGTCATTTCCGCTGCGCCTCGTAATCAAAAAACGGCTGAGACAGCTCACATGTCTTAATAGATTCACTAAGCTTGGCCTCATTTTACAAGAATAGCGGGGCTCACAGCAAAATGATAAAATCCTCTTTTCTTAATGGAAAAGGGGATTTTGCACATGGCGAAAATCCCAAAACAGCAGCTCGTTTTGGGATTTTTCTAAGTTATTCCGCTAATTTTTCTAAATTGCCGTTCCGGTCCATTTTGAAGGACGGAGAGGCATGTTCATCTTCTTCAAATAAAACTAGCTTTCTGGCTCTATTCATAATTTTTACCAAGGTTTCATAATCTTCTTGGATTGTTTTTTGGTCTTTTTCAAGCTTTTGAACTTCTGCCTCAAGCTGTTCCGTTTTGCTTTGCAATTCCTGATTTTCTTTCTTTAAACGTTCATTTTCCATTTTTAATGCCGATGATTGCTCGTTATTGCCTTCGTAATTCTGCAGGAAGCGGATCACATCATTCATTGTCATCTCAGGCGCAGCAGCAGGCGTTTGAGGAGACAATAAGTGTGATAGACTAGCTAACTCTTCCTTAAAGCTTTCATCCACAAAAGGCATGTGTTCGCCTGACATTAAAGGCTGCTGCTCATTTTCGGCTGATGGTGCGTCCGTTTTGGCCGGCTCCTCTGCAGCGGTTTCTTGAATGATTCCAGGATCAACCGCAGGAGGCTGATATAATAGTCTTTTTTTCGCTGGCTGCCCGTTTCCGAGCGCTCTCATCCGCTGTTTTCGCTGTTTTTTCGCAAGCTGTAGCGCTTTTTCATATTGATGGCGGACTACCGCGTTCCATCTGAATCCGCAGGCTGCGGATGTCCGGTTCAATTTATCACCGACTTCTTCAAAGGCGTTCAGCTGGGTGCTGCCCTCCCTCACATGCCGAAGCACTGTTTCGGCTAAAAGCAGATCATTTTCTTCTGACCAAGCGTCTTGTCGCTGTTTTGTCATTTATCTCAACTCCCATTTTTCTTTTCATGGTATTAGAATGTCCAGTATGGAAAACATTTATACAAGTTGGCTGAAAGAATAGGAGATACGAAGGATGGAGCGGCTTGCAGGAACAGTCGAATCCTTGTAAAATGAAGAGTGATGTGATTTTTTTGAAAAGCGATTTTAGGTTATTCACATAGATGAACATAGAAATGAAGGGAAGCGTACGTCATGGCTAATGAATTTCGAGTGTGTGATGATTGCCAAGCCACTAATATCAAAACATTGCTGCCGCGTTTAAAAGAAGTGGACCCGGACGCAAAGGTTGAGGTAGGATGCCAATCTTATTGCGGGCCCGGACGGAAAAAAACATTTGCTTTTGTGAACAATCGTCCGCTGTCAGCTCCGACAGAGGATGAGCTGATTGACAAAGTAAAAAAGAAAATAAAAAAGTAAAAACATATTTTCAATAGCCTCGGCCCTCAGGTCAGGCTTTTTTGCTTCATATCATGTGTTTTTCGTAAAGGTGGAACAAATCGCCGGGCAAATTCAAGGATGTTTTCAAAGAATAGAGTCGATATAATAGAAACACGGCTAAAAAAAAGAGGGAATGACGATGGCGTATCCAAATGGAAAATTATCAGAAGAAAAAGTGTTTAAAGATCCGGTGCACCGCTATGTTCATGTACGGGACAAGCTGATATGGGATTTGATCGGAACCCGCGAATTTCAGCGTCTCCGCAGAATTAAGCAGCTCGGCACGACGTATTTGACGTTCCATGGCGCTGAGCACAGCCGGTTCAACCATTCTCTCGGTGTCTATGAAATTGTCAGGAGAATGGTTGATGACGTCTTTAAAGGCCGCCATGAATGGGATGACAGTGAGCGCGAACTCTGTTTGGCCGCGGCGCTGCTTCATGATCTCGGGCACGGGCCGTTCTCGCATTCATTTGAAAAAGTCTTTCACCTTGACCACGAAGATTTTACAAGAGATATCATTTTGGGGGACACAGAGGTCAATCAGGTGCTCAGAAAGGTGAGCCCGAGTTTCCCGCAGGATGTTGCTGAAGTCATTGCCAAAACATATAAAAACAAGCAAGTGGTCAGCCTGATTTCGAGTCAGATTGACGCAGACCGCATGGATTACCTGCAGCGCGACGCATATTATACGGGCGTCAGCTACGGCCATTTTGATATGGAGCGGATCCTTCGGGTGATGCGCCCGCGCGAGGATCAGATCGTCATTAAAGAAAGCGGGATGCACGCTGTCGAAGACTACATCATGAGCCGCTACCAAATGTACTGGCAGGTGTATTTCCATCCTGTGACAAGAAGCGCAGAGGTTATTTTAACGAAGATTCTTCACAGGGCGAAGCAGCTGCACGATGAAGGCTATGTGTTCACTCACGCTCCGGTTCATTTCTATTCTATTTTTGAAGGGAAATTGACGCTGGAGGATTATTTGAAGCTGGATGAATCTATTATTTTGTATTACTTCCAGGCCTGGGAGGATGAAGAAGATGCGATTTTATCCGATTTGTGCCGCAGATTCATTAACCGCCAGCTGTTCCAATACGTTGAATTCAATCCGAACGAAGAAATGTCGGCATATTTTGAGCTGACTTCATTGTTCAAAGAGGCGGGAATCGATCCGAGCTATTATTTGGTCGTCGATTCTTCTTCAGATCTGCCATACGATTTTTACCGTCCGGGAGAGGAAGAGGAGCGTCTGCCGATCCATCTCTTGACGCAAAACGGCCAAATTAAAGAGCTGTCCAGACAGTCGGCTATTGTGGAATCCATTTCCGGAAAACGGCGGACGGACCACAAGTTGTACTATCCGAAGGACCTGATTTGTGACGGCTCTGAACATCCGGAAGCGAAAATGAAAATCCGGCAGCTGCTGGGACTGACATAGAAATTGGAAAGAAGGAAAAAGGAGATGTCGGGAATTTGTTGAAAGAACATGCAAAACTGATGAAGGTGTTCTCGGATTCTGGAGAAATCATCGGGCGGAAGAAGCTGCAGAAAATGATTTATATCGCTAAAAAAATGCAGTTTCCTTTCTATGAGAAATATGATTTTCACTTTTACGGACCGTATTCAGAGGAACTGACGCTCCAGATTGAAGAGCTGTGCAACCTTGGATTTCTGCATGAGGTGAAGGAAAAAAAGGGCGGCTACTTTCAATACCGTTATTCACTGACTGAGACAGGCTCCGCGTTTTTAGACCATGCTGATCTGGATATGCCGGATATTAAAGGCTATATCGACAGTGTAAACAGCCGTTCATCACGGTTTTTAGAGCTGGTTTCCACGATCCTTTACTTTGACGGGCTTGAGGCTGAGGAAAAGAAAGAAAAAGTCTTTACAATCAAAAGCAAGCAAAAATATACAAATGAAGAATATGACGAAGCGCTTCAATACATAGAAGAACTGAAGCAGATTTGTTAACTATACCAAGCAAAAGAAATGATCCGTTTCTTTTGCTTTTTTTGTTGACAAAAGTTGCTAAGGGATCTATTGTGGATATTAGTTATCCATAATGAATCGGGAGTGAATATGATGAAAATGAAATCAGGAATGGAGCAGGCAGTTTCTGTCCTGCTGTTATTGTCACGGCTGCCCGTACAGTCTTCTTTAACGTCAGAGGCAATCAGCCAGCGTTTGCGCGTGTCTCCGTCTTATTTGAAGAAGCTGATGAGAACATTGGTTCAAGCCGGTTTGGCAGAATCCATACCGGGGGCGAAGGGCGGTTTTACCCTTACGAAGCCTTTGGCTGACATTACGCTCTATGATGTTTATCAAGCGGTTGAAGGCAGAGGTTCGATGTATCAGGGAAAAGGCCTGCTGCAATCCGTATTCGAGGGTGAAAGTAACTGTGTGCTGGAGACAGTCATGGGGGAAATCGAGTATAAATGGGCCAATCTCATGAGAGAAGAATCCTTGCAGCATGTCATGGACAGAGTCGGGGAATTGTATGATCTTGAAAAAATAGATGATTGGGTAAACGAGCAATTGAAAGGGCAATTGCAATGAAAAACAGCGGGCCGTTACAGAAATCAGAATCATCAGGAATATCCGTGCTGATCGTGCTCGCTCTCGGTTTTCTCATGGCTACTCTTGATGTAACCGTTGTGAATGTGGCGATGGCAGATATGAAAAATGCTCTTTCGATGTCACTTTCAGGTGTGACATGGGTTGTGGACGGGTACATCCTTACGTTTGCTTCACTTCTGCTGGCGGGCGGAGCCTTGGCTGACCGTTTCGGCTCGAAGGCGATATATATACTGGGCTTGGCCGTTTTTGTCCTGGCCTCCTGCCTTTGTGCTGTATCAATTAGTGGCCAGATGCTGATTGCCGGACGTCTCATACAGGGAATTGGCGCGGCTTTGTTTATGCCGAGCTCACTCAGCCTTTTGGCGGCCTCTTACCCTGATGAGCGGGTGCGGGCGAAAATGTTTGGGCTGTGGGCTGCCCTTGTGTCCGCCGCTTCTGGCCTTGGGCCCTTTATCGGCGGTGTGCTGGTACAAGCAGCAGGCTGGCAGAGTATTTTTCTGATCAACGTGCCTTTAGGGGCGGCTGCGCTCATTTCAGCTTACCGAATCCTCGACCGCGTGCCGGGAAAAAGCAGGCACGTGAATATCACAGGGCACCTGCTTGGAGTGGCGGCTCTCGGGTTTCTCTCCTTTGCATTGATACAGGGGCCTTCAGCGGGCTGGCGTTCGCCCGTAATTCTCGGTGCATTCGCGGCTGCGCTTTTGGCATTTGTGCTGTTTTTGCTGCGGGAAATCTCTGCGAAAACATCGATTCTGCCGGTATCCTTATATAAAAACGGCCGTTTCTCAGCTGCTCAGTTCGTCGGGTTTCTGCTGAATTTTGCCCTTTTCGGCGGCATGTTTATGCTGAGTCTTTTTTTGCAGGAAGCAAGAGGCGCAAGCTCCTTTATGGCCGGAGTTGAGCTGCTGCCGATGATGGCCGTCTTCGTGATCGGCAATCTGCTGTTTGCCCGTCTGGCGAATCGGTTCGAAGCAGGGCAGCTTATGTTTGTGTCAATGACGGTCAGCTGTATCATTGCATTGCTGTTATTTGTGCTGGTTTCACCGGACTTTCCTTATTGGCAGCTGGCTGTTTTGATGTCTGTCATGAACCTTGGCACCGGCATTACAGTTCCTGCCATGACAACTGTAATCATGCAGGCTGCCGGGCAAAAGCATGCGAATATCGCCGGCGCGGCTTTAAATGCGAACCGGCAAATCGGAGCCTTGGTCGGCGTAGCGGTATCCGGGGTGATCATTCATCTGTCTGCCACTTGGTATGCCGGTGCCGGGTTTACGTTTTTGATGATGGGAGCGGCGTACAGTCTCGCCGCATTGCTTGTATGGCTATTTCTGGCTGCCCATAACGGGACTGCCGCGTCAGAAAAAAATGTAAATCACTGATTGCGCTTTGTGGGAATATATAGTAAGATATAAAAAATTATTGAAACAACAGGCACTGATAAGGACACGAGATGCTTTTTACGGTTTCCAGAGAGGGAAGGACAGCTGAGATCTTCCTAACGCAGGGAAAGCAGCTTACCGCCTTTGAGCCGTATCGGGGAAATCAAGTATCTGATACCGTCATGCTGCGTTACAGCACCTTAAAGCCGATACACCATGTGTGTTGATCGGGAATTTGGGTGGAACCACGGATAATAAACACATTCGTCCCTTTTAGAGGGATGGGTGTGTTTTTTATATGAACTAAATATATGCGAAGAAAAGGACATGAATGATATTTACGGTTTTCAGAGAGGGAAGAAAAGGTGAGAGCTTCCCAGCTTAGGAATATCGTTTACCGCCTTGGAGCAGCATTGGGGAACTGAAGTATCCAATGCCGTCTATGCTGCGTTACAGCACCGAGCCGATAAACATAGCGTTTGTCGGGAACTTGGGTGGAACCACGGGTAAATCACACACTCGTCCCTTTTAGAGGGATGGGTGTGTTTTTTTATGAATTGAATATATGCGAAGAAAAGGACATGAATGATATTTACGGTTTTCAGAGAGGGAAGGAAAGGTGAGAGCTTCCCGGCTTAGGAATATCATTTACCGCCTTGGAGCAGCATTGGGGAACTGAAGTATCCAATGCCGTCTATGCTGCGTTACAGCACCGAGCCGATAAACATAGCGTTTGTCGGGAACTTGGGTGGAACCACGGGTAAATCACACACTCGTCCCTTTCAGCGGGATGGGTGTGTTTTTTTATATACAACAATTGATAAGGAGTGTTTAAAATGAGTAAACATGTACACATTCAGCTTCCGGACGGACAGATCAAGGAATATCCGAAAGGCGTCACTATTAAAGAAGCGGCTGGTTCTATCAGTTCCAGTCTGCAAAAGAAGGCGGCTGCGGGCCAGGTCAACGGCAAGCTTGTTGGTCTCAGCTTCAAGCTGGAGGAGGATGCTGAGCTTTCGATTGTCACACTTGATTCCCAAGAAGGCTTGCAGGTGCTTCGCCACACATCAGCGCACGTGCTGGCTCAAGCGGTGAAACGGCTGTACGGCGACGTGTCATTGGGGATAGGTCCAGTGATTGAAGACGGCTTCTACTATGACATGAAGCTGGAGAAAAGCTTAACATCAGGAGACTTAAAGGCCATCGAAAAAGAAATGAAGAACATTATAAATGAGAACCTTGAAATCAAACGAAATGAGGTTTCTTACGAAGAGGCTGAAGAGCTGTTTGCCAAAAAAGGCGAGCCGTTTAAGCTGGAGATTTTGAAGGATATTCCGCGGATGGAGGACATTGCGCTGTATCAGCAGGGAGAATTCGTTGACCTGTGCCGCGGGCCTCATCTTCCTTCTACAGGAATGATCAAGGCGTTCAAATTGACAAGAGTATCGGGCGCTTATTGGCGCGGAGACAGTGAAAATGAAGTCCTCCAGCGGGTGTACGGGGTTGCGTTTCAAAAGAAAAAAGATCTCGATGCGCATCTGCATATGCTGGAAGAAGCGGCAAAACGAGACCACCGCAAGCTGGGCAAACAATTAGAGCTGTTTATGTTTTCTGAAGAAGCGCCGGGGATGCCGTTTTATTTGCCAAAAGGGCAGATTGTCCGCAATGAGCTGGAACGCTTCTCGCGTGAGCTGCAAACAAAGGCCGGATACGATGAGGTGCGTACGCCGTTTATGATGAATCAGCGGTTATGGGAGCAGTCAGGCCACTGGGATCATTATCGCGACAATATGTATTTTTCAGAAGTTGATGATACAAAATTCGCAATGAAGCCGATGAATTGCCCGGGCCACATGCTCATCTTTAAAAACAGCCTGTATTCTTATCGGGATCTGCCGATTCGCATGGCGGAATTCGGGCAGGTGCATCGCCACGAATACAGCGGTGCATTAAACGGAATGCTTCGCGTCCGTACGTTTTGCCAGGATGATGCCCATATCTTTGTTCGGGAGGATCAGATTGAAAGTGAGATCAAAGAAGCGATTGGGCTAATTGATGAGGTATATCGTACATTTGGCTTCGAATATTCGGTCGAACTCTCGACTCGCCCGGAGGATTCATTAGGCGATGACAGCCTTTGGGAAGCGTCGGAACGTGCCTTAGCACACGTCCTTGAAGAGCTCGGCCTGCCTTATGAGGTTAATGAAGGCGATGGGGCGTTTTACGGGCCGAAGATTGATTTTCACATAAAAGATGCCCTTAAACGGAGCCACCAATGCGCGACAATTCAGCTTGATTTTCAAATGCCGGAAAAATTTGATTTAACATATATCAATGAACACAATGAAAAGGTTCGTCCTGTTGTCATACACAGAGCGGTATTCGGCTCGATCGACCGTTTCTTCGGCATTTTGATCGAGCATTTCGGCGGGGCATTCCCAGTCTGGCTTGCACCGATCCAGGTTCAAATCCTACCGGTTTCGCACGTTCACTTGGACTATTGCAGAAAGGTGCAGGAAGAGCTGAAGCAGCTGGGGATAAGAGCAGGCATTGATGAGCGCAATGAGAAGCTGGGCTACAAAATCAGAGAGTCGCAGGTGCAGAAAGTCCCGTACGTGCTGGTGCTTGGAGATCATGAAGAGCAGGAAGGTGCGGTAAACGTCCGCCAATTCGGACATCAGCAGAATGAACACGTTCCTTTTCAGACGTTTAAAGAAAAACTTGTCAAACAGGTGAAAAATCGAAGTATCTAGGAGAAAAGCTGTAAATTCTCATTTTGCTTTTTTGACTTTCCCTATCCGGAATCAGTAAAATAATAAGTAAATCATATCGTTCGTATGTTATGAATGCATCTCGAAATGGGGAAATCTACATGGACCATGACAAACTGGAAGCAAATTTGCTGGATCACGCACTTACAAAATATTTGAAAAGCACGAAGCAATTAGATGAAGCCACCGTTCCGAAACACGTAAATAATGTAAGAGGATTTATTCTGCGGATCATATACAGGCATGGGAGCTGCACCATAAAGGATATTCTGAAGGAGGTCACACTGTCTCCCTCTGCTACGACCACTGCTCTTAATCATTTAGAGCAGGAGGGATTCATTGAGAGATCCAGAAATAACAATGACCGCCGCACTGTATGGATTACGCTTTCTGAATCGGGCAGGGCAGCGGCTGAGCAAATGATCGAAAACCGCCAGGGACTGATTGACGGCATGTTTGAACGTTTGACAGCCGAAGAGAAAAAGGCGTTATTAGCGATTATTGCGAAGCTGACCCAATAAGGATGGAAAAAGCCGGTGCGCGAAGCGCCGGCTTTATAGAGATTATTCCATATCGCTCAGGCGTTTGCCTGCGATGGCATAATGGTCTTTTTTCATTTCTTCTATAAATACAACAATTTTTTCTTCAGAAGCACCGGTTGTTTCCTTTACGGCTTCTGTTACTTTCTCGACAAGATTGCGTTTTTGCTCGTCTGTACGGCCTTCGAGCATTTTGACGGTTACGTATGGCATGGGTGCTGAATCCTCCTTTATTTCGTTTCCTCTCTTTAGAAAAAGAGGTTTCTTATAGTATACTGAATAAAGTAAATTCTTGCATTTTTAGAAAGAGGGATATCTCACTTGGACCGTTTTTTATATTATCCGTTATCGTTAATGCCATACCTCGTCATCACGTTAATTGTGTCGTTTACCATACACGAGCTTGCCCATGCCTATGTCGCGTACAAATTCGGTGACGATACAGCGAAAAGAGAAGGAAGGCTGACGCTGAATCCCATTAAACACCTTGATCCGTTCGGAACCATTTTGATTCTGGTGGCCGGATTCGGATGGGCGCGCCCTATTCCTGTCAATCGCCGCTTCTTTAAGAAACCTCGGCTTGCCGGCGTGCTCGTATCCATCGCAGGGCCCGTCAGTAACCTGATTCTTGCGTTTGTCGGTTTCTTTTTGTTAGTGTTGATGCATGCATACGGAATGGAGATGCTTGCGGCGTTCAGCACGGGGCTGGATCAGTTTTTTTCCATTTGGATACAGCTGAATCTTGTCTTGTTTTTATTTAATCTGCTGCCGCTTCCTCCGCTCGATGGCTATCGTATTATTGAAGATCTCGTTCCGCCAGGGGTGCGTGCCAAGATGACGCAGGCGGAGAGCTACGGCTTTATCGTCTTTTTGGTTCTGTTTGTGACACCGCTCGGATCTTACGTGCTTTGGCCGCTGCTAAATGCCGGAAGAGATCGGATTTTACAGCTGTTTTCAGCGATATTTCAACCGCTTTTGTAGGAGGTAGAACTCATGGAAGAAAAAAAGAAAAAATCAATCGGGTTTAATATTATCAAAAGTGATCCGACAGATGGACACGGCGGTTTCGGTGTAGGGGCGCTAAGCCTCGATAACATTTCTCCCGTATTCGTCGATGTAGAGGAAAAAGAAGCGTTCGTTGACATCGGCGCCATGCACGCCCGCAGCACCGTTGAAAAAGGAATTAAATTTCTGCCGAATAAAGAAGAAGTTCCAAACGGAAAACCGTACTGGCTTGTGTGGGTAACGATTGACAGAAAAGAAGAGGGGCCATATTACGCTGGTGTGACAGCCTGTGAAATGACGGTCGACAGAAGCATCAGAAGAGGCTACAAGTCGCTGCCTGAGCATGTGAATCTGATGGATAAATCCATGAAGCGGAAAATTATCATCGATAAAATGGACGACAGCTCGAAGCGGGTACTAGGCGAGTTTCTGAAAAAACACGATCAGGGCCTATGGGACCGATCCTCAGATGAATTAAAAACAGGCCTGCTTCCAGAAGACAATTAATTTGTGAACTTTCTGTGAACTTTTAGAATATTTGAACTATTTTTCGTAAACATTGAGTAAACTGGTGATACAGAAACTAGGACATGGAAAATCCCGAGCCGAAACAAGACTCGGGGTTTTTCATTTTTAGGGGGTTATGATGTACGAAACCATTCGAGTCGGAGACTGGGTGATAAAAGCCGACGTAGAAGAAACGAGAAAGCAGTATGAGAAAGATATAGAGGATATGTGTGAATGCGGTAACTGTCTGAACTACTATGAAGCAGTGAACGAACTGCCGGTTGAAAAATTTCATGTCTTAGAAGGTTTAGGTCTCATTCCGTCCAAATGTACAGATATTAATTATCATGGGATTAAAGATAATCTGCACTTTTATATAGCCAGTTATTTTATAGTAGGCCATATTGTAGAAGGAAAACAAGAATTGAACCCGGAAAGGATTGATTTGTCGGGGCATATTTCATTTTCAGAGCCTCGGCACCAAATTTACATTCCTAAGGGTTTCCCAAAACCAATTATTCAGCTCGATTGTGTTACGCTTCTTCCATGGGTAATTGACGAACCATACGAATAACCCGGCCTCCAAGGAGCCGGGTTATTTTTAATGATTCCGCCCCAGCCATTTGTCCCACCATTTTTTCTCGGAAGCGGGTTTTTCTTTGGCTGGAAGCCGGTCTTTTGTTTGTTTTGCGGGTTCTTCTGCCCCGTAGCATACGTTTGATGGCTCAGTGCCTTTCACAAAATACGTGTAATGCTTGGCTGCGCATCCGGGGCCGGATGAGTAGCCTGTTTCTGGATCAATGTACACGCCGGTTACGCCTTTTGGCGGTTTGAACGCAGTTTCCGGTTCTTCTTTGAGCGCATCCTCCATGAAGTCAGCCCAAATCGTTTTTGCATAGCTTTTTTCTTCGACCGAGTCGATGGTGCTGTTTTTGTCATAGCCGGTCCAAACACCTGCGGCCAGCTTCGGATTGAAGCCGATCATCCAGCTGTCTGCGCTTGTGGTTCCTGATTTTCCCGCATATGTTCTTGTCAGGCGGTTGGCGATCGTCCGTCCGGTTACCGACGTATAGCCGTTTAAATCCGTATCAAACATGCCTGTCATCATACTCGACGTGACAAAAGCGGCTTTTTCATCGAGCACCTGTTTATGCTTGCTCCGGTTTTCGTACAGCACATGTCCCGTCGCGTCCGTAACTCTTGAAATAAAAGTCGGTTCGATTTTCTTCCCGCCATTTGCGAGCATGGCGTAGGCGTTGACCATCTCAATCGGACGTACGGGTTCGGTGCCGAGCGCAAGGGAAGGCAGTGCTTGAAGACGCGCAGTGATGCCGAATTCCTTTGCCGATTGTACAAGCTTATTCATTCCGAGAAAGAGATGTGTTTTCACAGCGTAAATGTTGTCGGAAAGCGCCAGCGCCTGCAGAAGCGTAATCGGCTTGTTGGCGTAGTATCCGTTATAGTTGCTTGGAGAATAGGTTTCTCCCCTTGCATCAATTTGAAACTCGGTTTCTTCGCTTTTCATCAAGGTGACTGGCGTAAATCCGCTCTGGATCGCTTTATAGTACAGTAACGGTTTGATCGTCGAAGCAGGCTGGCGCTTCGCCTGTGTCGTCCGGTCAAACGGGCTTTTTTGATAATCCCTGCCGCCGACAAGGGCGAGAACGTTTCCTGTGCGGGGATCAATGGCTGAAAACCCGACTTGAATGTCAGAGCCGGCGTTAACGGTTTCGGTAATGGTCTCCTCAGCGATGCGCTGCATCCGTTTATCTACCGTTGTATAGACGTTTAACCCGCTCGTTTCAATTTGCTCCCGCGTCATGCCGAGCTTTTTCTCCAGCTCTCTCATCGCATTGTCATAGAAATAAGGGGCCTTTCTCTTGGAAACTTGTTTATTCAAAGGCTGATAGGAAAGCGGTTCTTTGATCAGTTCATTCGCTTTTTTATGGCCGATCATCTGCTGCTTTTCCATCATCCGCACAATCGTTTTCTGGCGCTCCTTGGCCTTTGTTTCATTGACATACGGCGAGTAGCCGGAAGGGCCTTTCGGGATTCCCGCCAATAACGCGGCCTCCGCATCCGTCAGGTTTTTTGCATGCTTGCCGAAATACAGGCGGGAAGCAGCTTCAATGCCGTATGCGCCGTGTCCGTAATAAATTGTATTTAAATAGCCTTCTAATATCTCGTCCTTAGAATAGTTTTGTTCCAGGCGGATCGTGTAGAACGCCTCATTCCATTTCCGTTTCCACGTTTTGTCGTGTTCAAGGTATAAGTTTCTCGCATATTGCTGGGTGATGGTGCTTGCGCCCTGAACCTTGGCAAATGCTTTCAGATCTGCAAGCGCCGCGCCGGCCATGCGTTTATAATCAAAGCCGTGGTGATCGTAGAAATTTTGGTCTTCAATCGCCACTGTCGCTTTTACAATCGTCGGATTCATGTCCTTTAAGGGGACCCAATAGCGCTTTTCGCCGTAGTTCGTTTCCCCGAGCTTTGAGCCGTCACTGGCATACAAAATCGTGGATTGCGGCACTTGCACCGAGGGAGCGCCCTGGTATTTGGCTATCAAAATGACAGTCATAAACACAGCAGCTGCCGCCAAGGCCGCAAAAGCCCCTAAAAAGATGAAGGCGCGAACGGTTTTCAGCGTCAGTCTCAGCCGTTTATTTGTCATTGCATCCACAACGGGTTCCCCCTTTTTTTATGTTTCTACTATTATGAGAAAAAAAGATCGTTTTTAAACATCTCAGAACAGGACGCATCTTTACTTTTTCCCCGCCATCCTCTATACTTTTTCCTTAGGTGAAAATGAGATTTCAACCGAGAATAAAAGCTGACAAGACGCTTACAATAAATGAATACAGCCTTGAAAGGGAGATGACAATTGAGCGAACTTTGGTACACAGAGAAGCAGACGAAAAACTTTGGCATTACAATGAAGGTTAATAAAACGTTACATACAGAACAAACGGAGTTTCAGCATTTAGAAATGGTGGAAACAGAAGAGTTCGGCAACATGCTGTTTTTGGACGGCATGGTCATGACATCTGAAAAAGACGAATTCGTTTATCACGAAATGGTGGCGCATGTCCCATTATTTACACACCCAAATCCGGAGCACGTTCTTGTTGTCGGCGGCGGTGACGGCGGCGTCATCAGAGAAATCCTGAAGCATCCAAGCGTGAAAAAAGCGACACTTGTTGATATTGACGGCAAGGTCATCGAATACTCTAAAAAGTTTCTTCCTTCTATCGCAGGTAAACTGGATGATCCGCGCGTTGACGTTCAGGTGGATGACGGATTTATGCACATTGCGAAATCTGAAAATCAATACGACGTAATTATGGTAGATTCAACTGAACCTGTCGGACCAGCTGTAAACCTGTTTACAAAAGGATTCTACGCAGGAATCGCGAAGGCGCTGAAAGAAGACGGCATTTTCGTCGCTCAAACGGACAACCCATGGTTTACGCCTGAATTAATCACAAATGTACAGCGCGACGTGAAGGAAATCTTCCCGATTACGAAGCTGTATACGGCGAACATTCCGACATACCCAAGCGGTTTGTGGACATTTACAATCGGCTCGAAAAAATATGATCCGCTTGCAGTGGAAGACAGCCGTTTCTTCGATATTGATACGAAATATTACACAAAAGATATTCATAAAGCGGCGTTTGTTCTGCCGAAATTTGTGAGTGACCTGATTAAATAATGATGGTATGGCGCAGGAGCGAATCTTGCGCTTTTTTACAGGAAAGCGAGGGTATTATAGATGAGATTTGATGAAGCTTATTCAGGAAAAGTATTTATCGCGAGCCGTCCCGAGTGGGAAGGGGCGGACGCCATCCTTTACGGCATGCCGATGGATTGGACGGTCAGCTATCGTCCGGGCTCACGCTTTGGCCCGAGCAGAATCCGCGAGGTGTCAATTGGCCTTGAAGAATACAGCCCGTATTTAGACCGTGATCTGGCCGACCTGAACTTCTTTGACGCCGGCGACATTCCGCTGCCGTTCGGAAATCCGCAGAAAAGCCTCGATATGATTGAGGAATACGTGGACAGCATTTTAGAAAAAGGGAAGTTCCCGATGGGAATGGGTGGAGAGCATCTTGTGACATGGCCTGTCATTAAAGCGATGCACAAGAAATATCCCGACCTTGCGATTATCCATTTTGACGCACATACTGATCTTCGCGTAGATTATGAGGGAGAACCGCTTTCTCACTCCACACCGATCCGCAAAGCGGCAGAATTGATCGGACCGCAAAATGTATATTCATTCGGAATCCGTTCCGGCATGAAAGAAGAGTTTGATTGGGCGAAGGAAAACGGCATGCACATCTCCAAATTTGAAGTGCTTGAACCGCTGAAAGAAGTGCTTCCGAAGCTGGCGGGACGTCCGGTATATGTCACCATCGACATTGACGTATTAGACCCTGCGCACGCACCGGGAACAGGAACGGTTGACGCCGGCGGCATCACGTCTAAAGAACTGCTTGCATCTATCCATGAAATCGCGCGCTCAGAGGTAAACGTGAAGGGCGCTGATTTAGTGGAAGTCGCACCGGTATATGACCACTCAGAACAAACGGCAAACACAGCCAGCAAAATCATCCGTGAAATGCTGCTTGGGTTTGTGAAATAAGAAAAACATCCAGACCCTGTCTGGATGTTTTTTTATTCCCAGCCTTTGCAAACATCAACACACTCTTTTAAGAAAGAAAATTCGGACAACTCTTCTAACGTTAATTCAATAGCGGAGTTTCTGCTGCCGCATGCCGGAAAAACAGTTTCAAACCGTTTCAGCGATATATCAAGATAAACCTCCAGATCATGAGCCAATCCAAACGGGCAAACCCCTCCAATTTCATGGCCTGTCTGCTCCAGCACCTCATCAGGGGAGAGCATTCATGCTTTAAAACCAAATGTTTGCCGGTACTTTTTGTTGTCGATCTTGACATCTCCGGCTGCCACAATCAGCATTGCCTGATCTCCTTCTCCTCTGAAGGACAGCGTCTTGGCGATTCTAGCAGGCCTCACGCCGATCGTCTCAGCCGCTTGTTCAACTGTCGCGCTTGACCATGACATCCTGTTCCCGATGCCACTGTTTAAGGTGGGTTTTTGCACTTTCCAGAGACATAACACCTTGCCATCTTCCGTTATGATGTATTGAAAAATCATAGCATGATTGGAAGACTGGGCAAAGAGGGGACAAAAAAAACCGCCGATGGACGGCGGTTTTAGATCATGGCGCGTTGTGCAACATCAAAATGTTCTGTTGATGAATTTGATACTTCGACTGTGATAAATACAGCACTCACAGCTAAACAAGCGAGTAATAATTTATACTTCCATTTCATATAAATTCACCCCCCCTTGAATGTGCTGTCTTGCCTCTTCAACCTTTAAAAAGTAATTAGATGCTTTCTTGTAATTTTCCTGCTGATGATAATATTTAGCAACATCAAGTGCGAAGTCTTCAATATCAGCATACATCATTTTACTTTCAAGAAATACAAAACATTTTTCTATCCGTTCCTCATCTGGTCCAGACAAGTATAAAGATTCCAAAAATTCAAACTCCGTTAAGTACACAGTGTCTCCCGCTTCTGCTGAATATTCTTTTCCTTTTATATGATATTCACAAGCGTTATCCATCTTACCTAATTTAAAATAAATTTGTGTAATTAGGAAAAAGGCTTGTGGCAGAGAAGGGAGCATTTTAGATCCTTCAAATACTTGAATAGATTTTTTTACATACTCAATCGCTGATTCAAAACTGTTTTGATTTTGCTTGCAGAGCGCTATGTTATAAAGCGTTCTTCCCATTAATTGCGGCTGCTGCTCTGCTTCAGCAAGTGTGTAAGCTTTTTGAAAATGGGCAATTGCTTTCTCATATTGTTTTAAATCCAAAAAGTTAGCTCCGAATAAGGACTGGCATTGAATCATTCTAATATCATATGTAGTCTGTTCACTGTATATTTCGAATGCTTGACGTGCATAGTCCATGGAGACATAAGTTTGTTTCATATAGTAATAGACTTCTGACATTTTGAAAAAGAATTCAGCTTTATCAATTTTGTCTTTTACAAAAATCAGTTTGCTCTCTGCTTTTTTAAAAAATTGAATGGCTAATACATATTCACGGCGTTCCAGTTCATACATGCCTCTGAAGAAATTAAAGTAGTACTCAAGCAGCCCAGTTAAACGAGCCTGTTTTTTATCAATCTCAAGCAGCAGATCAGACAGTCTCGGCTGTTCCTCGATCCGCATTTTTTCTAGCGGTTCAAGGTACTCAAGCATCAGGTTGTGCCGGAATTCCATCAGTGAATAGTACAAATGAAGGTCTTGATCTTCTTCCATTTGATCCAGCTCTTGCTTGATTTCTCTTCGCAAATATTCTGCATCGGGTATGCTGAATCGGCGTATGTACATATACCATTCGTTAATCTTTTCTCCGACGGAAGAAGAAGATATGACACCTGTCACGTTTGTAAATCCCTCCCTTCATTATTCTATATATGTCATATTTTATCATTATCATTCTTGAGAGAAGCGCAAAAAAACCGCAATTTTTTCTTTCGTTACACCGCATGTTGGAGGAAATACTTTCGAAAAACCACTTTTACCCTCGGCAATTTGTACAAGCAAACACATTCACCTTCCATATTCTGTTGTATCTGCGTGAGCAGTGTATTTCTGAAAAGGAAGTGAAGGTATGAGAAAAAATAAGCTTTCCTTTAAAGAAAAAGCAGGAGTCGCACAAGAAGAATGTTTATGTTTTTGTGAGGAAGAAACTAGCCGTGAAGCAATGTTTCAAGCACCGATTGAATTGCCTGAGGGGTTTGTCGTTGATCCGGCTGAGGCTGTTGCAAACGTCACATGGAATGCAGACAGCCTTTCTTGTGTCAGTGAACGCTGTTTAATTCAAACGGGGCCTGAGCCTGATGAGGTCGGTGTTCAATTTGCAGTACGCCTGCAGGGGACCGTTACGCTTCTTGTCAGTGTCTCACCTGTACGAAATCAATATGGACAAGGGAATGGGGCTGTTTCTGTCATTCACAATGTAGAGATCGATCAAGTTGTCTATTACTCTGATGAACCGGATGATTGCCCGGATCTCAGTGAGATCACGATCGAGAACCTTGTTGTCGTCCCGCCGTTTTACGGCAGTCCTTTATCGGTGACGGGGACGATTGTGCTTGTACCGGAACCGGAACCTGTTTATGCGTTTACAGCGAATCCAGATGCTCAATCGGTTTCTGTGATTGATACAAACACTCATGCCGTGTTCACAACGATTGCTCTACCGTTCGAGCCGACAGGTATTGAAATAACCCCGGATAAAAGCTCTGTGTTTGTCTTGCATTTTAACAATAATATGATTTCTGTCATCGATTATGACACATTGACTGTTACTACATCCATTCTGCTAGATCAGCCGCCTGAAACTATTAAATTTATGCCTGAACATGATTTCGCATATGTTCTCGCCGGTAATGCCATTTATGTGATCAGAATGGAAACGTCAACTGTAGAAAGGTCTATTCCTGTTGAAGGGTATGATATTGCAATTGATCCTAATGGGTTGTTTGCCTATGTTCTTGATTTTGGTTTAGTGCAAAAAGTGGACTTATCTACCGGTGAAGTTACAGGAACGATTGAACGAGAGCTTATTGTAAATTCCATAGAAACAAAGCCGCCGGAGCGATATGCCTATGTATTAGAAGAAGATCACTTCTTCAATTATTTGACGATTATTGATTTAAATACCTTTACGATCAGTAGTACCCAAGAGCTGGAGTATGAAGGTGAGTATCTAATGTTTACGAGCGGATCAGAGGTGTATTTGTTTGATGGTTTCACTCACAATCTATATTCCGTCAGTCCAGGTGGTGCAGACGTAATAGGAAATCTTCCACAACGGGGAAATGACTTTGCGTTTACCCCGAATGGCGAATTTCTGTATGCAACTCATTTTATAGAGCAAAGCATTACGGTTTACAACACAGGTGATTATTCTGTGGAAACTGTCATACCTCTTGGGGTTTCACCGAGTGCCATTGCAATTTAACCAAATGCATGTTGTGCATTTTTAAAAGGACGTGAAATTATGAAAAAAAATGATCTTTCTGACTTACAGGAAAATTGTTTCTGTTTTTGTGATGAGGAGATCAGCCGAGAAGCGCCGTTTCAAGTGCCGATTGACATTCCTGAGGGGTTCACTATTGATTCTGCCGAAGCAGCTGCAGCGGTTACGTGGAGTACAGACAATTTGTCCTGTATCAGTGAGCCTTGCTTAATCCAGACTGGGCCGGAACCAGAAGATATCGGTGTTCAATATGCTGTGCGTCTGCAAGGGACCGTTACGCTTCTTGTCAGTGTCTCACCTGTAAGAAATCAATATGGACAAGGGGACGGGGCTGTTTCTGTCATTCACAATGCAGAGATCGATCAAGTCGTCTATTATTCTGATAACCCGGATGATTGCCCGGATTTCAGTGGCATCACGATCGAGAACCTTGTTGTCGTTCCGCCGTTCTACGGCAGTCCTTTATCGGTGACGGGGACGATTGTGCTTGTACCGGAACCGGATCAGCGATCTTACGTGTTTACTGCAAACACTGGAGACAGCACGGTTTCGGTCATTGATACTGACGTGAATACTCTTGTAAGTACCATTTCTTTATCTGATATCCCGACTGATCTGGGTGTTACCTTGGATAAAGCGTATACGTATGTTCTCCATAGGAATGCGAATCTTGTATCGATCATTAACAACGAAACATTAACAGTTACACAAACCATCCCTCTTGCAGGAGCCCCAAGAAAAATCCAGTTTGAAACTGGGGGCGAATTTGCTTATATTCTCGCAGGGGGCAGCTCCATTTATGAAATTAATATTTCCTCGCAAACCATTACCAATACATTCACGGTGTCACCCGCTGCGGACGATTTTGCCCTGGACCCTAACGGACAGTTTTTCTATACGACCAACTCTGGATTTTGGGTCGTTAATAAATATGACATCAATACAGGGCAGCTGATTGATAGTTTAAGTAACTTTGAAACACCAAATCTTATTGAAACCCCGTTAATAGGGGATTTTGCTTATCTGGAAAATGGTGAGCTAAGGCCGAATGTCGTTTCTGTGATAGATTTGACAACATTTAGCGAATCTTCACAAATTAACAGACTGTTTGACGGTTTAATTACAATTGTTTTTTCTGCTGACGGGACTCGTGCGTTTTTCCTTGAGCCCTATTTTGAGGCATTTCCCGAGAATCTCACTGTCGTAGATACAGCGCAGCATACCTTTATAACAACTGCCTCTCTCCCCGGCGCCTCTGACCTCGCCGTAACGCCGGACAATCAGTACATTTATGCAGCACAGCCCAACGACAATACCGTGACAGTGTACCGCACAAGTGATTATACAGCTGTGACGGTGATTCCTGTTGGGGCCGGTCCGTCTGCGATAGCGATATAGCTTATTTCACAGGTCGAGAGAAGCAGAGCTGCGATAAGAGAATCGTTTATAAATAAATGACCCGATCTGCTGGATGGCTGCCAGGATGATCAGAAACAGCAGTTCACTTATGGTAAAACTGAGCATCCACCATATTCCGGCTCCTGTCAGCACTCCCACAAGCACTTTTCTGAACAGGGTGCCATGCTGGAAAAACTGCATCAAGTACGTTCGCATATAAAACAATAAATACAAAATCAGCAACACCGCAAGTCCCGTTGAAACGGCAGGGGGCGTGTGAAAACGGAAAGGGACGGCTTTGACGATTTCGAACATGCAGCCGAATATGATGACTTGGCATAATACAGCAGCCATCACGTATGCTTGGCGGACGTTTTTATAGCTGTCACGCAGCGATTTGACATCGTCGGCATAACGGCTGCACAATCTGTGATGCTGGAAGTCACAGCAGCTTTGATGAGACTGTGTGAGTTTCTGAAAGGCTGCTGTCATGTTTTTTACGGATTGGGTGACATAGTGAAGATAGAGAAAAGCGGGCAGCATCAGGACGGAAGCGATACAAGCCAGCAGTCCGAGCCGCACAGCATCATTGTTGATCATCTTTACATATTGGGCAGCGGCTTCGGCGAAGGTCTGAACCCAGCCGAAGGAATACGCCGCCATACCAACGAGCAGCAATAACACGGTAAAGACAGTGCTTTTTCTCATTGTCCAATCGCCTCTTTCTGTGAAACGTGAATGACCGCTTTTTTAGAAGATCCCAATACATCAATGAGAGACATGAAATCCTGGACATTCATATCGTGAATGGTGCGGTACAAGTCGAGAAATGAGCAATCGAACCGTTCACACTCGGCCGCCCATTCAAAGCATTTACGCACATAATCGCTGTCATAAATGATCGCGTCCGTCAAGGAGTTCTTGCCGTATTGGAGCCAGGCCGCGATTTGTTTTTTCTGCTGTCTGACATAGTAGGAAGCGACATCGATATAAGCCGAAGAATGCGCCCCTTGGCTGTGAAGGATCAAAAAACCGCCATCCTCATACATGTGAGCCTCGGCTGACAAGCGATTGATTTCCAGGCGGTACGTTTGCTGAATTTCTTGAAAAAAAGGCGAACCGAATTGAAATAGAATACGAGACGCGATGTCCCAATAAAGCTTTAACGTCAACAGATCATTTTGTCCGGGGAGTGCGCCGATTTGCAGTCCGGTCCATGTGTCTTCAGGCCTCTCCTCATCACCCAGCACCTCTTTTTGCGAAAGGGTTGGAGGGCACGCGGGAATCATTTTTCTATCTGCTTTATGATCTGGACGCTTTTCCAGCCGGAGGTGAGGAGGCAAAAGGGTTTCCGAATCTTCTGAGCCTCCAATCAAAAACAGCGTCATCCGCTGGGGCTTGTAGGCGGCCTTGTAGGCTTTCTGTAAATCACGGATGTCCATCGCCTCAATGTCCTTGATTCTGCCTGCAGGGAAGACCGCAGCAGGTGAGGCGGGAGAAAGCATGCTGATCAGTTGATAATGGTAAGAGAGCTGATGATTGAGATGTGCTGTTTGAATTTCATTTGTAATCACAGCTTTTTCCTGAGTGATCATCTGCTTGTCAAATGAGTGGTTCGATAACGCATCAAGCAGGATGGGGATCGTCTGTCTACACCGATTCGGCAATGAGGTAAACATAAAATTGGTATCGGTGTAGGTAGTGAACGCATTTAAAAGCGCGCCATGAGCAAAGAAATCACTGTACAGATTGCGGCCATTATGCCAGAAGAGAAGATGCTCTAAAAAATGGGCTGTGCCATATGGGAGTTGCGTGTCGCCGGATTCTGCCTGTAAGCGGACATCCCGGCTCCCAAAATCGATTTTCACATTGCACAGCCGCAGGTTTGCGCGGGGAAATTTCAATCTGAATATTTTCAGTCCGCTGTCTGTGTATCTGATATCGGTTCGTTCATCCAGCTGTTGAAAAAAAGCTTTCTTTTCCATCTCTTCATCCCCTTACTACATGAGCTCCGATATAATTGATAGTCGCTATGAATTCCAACACATCACGGCACGTAACCGCTGAGATGCCATCCAGCAAGTCTTCCTTCGTGCAGGAGAAGCGGCGCAGAATCCCCATATAGGCCAAAAGCCCTTCTGGAGAATCGAATTGCAGCAGCATTTCATTGCGTAAAAATTGCTTTGCCTGTTCTAGTTCCTGTTCATCCGTTTGAAAATGTGAGACAGCTTCTAAAACGCGCGGGGGAATCTCTTTCTCATGAAGCTGATCCGTACATATTGAAACAAGCAGCAAATTGTTCATGATGTCGTATCGGGTGATGACGTGATAGACTGCCAGATCCTTCTCGCGAAAATGCTTGAATAAAGCGGAATGACCGTATTTTCCGAGCAATCCGTCTATCAGCTGGATTTTGATATAATCGCTGGCGTCTTTCATCTCCCCGCAGTCAAACCCGAGTGTCAAGACGGAAGGGCCTGCTGCGCTGCGTGTCTCTGTTTCAAAAACATGCCGGTTCACGGGTATTCTTCCAGCCGTCATGGCAGACGTGTGCTGGGCATGTCCCGGAACATCACAGGCTTGTACGTGTCCCAATATGTTCAGCTGTTTTTGATGGGACAATAAATCAACGATGAAGTCCGTTGCGTCGAGAAACCGTTTAGGATGGATCGTCTGTATCTTGTCTTTCCGGCCAAACATGGCTGTGCCGTACATTGGGTTTCCGAAGGCCTCCTCCGCCAAGCGGGCCGCCGAGTAGGAGAAGGGGTCAGCGAATTTTTTTTCGATCTTCAGCAGCAGCTCATTCCTTGCCCTTTCAACAGCTTCGGCTGAAAGAGAAGAAGGGAAGGAGATGTCTGCAAATGTCTTCATCAGGGCATCAACATGAAGACTCTTGTCATATAACGGGTGAATCAAACGGGTTCCGCAGGTTTTCAGCTGCTGGTCAAAAAAGAGATTCGCTGAATACATAAAGCGGCTGCCGGCAGCATAACCGAAAGCGTCAATGATTTGCTGCTTCAGGTGTGCGGCGGCACCGTAAAAATAGATTGTTTCTTCTTCAGGTTCCGCCGCGCTTTCGATTGGCTTCAGAAAGCTCGCGGCGATTGAGATTGTTGAAAATTGATGAGTCTTCAGCAGGTTAACTTCCAAGCCGTTCTCTTTTGCTTGTATCAAAGAAACCACCATCCTGTTTTTGCAGGTAATAGACTATGATCAGCCCGGCAATCGGAATAACCGCCAAGGAGACAGCGGTGCCGGCTAATGTGGCTAAGAAAAGAGGAAGACAAAATAGATAAGACCGGTATTTTGAGAAACCGCTCCAGAGCTGCTGTTCCGTCTGCCAGCTGAAGGACGGCCTTTTTTCATCCGCGGTTAACCGGATAAACGCTCCCGCCAGCAGCAATTCCATACACTGCACAAAAGTGAGAGCTGAAATCGGACGGCTGCTGATGAAGCCCACAATGATAGCGACAAGGAGAAATCCGCCTGCCAATAGGCCTGAATAAAAGCGGTATTTCGCCCAAAACATTGTTCTTCGTTTAATCGGAAGCGTGATGAGCAGCATCCGATCGTTTTTTTCAATAGAGTACAAAAGGGCGATCGGCGAGCAGATCAGCAGAAGGGCGGAAATCACAATATAAATCACTTGCTGATTGAAGATGCCGGTATTCATCATCTGGAACGAAAAGAATCCGCTGAACGCCGCCATCACCACGTAATTTAACAGCATCGCTTTAGAGGAGATAAATCGGTTCCATTCCCTTTTGTAAAACGAAAATTCAGATCTCCGCAAAAAAGAATGCATCTTGCTCTGCTGCGGAGGCGCCTGCAGAAAGACAGGAAAGTCAATGACCACCGCCCATAGCATATGAACCGCACATAGCGGGATCGTAACGGCCGGCATAAAAGCGGCACTGAAGCATACACAGGCGAAAACGGCTGCATGCAGCAGAAACATCCAGTTCTTCTTTTTGACAAAATGGTTGCTTAGTACTACACCGAATATTATTGAGTAAACGGTAAAAAACGAAAATCTGCCAAGCCAAATGAACGTTTGCGCCCCTGACAGCGTTCCGTTTCCAAATAAGAACAGCGGTAAAATAAAAAAGAATAATGTTCTTCTCAAACAGGTGTCGATAAACAGAACGACACTCTGGGCGAGCCAAAAGCTCCGTGAAGAAATCGGCAGCAGGCAGCTCAGCTTCATATAAGATTCCTTCCATTGAGATGTCACAGAAAGAAACACCATATATGCGTTCATCAAAAGAAGCGCGAGTATGATATATGTTTTTCCCAACACCGATTCGTCAATGCCGGCCTGACGGATCAGCCCGATTTCAAACACGGCGAGAATCACAAGCCCTGCGGCAATGCGAATGGCGTCCTTTTTCCCTTGCCGGCTGTAAAGCTGTTTGAACAGCAGAGACATGATGGGGAATATGTTATTCATGGCCGATCACCTCAAAAAATTCCCGCCGCAGATCGGTCTCCTCACCAATCGGGATGACCTTTTGGATCTGTTTGTTGTGAAGAATGGCCGCATAATCACAAAATCTCTGCACGACATCAAGCAGATGGGAAGAAAACAGAATGGTTCCGCCTGCCTCACAGTACTCGCGCATTTTTTGATAAAAGACTTCTATCGATTCCACATCCAAACCGACGAGCGGCTCATCTAAAATAAACAGGGGAGCCCGCAGCAATAAGCCTGTCATCAACACAACCTTTTGCCTGTTCCCCAAGGACAGCTCCGCAATTCTCCTGTTGGTGTATTTGGAAAAATGAAAGGCCTCGGCCAAACTGGTAAACTGCTGTTCTGAAAAATCCTTTTGATAAAGCGAGTGAACGAAAGACACATAGTCCTTAGCCGTAATTTCTGTAAACAGCAGCGGATAATCGGCGGCGAAGTAACGGTGAATCTTCAGCTGATCTGATGTTTTCTGCGGCATGCCGGCCTCTGCTTCAATGCCGCACAGCGTAAAGCCCCCGCTGAAATTACGGTTCACCCCGGTCAGCGTATTGATCAGTGTCGTTTTTCCGGCGCCGTTTACCCCAAGCAATCCGTAAACAGCGCCTTTTTCTAAATGTAAATCCACGTGTTCTAAGATGACGTTGTCCCGTTCATACCAAACGGAGACATCGTGTATATCCAAAATGCTCATCGCGAGTCAGCCTTCCGCGCGCGCATCCCGAAAAGAATGGCAATGGCAATGAAAATCAGCGTAAATAAATAATCGCTTTTGACAAAATAGACGACTGCGCCGATGACAAAGATAAATGAAAGGATATACAGTAAAATTCTTCTTTGTGCTGGTGACAAATCGTTTCCCTCCTAAATAAGCTGGACCACGTCTTCTAATTGTTCATTTTTCGCCCAGGAGCAAATGTTTTTCCGGTGATATTTGTTAGAGTTCAGCCCTTTTAAGTAACAGCCTCCGCAATAGCCGCTGAACGGGCATTTGTCTTTCATGCAATGCTCGCTGAATCGCGGCGCCTGCGCTTGCCACAGTTTATGGACGAGAGGGGAGTTAAAGATGCTTTCATATGAATCATGAAAAATATTTCCCAATGAAAATTCCTTTGGAAAGAGCGCGCACGGACGTACTTCTCCGAACGGGCTGATTACGATGGACTTCCAGCCAGCGCCGCAATTTGCCGCGCGTTTTCTCTCATAAGGAATAATCGGTATCAGATCTTTAAACTCATCAATGATATTTTGCTCGTATTCCATAAATTTGAGGTGCTGCTCGGCATTTTTTGTGGGGTGGACGATATCTCTGCCTCTTCCGAAGTCATCAACCCAATTGTAAGAGAACGCCTTCGCCCCGAGATCCCGAACCTTTTGGGCCATATCGTGGATTTCCCACATGTTTTTTTCGAAAACGGACATGGCGACTCTGACAAATATCCCGTGGTCACTCAACAATTTTATCGTTTTACAAGTTTGGGCAAAAGAGCCTTTTCTCCCTCTAAAGGAATCATGGACCTCGGAATTCACACTATCGAGAGATATGCCGACGATGATTTTTTGCTTGTAAGTCTTCAACAGCTCAAGGCTCTCTTTTCGCATGAGTGTTCCGTTCGTTAAGACAGCAACCTTTTTGAACTTTTTGCATACATAGTCAAGAATCTCATTGGCGTTCGGATGGACAAAAATTTCTCCGCCCGTGATTTCGCATGTCAACACACCGTTGTCGAACAGCATATCAGCCGTTTTCTTGAATTGTTCAATCGACACGGTGCCGAGCGCTTCCGGCGAGCTTTCCAAATAACAGTGAGCGCATTTCAAATTACAGCGGTGCGTCAGCTCAAAGGTGGCGTGCAGCGGCATCGGAAATTCATTGCTTCCGCTCGTGGTGATTGTGTGGCGGCTGGCCCGATTTCCAACCTGGATGACCTGCTTGTTCAGAAGCATGTTGAGCATGTCGTAATACCAGTCCTTATGGTCCTCCGGTGATTCATCGTACACTGCGCATTGCTCCGCTAAAATCTGTTTAGCCGTTTTTTGCCCATCCATTCGCATGCAAAGCTCGTAAGCCGTTTTGTTAAGATCCAAATACTCAAAGTCAGAAATGGAGACATTATCGCGCAAGTAGTCGATTTCTAACACGCCGCCCTCAGGAAGCTGGTGAACTCTTACACTTTCATTAATATATGGAAACATCTGCTCTATAAACAAAATACCATCCCCTCTACATATGATTCAAATGAAAAACGATTGTGTATGTATAAACCATGAGGTAGATTTAAGTTAAAAATTGTAATTTACTTAAAAAGGGCATAGTAGAATCACTATGCCCTTTTTGGAGAACCTTATCCCCATAGACCGAATAGACCTGTTGCACCGGCAATTTCAAAATCAGGGATAGGACCGTCCACTAGACAAGCGGCTCCGATCGAGCATGTTGCACAACCTTTGTTTTCTACAATAACAGCTTTTTTCATAATTGAATCCTCCCTTTTTTTTGTTTTTTCTAGCAGATCTATGTTGTACTTTTATGATAAAACTAATAAATTACCAATTCAATACATATATTTTGAAGAAAATGTGAAATGAAAACGGTAGATTTCGGAAAAGTGTAACATTTCCTAAAGGTAATTAGTGATATGATTTTCTCTTCTATTAAGGAAATGCTTTTTATGAGGTTTATCTTCAAATATGATGAGCAATGATGGTAAGATAGAAGCAGTTGAAGTTTACAAACTGAATGATTATACTATTCAAGTCAAAGTGGAATGATGAAAAGGACGTGTCAAAATGAAGCAAGAGACACCGATAACACTCCATGTGAAGTCTGTGATCGAGGATGACGGAAACCAGGAAGTCATCGAATTCCGCACCACCGGATTTTACTATGTAAAACAAAATAAAGTGTATCTATCTTATTATGAGGAACACGACTTAGGCAAAGTGAAAACGATTGTGAAAGTAAGCGAAGGCGAAGTGCTGGTCATGAGGTCAGGCGCTGTCAAAATGAATCAGCGTTTCGTAACGGGAGCTTCCACAATTGCTAAATATAAAATGTCATTTGGTGAGCTTGAGCTGAAAACAAGCACAAAATCGATTCAATCTGATCTCGGCGAAGAAAAAGGCCGTATCAGCATCGCATATGACATGCATGTCGGAGACGAGCAGCAGCATTTACATAATATGACGATCACGTATGAGGGAGGAACTCACGCATGAACATTGCGGAACAAATGAAGGACGTGCTGAAAGAAGAAATCAAAGCGGCCGTTCTGAAAGCGGGACTGGCTGAAGAAAGCCAGCTTCCCAATGTCATTTTAGAAACACCGAAAGATAAAACACACGGCGATTATTCAACGAATATGGCGATGCAGCTGGCTAGAATCGCAAAAAAAGCGCCGCGCCAAATCGCTGAAGAAATTGTCGCTCATTTTGATAAAGGAAAGGCTTCGATTGAAAAACTAGATATCGCTGGCCCGGGTTTTATCAATTTCTATATGAACAATCAATATTTAACGAAGCTGATTCCGTCTGTATTGGAAGCAGGAGAAGCATACGGGGAAACGAACATCGGAAACGGTGAACGAGTCCAGGTAGAATTCGTATCAGCGAATCCGACGGGAGACCTTCACCTAGGCCATGCGCGCGGTGCGGCTGTCGGCGATTCCCTGTGCAATGTGCTTTCAAAGGCTGGTTACGATGTGAGCCGTGAATACTACATTAACGATGCCGGAAACCAAATCAACAACCTGGCGCTTTCTGTGGAAGTCCGTTATTTTGAAGCGCTCGGCTTGGAAAAACCGATGCCGGAGGACGGCTACCGCGGCGAGGATATCATTGCGATCGGAAAGCGTCTCGCAGAGGAATACGGCGACCGTTTCGTCAACGAAGAGGAAAGCGAACGCCTCGCATTTTTCCGTGATTACGGTCTGAAATACGAGCTGGAAAAGCTTCGCAAGGACTTGGAAAACTTCCGTGTGCCGTTTGATGTGTGGTATTCCGAAACTTCACTGTACCAAAACGGAAAAATCGACAAGGCGCTTGAAGCGCTCCGCGAAAAAGGCCATGTCTATGAAGAAGACGGCGCAACTTGGTTCCGCTCTACGGCGTTCGGCGATGATAAAGACCGTGTATTGATCAAGAAGGACGGCTCGTACACGTACCTGCTGCCTGATATCGCGTACCATAAGGATAAGCTTGACCGCGGCTTTGATAAGCTGATCAACGTTTGGGGCGCCGATCACCACGGCTACATCCCGCGTATGAAAGCGGCAATCGAAGCGCTTGGCTATGAAAAAGGAACACTTGAAGTAGAAATCATTCAGCTCGTTCACCTTTACAAAAACGGCGAGAAAATGAAAATGAGCAAACGGACAGGTAAAGCGGTAACGATGCGCGACCTGATTGAAGAAGTCGGCTTGGATGCCGTGCGTTACTTCTTTGCGATGCGCAGTGCGGATACGCATATGGATTTTGACTTAGATCTTGCTGTATCAACATCTAACGAAAACCCTGTGTATTATGCACAATACGCACATGCCCGTATTTGCAGCATGCTTCGCCAAGGGGAAGAGCAGGGACTTAAGCCGGCGGCGGATCTTGATTTCAGCCATATTCAATCAGAAAAAGAATATGACCTGCTGAAAACGATCGGCGGCTTCCCGGAGGCAGTGGCGGAAGCGGCGGAAAAACGAATTCCGCACCGTGTCACAAACTATATTTATGATTTGGCTTCTTCTCTGCACAGCTTCTACAATGCAGAGAAAGTCATCGATCCTGAAAATGAAGAGAAAAGCCGTGCGCGTCTGGCTTTAATGAAAGCAACGCAAATTACGCTGAACAATGCGCTTCAGCTGATCGGCGTATCGGCTCCGGAAAAAATGTAATGATGAGAAAGGGCAAAGCCTGCGGGCTTTGCCCTTTTTTTATGAGGAAAACGTGTGATGTAATTCACAATCCTGTTTGCTGGGTTTTTGTATGATAAGACTGATTATTGAATCATTGAAAGGGGCAAGCCAAATGATCAACCGTCAACACATTCAATTATCGTTACAGTCATTAAGCTTGGTGGCAGGGTTTATGGTTTGGGTGCTGATTTCATCACTCATTTCCCAAATCACATTAGATATTCATTTAAGCAAAGGCGAGATTTCTTTGGTGACAGCGATTCCCGTAATCCTCGGGTCGCTTCTCCGCATTCCTTTAGGGTATTTAACGAACAGGTTTGGCGCAAGGCTGATGTTCATGATCAGCTTCATCCTGCTTTTATTTCCTGTGTTTTGGATCAGTATCGCGGATTCTCTGTTTGATTTAATCGCGGGCGGTTTTTTCTTAGGGATTGGGGGAGCGGTATTCTCCATTGGGGTGACATCCCTGCCGAAATATTATCCGAAAGAAAAGCACGGTGTCGTCAATGGGATTTACGGGGCCGGAAACATCGGAACCGCCATTACCACATTTGCCGCGCCGGTTATCGCTCAAGCTGCGGGATGGAAAACAACTGTGCAGATGTATCTGGTTCTGCTGGCAGTTTTCGCATTGCTGCACGTATTATTCGGCGACCGGCATGAGAAGAAAGTGAATGTTTCCATAAAAACTCAAATCAAAGCCGTTTACCGAAATCATGTATTGTGGTTTTTGAGCCTGTTTTATTTTATTACGTTCGGCGCCTTTGTCGCTTTCACCATCTATCTGCCGAACTTTCTAGTTGAGAACTTTGGGCTGAATCCTGCGGACGCCGGTTTGCGGACGGCTGGATTTATTGCCGTATCAACGCTGCTCAGGCCTGTGGGAGGACTCTTGGCTGATAAAATGAGCCCGCTCCGCATCTTGATGTTCGTTTTTGCGGGACTTACATTATCAGGCATTATCTTATCGTTCTCGCCGACGATCGGCCTTTATACGTTTGGGTCATTAACGGTGGCAGTCTGCTCAGGCATAGGAAACGGGACCGTTTTTAAACTGGTGCCTTTCTATTTTTCGAAGCAAGCGGGGATTGCCAATGGTATTGTGTCTGCTATGGGCGGACTAGGCGGTTTTTTCCCTCCGCTGATTTTGACGAGTGTGTTTCAGGCAACAGGACAATATGCGATCGGCTTCATGGCGCTTTCGGAAGTTGCGTTAGCCAGCTTTGTCCTTGTCATATGGATGTATTGGCAGGAAAGAATGAAAACGCACACGGAGAGAAACAGTCAGAGCGTCAACTAACACTGGGCATTCACAAGATTGTTAGTTTTTTCTGGAGGGGTGCAAATCAATTCACGTTACAATAGACATACGCAACGTGACTTTCTTCGAGGTGAGCTCATGAATTTTCTCTCTGTTCGACCATCTGACAGTGACTTTCTTTCCAGCGATCTGCATGAATTGCTGGAATCAATCAGCACGAAAAGAAAAATGGAAAAACACACGTATTTGTTTCAAGAAGGAATGGATGCAGAAGAGCTTTATCTGATTCAATCAGGACTCATTGAAATCGGCAAGCTGACGTCTGACGGAAAAGACCTGACACTTAGAATCTGCCAAAAAAACGATATCGTCGGGGAATTAACACTTTTCACTGAAGAACCGAGATATATGCTCAGTGCGAAAGTGCTAGAGGATGGCGAGGTGCTCGTCATTAATAAAAGCAAGCTGGAAAAGGAATTAACCCAAAACGGTGCTTTGACATTTGAATTTATGAAATGGATGAGCACCCACCTCCGGAAAATTCAGTCCAAAATCAGAGATCTGCTTCTTCACGGCAAAAAGGGGGCGCTCTACTCCACTCTTATCCGCTTATCAAACAGCTACGGGGTGGAACGAAGCGACGGCATTCTGATTAACATTGTGCTGACAAATCAGGATTTGGCAAAGTTTTGCGCGGCGGCAAGGGAGAGTGTCAACCGGATGCTGGGAGATCTCCGCAAACAAGGGGTGATTTCGATAGAAGAATCCGGAAAAATTATTTTGCACAAGCGGGACTATTTGCGATGCGAGATTGAGTGTGAAAATTGTCCGCTGGAGATTTGCAATATTGACTGAAGAAACCAAGGACCGCCGGCGGTCCTTGGTTTTTTATCTTGTGATAAATATATACATGACGGCGAAAAAGAAGCAGGCATTTACGATTTCCAGAATACCGATCGTTTTCACAGGCCAATCCCTTCCGTGAAAAAACCATGCCCGCAAACTGCTTGGGATATAAGCAAGAAATGCCCATCCTGCTCCGAGAAGACTAGATAAAAAGGGGAGCAGCAGGTGATATCCCCAAGACCAGTATGCAAATGCGCTGTTTTTTCTTTCCCGGATCACCGACTTCACATAAAAGGAACTCCCGATAAAAAATAAAGCAGATTGAGAGAAAATAAACCAAGCCCAGCCGTCAAGGGTTCCAGTCCCCAGCCAGCAGCTTGCAAGTCCGCCTGAACAAAAGAACAAGACACCTGCAATATCATTCACTAGCGCTCGTTCGTTTTTTCGGCGGGCGTAATACATATGTATGAGAAACAGCGGCAATAAAGAAACGCCAACCCAGATGAGCGGCGGCTTATGAAAGACAGAGGCAAATAAACAGCAGCAGGCCGGAAAACCGTAATAACATATCCACTTTTGATAGGGTTTGATTTGTTTCTTTTTTAAGGCGAGCGTAACAGGATAAACCGCCAAGTAAAGGAAAAGCCAGCCTAGGAATAGCGGAATATGCCAGAAAACGGGACCTCCCTTGATCATGCCGAGTAAAAATGGAATCAGCAGCATCGCCCATGCGCCGTGCTGCTTCGGAATCAGTGCCTTCATCAAAATCCTCCTTTTTTATTTCATTATAAATGCAGTCATCCCCCCGATAAGTGACATTCATCATACAAGCTGTGAAATACATCACTGCTGTACAGGCTCAATCGAGCTACACTAAAGTTATCCTTAGCACAGGAGGCTTTCCTATGAATCAGTGTGACTATTTATTATTTCTGAAACAACTTCCCATGTTTAATGAAGTGCCTCTATCCATTGTCGAAACCTTGCTGAAAAACGGGACATTGATCCGCGGCTCATCTGATCAGTCTCCATCCTTTCTCCATTCTCAATCCGTTTATATTGTATTAAAAGGAAGTATCCGTTTTATGGACAGCAGGCTCCCTGAAGGATCGAAAACCGTTGCGCTGTGGGAAAAAGGCGATGTGTTTCCGATTGATGAAAAAGGCGGGCTGTATTTATCGCCTTTTATCTCAGTCAATGCCTCTCCAGACATTCTGATACTCAATATCCCTTATTACATATTTAAAAAAATGATGTCTTACAATCCGCAGCTGCAAATGAATTTTTTGGCCATGCTTCAGCAAAATGTCTTTTGTTCCTATCAATTATTTTTGCGGTATCTGCATACATCACAGGATGAAAACGCCGAACCCGGTTCTTAATTAGAACCGGTTTTTTTGACCTTTGAATGAGAGTCGGCTAATGACTCAGGCGTCCTGCCTGAACGCCGTCTTCATCACATCCCTGTGAAAGTCCTTCCTTCTCCTTTGTGTGAACATTTTGTGAAAAAAACATAGTGTGTGACATAGTTCACAAGGAAAAACGCTGTCTCTGTTTATAGTGAACATAGAAGCACCTGACTCGGAAGGAGTGAACTCTCATGAAGAAAAAGAAAATGAGTCCGTTGTTTAGGAGATTGAACTATTTCTCTCCTATCGAACACCATTCAAATAAACATAGCCAAACCACCCGCGAAGATCGCGATTGGGAGAATGTATACAGAAACAGATGGCAGTACGACAAAGTCGTTCGCTCCACCCACGGCGTCAACTGCACGGGGTCCTGCAGCTGGAATATTTATGTGAAAAACGGAATTGTCACGTGGGAAGGACAAAATTTGAATTATCCTTCAACAGGCCCGGATATGCCTGATTTCGAACCGAGAGGCTGTCCGCGGGGGGCCAGTTTTTCATGGTACATCTACAGCCCGCTCCGTGTGAAATATCCGTACGTGCGCAGTGTGCTGATCAATTTGTGGCGGGAAGCACTGCAGGCTCATCAAAATCCATTGGAAGCCTGGAAATCGATCGTTGAAAACCCTGGAAAAGCGAAGTCCTATAAACAGGCAAGAGGGAAAGGCGGGTTTGTGCGTGCTGAATGGCCGGAGGTGCTGAAGCTGATTTCAGCCTCTCTGCTATATACAGTTATGAAATACGGGCCTGACCGGAATGTCGGTTTTTCTCCGATTCCGGCCATGTCCATGATCAGCCACGCGTCAGGCTCCCGGTTTATGTCATTAATCGGCGGCCCTATGCTCAGTTTTTATGACTGGTATGCGGATCTTCCTCCGGCGTCCCCGCAAATTTGGGGTGACCAGACAGATGTTCCGGAAAGCAGTGATTGGTACAATTCAGGCTATATCATCACATGGGGCTCCAACGTTCCGTTAACGAGAACACCTGACGCGCACTTTTTGGCGGAGGCCCGCTATAAAGGCGCTAAGGTCATTTCGATCAGTCCGGATTTTGCGGAATCCTCAAAGTTCGCGGATGACTGGCTGAGTATCCGCCAAGGGACTGACGGGGCGCTTGCGATGGCGATGGGTCACGTCATTTTGCAGGAATTTTACGTGAATCAAGAGACGGAACGTTTTATTAAGTACGCGAAGCAATACACGGATTTTCCATTCTTCGTTACCCTGTCAAAAGAAAATGGCGTATATACAGCGGGGCGGTTTCTGCATGCCAAGGACATCGGGCGGCAGACAAAGCATGATCAGTGGAAGCCTGCGGTCTGGAATGAACAGACAAACGCATTTGCCATACCGCAAGGGACAATGGGCTCCCGCTGGGACGGGCAGCAGAAGTGGAACCTCCACATGGTCGATGAAGAAACCGGAGAACCGATTGAGCCCCGTCTCTCTGTGCTCGGAATAGAGGACGAAATCGGAACGGTGCGCATCCCGTATTTTTCAAATGACGGAAACAAAGTGCTTGAGCGGGATCTTCCTATTAAAAAACTGGACCTGAACGGTGAAGAGGTATGTGTCACAACCGTGTTTGACTTGATACTGGCCAACTACGGCGTAAACCGGGGCATCGGCGAACAATCAGCCGTCTCTTATGATGATCCTCACCCGTTTACACCTGGCTGGCAGGAACAGATGACGGGAATCAAAAAAGAAGCCGTCATTAAAATTGCCAGAGAGTTTGCCCAAAATGCGATTGATACAGACGGCCGGTCCATGATTATCGTAGGAGCGGGGATCAACCACTGGTTCAACTCCGACACGATCTACCGAGCGGTGTTAAATCTAGTTTTACTGGTAGGCGCCCAAGGCGTAAACGGCGGAGGCTGGGCCCATTATGTGGGGCAGGAAAAACTCCGTCCTGCTGAAGGGTGGCAGACGATTGCCAATGCAAAGGACTGGGAGGGCGTGCCCAAGCTGCAAAACGGCACCTCATTTTTCTATTTTGCGACAGACCAGTGGCGTTACGAGGACCAGCCGATCAGTGACCTGGCTTCACCGATCGCTGCGTCATCCCGCTACAAGCATCACGCCGATTATAATGTGCTGGCGGCGCGCTTAGGGTGGCTGCCGTCTTACCCGACCTTCAATAAAAACGGCATTGATCTATACAAAGAAGCTGAAAGAGCGGGGGCGGCAACACCTAAAGACGTCGGTGCGTACGTGGCCTCACAGCTTCAAGAGAAAAAACTGAAGTTCGCGATTGAAGATCCCGACAATGAAGCCAATTTTCCAAGGAATCTCTTCGTATGGCGGGCAAATCTGATCTCCAGCTCAGGAAAAGGGCATGAATATTTTCTCAAGCATCTGCTGGGGACGACGAACGGTTTGATGAATGACGACAGCGACAGCATCCGCCCTGAAGAAATCAAATGGCGGGAGCAGGCGCCGGAAGGAAAGCTCGACTTATTAATCAACCTTGATTTTCGAATGGCGGGTACGGCGCTGTATTCCGATATCGTGCTACCGGCGGCGACATGGTATGAAAAACATGATCTCAGCAGCACGGATATGCATCCGTTCATTCATCCATTTGCTCCTGCGATCTCGGCTCCGTGGGAATCGAAGTCAGACTGGGATATTTTCAAGGCGCTGTCAAAAGCCGTTTCCGATCTGGCAGAAGAAGTCGATATGGAGCCGGTGAAAGAAGTGGTAGCAACGCCGCTCCTCCACGACACGATGCAGGAATTGGCCCAGCCGTTCGGCAAAATCAATGACTGGAGCAAAGGCGAATGTGAAGCCATTCCGGGAAAAACGATGCCGAACATCCAAGTCGTTGAACGGGATTACAAGCATATTTTTCATAAAATGACCGCGCTCGGGCCTTACGCCGGTTTAAAACCGAGCGGAACAAAAGGGATGAGCTGGTCGATAGCTGATGAATATGAATCACTCAAAAAGAGGCTGGGAGAAATCACCTCGGACAGCATCGCGAAGGGATGTCCGAATATAAGTGAAGCAAAACAGGCGGCAGAAGCAATTTTAACCCTATCATCCACCTCGAATGGAAAAGTCGCAGTAAAAGCATGGGAATCACTTGAAAACATCACAAACCTGAAGCTGAAAGACCTGGCGGAAGAACGGGAGGAAGAATGCTTTACGTTTGAACAAATTACAGCCCAGCCGAAAACGGTCATCACGTCTCCGGCATTTACCGGCTCAGAAAAAGGAGGGCGCAGGTACTCGCCGTTTACGACGAACGTTGAAAAATTAATCCCATGGCGGACGCTGACGGGCAGACAATCTTATTATGTCGATCATGAACTGATGATGGAATTCGGTGAAACGATGGCGACATTTAAACCGATCCTCCAGCATCGCCCGTTTCTGAGCAAGCGGCCTGATCAAGAGGGCAAAGAAATTGTCCTCAATTATTTGACGCCGCATAATAAATGGTCTGTCCACAGCATGTATTTTGACTCTTTGCCGATGCTGACGCTGTTCCGCGGCGGGCCGACCGTGTGGATGAATAAAGATGATGCAATGGATACGGATATCAAAGACAACGATTGGATTGAATGCTTCAACCGAAACGGCGTTGTCGTCGCGAGAGCGGTTTTGTCTCACAGGATTCCTAAAGGAATGGCGTTTATGCACCATGCGCAGGACCGCCACATCAACGTGCCCGGCACAAAACTGACGAATAACCGCGGAGGCACCCATAACAGTCCGACAAGGATTCACGTAAAGCCGACACAGATGATCGGGGGCTATGCCCAGCTCAGCTACGGCTTTAACTATTACGGTCCAACAGGGAATCAGCGCGACCTGAACGTCGTCATCCGCAAGCTGAAGGAGGTCGATTGGCTTGAAGATTAAAGCGCAAATCGGTATGGTCATGAACCTGGATAAATGCATCGGCTGCCACACGTGCAGCGTCACCTGCAAAAACACGTGGACAAACCGTTCAGGTGCGGAATATATGTACTTCAATAATGTAGAAACAAAGCCGGGCATCGGCTACCCGAAGCAATGGGAGGATCAGGACAAATATAAAGGCGGCTGGACATTGAAAAAAGGAAAGCTCGAGCTGAAATCAGGCCCGAAAACGAATCGGCTTGCAGGACTTTTCTATAATCCGAACCAGCCGTCGATTGATGATTACTATGAACCTTGGAACTATGATTATGAAACATTAACAAACAGCCCGCAGAAAAAACACCAGCCAGTGGCGCGCCCGAAATCGTCCTTGACCGGGGACTTTATGAATATTGAATGGGGCCCGAACTGGGAGGATGATCTCGCAGGCGGCCATATTACGGGACTTGAAGATCCAAACGTGCAAAAGATGGAGGAATCGATCAAAACAGAATTCGATGAGGTCTTTATGATGTATCTGCCGCGTATTTGCGAGCACTGCATCAACCCAGCGTGTGTTTCGTCTTGCCCGTCCGGCGCCATGTACAAACGCGAGGAAGACGGCATTGTGCTTGTCGATCAAAACGCATGCCGTTCATGGAGATATTGCGTCTCATCCTGTCCATATAAAAAAGTCTATTTTAACTGGCAAACGAACAAAGCGGAAAAATGCACACTCTGCTTTCCGCGCTTGGAGGCGGGACTGCCGACCATCTGCTCTGAGACGTGTGTAGGCAGAATCCGCTACCTCGGTGTCATGCTGTATGACGCGGACAAAGTGGAGGAAGCGGCATCTGTTGAAAATGAAAAGGATCTCTACCATTCCCAATTAGAAGTTTTTCTTGATCCGAATGATCCTGAGATTGCCAAATTGGCAAAAGAACAAGGCATCCCGGCTGAATGGATAGAGGCCGCGCAGCAATCGCCGATCTATAAAATGATCATTGATTGGAAGATTGCGCTGCCGCTTCATCCTGAGTACCGCACGCTGCCGATGGTTTGGTACATTCCGCCGCTTAGCCCGATTATGAATCTCTTTGAAGGAAAAGGCAGCCGGCAATCTGCGGAAGATATTTTTCCGGCTATCGACCAAATGAGAATTCCGATTGACTATTTGGCACAGCTATTAACGGCCGGTGATACGGATCATATTCGGTCAACATTAAAGAAAATGTCTGTCATGCGCCAGTATATGAGAGCGGTCCAGACGAATAAAACCGTCGACCCGGCACTGATTTCCAGTGTCGGCTTAACAGAACAGCAAATTGAAGACATGTATCGGCTGCTTGCGATCGCCAAATATGATGACCGCTTTGTGATTCCGAACAGCCATCGAGAAGAAGTGTCTGATTTATACGCTGAACAAGGGAGCTGCGGCTTATCATTTTCAGGCGGCCCCGGCTCTTGTTTCTAATTTTTGATTAAATGAGGTGTAACAAGATGAACACCACAGACCGGCAAATCACGTTCTCCGCTCTTTCCTATCTTCTTTCTTATCCGGATGAAGAGTGGAGAGCCGAGCTTCCCGATTGGAAGGCTCTTATCCTTGAAATCGGCAACCAGCAAATCCGGGAGAAGCTGCTGCACTTTTTCGATGCGACAGCCGGCTTTTCTCAAGAAGCGCTGATTGAACACTATGTCTATACGTTTGACTTCGGGAAAAAAACGAATATGTACGTCACCTACTTTAACTCAGGCGAGCAAAGGGAACGAGGCATTGAATTGCTGCAATTAAAAAACACATACGAGCAATCCGGCTTCCTGCCGACAGAGAAAGAGCTGCCTGATTACCTGCCGCTTATGCTGGAATTTGCCGCGATTGCGGAGATTGAAGCAGCAAGAAGTGTGTTTGAGAAATATCTGTCCAATGTGAGGGAGCTGGCATCCCGTCTTGAAAAAAATGACAGCATCTATGCTGAGCTGCTGCACGTGCTGCTGTCCGCGCTGGAAAACATCGGCGTGCGTGAAAGCGTTGAAGGGGCTGTTCAGGCATGAGCGGGCAGATCCTGTGGGGCGTCATGCCATACATTGTATTGACGATCTTTATCGGCGGCCATATTTACCGCTATCAGCATGACCAATTTGGCTGGACGGCGAAATCAAGCGAGCTTTTGGAAAAGAAAAAACTTGCGGCGGGCAGCACACTTTTTCACTGGGGCATGGTGTGCGTTATCGGCGGGCATCTCATGGGAATTTTGATCCCGGAAGCCTTGTACTCTTCCATTGGCATTTCAGAGCATGTGTATCACAAAATGGCGATTGGCGCAGGCCTACCGGCGGGGATCGCGGCATGTACCGGACTTATCATCCTGACGTACAGAAGGCTGTTTGACAAAAGAATCCGCAAAACCAGCTCGCCATCGGATATCCTTACGCTCCTCCTGCTGCTGTTCATGATGCTGTCGGGTGTTGCAGCCACGTTTCTCAACATTGATTCGAAAGGATTTGATTACCGGACAACTGTAGGGCCGTGGTTCAGGGAAATCGTTTTGTTCAGGCCTGACGCCTCCTTGATGGAGAGTGTCCCGCTATGGTTTAAGCTTCATATTATTATAGGATACGTCGTTTTTATCCTGTGGCCGTTTACGAGATTGGTTCACGTGTTCAGCCTTCCGCTCAAATATTTGACACGAAGCTATGTCGTGTATCGGAAACGCTCGTAAAAATCCCCCCTCAATGAGGGGGATTTTTTATGATAATCGTTTGATGAAAAAATAAAAACGCAAGATATTTTCTGCCAAGGTAATGGCTGGGCGGCCAGGAATCCTGTTATGTTTGTATTTGGAAATAACATCATCTAAAAAGGAGAGTGAAGAATGAAGCGGATTTTACTCATTTTAACTGCTTGTCTTATGACAAGCGCCGGGGTCCTGACACTCAGACATTCTCATGTATTAACCGGCGGTACAGCCGGACTGTCACTAAGCCTGACATACTTGTTTCATTCCTCGTTTGCTATTATCTTCTTTCTGATTAATATCCCGTTTTATATATTTTCTCTCATCAGAATGGGCATCACATTCACCTTATCAACTGTATTTGCAGTCACAGCGCTGACTCTGTTTACAAGCGCGGATCACTGGCTGCCGTCTGTCTCTTTTTCGTCGCTTGCCGGGGCAATTTGCGGCGGGGCGCTGATTGGATTCGGCCTGTCTCTCATGTTTTATCATCAGGCATCCCTCGGCGGCGCCAATATTCTCGCTTTATTTATGCAAAAACGGTACGGATGGAATCCTGGGACAGTTAATTTCCTCTTTGATTTTGCCGTAGTGCTGGCCGGCATCTTCTCAGTCGGCTTGCTGAAAGGGCTCTGCTCCTTAGTGTCGATTGCGGCCACGGGCCTGATCGTCAGTTTCTTCAAAAATAAAATTAAAAGCAGCTACTCTCTCAACTCGGCTTTGTTCCAGAACATCACACCCGGCCAATCACAGGAAGCCTCATCATAAGCCTTTCCGCCTCGTGCGGGGAGGCTTTTCTTCTGCAAAGGTTTAAATGTTAGAAAGAAGAGGAAATACGGAGGTAATCGGATTAGATTGGAGAGAATCAGGATGCTGAAAAGGAGACTGGAGTTTTTCTTTTTATATATGATGCTTATCGGGGCATATGTTATATGGTTTTTTCCGGTTTCCAGACTTGAGTTTTACGGAGGATTGCTTTGCTATGGAAGTATTATTTTGTTCAGCATCTATTCGTTAATTCTTGAAAACCGCACCTCGCAGCACACGCTGTTATGGATTCACATTCTTGTCTTTTTTCCAATCGCCGGCTATATGTTTTATCTGTTTTCCGGACAGCTTTATGTGAAGGGAAAGCTGTTTAAGACAAAACGAATGTACAACAGGGAAAAGCTCAGGAAGCTGTTTGACATGGAGGAAACGCCGGAAGTGACAGGGCTGAAGGACAATCAGGAAAGGTTCTTTACGTATTCCATCAGGGCTGCCCATATGAATATCAATACGAAAAGCAATATCAAAGTGCTGAAAAACGGTGAAGAAACCTTCCCGGACATTTTCAAAGCGATGAGGAAAGCGGAATCTTATATACATATTGAATACTACATGTTTAAATCAGACATGCTCGGCCGCGGCATGATGGACATTATGATGGAGAAAGCGCGTCAGGGTGTCGAGGTGCGGTTTTTATATGACGCCGCAGGGAGCATCAAGCTGGCAAGCAGAGATATCATGAAAATGAAACAAGCGGGAGTGGACATCGTTCCGTTTTCTCCCCTGAAATACGGGTTCTTCAATCAGAAACTGAATTTTAGAAATCACCGGAAAATCGTGATCATCGATGGGAAAATCGGTTTTGTGGGCGGATTAAATGTCGGGAAGGAATATATAAGCAGAGATCCGTACATCGGGTTTTGGAGAGATACTCACCTGCGGCTGGAAGGAGAAATTGTGCAAACGCTTCACGCCATTTTTATGCTGGATTGGGAATATGTCTCCAATGAAGTGTTAATTGATCAAGAGGCGTACAATACGCCGGTTCCCGTGGAGGGAGGGGGCATTTATCAAATTGTCGCGACAGGCCCTGACATGAAGGAAAGCATGAGCGACCTTTATTATGAAATGATTTCTTCAGCGCAGAAATCAGTATGGATTGCCACGCCCTATTTTGTCCCGAATGAGTCCATTCGCACGGCGCTGAAAGCAGCGGCGACAAAAGGCGTGGAGGTAAGAGTGATGGTGCCGGAGAAGAACGACAGTTTTTTGACACAATACGCGTCGAGATCCTATTTCCCAGAGCTGCTTCTGGAGGGCATTGAAGTTTATTCGTATCAAAAAGGCTTCATGCATCAAAAAGTCATGATCGTTGATGGCGACCTCGCCTCCGTCGGCACCGCGAATATGGACATGCGCAGCTTCCAGCTCAACTTTGAAGTGAACGTGTTCTTCGCAGATGCCGAAGCGATTCGCACTCTTGAAGCCCATTTCGAAGAGGATATGCTGGACAGTGAAAAACTCAGCCCTGTCGGCTTTTATAAAAGGGGAATGGCCGACCGGACAAAAGAATCCTTTGCCCGTCTGTTTTCAGGTGTTCTGTAAGAAAAAAGAAATCTGATCTTTCAAAACAGCCGGTGTATAGTATAATTGAGAAATGTTATCAGTTATTTATGCATTGGGGGAAGATAGGGTGCTGCGGCAGTTTTTTTCGTATTATAAACCATATAAAACGTTGTTCTTTCTCGACTTTTTCTCGGCGATCGCGGGAGGCTTAATGGAGCTGAGTTTTCCTTTGATCGTCAATTATTTTATTGATACCTTGCTTCCGGGCAGGGACTGGGGGCTGATCATCGCGACCTCAATCGGCTTATTTGCGGTGTACGCGCTCAGCTCCGCTCTCCAGTATATCGTTACATACTGGGGGCACATGCTCGGGATCAATATCGAGACCGATATGAGAAAGTCGCTTTTTGACCATTTGCAAAAGCTCTCGTTCAAATTTTACGACAACAACAAGACAGGAACGCTGATGTCGAAGCTGACGAACGATTTAATGTACATCGGCGAAGTTGCCCATCACGGTCCGGAAGATTTATTCATTGCCGTCATGACCATTCTCGGGGCGTTCGGGGTGATGCTGTTTATTAACTGGCAGCTGGCATTATTAACGTTTATCATCATGCCGATTGTTATTTGGCTTGCGCTTTATTTCAACAAAAAAATGACCAAAGCATTTACCACGCTGAACAAAGATATCGGAGACTTCAGCGCACGGGTAGAAAATAATATCGGCGGCATTCGGCTCGTGCAGGCGTTCGGCAATGAAGCGTTTGAAAAAGAACGTTTCGCCGTCAACAATCAGCGTTTCCGTGTCACAAAGCTTTCCTCATACAAAATCATGGCGAAAAACGGTTCAATCAGCTATATGCTGACTCGGTTTGTCACGCTGTTTGTCCTTTTATGCGGTACGTGGTTTGTCATTCGCGGTTCCTTATCGTACGGGGAATTTGTGGCGTTTGTGCTCCTGACGAATGTACTGTTCAGGCCCATTGACAAAATTAATGCCATTATCGAAATGTATCCGAGGGGGATCGCCGGTTTTAAAAGCTATATGGAGTTGATGGAGACAGAGCCGGATATTCAGGATTCTCCGGATGCGAGAGACGTTTCCGGCCTGAAGGGCAATATCCGCTATGAAGATGTTTCATTTGGCTATGATGACCATCACAACGTCCTCAATGACATTAACTTGTCCATTCAAGCGGGGGAAACGGTTGCGTTCGTCGGTCCGTCAGGCGCGGGGAAATCAACGCTTTGCAGTCTGCTTCCGCGCTTTTATGAAGCATCGGAGGGCGACATTACGATCGACGGCATCAGCATTAAAGATATGACGCTGTCTTCGCTGCGGGGGCAGATTGGCGTCGTGCAGCAGGACGTTTTCTTATTCTCGGGCACGCTTCGAGAAAATATCGCCTACGGCCGATTAGACGCATCAGAAGAAGACATTTGGCAGGCTGTGAAACAGGCGCATCTGGAAGAGCTCGTCCATAACATGCCGGATGGATTGGATACCATTATCGGTGAACGCGGCGTGAAGCTCTCCGGCGGGCAAAAGCAGCGGCTGTCAATTGCACGGATGTTCTTGAAAAATCCGTCAATCCTGATTCTAGACGAAGCAACCTCGGCTCTTGATACAGAAACAGAAGCGGCGATCCAAAAGGCGCTTCAAGAATTGTCGGAGGGGCGCACGACGCTCGTGATCGCCCACAGATTGGCGACGATCAAAGACGCGGACAGAATTGTGGTCGTCACAAACAACGGTATTGAAGAACAAGGCCGCCATCAAGACCTGATTGAAGCCGGAGGCCTATACAGCAGGCTGCATCAAGCGCAATTCGGGCAAATGGTTCAGCAATAGGAGGAAAATATGGATAGAAAAAATGTGCTGTACATTGCCGTTTCATTGGACGGGATGATCGCGAGAGAAGATGGAAGCATCGATTGGCTGGATGAATTTGAAGGTGAAGGCGATAACGGATACAGTGATTTTTATCAGACGATTGATACCGTCATCTTAGGCCGGAGCACATATGAACACGTCAAAATCCTCACACCGGTTTTCCCGTATCAGGATAAAACATGCTACGTTTTCACAGGAACGCCCGGCAGTTATCAGGATGAACATGTGACATTTATCAATGAGAGAGCCAAGGCCTTTACTGACCGTTTGAAACGGGATAAAGGCTTAAACATCTGGATAGCAGGCGGGGCAGAGCTGGTGAATGCCTTTATGAAAGAAGACGCCATCGACGAATTCATCATCACCATTATTCCAGTCGTTTTAGGGAGCGGCATCCCGCTGTTTCACGAACTAACAAATGAAACAAAGCTGCGGTTAAAAGGGATGAAACAATTTGGACAGGCGGTTCAGCTCCATTATGTAAGGCCATAAGAAAAAGGATAGACAAGATGTCTATCCTTTTTATATGTAAGTTAAAGCGCCTCTTTTTCAGCAGGCTCGACGATATTTTGGAATTTTTCAATCAGCTGTGATGCTTTGGTTCCTTCCACTACAATCAAATATTCCTTTTCATTATGAGCCATGCGGAACGTTTCAAGCTCAATTAAGCTTTTGATTTTGCACATCGTTTTCTTCGAATAAATATAAACCTCGTGGCTTCCGGAATGGCACATTTTATAAAGATGAATCAAATTTCTTAAAGTAAATGCCTGTGCGGCTACTTTCAGAGACTTGATGTTTTTCATGATCTTTCTCCTCCATCGATTGTTGTCTTATATAGCGTATGTTCCCAGAGCCGACGATCTGTAAACCTGATTTTGCACATTTAAGATTTCCATTGCAGCGTGCCGCCGCCGATGCGTTTGACGCCGCGGATGGAGCTTAATTCATCCATCAGGCGGAGAAGCGCCTTGTCTTTCTGTTTTGCTTCAATCATGAAATCAATATTTGTTCCCCATTGCCTGAAGCGTTCCAAGAGCGGCAGCAAAAAGTTGGCGTCAACATAATCGGCATGGCTGCGTATGGTTTGCTCCGATTTTGGGGAAGACAGGTGAACCTTTGGCTGCAGCCCGATCCGCTCCCACGTTTTGATCATCCGGGGCAGTGCTTCATTCAGGTCGGCGTGATCATCTTGATTGGCGTAAAAATGATGAAAGTCAAAGACAAACGGAACATCCTCTTTTTCACAGACCTGAAGTGTTTCTTCCGTCGTATATGTTTTATCATCATTTTCAAGCGTCATTCGCTGTTTGATCTCCTGCGGCAGCTGCTTCATATTTTGCTGAAATTGAGCAGTGGCAGTTTCTTTATCTCCGTAAGCGCCGCCAATATGAATGTTGATAACTGAGCGATCAGCAATGCCCATGGCTTCAAGCATGCGGTAGTGATACGCCATATCGGTTACCGCATTTTTTGTGACGGATTCCTTCGGGCTCGTAAACAGAGTGAATTGGTTGGGGTGAAAGCTTGTTCGCAGATGATGTGTTTTGACAAGCTCCCCGATCTCCCGAAATTCCTTTTGAAACGGCGTCACAAAATCCCACATCACATCAGGATGCGTGGCCAGCGGAACAATCGAGCTGGAAAAACGGTACAAAGGAATGCCGTGGCCGATGATATAGTGAAGGGTTCTCATCGTATTGCGCAAATTGGCTTTTGTCACAGTCAGAAGCGCTTCTTTTCTTTCATCCTTTGCAAGCTTGGAATAACGCGCGAATGTTAATGTTTTAGCGGGAGACGCATCCCAAAGGCTCATCGCGTTTGAAACGAACCCGAATCTGAAAATCATAGGAACTCTCCTTTATAAAAAATAAGATATTGCTCTGCCAAGCCATTCCGCCGGGCGCTGCCTGAATGTGCGTTTTTTGAAATTCTCCTTAGTCAGCAGCTCCGACCTTTTAATATCCTCTTCAATCGTGGCATAGACTTCTTTTGTAAAAGCTTTATCATCAATTTCAACATTCACCTCTTCATTTAAAAAGAAGCTTCGCTGATCAAAATTGGCGGTGCCGATGATGCTGAAATGATCGTCAATAATCAGGGCTTTCACATGATAAAACCCCTGATAAAAGCGGTAGATAAGACAGCCGGCATCCAAGAGCTCCGAATAATACGTATAAGCTGCTTCTCTGACTAGTGGATGATCTGATTTCATCGGCACGATGATCGTAACGGCTACACCGTTTTTTCTTGCTTTGACCAAGGCCTGCTGAAGTGATTTTGTCGGAATATAATAAGGTGTGCAAATGGTAATGCGCTCTTTTGCCTTCGCGATATTTGCCAAATACGTTTTTTCAAGAGAATAACCGTCAGTCGCATAAATCTTATGAGAGATATTCCCTTGTGGAAGCTCCGGCCAAACATCCGGGCTTAGTTCAGCTGATCCGGTATTTCGTTTCAAGTCGGCGGTAAAAAGCGTCTGAAGATCGCGGACGCCTTCCCCCTTCATACGCAAATGATAATCCTCCCAATTGCCGAACTTCGCCTTCTTTCCCAGGTATTCCTCACCGATGTTAAACCCGCCGATATAGCCGATTTTTCCGTCTATCACAGCGATTTTCCGGTGATTCCGTTTTTGCATATGAAAAAAGAAAAAAGGAAAACGAGGCTTGTTAAGAAAATGAACCTGAACCCCGGCATTTTTCATCGTCATCAGCGCCGGTTTTTTAATTTTTTGGCTGCCGGACCAATCCAGCAGCAAATAAACAGAAACACCGGCTTGTGCTTTTGCTTTCAGCAGCGTAAACATATTGTGGCTGACCTCATCGTTTTTCATAATAAAAAACATAACGTGAACTGAAGAAACGGCCTGGCGGATGTCTTCCATCATCCGTTCCACAAGATCAGCACCGCAGTGGATCAATTGAATATCGCTCTTCTTATTTGAAAAAACAGGCTCGTACGCGTTTTTTTTATAAATGGCGCGTCCCATGAAGATATCAAGCAGAATGAAAGCCAATAGTATGATGACAATGATGAGAATCACGAAAAATATCTTCATCCCGGCACTCCTTTCCGTAGTAAAGATAGTGTGCCCGAACAGCAGGAATTTAATTATTGACTGAACACTCATTCATTATTTATCATAAAGATAATCTTATACAGATTCGAGGGTAGGGGATCGCGGTCTTTATCAGTAAAAAGGGGGAATTGGAATGAGCGGCTTTCTCATCGCAAATGCATTGTTATTTCTGGTTGTAACCGCTTACGCTGTCTATTTGTTTGTTTACTTGGTCAAAACGAGACTGGCCTACATCAGGCTCGGCCAGAAAGAACAATTTGATAAACGGATCAAGGAACGGCTTCACGCCATTTGGGTGAATGTATTCGGACAGAAAAAACTGCTCAAGGACAAGAAAAGCGGAATCATTCACGTCATGTTTTTCTACGGATTTATATTGGTTCAGTTCGGAGCTATTGACTTTATCATCAAAGGACTGGCTCCCGATCGGAATCTGCCGCTTGGCCCTGTCTATCCCGCTTTCACCTTTTTTCAGGAAATCGTTACGTTTCTCATTTTAATTGCTGTGGGCTGGGCATTCTACAGACGTTATATCGAAAAGCTCGTCAGGCTGAAACGCGGTTTCAAAGCAGGACTTGTTCTCATTTTTATTGGGGGGTTAATGCTGACGGTTCTGCTTGGAAACGGGATGAATCTGATCTGGCATGAGCACGGGCTTTCTTGGAGCGAGCCGATAGCATCTGGTATTGCGTTTTTGCTTGGCGGAATTGGGAAAACAGGCGCGGCGGTCATTTTCTATATCGCATGGTGGGTCCATCTTCTGTTTTTGCTGAGCTTTTTAGTGTACGTGCCTCAGTCGAAGCATGCCCATTTAATCGCCGGACCTGCCAATGTTTTTTTCAACAGAATGGAATCGGCCGGAAAGCTTGAAAAAATCGATTTTACCGACGAAACGAAAGAAAGCTACGGAGCGGGGAAAATAGAAGATTTCAGGCAGTCCCAGCTGCTTGATCTGTACGCGTGTGTCGAGTGCGGCCGCTGCACCAATATGTGTCCTGCAACAGGCACCGGAAAAATGCTGTCGCCGATGGACTTGATTTTGCGCCTCAGAGACCATCTCACAGAAAAAGGCGCGGCCGTCACCTCACGCTCGCCTTGGGTGCCCGCGGCAGCGTTCCGGCATACGAGAGGCAATCAGCTGGCGGCAGCGTCAGCGGGCAGCGGATCGCAGGAAGCCGCCGCCGCGCTGGATTACAATCCGAGCTTGATCGGCGACGTCATCACAGAGGAAGAAATTTGGGCGTGTACGACTTGCCGGAATTGCGAGGATCAATGCCCCGTCATGAACGAACACGTGGATAAAATCATCGACCTCCGCCGCTACCTCGTACTGACAGAAGGAAAAATGGACAGTGACGCACAGCGCGCCATGACCAGTATCGAGCGGCAGGGAAATCCGTGGGGCCTCAACCGCAAGGAACGTGAAAATTGGCGTGACGCGGCGCCGGAAGCCGAGATTCCGACCGTAAAAGAAATGAAAAAAGAAGGAAAAGAATTTGAGTACCTTTTCTGGGTCGGTTCCATGGGGTCTTACGACAACAGAAGCCAGAAAATCGCGGTCTCCTTTGCCAAGCTGCTCAATCACGCGGGCGTGTCCTTCGCGATCCTCGGCAATAAAGAAAAAAATTCAGGAGACACGCCGCGCCGCCTCGGAAATGAATTTTTGTTCCAAGAGCTGGCTGAGAAGAATATCTCTGAATTTGAAAAAAATGATATCAAAAAAATCGTTACGATCGACCCGCACGCATACAATTTATTTAAAAACGAATATCCGGATTTCGGATTTGAAGGCGAGGTTTATCATCATACAGAAGTGCTGGCCGAGCTGGTGAAGAACGGGAAATTAAAACCGCAGCACCCGCTTCAAGAGGCGATTACCTTCCATGATTCATGTTACTTGGGCCGGTACAACGAAGTCTATGATCCGCCGAGGGAGATTTTGAAAGCCATTCCGGGCGTACAGCTGATTGAAATGGAAAGAAACCGGGAAACCGGCATGTGCTGCGGCGCCGGCGGGGGATTAATGTGGATGGAGGAAGAAACGGGCAACAGGATTAACGTCGCCAGGACAGAGCAAGCACTCGCGGTCAACCCATCGGTAATCAGCTCCGGCTGTCCGTACTGTCTCACGATGCTTGGGGACGGCACAAAGGCGAAAGAAGCCGAAGACCGGGTCAAAACGTATGACGTCGCCGAGCTTCTGGCCCAATCTGTCTTAGGCGCTGATATGAAAATGGGGGAGAAGCCATGAATTTTTCATTATCAGAAGAACACGAAATGATCAGGAAATTGGTCCGTGATTTTGCAAAGCATGAAGTGGCCCCGACAGCGGCAGAACGCGACGAACAAGAACGCTTCGACCGCGAGCTGTTTCGGGAAATGGCGAATCTAGGGCTGACGGGAATCCCGTGGCCTGAAGATTACGGAGGAATCGGAAGTGACTTTCTGGCTTACGTCATCGCGGTGGAGGAGCTTTCGAAAGTGTGCGCCTCCACCGGTGTGACGCTTTCCGCCCATATCTCTCTATGCAGCTGGCCGCTGTTTGCCTTTGGGACGGAAGAACAGAAGACAGAGCACTTAACACAGCTTGCCCTCGGAGAGAAAATCGGCGCTTTCGCTTTGACCGAAGCAGGGTCCGGTTCTGACGCCGGCGGCATGAAAACAACTGCTGAACGAATCGGCGATGATTATGTGTTAAATGGTTCAAAAGTGTTTATCACAAACGGCGGGATTGCGGATATTTATATTGTTTTTGCCGTCACCGATCCCGAAAAAAAGAAAAAAGGCATTTCCGCTTTTATAGTAGAAAAGGATTTCGAAGGATTTTTGACAGGCAAGAAAGAAAAGAAGCTGGGCATCCGTTCGTCCCCGACAACGGAAATCACGTTCGAAGATTGTGTTGTGCCTGCAGCAAACCGACTCGGAGAAGAAGGGGAAGGCTTCAAAATCGCGATGAAGACGCTAGACGGAGGCAGAAACGGCATTGCCGCTCAAGCTGTGGGAATCGCTCAGGGGGCGCTTGATGCGGCGCTGCAATACGCAAAAGAGAGAAAGCAATTCGGAAAATCGATCGCCGAGCAGCAGGGCATCGCTTTTAAACTCGCAGATATGGCTACAATGATAGAAGCTTCAAGGCTATTGACCTATCAGGCGGCGTGGCTTGAATCATCAGGCCTTCCATATGGAAAAGCTTCTGCCATGTCCAAACTGCTGGCGGGGGATACGGCGATGAAGGTGACGACCGAAGCCGTGCAGATTTTCGGCGGCTACGGCTATACAAAAGATTATCCGGTTGAACGCTATATGCGTGATGCAAAAATCACGCAAATCTATGAAGGCACTCAAGAAATTCAAAGACTTGTCATCTCCCGAATGCTCGCGGATTGATGCAAAACATCTATCAGTCGGATCACTCTTGTAAAATTATTTAAATTAACGCCGTTAAGGGTAGCATATTCTGTTTTATTTTGTTTATAATGAGAGGTATGGTTTGTATAAGAACGATACAAAATCGCTTTCATTATTGATAAAACAGATACATATATGTAATAGAAAGGGAGTGTCCGACCTTGGGTATCAAACAATATTCACAGGAAGAGCTAAAGGAAATGGCTTTAGTTGAAATCGCTCACGAATTATTTGAAGAACATAAAAAACCAGTTCCATTTCAGGAGCTTTTAAAAGAAATCGCATCTTTGCTCGGCGTGACAAAAGAAGAGCTTGGAGACCGCATCGCTCAATTTTATACAGATTTAAACATTGACGGCCGCTTCCTGGCGCTTTCTGACCAGACTTGGGGGCTTCGCAGCTGGTATCCGTATGATCAGCTTGACGAAGAAACGCAGCCGACAGTCAAGGCGAAAAAGAAAAAAGCGAAGAAAGCAGTCGAAGAAGATCTTGATCTTGACGAGTTTGAAGAGATCGACGAAGACGACATTGATTTAGATGAAGTCGAGGAAGAACTTGATCTTGACACCGACGATTTTGACGATGAAGATCTCGATGAAGACGACGACGATCTTGAGATCGAAGAGGATATTATTGATGAAGATGATGAAGACTATGAAGAAGAAGAAGAAGAGGATCTCAAATAGTAAAAGATTTCATCTTCAAAACGATCTTGACTTTCATAGTCGAACTATGTAGTATGTATTTTGGGCTCTTCAAAAACGAAGAGAGAACATAGTACGTTATGCTCCCTTTCAAGAAATTGAAAGGGAGCTTTCTTATTTTCACCCCTCATTTTTCTTATAAATCATTTAAAAGGCTAAATGATTTTTTATAAAATAGTACATTTTAAAAATGTAGCTAAGAGCGAAGAGAGGAGCAAACGAAATGACGAAATATATTTTTGTAACTGGGGGAGTTGTATCCTCACTTGGAAAGGGTATTGTAGCAGCTTCATTAGGACGTTTGCTGAAAAACCGCGGAATGAACGTGACGATTCAAAAATTCGACCCATACATCAACGTTGACCCGGGAACAATGAGCCCGTACCAGCACGGTGAAGTATTCGTAACGGATGACGGCGCTGAAACAGACTTGGACCTTGGTCACTATGAGCGTTTTATCGACATCAACCTGAATAAATTCAGCAACGTGACAACAGGTAAAATTTATTCAACAGTTCTTAAAAAAGAACGCCGCGGAGACTACCTTGGCGGAACCGTACAGGTCATCCCGCACATCACAAACGAACTGAAAGACCGTGTTTACCGAGCGGGGAAAGAAACAAACGCAGATGTTGTCATTACAGAAATCGGCGGTACTGTCGGAGACATCGAATCACTGCCATTCCTTGAAGCGATCCGCCAAATGAAGAGCGACATCGGCCGTGAAAACGTAATGTACATCCACTGTACGCTTGTTCCTTACATTAAAGCTGCGGGTGAATTAAAAACAAAACCGACACAGCACAGCGTAAAAGAATTGCGCAGCTTGGGCATTCAGCCAAACATCATCGTCGTTCGTACAGAAATGCCGATTTCTCAAGATATGAAAGATAAAATCGCACTATTCTGCGACATCGATACAAAAGCGGTTATCGAGTGTGAAGATGCGGACAACCTTTACTCCATTCCGCTCGAGCTTCAAAAACAAGGGCTTGATAAGCTCGTTTGCGAGCACATGAAATTGGAATGCAAAGAGGCGGAAATGTCCGAGTGGCATGAGCTTGTGAACAAAGTCAGCAACCTGTCTCAAACGATCACAATCGGCCTTGTCGGTAAATACGTTGAGCTTCCTGACGCATACATCTCTGTTGTCGAGTCTCTCCGCCATGCGGGCTATGCGTTTGACACAGATGTAAAAGTAAAATGGATCAACGCGGAAGAAGTGACAGAAAGCAACATCGAAGAGCTCACAAGCGGAACGGACGGCATCATCGTGCCGGGCGGATTCGGAGACCGCGGTGTTGAAGGTAAGATCGTCGCAACAAAATACGCACGCGAAAACAAAATTCCGTTCTTGGGCATTTGCTTGGGCATGCAGGTTGCGTCTATTGAATACGCACGAAACGTACTGGGCTTAAAAGGCGCTCACTCAGCGGAAATTGATCCGTCAACGCAATACCCGATCATCGACCTTCTTCCTGAACAGAAGGATGTTGAAGATCTCGGCGGAACGCTTCGTCTCGGCCTTTACCCTTGTAAGCTTGAAGAAGGCACGAAAGCCTTTGAAGTGTATCAGGATGAAGTGGTGTATGAGCGTCACCGCCACCGTTATGAATTCAACAACGAATTCAGACAGCAAATGGAAGACCAAGGCTTCGTATTCTCAGGCACAAGCCCTGACGGACGCCTTGTTGAAATTATCGAGCTGAAAGACCACCCTTGGTTCGTGGCTTCTCAGTTCCACCCAGAGTTTAAGTCAAGACCGACAAGACCTCAGCCGTTATTCAAAGGCTTTATCGGAGCGTCTGTCGAAGCTGCAAATCAGAAGTGATAAAAAAGACTTGCCGTTTGTCAAAAGCGGGCAAGTCTTTTTTATTTGTTTCCGGCAAGAGACAGCATGTACAATAAGATATTATGCATACTCTTGCAGAATTTCTTTTAATGTGAACGATAAAGCATGGTAGACATACAGTGCAGTCATTAATGAGGGAAATCCGTAACGGGTGCCGTCTTCATCGGGCACAAGCGGCATTTTTAATTTAGAATCAATATGCACATCACAATATTGTTCAATTCCCGCACTGTCTTTAGCTGAAGGCGATACGCATACGACTCCCGCACCTTTTTCATAAAGCTCTTTCGCCAGCGCCTGCTCTTCGGCTGTGCCCGTCCCTGAGCAAAACATCAGCACCCTGTCGCTTTCTGTCACTTCCTCAGCGCTTTCTGGAAAGGCTTTGACGGATGGGAAGGGTTCTTTGCTTTCGGTGGCCTCATAAAAGACGCCCTGAAGCTCATTAGCTCCATATAAATAAATGGAATGCCCGCTGATCACCGCTTGAGCAAGCAGCCGCGCCCCATCTTCAATCGCGTCAGATTCCTTATCCTGAATGCGGGAAAAAATACCTGTTAACTGCGTCGTAAATATTTTCAACATAAGTGAATCCTCCTTTATAACGTACAATATCAGTATACAACAAAAGAGAAAATGCTCAGAAAATGTCGTAAAGTAGACTATTATAATTAAAGGAAATAGGAAAATCAAACAGAATACATACACTACTGCTTACTTTTGACGAAAATCATAATATTGGGGTGTAAAATGATGAATGAAAAAATTTTAATCGTTGATGATCAATACGGCATACGTATTTTGCTTAACGAAGTATTCAATAAAGAAGGCTACCAGACGTTTCAGGCTGCAAACGGCCTGCAGGCGCTTGACATCGTGACAAAAGAACGGCCCGACCTTGTGCTTCTGGACATGAAAATTCCCGGCATGGACGGTATCGAAATCTTAAAACGGATGAAGGTCATTGATGAAAACATCCGGGTGATCATCATGACGGCATACGGAGAGCTCGACATGATCCAGGAATCAAAGGAACTGGGCGCTTTGACGCACTTTGCGAAGCCGTTTGACATCGACGAAATCAGAGATGCCGTGAAAAAATATCTGCCCCTGAAGTCTAATTGACAAAAAGAAGAAACAAATGAATCATGTCATTGTGTTGCCGATTTGTCGAAAAGTTGGTATTCTAGTTATGGAGAAAAAGCGATCTGGTATTTACATATGACAGCAATAGATGGGTCATGCTAGGGTGGAAAGCTTTTTTCGCTAGAAGACAATCAGGCTACATAAGGAGGACATTCGACATGCCTTTAGTTTCTATGACGGAAATGTTGAATACAGCTAAAGAAAAAGGTTATGCTGTAGGACAATTTAACTTAAACAACCTTGAGTTTACTCAAGCGATTTTACAAGCAGCTGAAGAAGAAAAATCTCCAGTGATCCTTGGTGTTTCCGAAGGTGCGGGACGCTACATGGGCGGCTTCAAAACAGTCGTAGCTATGGTAAAAGCACTTATGGAAGAGTACAAAGTGACAGTTCCTGTTGCGATTCACTTAGACCACGGTTCAAGCTTTGAATCTTGTGCGAAAGCGATTCATGCAGGTTTCACATCTGTAATGATCGACGCTTCTCACCATCCATTTGAAGAAAACGTAGCAACAACTGCTAAAGTTGTTGAGCTTGCTCATTTCCACGGAGTATCTGTAGAAGCTGAGCTTGGAACAGTAGGCGGACAAGAAGATGACGTTATCGCTGAAGGCGTAATCTACGCTGATCCTAAAGAGTGCCAAGAGCTTGTTGAGCGCACTGGCATCGACTGCCTTGCACCTGCATTAGGTTCTGTTCACGGCCCTTACAAAGGTGAGCCAAACCTTGGCTTCAAAGAAATGGAAGAGATCGGAAAATCAACTGGTCTTCCGCTAGTTCTTCACGGCGGTACTGGAATTCCGACTGCTGACATCAAAAAATCAATTTCACTTGGTACAGCTAAAATCAACGTGAATACTGAAAACCAAATTTCTTCTGCAAAAGCTGTTCGCGAAACATTGGCAGCTAAGCCTGACGAGTACGATCCACGTAAATATCTTGGACCAGCTCGTGAAGCGATCAAAGAAACAGTTATCGGTAAAATGCGTGAATTTGGTTCTTCAAACCAAGCTTAATTCAATTGGAACGTTTATAGCCGCCTGACAGCTTGACAGGCGGTTTTCCGTCTATCTTTAGAAAGCGCAATCATATTCACAGTTCAGAAAATTTCTTACTCAGGGAGGCTTTTTGAAAATGTTATTTTTTGTTGATACAGCTAATATCGATGAAATTAGAGAAGCGAATGAATTAGGAATTCTCGCCGGTGTAACGACGAATCCTAGTTTAGTAGCAAAAGAAGCTAACGTATCATTCCACGACCGTCTTCGCGAGATCACAGACGTCGTGAAAGGCTCTGTAAGTGCAGAGGTTATTTCTTTGAAAGCTGAGGAAATGATCGAGGAAGGAAAAGAACTGGCGAAAATCGCACCGAACATTACGGTGAAAATCCCGATGACGTCTGACGGTTTAAAAGCGGTAAGAGCACTTACTGACTTAGGCATCAAAACAAACGTCACATTGATCTTCAATGCAAACCAGGCGCTTCTTGCTGCCAGAGCAGGGGCAACGTATGTATCACCATTCCTGGGACGTTTAGATGACATCGGCCACAACGGACTTGACCTGATTTCAGACGTCAAGCAGATTTTTGACATTCACGGTCTTGAAACACAAATCATTGCGGCGTCAATCCGCCATCCGCAGCACGTGACAGAAGCCGCTTTAAGAGGGGCTCATATCGGCACAATGCCGCTTAAAGTCATTCATGCGCTCACTAAGCACCCGTTAACAGACAAAGGAATCGAACAATTCCTGGCAGACTGGAATAAATAATGCAAAGGACGGCAAACAGCTTTATGCCTGTTTGCCGCGGCCTTTGTTTTTCACCGTCCTGATACAGCGGACCTTCAGATGCAAACGCCGCTTTACAGAGAAGGAATCATTGGGCTGCAGAAGCTGATATCGGAATGAAGGGTTTGCGTACTGCTTTTGCCGGATGACGACGATGTCTCTTGAGCCGGCGGGTCTCTGTGCAATTTTCGAAACCTGTGCCCCGCAAAGCTTCGCTATTTTCTTCCTGATATTTTACAATGTGTTGTATTCTTTCTCTTCGAATTGGCTAGATTTTGGACATGAGCTTTATTTGCAGAGACAGAATAAAATGACATTTTATTTAGCTCCGCAGCTATCTTCTTATGGAAGGAGACTATCATGGAAAAGTTGAATATTGCCGGCGGTGACTCGTTAAACGGTACAGTACATATCAGCGGCGCTAAAAACAGTGCTGTTGCATTAATACCTGCAACCATTTTGGCAAATTCCGAGGTGACAATTGAAGGGCTTCCAGAGATTTCAGATATTGAAACGCTGCGTGACCTGTTAAAGGAAATCGGCGGCAACGTGCATTTTGAGAATGGGGAAATGGTTGTTGACCCCACGTCGATGATCAGCATGCCGCTTCCTAACGGAAAAGTAAAAAAGCTTCGCGCGTCGTATTATTTAATGGGGGCGATGCTCGGCCGCTTCAAGCAGGCCGTCATCGGATTGCCCGGCGGCTGCCACTTGGGCCCCCGTCCGATTGACCAGCATATTAAAGGCTTTGAAGCACTTGGAGCTGAAGTAACCAATGAACAAGGCGCCATTTATTTGCGTGCTGAAAGGCTGAGAGGCGCACGCATTTATCTAGATGTCGTAAGCGTAGGGGCAACCATTAACATTATGCTTGCCGCTGTTTTGGCAGAAGGAAAAACGATCATCGAAAACGCTGCCAAGGAGCCTGAGATCATTGATGTCGCGACACTGCTTACAAGCATGGGCGCCAAAATCAAAGGTGCGGGAACCAATGTGATCCGAATCGATGGCGTGAAGGAACTGCACGGCTGCAAGCATACGATCATTCCGGACAGAATTGAGGCCGGGACATTTATGATTGCAGGGGCTGCAATGGGCAAGGAAGTCATTATCGATAATGTGATTCCCACTCATCTTGAGTCGTTAACGGCAAAGCTGAGAGAAATGGGCTATCATATCGAAACAAGCGACGACCAGCTTCTCATTGTCGGCGGGCAGAAGCACTTAAAGCCGGTTGATGTCAAAACCCTTGTATACCCGGGCTTTCCGACTGATTTGCAGCAGCCGATGACAGCACTCCTGACAAGGGCAAAAGGGACAAGCGTCGTCACGGACACCATTTACTCGGCAAGATTCAAGCACATTGATGAGCTGAGACGGATGGGTGCCAATATGAAAGTAGAAGGCAGATCTGCCATCATCACAGGTCCTGTCGAGCTTCAAGGCGCAAAAGTGAAGGCGAGTGATCTGCGTGCCGGAGCCTGTCTGGTCGTAGCCGGCCTGATGGCTGACGGCGTCACGGAAATTACGGGCTTGGAGCATATTGACCGCGGATACAGCACCCTTGAGAAGAAGCTCGAGGGGCTAGGAGCAACAATCTGGCGTGAAAGAATGACTGATGAAGAAATAGAACAGCTTCAAAATTCATAATGGTTTCTTGTGAGAGGAGATCGTGTTGAAATGGAAAGAAGTTTATCAATGGAATTGGTACGTGTGACTGAAGCTGCGGCATTGGCATCTGCAAGATGGATGGGCCGGGGGAAAAAAGATGAGGCTGATGAAGCGGCAACAAGCGCAATGAGAGACGTTTTTGATACAGTTCCGATGAAAGGAACCGTTGTGATCGGTGAAGGAGAAATGGACGAGGCGCCGATGCTGTATATCGGGGAAAAACTCGGAAACGGGTACGGCCCGCGCGTCGATGTCGCAGTTGACCCTCTTGAAGGCACAAACATCCTAGCAAGCGGCGGCTGGAACGCGCTGACGGTTATCGCGGTCGCAGACCACGGCACGCTTCTGAACGCTCCTGACATGTATATGCAAAAAATCGCAGTCGGTCCGGAAGCGGTGGGCTGTATTGATATTGAAGCACCTGTCATTGATAACCTTAAAGCGGTGGCAAAGGCGAAAAATAAGGACGTTGAGGACGTCGTTGCCACAATCTTAAACCGTGAAAGACACGCAAAAATTATTTCCGAGCTTCGTGACGCCGGCGCCAGAATCAAATTGATTAATGATGGCGATGTCGCAGGCGCCATCAACACGGCTTTCGACCACACGGGCGTTGACATCCTGTTCGGATCAGGCGGAGCTCCTGAGGGTGTGCTTTCTGCTGTTGCGTTAAAAGCGCTGGGCGGAGAAATTATCGGTAAACTTCTTCCGCAAAGCGATGAAGAAATCACACGCTGCCACAAAATGGGCCTTGATTTAAGCAAAGTCCTCCGTATGGAAGACCTTGTGAAGGGTGATGACGCGATTTTTGCAGCTACCGGGGTAACTGACGGCGAGCTGTTAAAAGGCGTTCAATTCAAAGGCTCTGTCGGCACAACTGAAAGCTTAGTTATCCGTGCAAAATCAGGCACAGTCCGCTTCGTTGACGGCAGACACAGCCTGAAAAAGAAACCAAATCTTGTAATCCGTCCATAAAAAAAGAAAAAGCGGGTGTGAGCCCGCTTTTCTTTTGCAGAAAAGAGTCAACTCTATCAATTCCGTGTCAAAACCTTATTTCAGTTGAATAATTTTTTGAAATAAGGTAAAAATAAAGAGTGCTGCGATTTTTACTGCGTAATTCCTTCTTTTAAGCACTAGGAAAGTTTCAATTTCTACCGCATACAGACGATATAAGTATTGATCTTCTCATGTTTTTGTCCTCGCTTCCTTCAAAACTCATTAAGACAATCCTTTTAACAAAAGCGCCGATCATGGGTGGAAGTGTTACCGATAGAAGTTCCTTTATGTTAAAAAAAGAATGTGCTTTGGCGGATGTTGTGCAAAAGCAGCAGATTTACATGTGCAGAGTAAGATATTGACTATGAAAAGCGTGGTGTTTTTATGAAAGACGTATCTATTTCCTCTTTGGAAAATATGAAATTAAAAGAGCTTTATGAACTTGCAAGACATTATAAAATCTCCTACTACAGCAAACTGACAAAAAAAGAACTCATTTTCGCCATTCTGAAAGCGAATGCAGAACAGGAAGATCTGCTGTTTATGGAAGGCGTTCTTGAGATCATCCAGTCTGAAGGTTTCGGCTTCCTGAGACCGATCAACTACTCTCCAAGCTCAGAAGACATTTATATCTCAGCTTCACAAATCCGCCGTTTCGATTTGCGAAACGGAGACAAAGTTTCAGGCAAGGTTCGCCCGCCGAAAGAAAATGAGCGTTACTATGGACTTTTGCACGTTGAAGCAGTGAATGGAGATGATCCTGAATCAGCAAAAGAGCGTGTGCATTTCCCGGCGCTTACACCTCTTTATCCAGATCGTCAAATGGTGCTTGAAACAAAGCCGAACTTCTTGTCTACAAGAATTATGGATATGATGGCGCCGGTCGGATTTGGACAGCGCGGTTTGATTGTTGCGCCGCCAAAAGCCGGAAAAACGATGCTGCTGAAGGAAATTGCCAACAGCATTACAGCGAATCAGCCTGAAGCAGAGCTCATCGTGCTTTTGATCGATGAAAGACCGGAGGAAGTAACCGATATCGAGCGTTCTGTAGCTGGTGATGTCGTCAGCTCAACGTTTGATGAAGTGCCGGAAAACCATATCAAAGTGGCCGAGCTTGTGCTTGAGCGCGCAATGCGTCTCGTGGAACATAAAAAAGATGTCATCATCCTGATGGACAGCATCACACGCCTTGCCCGCGCCTACAACTTAGTGATTCCGCCGAGCGGAAGAACGCTTTCCGGAGGGATTGACCCAGCAGCGTTCCACCGTCCGAAACGCTTCTTCGGGGCAGCGAGAAATATCGAAGAGGGCGGCAGCTTAACCATCCTTGCTACGGCTCTTGTCGATACAGGGTCACGTATGGATGATGTCATTTATGAAGAATTCAAGGGAACAGGCAACATGGAGTTACACCTTGACCGCTCTCTGGCAGAGCGCCGCATCTTCCCGGCCATCGATATCCGCCGTTCAGGAACGCGCAAGGAAGAGCTGCTTGTGCCTAAAGAGCACCTTGATCGTTTATGGTCGATCCGCAAAACGATGTCTGATTCACCTGATTTCGCAGAAAAATTCATGAGAAAAATGAAAAAAACCAAAACAAACCAGGAATTTTTCGATATTCTCAATCAAGAATGGAAACAGGCAAATCTATCATCTGCTAGAAGATAAATTGTATTTGCAAAAGAAGTAAATCACTGATATAATTTTCTCATATGCGTTTCGGACAATGCTCCGAAATAATAACTCTGTTTCCACACGGGATTCAGGGCGGAAGGAGATGGATACAATGAAAGCAGGAATTCATCCTAATTTCAAAAAAGCAACAGTTAAATGCGCTTGCGGAAATGAATTTGAAACAGGCTCAGTAAAAGAAGAGGTACGCGTTGAGATTTGCTCTGAATGCCACCCATTCTACACTGGCCGTCAAAAATTCGCTTCTGCTGATGGTCGTGTTGATCGCTTTAACAAAAAATACGGTCTTAAGTAATAATAGATTTTTCAACAGGCAGGAAGCAGTCTTGCCTGTTTTTTATATTGTCTAAAACACAGCTGGCAGAGAGAGGGGAGCGGAGCCTATGTACATAATGAAACAAAGCGGGTGGCTTGAGCTGATTTGCGGCAGCATGTTCTCGGGGAAATCTGAAGAGCTGATCAGAAGAGTGAAGAGAGCGACTTACGCCAAGCAGGAAGTCAGGGTATTTAAGCCTGTGATTGATAATCGCTACAGCGAAGATGCTGTTGTCTCCCATAATGGAACATCCATGACGAGCTATGCCATTTCTTCTGCTGCGGACATTTGGGATCACATCAGTGAGAGTACGGATGTGATTGCGGTTGATGAAGTGCAGTTTTTTGACCAAGACATTGTTGAGGTATTATCATCTCTTGCCGATAAAGGCTACCGTGTGATTGCAGCGGGTCTTGATATGGATTTTAGAGGAGAGCCGTTCGGTGTCGTCCCGGATATTATGGCGATTGCGGAAAGTGTGACGAAGCTGCAAGCCGTCTGTTCCGTCTGCGGATCACCGGCGAGCAGAACACAGCGCCTGATTGACGGCAAACCTGCTTCTTACGATGATCCGGTCATAAAGGTGGGCGCATCCGAATCGTATGAAGCAAGATGCAGACATCATCACGAAGTCCCAGGAAAATCTAAAAATTAACCCAAAACATGGGTAAAAAGATAGAAAGCACCGTGTGAAAACACCGGTGTTTTTTTTATATTCTGATAACATCCAATTAAAAAATTTAATTAAGTGTATTAAAAAATTAAGTAATTTTCTTCTCTTGAATTTTGATTTTGACAGGCATAAAATAACTAACGTAATGTAAATAGTTTTGAGACATTGTTCGAATAATTGTCACAAAGTCGCATAAAGATCATGATCGGTCATATTTTAGATGGGTTATTACTTAACTTGGTTAACTATTTCAAGAAAGAAGGAGATTTGCTTGAATAACATAAAAAAAACGAAAGAAGGCCACTTAGAAACAACTCTTAGAGGGAAAGAAGTTTTATCTATTCCTACTTTAAATAAAGGCGTTGCTTTTTCAGTAGAAGAAAGACAAGAACTTGGCTTAGAAGGACTTCTGCCGCCAACTGTACTTTCTCTTGATCAACAAGCACAACGCGCATACGAGCAATTCCAAGCGCAGCCTGACCGCCTTCGTCAAAATGTTTACTTAAGTGATCTTGCAAACCGTAACGAAGTTCTTTTCTATAAATTGCTGAAAAACCATCTTCGCGAAATGCTTCCTGTTGTGTACACACCAACAGTTGGTGAAGCGATTCAGGAATACAGCCATGAATATAGAAGACCTCAAGGTATCTACTTGTCAATCGACAACATTGACGGTATTGAAAAAGCGTTTGAAAACCTTCATGCGACTGCAGGAGATATTGATCTTATCGTTGCTACTGACTCTGAAAGTATTCTCGGTATCGGTGACTGGGGTGTAGGCGGTATTAACATCGCAATCGGTAAATTGGCTGTTTACACTGCTGCAGCTGGTATTGACCCTAGCCGTGTTATCCCGGTTGTGCTTGATGTCGGTACGAACAACGAAAAACTTCTGAATGATCCTTTATATATTGGTAACAAGCATGAGCGTGTACAAGGCGAACGCTATGAAGCTTTCATTGACGCTTATGTAAAAGCGGCATTGAAATTCTTCCCTAAAGCGCTTCTTCACTGGGAAGACCTTGGTAACAAAAATGCACGTAATATCATGAAAAAATACAATCATGAAATTCTTACATTTAATGATGATATCCAAGGTACAGGAGCGATCACACTTGCTGGTGTGCTTGCGGCGATGAAGAAAACTGGCGCTTCTATTAAAGATCAGCGTGTTGTTGTCTTCGGTGCTGGTTCTGCTGGTATCGGTATTGCTGACCAAATCCGCGACACAATGGTGCTTGCTGGATTATCTGAAGAAGAAGCTAACAAACGCTTCTACACACTTGATTACAGAGGCTTGCTGACTGAAGAAATCGAAGGCATCCTTGATTTCCAAAAACCTTACCTACGCAGTGCGGATGAAGTAAAAGACTGGAAGCGCGATGAAAAAGGCCAAATTCCATTCGATGAAGTGGTTCGCCAAGCGAAACCAACGATCTTGATTGGTACTTCAGGGGTTTCAGGTGCGTTCACAGAGGAAATTGTAAAAGAAATGGCATCTCACGTAGACCGTCCGGTTATCATGCCGATGTCTAACCCGACTCACCTTGCTGAAGCAGTTCCTGAAGATCTGTTCAAATGGACTGACGGAAAAGTGCTTATTGCAACAGGAAGCCCATTTGACAATGTAGAATACAACGGTGTTTCTTATGAAATCGGACAATCTAACAACGCATTCGCGTTCCCTGGTCTTGGACTTGGTTCAATTGTAGCTGAAGCGCGTATCATTACGCCTGCGATGTTTGCTGCAACTGCTGATGCGATTGCTGAAATGGTTGACTTCGAAACACCTGGAGCAGGATTGCTTCCAAGCATCGATAAGCTTCAAGAAGTTTCTATTCAAGTTGCGATTGCCGTTGCTGAAGCAGCAATTAAAGAAGGCGTAGCAAATCGTCAGCCTGAAGATGTAAAACAAGCTGTCCTTGATGCAATGTGGACACCTGAATACAAAAAAGTCATCGCGAAATAATTAGCGAGTAAATTTTTTCGTCCGAGGGAAAGCTTTTTGTAAAGCTAAAGTATACGGACATAGGATTTGGAGGAGAATATTTTGAGCATCTTAGATATCTTAATCCTCCTGGCACCGATATTCTTTGTTATTGTGCTGGGTTGGTTTGCAGGACATTTTGGAAGTTATGATGCCAAGTCGGCAAAAGGGGTAAGTACGTTAGTAACGAAATACGCACTTCCAGCTCACTTTATCGCTGGTATTTTGACAACTTCCAGAAGTGAATTTTTATCACAAGTTCCATTGATGGTTTCTTTAATTATTGGGATTGTTGGTTTCTATATCATCATTCTTTTGGTTTGCAGATTTATCTTGAAGTATGATTTAACGAACTCATCTGTATTTTCTTTGAACTCTGCACAGCCAACATTCGCATTTATGGGTATTCCTGTATTGGGAAGCTTGTTCGGGGCGAATGAAGTTGCGATTCCGATCGCGGTTACAGGTATCGTGGTAAACGCGATTCTTGATCCGCTTGCGATTATTATCGCTACTGTCGGTGAGTCTTCTAAGAAAAACGAAAAGGACGGCGACAGCTTCTGGAAGATGACAGGAAAATCAATCCTGCATGGCCTTTGTGAGCCGCTTGCAGCTGCTCCGTTAATCAGTATGATCTTAGTGCTGGTTTTCAACTTCACTCTTCCTGAGCTGGGTGTTAAAATGCTTGATCAGCTTGGAAGCACAACATCTGGTGTTGCTCTCTTTGCTGTCGGTGTTACTGTTGGTATCCGTAAAATCAAACTCAGTATGCCGGCTATCGGTATTGCGTTACTAAAAGTTGCGGTTCAGCCTGCGTTAATGTTCCTGATTGCTCTTGCAGTCGGACTTCCAGCGGACCAAATGACAAAAGCAATCCTTCTTGTAGCATTCCCTGGTTCTGCTGTTGCAGCCATGATTGCGACTCGTTTCGAGAAACAAGAAGAAGAAACTGCGACTGCGTTTGTGGTCAGTGCGATTCTGTCATTGATTTCACTACCGATTATTATTGCGCTTACTGCGTAATCAAAAAAGCTCCCCGTAAAGGGAGCTTTTTTACTTTAGGTTTGAAATTTGAAAAGTGATAAAAGCGGTTTTTTTCTTGTTTTTGTTTTTTCAGAAGAAGCAGCAGTCTCGGGGATCGGCTGGGCGGTGAATTCTTTCATTTGTGAGGTCAGTGATTGTAGGTCTGCAAGGATGTCATCAATTTCTCTGCGGTGCTGAAGCAGCTGATAAGATACACCCTCATCGGCTTTTTGTTTTAGCTGGCGTTCCAGTTCCCCGATCCTTGCCAGCAGCTCGTTTTCGTCCTGCTTTTGCTGTAAAAGGGCGTCGAGCTTCTGTTCGAGCTGTTCGATTCTCCGTTCTGTGTCGCCATTTGTTTTTTGGACAAGGAAGCCTGTGCGCTTTTTAGTGCTTTGCGGCACATGAATATCCTGAATCGCCGTGCCTTCAGAAATTTGTTTTTGAACAGATTTTAGAACCTTTACATCTTCTGCCGTAAACGAATAGTGTCCAAGCTCATTGCGTTCGGCCGGAAGATTCAGCTGCTTTACCCACCGCTGCACCGTTTTTGCGGAGACGCCGAGTTCACTTGCTACCATATTTGTATTCATGATCCCATACCTCCTTTTTAGCTAGGTATTCGACCATAGAATGCGGTTCCCTTCCTATTAGACAAAACAAGAAAAGATTCGGCAAAGAAAGTGGGTATCTCCTTTTTTTCTTCAAAAACCGTTACTGTTCATACAGCTCTAAAGGAAGCTGGTCCGGATCAAAAAAGAAGGTGAAACGTTTGCCGGTCAGCGGATCTATTCTGATCGGCTCTGTTTCGATTCCTTTTTCATGAAGCTCCTGAACCGCCTTATCCAAGCTGCTGACTGTGAAGGCAAGGTGGCGCAGGCCTGCCGCTTCAGGCCGGGTTTGGCGCGCGGGCGGATCGGGAAACGAGAACAGCTCAATGACATACGTGCCGTTAAGCGACAAATCAAGCTTATAGGAGCCGCGCTCTTCGCGGTACGTTTCTTGAATCACTTGAAAACCAAGCTTATGTACGTAGAAAGCTTTCGACTTTTCATAATCTGAACATATGATTGCAATGTGATGTATGGATTTCAGCAACATCATCCCTCCTCGATTCCCAGTATAGCAGAGGAGGCTTTTCAAGCTGGGATTGAAATGCTTTTGACTGGGGTTAATCACTATACTATAATGAGAATGTTACGCACAGGAAAACAGAGGTGAAGACCGTGTTAGACCGTTTAAAGTCAATCGAAGAACGATACGAAAAATTAAATGAGCTTTTAAGCGATCCAGAAGTAGTCAACGATCCGAAAAAGCTAAGAGAATATTCAAAAGAGCAATCTGATATACAAGAAACAGTTGACGTATATAGACAATACAGAGATGCGTCAGAACAGCTGGCTGATGCAAAAGCGATGCTAGAAGAGAAGCTGGACGCTGAGATGCGCGACATGGTGAAGGAAGAGATTTCTGAACTTCAGAAGGAAACGGAAACACTGTCAGAACGCCTGAAAGTGCTCCTGATCCCGAAAGATCCTAATGACGACAAAAACGTTATCATGGAGATCCGCGGAGCTGCGGGAGGCGAGGAAGCCGCTTTATTCGCGGGCAGCCTGTACAGAATGTATTCCCGTTATGCCGAGCTTCAAGGCTGGAAAACAGAGGTCATGGAAGCGAGTGTAACCGGAACTGGCGGCTACAAAGAGATCATCTTTATGATTACGGGTAGCGGCGCATATTCTAAACTCAAATATGAAAACGGCGCCCACCGCGTACAGCGTGTTCCGGAAACAGAATCAGGCGGCCGTATCCATACATCAACTGCAACAGTAGCATGTCTTCCTGAGGCAGAAGAGGTAGAGGTTGACATTCATGAGAAGGATATCCGAGTCGATACGTTTGCATCAAGCGGACCGGGCGGACAAAGCGTTAACACAACAATGTCTGCCGTTCGTCTGACGCATTTGCCGACAGGTGTTGTTGTATCATGCCAGGATGAAAAATCTCAAATCAAGAACAAAGAAAAAGCAATGAAGGTTCTCCGTGCCAGAATCTATGATAAATTTCAGCAGGAAGCCCAAGCTGAATATGATCAAACACGGAAATCAGCAGTTGGATCAGGTGACCGCTCTGAGCGTATCCGCACATACAACTTCCCGCAAAACCGTGTGACGGATCACAGAATCGGCCTGACGATTCAAAAGCTTGATCAGATTCTTGAAGGAAAACTTGACGAAGTGGTTGAAGCGCTGATTGTTGAAGATCAGGCAAGCAAGCTTCAGCAGTCGGAAGGTTAAGATGAAGACGATATTTGAAGCCCTGAAATGGGCTTCTTCTTATTTAACCGAAGCGGGAAGAGAAGAAAATGCGGCTGAGCTTCTTTTGCTTTATGATACCGGAATGGACAGAAGCAAGCTGCTCGCCAGCTTACAGGAACCGATTGGCGAAGACGAACTGTATCGCTTTACGCGTCACGTTGAGATGCATAAAGAGGGCGTCCCGGTTCAGTACATTATCGGAAAAGAGTTTTTTTACGGACGGGAATTTATGGTGAATGATGACGTGCTGATCCCGCGGCCGGAAACAGAAGAGGTTGTCTATCATCTGCTTGAAAAATATCAGCATGTCTTTTCAGAAGACGGGCGGCTTGATGTCGTTGACGTCGGGACAGGAAGCGGCGCGATAGCTGTCACGCTTGCGCTTGAAAACAAAAACTTTTCGGTTTCGGCGGTTGATATTTCAAAAGAAGCGCTGCAAGTCGCCTCTGCCAATGCGGAAAAGCTCGGAGCGGATGTGCGCTTTTATCAGGGCGATTTGCTTGAGCCTTTTATTAAGGCAGGAAAAAAAGCGGATATTGTCGTCTCAAATCCTCCTTATATTTCAGAAGAAGAAATGGCTGATCTATCAGAGATTGTCCGTTTTCATGAGCCGCTGCACGCTCTCACTGATGGCGGAGACGGGCTGAAATTTTATAAGCGGTTTATGGAAGACATCCCGCTTGTCATGAAGGAGAAAGTGTTTGTCGTTTTTGAAATCGGATGGAAACAGGGCGAAGCGGTCAAAGAGCTGATCCTCAAGGCGTTTAAACATGCGGAAGTGGAAGTGCTGAAAGATATTAACGGAAAAGACAGAACCATATGCGCTGTGATTCATAAAAATAAATAAGCAGCTTACTGGCGAGTTGATGAATCAAGCTGTTTTAACACCAGCAAAGGGGATGTAAAGGATGAAAAAGGCCCTGACAGCAGGAATCTTGTTCATTGCGATTGAGAGCATGATTGGCACCGTTTTTCCGCAGGCTCTTTCATATGAAGTGATTTTTGGGGTTGCGTCTCTCGTTTTGATTGGGCTCGCGATCATCACATCGGGTTTGGCTGTAAGCGGAAGTGATCAGCGGGCAAACTACCATTCAGAAACTAAAGAAGGCCGTACATCCCGCTTGAAAATGGCGGCTGCTTTCTTTGTCGCGGCGATACCTTCTATTCTATGTTATTTGCTGACGGTTTTGTTTTAATGAAAAAGGAAGCCTCTTAGGCTTCCTTTTTTTGGAGTAAAACAGAATCCCATATCCAATAGACAAGAGCTGTTAATACAGCGAAAAGATAGAAGGCCATATTTTGAAGCAGAGATTGTCCCGAAGGCTGCAGCACGCCGAAAATGATCGCGTTGGCAATAAAAGCTGCTACAAGGTAATACAGCAGATACAAAGGGCTGAACCGTTTCGGCTTTTTATTCATCATGAATTGAAGCGGCAGCGCGAATATCAAATAAGGGAACAGAAAATAAAATGCCATCGTTATGAGAGCGGCAATGATGAATGAATGGATATAAATAATTGAATAAAGAACCGACATCGTGAAGGCTGATAACAGCACTGTGTAATTATATTTCATCTTTAAACCTCCTAAAACACTATCGTACCATAAATAAGATTAACAGCTTGCTAGATTTTTTTCACTCTGCACGTTTACCCCGGGCTCTCCTTGTCCATAATAGGGCTAGAAATAAAGCACGGAGAGGAACGGTGGGGACCGATGAAAAAAACAGTAATCATTTGTATATATATCTTTCTTTTATTATCCGGAGCACTTGTAGGGCTGGCAAAAGAAGAGACGGCACAGCAATCAGAAAATCAGCCGGTGGTCATACCGGATGAGGCGATTCGCCTGAGAATATTGGCAAACAGCGATAGTAATCAGGACCAGCAATTAAAGCGGCATATCAGAGACGCGGTCAATAAAGAAATCACAACCTGGGTAGAGGATATCACTTCTATAGAAGAAGCGCGGCGTGTGATTCGCTCAAAGCTTCCTGAAATCAAAGAAATTGCAAAGGAAACAATGGAGGAAGAAGGAGCAAACCAATCGATATCCGTTGATTTTGACAAAATCTCATTTCCGACAAAGCTTTACGGCAATATGGTATATCCCGCTGGCGAGTATGAAGCGATTCTGATTACGCTTGGAAATGGAGACGGCGCCAACTGGTGGTGTGTGCTGTTCCCGCCGCTCTGCTTTCTCGATTTTTCCAACGGAGAAGCCGTAAAAGAACAAGAAGATCAAGAAGCCTCAAAAAAGCAGACTGAAAAAGTGCTTGAGGACGTAACCGCTAAAGCGGAAAAAGCCAAAAAAGAAGAGAAGGAAGAGAATGAAGACGGCACAGAAGTGAAATTCTTCTTAGTCGAATGGATTTCCGACCTTTTTTCCTAATCACCTGGTCTAAAAATAGATTTGCCTCATAGATTGGAAGAAAGAATGCAAAAACGGGGTGAACGGATGTTTTATCAACTGCGGGTGGCAAGGGAAAAAGACGGAGATGTGCTCGAGGAATTTCTAAAACAGGCGAAAACCAATTATGAAGGCGTGAAAGAAGGCTTCACCCAGTTTCTTATGCTGGAGGACAGCGAGAAAAACATTGCCGGATGTCTCGGAATTGAAAAAATCAGCTGTGATCAAGGGCTGCTGCGATCACTTGTGATATCGGACAAGCTTCACCAAGGCCATATTGTGACGCTCTTTCAGAGCATGGAACTGCTGTGCGAAAAGCATCAGATCAAAACAGTATACTTAATAGCGAATCAGCATTCCTCTGCTGATTTCCTGACGGCCATGGGGTTTGAACGAGCTGAAAGTGTACCGGAAGAGCTGTTTTCTTCTGATCATTTCTGTGAATCGCGGCAAACAGAAGGGGCCGTCTTGATGAAAAAAGCGTCTGGATCAGTTTGATTTATACACATACTTATCCACTTCTTCATTAGCGTTGTCCACAATTTGTGGATAACGCTTGTTTTATTATAGGACATCTTTTATACTTTCAAAAGGATTACACGCGTAAAACTATCGTTTTATTGTTGTGAATAAGGAGTTTGGTCAGAAATGAAAACGAAAAGATGGTTTGTGGATGTAACTGATGAGTTATCCACAAATGATCCACAAATTGCACAAGCAGCCGCTTTGCTCCGGGAAAATGAGGTTGTTGCGTTCCCGACAGAAACGGTATACGGCCTCGGCGCAAACGCGAAAAGCACAGATGCCGTCAAAAAAATATATGAAGCGAAAGGGCGGCCGAGCGATAATCCCCTGATTGTCCACATTGCGGACATTAGCCAGCTTGATGATTTAACGGGTCCAGCGCCGGAAAAAGCGAAAACATTGATAAAACGGTTTTGGCCGGGAGCACTCACGCTCATTCTACCTTGCAAACCTGGTGCACTCTCACCTCGTGTAACGGCAGGGCTTGAAACGGTTGCCATTCGAATGCCGGATCATCCGCTTGCTCTTGCGTTGATTCGCGAGTCGGGGTTGCCGATTGCAGCACCGAGCGCCAATCTATCAGGGAAGCCAAGTCCGACAAAGGCGGAACATGTGGCCTATGACTTGGATGGCCGCATAGCCGGAATTATGGACGGAGGCCCTACCGGGATTGGGGTCGAATCAACCGTACTTTCATGTGCTGGCGACATCCCTGTTCTCCTGCGCCCAGGCGGCATTACGAAAGAACAAATTGAAGCGGAGATCGGACCGATCCTTGTGGATAAAGGGCTCAGCGATCAAAATGAGAAGCCGATTTCCCCGGGGATGAAATACACACATTACGCGCCGACAGCGCCGCTAGCGATTTGCGAAGGTAGCCCGGAGCGCATTCAGCTTCTCATTCAAGAATATCAACAGGGCGGCAGACGGGTCGGTGTCCTGACGACAGAAGAAAACGCGGGCGTTTATTCCGCTGATTATGTGAAGAACTGCGGCAGACGGGCTCAGCTTGAGACTGTTGCGGCAGGGCTGTATGATGCTTTACGCAGCTTTGATGAGAAGAAGGTGGATTTTATTATCGCAGAATCCTTTCCGGACACTGGCGTCGGACTCGCCATTATGAACAGGCTGATGAAAGCCGCCGGAGGAAGAGTGATTCGCTGAACACAGTCAGATGTTCTAACCCTTTTTGGACACGCATAGGCTAAAAAAGCGGGGCGTGTCCAAGGGGGTTATTTATGTATGTCGGATTTGTTCATAGGCGAACTGATTACATTAAGCATCATGGCGTTTGCTTTAGGGATGGATGCTTTTTCTGTCGGTCTCGGAATGGGCATGGTCAAACTCAGAAAAAAGCAGATATTCTATATTGGTTTTATCATCGGCCTCTTTCACGTTATCATGCCTCTCGGGGGGATGGCGGCCGGTAACATGCTGTCAGGGCTCCTCGGCGTGTTAGCGGTTTATATCGGGGGTTCGCTGCTTTTTGTTCTTGGGGTTCAAATGCTTATGGCTTCTTTTAAACAGTCAGAAGAACGACTTATGTCGCCGGCAGGGCCGGGCTTATTGCTGTTTGCCGTCGGCGTCAGCCTTGACAGCTTCTCCGTTGGTTTGAGCTTGGGGATATACGGCTCGCATCCGCTCCTCACAATTACCTTGTTTGGGCTGTTCAGCATGATTTTGACATGGCTGGGCCTGCTGATCGGAAAACAAGTGCAGTCATGGCTTGGCACATACAGCGAAGCGCTCGGGGGCATCATATTAATCGCATTCGGCCTAAAGCTGCTTTTGCCAATTTAATATACCAATAAAAGAAACGAAGTCGCCGTTTCTTTTTTCTTCATATATAATAGAGAAAAATAAGGGGTGACTGACATGAACATTATTTTTGTCTGTACTGGAAATACGTGCCGCAGCCCAATGGCTGAGGCGCTTTTTAAATCAATTGCAGAAGCGGAAGGGCTGAATGTCAGTGTCCGCTCGGCAGGCGTGTTTGCTTCGCTTAATGCGAGAGCGACGCCTCATGCAGTCGAAGCGCTGTTTGAAAAACACATTGCCCTTAATCATGTATCTTCTCCATTAACTGAAGAACATATGGAAGCGGCTGATTTGGTTCTGGCTATGACCCATCAGCACAAACAGATCATTGTCAGCCATTTTGGACGTTATCGTGATAAAGTATTTACGCTAAAAGAATACGTCACAGGCAGCTATGGGGATGTCATTGATCCGTTTGGTGGCTCAATTGACATCTATAAACAAACGAGAGATGAGCTTGAAGATCTTCTTCGGCAGCTGGCAAAACAGCTGAAAAAAGACAGCAGGTAAGTTGTCAGAAAATCTGCAAACAGGTCATTTGCAAATCCTGCGTGAAGGAGTAGAATATAGTGAAAAGCACATCATATGGTGTGAATCAAAGAGCGGACAGGCTGCGCGGTCAACAAAGCGGGCGGGCCGCATCACACACGCTGGGGAGGAAAAGCTGATGAAAGTAGCCATAGCATCGGATCATGGCGGCGTTCACATTCGAAATGAAATCAAAGAGTTAATGGACGAATTGCAAATTGAATATATTGATATGGGCTGTGACTGCGGCAGCGGATCTGTCGATTATCCGGATTATGCTTTTCCGGTGGCCGAAAAAGTGGTTAGCGGCGAAGTTGACAGAGGCATATTAATTTGCGGGACAGGAATCGGCATGAGCATTTCCGCTAATAAAGTCAAAGGCATCCGCTGCGCGCTGGCGCACGATACATTCAGCGCAAAGGCAACGAGAGAGCACAATGACACAAACATCCTCGCGATGGGTGAACGGGTGATTGGCCCCGGTTTGGCGCGGGAAATCGCAGAAATCTGGCTGACTACAGAGTTTACCGGCGGAAGACATCAAAAGCGCATCGGAAAAATCTCAGATTATGAAGAGAAAAACCTGTAGGGGTGCTGTTCGATGAGTGAGATCAAACAAACGTGGAAGACGATGCTGTCTGAGTTTCAGGAACAAGCAGGATTGAAACAAGATCAGCTCTTTGTCCTTGGATGCAGCACGAGTGAAGTGGCCGGCAGCCGGATCGGAACATCAGGCAGCGAAGACATTGCGGAAAGCATCTACAGCGGACTTGCTGAGCTCAAGGAAATAACGGGTATCCATCTGGCATTTCAATGCTGTGAGCATTTGAACAGAGCGCTTGTAGTTGAAGAGGAGACGGCTCAGCTGTTTAGGCTTCCGGCCGTTTCTGCTGTACCAGTTCCAAAAGCGGGCGGGGCGATGGCTGCTTATGCGTTTAAGCAGATGAAGTCTCCTGTTCTTGTCGAAACCATTCAGGCTGACGCCGGAATAGACATCGGCGATACATTTATCGGCATGCATCTGAAGCCGGTAGCTGTCCCTGTGCGTGTTGCTCAAAACAGTCTTGGGTCAGCACATGTGACATTAGCGCGCACGCGGCCGAAACTGATCGGCGGAGTGCGGGCGGTTTATGGGTGCGAATGAAAGGACTGCGTGGCCAGTCTTTTCTTTTATTTTTAAGGCAGTGAAATAAATCCCGAACTTTAATTTAAATTTAAGTTATCAATATTCGTTTTTACCAATAAAAATTTTGATTTTTTAAAAATAATCTTTTACATCGGCCTAAAAAACCATGTACAATAGTGGTGGTAAAAACAAAGAACAGGATACGGATAGGAGAGGATCTCGCTGATGAAACATTTACCTGCGCAAGACGAACAAGTGTTTAACGCCATTAAAAATGAGCGTGAACGCCAACAGACTAAGATCGAATTGATTGCTTCTGAGAACTTTGTAAGTGAAGCGGTTATGGAAGCACAAGGATCTGTTTTGACAAATAAATACGCTGAAGGATATCCGGGCAAACGCTACTACGGCGGATGTGAGCACGTCGATGTTGTTGAAGATATCGCTCGTGACCGCGCGAAAGAGATCTTTGGAGCGGAGCATGTAAACGTTCAGCCGCATTCAGGCGCACAAGCAAACATGGCAGTGTACTTCACGATTTTGGAGCAAGGCGATACTGTACTTGGGATGAACCTCTCCCACGGCGGCCATTTAACACACGGAAGTCCAGTCAACTTCAGCGGTGTTCAATATAACTTTGTTGAGTACGGCGTAGATAAAGAAACTCAATATATTGATTACGATGACGTGCGTGAAAAAGCCCTTGCCCATAAGCCGAAGCTTATCGTAGCAGGAGCAAGTGCGTATCCTCGTACAATCGACTTTAAGAAATTCCGTGAAATTGCTGATGAAGTCGGCGCTTACTTCATGGTGGATATGGCGCATATCGCAGGACTTGTTGCGGCAGGCCTTCATCCAAACCCGGTTCCTTACGCTGATTTCGTTACAACAACAACACATAAAACACTTCGCGGACCTCGTGGCGGTATGATCCTTTGCCGTGAGGAGTTCGGCAAGAAAATTGATAAATCGATCTTCCCTGGAATTCAAGGCGGCCCGCTGATGCACGTTATTGCCGCAAAAGCTGTTTCATTCGGCGAAGTATTGCAGGACGATTTCAAAACATATGCACAAAACGTCATTTCAAATGCAAAACGCCTGGCTGAAGCGTTAACGAAAGAGGGCATCCAGCTCGTTTCAGGTGGAACTGACAACCACCTGATCCTTGTTGACCTTCGTTCTCTCGGACTGACAGGTAAGGTTGCAGAGCATGTGCTTGATGAAATCGGTATTACGTCTAACAAAAACGCAATTCCATACGATCCGGAAAAACCTTTCGTAACAAGCGGTATCCGTCTTGGTACAGCTGCTGTGACAAGCCGCGGTTTTGACGGAGATGCATTGGATGAAGTCGGTGCCATCATTGCGCTTGCATTGAAAAACCACGAAGATGAAGGAAAACTTGAAGAAGCAAGACAGCGCGTAGCTGCTCTGACTGGCAAGTTCCCTCTATATAAAGAATTAGATTACTAAGATTGAAAAACCCGCTCGGGCTTATGCCCGGCGGGTTTTTTGACGATGTCCTTGAAACTCAATGTCTTTTTTTGTAGAATCAATAGAAGTGTGAAATTGTCGATGGGACAATAAAAAAGGAGCTGAAACACTGTATGGGAAAGGTTTATGTATTTGATCATCCTTTAATTCAGCACAAGCTGACATATATTCGGAATGTAGAGACAGGCACGAAGGATTTTAGAGAGCTTGTAGACGAAGTAGCCACTCTTATGGCGTTTGAAATTACCCGTGATCTCCCTCTAGAGGAAGTGGATATCAACACACCGGTTCAGACTGCGAAATCGAAAGTCATCTCAGGGAAAAAACTCGGTGTTGTTCCTATTCTCAGAGCAGGTTTAGGAATGGTTGAAGGCATCTTAAAACTTATCCCTGCGGCAAAAGTGGGACATGTCGGTCTGTACCGTGATCCTGAAACCTTAAAACCCGTGGAATACTATGTGAAGCTTCCTTCTGATGTGGAAGAGCGTGAATTCATCGTGGTTGACCCGATGCTGGCTACAGGCGGTTCCGCAGTTGAAGCGATTAACAGCCTGAAAAAACGCGGTGCGAAAAACATCCGTTTCATGTGTCTCGTAGCTGCGCCTGAAGGTGTGGAAGAATTGCAGAAGCATCATTCAGACGTGGATATTTACATCGCGGCCCTTGATGAAAAATTAAATGAAAAAGGTTATATCGTTCCCGGTCTCGGAGATGCAGGAGACCGTATGTTTGGAACAAAATAAAAGGAAAACTCCCGAAAGGGGGTTTCTTTTTTTATCCAGTTATTTGCTATTCGGTGAATCTGTATACAATTATAGGTGAAAATGTGAACATTCTGTGGAGACGTAAAGTATAAAAAGTTTTTTAACTTTAAACAGATTGACACATGTTAGGGGCTATTGTATGCTAAACGAGGGTATTATGAGAAGGTTTTCATAGCTTTCATTATAGTCCTCATCCTCAATGTAAATCCTCTCAGCAAACCCGTATTATGAGGATTTATTTAAGCGAATGAAACAGCATCCCTGCAAGGCTTGCGGATGAATGATTTTTTCGAACAGGCCCGTTTTGCCGGACAAAAAAGGTCTTCTACTAGGGTTAACCGCTGATTTATGCCGTATCTAAGCTATACATTATTTTTTCATCAGGAGACAGATAATTGATGGACGATCCCAAGCTTACATTTAGCAGACAACGCAAATACTTATTGTTCATTTTGGCAGTGTATGTACTGGGTTATGGTTTAACAGCGTATAAAACCGTTTTTTTAGGCCTTATTCTGGGAACTGTTTTCAGTTTGTTTAATTTTTTACTGCTCGTCAGGAGAATGAACGCCTTTGACAGAGCCGTTGAGAAAGGAAAGTCCATACGATCTCTTGGGAGCGCAGCGCGGTGGTGCAATGCGATTCTTGCTGCGGCTGTCGCCTATAAAAATCCCGAGCATTTTCATATGGCAAGTACAGTTATTGGATTAATGACAATATACCCTGTCATTATGATAGATTCCTTTATCCAGCTTAAACGTTCATCAATGGAAGAGAGGTGAAAACCCTTTGAATCATGAATACAGAACTATTGAATTTCTAGGTCTTACTTTTAATCTGACAAACATTCTGATGATTACTGTGGCGAGTGTGATTGTTTTATTGATTGCTATATTAACGACAAGAACGCTTTCGATCCGTCCCGGAAAAGCCCAGAATTTTATGGAATGGGTTGTTGATTTCGTCCGCAATATTATCGGCAGTACAATGGATTTGAAAACAGGGGCTAACTTCTTGGCACTTGGTGTCACATTGCTGATGTACATATTTGTGTCGAATATGCTGGGGCTGCCGTTCTCTATTACAATCGGACATGAGCTCTGGTGGAAATCTCCGACAGCCGATCCTGCCATTACATTAACGCTAGCCGTGATGGTTGTTGCTTTATCCCATTACTATGGTGTGAAGATGAAAGGACTCAAGGAATATTCCAAAGACTATTTAAGACCTGTTCCATTCATGCTCCCGATGAAAATCATCGAAGAGTTTGCGAATACGCTGACTCTCGGGTTGCGGCTTTATGGTAACATCTTCGCCGGTGAGATTCTTCTCGGCCTGCTTGCGGGATTGGCGACAAGCCATTATTCACAAAGCGTGGCTCTCGGTCTTGTCGGTACACTCGGCGCCATTCTGCCGATGCTGGCATGGCAGGCATTCAGTTTATTTATAGGTGCCATCCAAGCGTTTATCTTTACAATGCTGACGATGGTGTACATGTCTCATAAAATCAGTCATGATCATTAAAACATTATATCCAAACGGATAACATTTTAAAGGAGGAACTTTTTCATGAATTTAATAGCAGCTGCGATTGCAATTGGTTTAGGCGCACTTGGTGCAGGTATTGGTAACGGTTTGATTGTTTCACGTACGGTAGAGGGGATTGCCCGTCAGCCGGAAGCAGGTAAAGAACTTAGAACTCTTATGTTCATGGGTATCGCATTAGTTGAAGCCCTTCCTATTATCGCTGTCGTTATCGCATTCTTAGCGTTCTTTGGCTAAGCATAAAAGCCTTATATGAACTAAAAATGGCGAAGATCATTCCAAGAGAACCTTCGCCATTGCTTTATGTCTGATAAGCATCCCGCCTTGCCGTCTGAAAAGAGACAAGTGCGGCTGCTGGATCAGCAAAGAAAAACCTGCAGAAGGGAGTTGCCGTAGTAGATGTCTCAATTACCACTTGAACTAGGATTTTCGTTTAACGGCGGAGATATCCTGTTCCAACTGTTAGCTATGTTAATCTTATTAGCGCTTCTGAAGAAATACGCTTTAGGGCCGCTATTAAACATAATGAAACAGCGTGAAGACCACATCGCTGGAGAAATTACGTCTGCTGAAGAAAAAAATAAAGAAGCGCAGCAGCTGATTGAAGAGCAGCGCGTTCTTTTAAAAGAAGCAAGACAGGAATCCCAAACTCTTATCGAAAACGCAAAGAAACTGGGAGATAAGCAAAAAGAAGAGATTATTCAGGCTGCACGTGCAGAATCTGAACGTCTGAAAGAAGCAGCAAGAACTGAAATCGTGAAGGAAAAAGAACAGGCGGTTTCTGCTCTCCGTGAGCAAGTAGCGTCTCTTTCTGTCATGATTGCATCGAAAGTGATTGAAAAAGAACTGGATGAACAAGCTCAAGAGAAATTGATCCAGGACTATCTTAAAGAGGTAGGAGAAAGCCGATGAGTGGATCAGCTGTCTCAAAACGATATGCGTCAGCTCTTTTTGATATTGCCAATGAGTCCGCTCAGCTGAATCAAGTAGAAGAAGAGCTAACCGTTGTAAAACAAGTATTTCAAAATGAAAAAGCGCTTAATGATGTGTTAAACCATCCGAAGGTGCCGGCTGCGAAGAAAAAAGAGCTGATTCAGAATGCATTTGGCTCTTTGTCACAGTCCGTGCTCAATACGATTTTTCTTTTGATTGACCGCCATCGGGCAGCGATTGTGCCTGATCTCACAGATGAGTTTATTAAACTCGCAAATGAGGCTCGCCAAACAGAAGACGCAATCGTATATTCAGTGAAACCGCTGACGGATGCGGAGATTGCATCATTATCACAAGTGTTTGCAAATAAAGCCGGAGTCGCTTCACTCAGAATCAGAAATGAAGTGCAGACGGATTTAATAGGCGGCATTAAAGTCCGCATTGGAAACCGGATTTTTGACGGCAGCGTAAGCGGAAAGCTTCAGCGCATTGAACGTCAACTAGCCGGGGAAAATCGATAGAAGGGGTGAAACCTAAGTGAGCATCAAAGCTGAAGAGATTAGCACGCTGATAAAACAGCAAATACAAAATTATCAATCTGATATTGAAGTTCAAGACGTAGGTACAGTCATCCAAGTCGGTGACGGTATTGCTCGTGTACACGGCCTTGACAACTGTATGGCCGGTGAACTTGTCGAGTTTTCAAACGGTGTTTTGGGTATGGCTCAAAACCTTGAAGAATCAAACGTAGGTATCGTCATCTTAGGACCTTTCAGTGAGATCCGTGAGGGAGACGAAGTAAAAAGAACAGGCCGCATCATGGAGGTTCCTGTCGGTGAAGAATTAATCGGCCGTATTGTGAACCCATTAGGTCAGCCAGTAGACGGACTTGGCCCGATCCTCACAAGCAAAACTCGTCCGATCGAAAGCCCTGCACCAGGCGTTATGGACCGTAAATCCGTTCATGAACCGCTTCAAACTGGTATTAAAGCTATCGATGCACTGATCCCAATCGGACGCGGCCAGCGTGAACTGATCATCGGTGACCGTCAAACAGGTAAAACATCTGTTGCGATCGATGCGATCCTGAACCAAAAAGACCAAGACATGATCTGCGTATACGTTGCGATCGGTCAAAAAGAATCAACAGTCCGCGGCGTAGTAGAAACATTGCGTAAGCACGGCGCGCTTGATTATACAATCGTTGTAACGGCGTCTGCGTCACAGCCGGCACCGCTTCTGTACCTGGCTCCGTATGCAGGGGTTACAATGGCAGAAGAATTTATGTACAGCGGCAAGCACGTTCTTGTGGTATACGATGATCTTTCTAAACAAGCGGCTGCTTACCGTGAGCTGTCCTTGCTTCTTCGCCGTCCGCCAGGCCGTGAAGCGTTCCCTGGGGATGTATTCTACCTTCATTCCCGTCTTCTTGAGCGTGCAGCAAAGCTTAGCGATGCGAAAGGCGCAGGATCAATTACAGCTCTGCCGTTCGTAGAAACACAAGCCGGAGATATCTCTGCTTATATTCCGACGAACGTAATTTCCATCACCGACGGACAGATCTTCCTGCAATCTGATTTGTTCTTCTCAGGCGTACGTCCAGCGATCAACGCCGGATTGTCTGTATCCCGTGTCGGCGGTTCAGCGCAAATCAAAGCGATGAAAAAAGTATCAGGAACTTTGCGTCTTGACCTTGCGTCATACCGTGAGCTGGAAGCATTCGCTCAATTCGGATCTGACCTCGACCAGGCGACTCAGGCGAAACTGAACCGCGGTGCGCGTACAGTTGAAGTGCTGAAGCAAGATCTGAACAAGCCGCTTCCGGTTGAAAAGCAAGTAGCCATTCTTTATGCGCTGACAAAAGGACATCTTGATGATATTCCTGTAGCGGATATCAGACGTTTTGAAGAAGAGTACTACATGTACCTTGACCAAAACCATAAAGAACTGCTTGACGGAATTGCGAAAACAGGAAACCTTCCTGCTGATGAAGACTTCAATGCTGCAATCGAAGGCTTCAAACGCACATTTGCACCAAGCAACTAACTCGAATGCTGATGAGAGAAAAAGGTTCTCTTTTTCTCTCTTTTTACGCAGATGAAGAGAAAAGGTGGTGAAATCTTTGGCCTCATTACGCGATATTAAGTCAAGGATCACGTCAACAAAAAAAACGAGCCAGATTACAAAAGCCATGCAGATGGTATCTGCGGCTAAGCTGAATCGTGCAGAAAACAACGCAAAATCATTTGTGCCATATATGGATAAGATCCAAGAGGTTGTGTCAAATGTCGGGAGAGTTTCCGGCAACGTAAAGCATCCGATGCTTCTCAGCAGAGAAGTGAAAAAGACGGCATACCTTGTCATTACGTCTGACCGCGGTCTTGCCGGCGCTTTTAACAGTTCGGTTTTACGAAGTGCTTATCAGGCCATGCAAGAACGTCATCAGTCTAAGGATGAGTATGCGGTGATCGTCATCGGAAGAGTAGGCCGTGATTTCTTTAAGAAACGTGAGATTCCGATCATTTCTGAGTTAACAGGACTTGGTGATGAAGTAACGTTTACAGAAATTAAGGACCTTGCCCGACAAACGATCCAAATGTTTATAGATGGTGCGTTTGATGAATTGCACCTTGTGTATAACCATTTCGTCAGCGCCATTTCTCAAGAAGTAACGGAGAAAAAACTTCTGCCGTTATCTGATTTGGGCAGCGGCGGCGGAAAGAGAACGGCGTCTTATGAATTTGAACCGTCTGAAGAGGAGGTTCTGGAGGTTTTGCTTCCTCAATATGCAGAAAGCTTAATCTTTGGTGCGCTTCTTGACAGTAAAGCAAGTGAGCACGCTGCAAGAATGACGGCGATGAAAAACGCGACAGACAACGCGAAGGAACTTATCGATTCACTTTCGCTTTCTTACAACCGCGCTCGCCAAGCAGCCATCACACAAGAAATTACGGAAATTGTCGGCGGAGCAGCCGCTTTAGAATAGAAAGATTTTGTCAGGAGGGATAGCGATGAAGAAAGGACGCGTTAGCCAGGTATTAGGACCGGTCGTCGACGTGCGTTTTGAAGACGGTCATTTGCCTGAAATTTATAATGCGATTAAAATTTCACAGCCAGCTGCAAGTGAAAATGAAGTAGGTATTGATTTAACGCTTGAGGTCGCTCTTCATTTAGGCGATGATACAGTCCGTACAATCGCAATGGCATCTACGGATGGTGTTCAGCGCGGAATGGAAGCTGTTGATACAGGAGCGCCAATCTCAGTACCAGTTGGTGATGTAACACTCGGCCGTGTATTTAACGTACTCGGAGAAAATATTGATTTGAATGAGCCAGTCCCTGCGGATGCGAAAAAGGATCCAATTCACAGACAGGCGCCTTCATTTGATCAGCTTTCAACAGAAGTTGAAATTCTTGAAACAGGTATTAAAGTTGTTGACTTGCTTGCTCCATACATCAAGGGCGGTAAGATCGGGTTGTTCGGCGGTGCCGGTGTAGGTAAAACCGTATTAATCCAGGAATTAATCAACAACATCGCGCAAGAGCACGGCGGTATCTCTGTATTCGCCGGTGTAGGGGAGCGTACTCGTGAAGGGAACGACCTTTTCTACGAAATGAGCGACTCTGGCGTAATCAACAAAACAGCCATGGTATTTGGACAAATGAACGAGCCGCCGGGCGCACGTATGCGTGTTGCTTTGACAGGCCTTACAATGGCTGAGCACTTCCGTGATGTACAAGGACAGGACGTACTGTTCTTCATCGATAACATTTTCCGTTTCACACAAGCGGGTTCAGAGGTTTCAGCCCTTCTTGGCCGTATGCCTTCAGCGGTTGGTTATCAGCCGACGCTTGCAACTGAAATGGGTCAGCTTCAAGAGCGTATCACGTCTACTAACGTTGGATCAGTTACATCTATCCAGGCGATCTACGTGCCTGCCGATGACTACACTGACCCGGCGCCGGCAACTACGTTCGCTCACTTGGATGCGACAACAAACCTTGAGCGTAAGTTAACTGAAATGGGTATTTACCCTGCGGTTGATCCGTTGGCTTCTACATCACGCGCCCTTGCTCCTGAAATTGTCGGAGAAGAGCATTATGCGGTTGCCCGTGAAGTACAGTCAACACTTCAGCGTTACAAAGAGCTTCAAGATATCATTGCGATTCTCGGTATGGATGAATTGAGTGATGAAGACAAGCTTGTCGTTCAACGCGCACGCCGCATTCAGTTCTTCCTTTCTCAAAACTTCCACGTGGCTGAACAGTTCACTGGACAAAAAGGTTCTTACGTGCCTGTAAAAGAAACGGTTCAAGGTTTCAAAGAAATCTTAGCCGGCAAATACGACCATCTTCCTGAAGATGCGTTCCGTCTTGTAGGCCGTATCGAAGAAGTTGTTGAGAAAGCAAAAGAAATGGGTGTAGAAGTTTAATCTGGTCCTAGGAGGGTAAAAGCATGAAGACCGTTAAAGTCAATATCGTTACTCCCGACGGCCCAGTATACGATGCGGATATCGAAATGGTGAGCGTGAGAGCCGAAAGCGGCGATCTCGGTATTTTGCCAGGTCATATTCCAACCGTGGCTCCTCTTAAAATCGGCGCTGTCCGTCTGAAAAAAGACGGGCAGACTGAATTGGTTGCCGTCAGCGGCGGATTTGTAGAAGTCCGTCCTGATCAGGTTACCATCCTTGCCCAGGCTGCTGAGACAGCGGAAGGCATCGATAAAGAGCGCGCTGCAGCTGCACGTCAGCGGGCGCAGGAGCGTTTGAATTCTCAATCAGATGATACTGACATTCGTCGGGCTGAGCTTGCGTTACAGCGGGCTTTGAACAGATTGGATGTAGCAGGGAAATAAGAAAAAATCCTTCTCTTTATGAGAAGGATTTTTTTATGATCGCACAAGAGAATCAAACAGCGACAAAAGCGGCTGACTCTCTTTTTGCCGCAAGTATAAACGATCACAGCAATTCATGGTATGCCATGATTTGCGATGTCTTCTAAAGCCCATTGTATAAGCGCCGTCTGTATACGGGTAAGGCTTTACGATCCATTCAGCATCTTCATGGTGGGCAATCACGCAATCTATAAGATAAACACTGATCATTTTCTCGAATTCTTCAATAGGAAGATTCCAATCAGCAAGCAAAAGCTCTTGTATACTTTGAAAATAAAGGTTTTCAAGCTCTTCAAGGCTTTCTCTCGTATAGGTAAGAGAAATGTTATAAAACTGACACAATTCATTCAGTTCTTCAATCTGTGACTGTCTATAATCATAATAGAATGCAATTGCTTCCCATTCCTGATCAAAAATTGGCAGGTCCTCACCGTATTGCTTTTCAGGCTGAAAAAAAGAATGATTCACATTTGCCAGCTCCTTTCCAACAAAGTATACCATGTAAAAGAATCGCACTTTAAGCGGGGATTAGCCCTATATTTGGCTGATTATTCCATTCTGTATAAAATGTATCATCTTTATCTGTGCTTCTTATATAATAAGAAAGGGTATAAACGCGGAGAAAGGATGAAAGGAGTGGAATAGATGAGTGTATTGGGACAGCAGGCTGCAATTGGCATTGTCGTTCACCTGATTTTTATAGCGGTGACTTGGTGGGCGCTGCAAGCCGTCAATATCGATCCGTTAATCAAAAAAGGCAAAGTCGTGCAGGCAAGACTCCTGATGATTTTGCTGACAATCGCCATTGGAACAACCGTTGCGAATTTCTTTTTAGATTACCTCAATTATTCACAGCAGCTTCCCTATCTATTTTAATAGGTTTTGAACATCATAATCATGGGAATGGTTGGGGAAGCAGGTTGAAGCGAATAGCTCGAGTTTTGACGAAGATTTTTACGTATGGCGCCTCTTGCCTCCGGTAAAACTGGGGATAAGGGGGAGAGATGAACATGAAGAAAAAACAAGTAAGCTACGCCATTATCATATCCGTGATGTTAAGCTTCGTCATTGCTATTTTCCATTCAATTCATGCGAGTGAGTTAACGCCGTTAGCACAAATTGCAGAGGGGATGGAACGCCAAGATGTGTCAATAGATAAGTGGACATTGCATGCAAAACAAAACATGTCGCTGACCAAGAAAGAATTTTATAAAAAAGTGCAACATTTAAAATCAGAGTATCGTCAATATCATTGGGCGATTGCACAGGAAGATAAAATCGTAAAGGCAATTGGCACATATACTGACAAAAAAAATCGCACTTCTTTTAGACTGCAGCTTGTCACAACCCTCAAAAAACACAACCCAACTTCGTATTTATTATATGAGCAAATGAGTCTTGAGACACCGAATAGCTGGAATGATACATATGAACAGTTTGAACGGGAGACACTCGGGATATTCCAAGAAAAAGTAGTTATTTTTACTTGTCTAAATGGTCATTTAGATGATAATATGAATATTGTTTTGCAAAAAAAAGCAAATCAGTTATTAAAAGAATTTCAAGCAAGATCTGTAGAACATGTAGTTGAGCCAAATTTCGTTTCTATTTCTGCGTTTACAGATGAGTGGGAAGAGTACATCATGACCTCGAAACATAAAATGAATTTGCAAATTGCACTTAGAAGTGCAGGAATGGGCGGAAAACATACCGTTACGGTTGGCACACCAATCGTTACGACTGAATATTAATATAGAGAATTTAGGGACGCGGAGGGGAATACCTTGGAAAAAATCATCGTCCGCGGCGGTCAAAAGTTAAACGGCACAGTCAAAGTTGAAGGCGCTAAAAATGCCGTTTTACCTGTTATCGCTGCATCTTTATTAGCAAGTGAAGAAAAAAGCGTAATTTGTGATGTACCTACGCTCTCCGATGTATATACAATTAATGAAGTGTTGCGTCATTTAGGAGCAGATGTGCATTTTGAGAATAATGAAGTGACTGTAAATGCTTCATACGCTTTGCAAACTGAAGCACCTTTTGAATATGTTCGTAAAATGCGTGCATCTGTGCTTGTCATGGGGCCGCTTCTTGCGCGTACAGGTCATGCAAGAGTTGCGCTTCCGGGCGGATGCGCAATTGGTTCCAGACCGATTGATCAGCATTTAAAAGGTTTTGAAGCAATGGGCGCAGAAATCAAAGTCGGCAATGGCTTCATCGAAGCTGAAGTAAAAGGCCGTCTGCAAGGCGCAAAAATCTATCTGGACTTCCCAAGTGTAGGAGCTACAGAGAACCTGATTATGGCAGCCGCTCTAGCTGAAGGAACAACAACGCTGGAGAACGTGGCGAAAGAACCTGAAATCGTTGATTTAGCAAACTATATCAATGGCATGGGCGGAAAAATCCGCGGAGCGGGCACCGGCACCATCAAAATTGAAGGAGTCGAAAAGCTTCACGGCGTAAAACACCATATTATTCCTGACCGCATTGAAGCGGGCACATTTATGGTTGCCGCTGCAATTACTGAAGGAAACGTATTAGTTAAAGGAGCGGTTCCTGAACATCTCACCTCTTTAATTGCAAAAATGGAAGAGATGGGTGTAACGATTAAGGATGAAGGTGAAGGCCTGCGTGTCATCGGCCCGAAAGAACTTAAACCGATTGACATTAAAACAATGCCTCACCCAGGCTTCCCGACTGACATGCAGTCACAAATGATGGCGCTTCTGCTTCGTGCAAGCGGCACAAGCATGATTACAGAAACTGTTTTTGAAAACCGTTTTATGCATGCGGAAGAATTCCGCCGTATGAATGGTGATATCAAGATTGAAGGACGTTCTGTCATCATTAATGGCCCTGTACAGCTTCAGGGAGCTGAAGTTGCAGCGACTGATTTGCGTGCAGGTGCAGCGCTGATTCTTGCGGGGTTAGTGGCTGAAGGTCATACACGTGTTACAGAACTGAAGCACTTAGACCGCGGTTACGTTGATTTCCATAAGAAGCTTGCAGCTATTGGCGCAGACATCGAACGTGTAAATGATGAGTCTGCTTCTGAGCAAGAGAACAAAGAAGTCGTTTCTGACTTAAACGCATAAACTTACCTAAAAATCAGTATGTCACTCTGGCATACTGATTTTTTATTTTTCGTGTATTATCATCATTATGCGCAAAATAGCAAAAAAGAATACGTAAATGACAAATAAAGTTTCTGTCCAAAACGAGAGTCATATTAGCTTGTCCCTGCCCATAGACTAGACTAGAGTCGAATCCCGAGCAGGAGGCAGCTGAATATGAAACAATTCGTAATCACACTATCCGTACTATGTGCATTGATTCTCTTGATTCCCACACTCTTGGTCATACCGTTCCAGCATAACAAAGAAGCGGGGGCCAGCGTAGAATCAGGAAAGACAGCAGTCAGCACGAAACCAGCATCAAAAGGAGCGGAAACGTTGAAAGCATCGCCTGTTTCTATTCCCGTCTATCGAACCGCAAATCAATCCGTAGAAGACATTCCGCTTGAAGAGTATGTGATTGGAGTCGTCGCCTCCGAAATGCCGGCAACCTTTGAATCTGAAGCGCTGAAAGCTCAGGCGCTCGCCGCCAGAACGTTTATTGTCAGATTGATGGTCTCAAATTCAGCGGTAGAGGCTCCTAAAGGCTCGCTGGTGGATGATACCCAGATGTTTCAGGTGTATAAAAGCAAAGCAGAGCTGAAAAAACAGTGGGGCGCGAGCTATGAGGGAAAACTGAAGAAAATCACAGATGCAGTTGCCAGCACGCAAGGCAAAATCTTAACGTACAACAACCAGCCGATTGAAGCCTCTTTTTTCTCCACAAGCAACGGCTACACAGAAAATGCAGAAGCCTATTGGACAAGTGCCATCCCATATTTAAAAAGCGTCAAAAGCGCTTGGGATAAAAAGTCGCCAAAATATTTGGCAACGAAAACCTTTACAGCGGCAGAATTTGAGCAAAAGCTTGGCGTCAAGCTGGATGGGTCTGGCACAGTCGGAAAGATTACCGGAGAGACACCGGGCCATCAGGTCGCAACAGCCGTTATTAACGGCAAGACGCTGAAAGGAAGAGACATACGCGAAAAGCTGGGCCTTAATTCAGCCGATTTTGATTGGGAGCGAAACGGAGACACGATTACAGTCACGACGAAAGGATTTGGCCACGGTGTCGGGATGAGCCAATATGGCGCGAATTTTATGGCGAAAGAAGGCAAAACGGTTGATCAAATTGTGAAGTACTATTACCAAGGCACACAAATTTCAGACGCAGATTCGTTTTTGAATAAATATATGGCGAAGAAGTAAAAAAAGACGCTCACTGAGCGTCTTTTTCTGTTCCTGAATGTCTTTTATCTAAGGGCGGTTAAAACTGTTTAGAGAAGCTCCTGACAGTCTTTAGGGTGACAAGGGAATCAATCCCTTTTTCCTGATTTATGGCTTTGAGATTGTGGTAAAGTAATCCACATTTATCGACAGACTTCGACAGACTCATATAACGAAAGCCGAAAGGCCGACAATCATCTATTTTCATCATAGCGTTAGGCGGAAATCACTAATAAAAACAAAGGTTTCTATGCAAAAGTAAACAACAGCAATGGGGAAGCCCGCCCTATTTATTTCTCTGTTTTTGTCGATTACGATTAGTTATGTTCAGCGTTGAACATCTGCACGCAGAAACAAACTTGTAAAGGGGTACGAACATGAAGAAAAGATTTTCACTGATCATGATGACAGGCTTGCTATTTGGATTAACTTCACCTGCTTTTGCGGCTGAAAAGAAAGAATCGGAGGCTGAAGCTCCGGCAAACGTGGCAGTATTGCTTGATGCCAGCGGAAGCATGGCGAAAAGAATAGACGGTGTATCTAAATTTAATTCAGCTAAAAAAGAAATTTCTAAGTTTGCAAGCTCACTGCCGGAAGGAACTCAGGTGAAAATGAGCGTGTTTGGTTCAGAAGGAAACAATAAAAATTCCGGAAAAGTTCAGTCATGTGAATCCATCCGCAACGTATACGGCTTCCAAAGCTTTAACGAGCAAAGCTTCCTCAATTCTCTCAATGCAATTGGGCCGACTGGCTGGACGCCAATTGCCAAAGCGCTGAACGAGGCGAAATCTTCTTTTGACCAGCTTGACACTAAAGGGGAAAAAGTGGTGTATCTGCTGACAGACGGTGAGGAAACGTGCGGAGGAAATCCAATTAAAACAGCAAAAGAACTGCATAAAGACAATATCACTGTTAATGTGATCGGTTTTGATTATAAAGAGGGATATAAAGGCCAGCTGAACGCGATTGCGAAAGTAGGCGGCGGTGAATACTTCCCTGCTTATACTCAAAAAGATGTTGAGAAAATCTTCACTCAGCAATCACTGATGTTATCTAAATAAGAAAAAAGAGGCTGATGAAGGTCAGCCTCTTTTTTTATGTAACAAAATTTTCAAAAGTGATGAGCTGTCTGCCTGTAGTATAGTAGCAGATTTCCGTTTTATAACATGATTACGGCGAAAAAAGAATGAAGGATGTCACAATCTGTTTATGCTTTCTAGGCGAAAATGTCTAAAAAAGATCGGCGTTTCAAGCGATTTTGTACAGGAAGTGAAAGCGGCACAAAAGGCAGCTTGTCCTATATCTTTTTGCATTTTCATATTCTAGCATAAAGAAGAATCCAACTATAGTTGGAAAATATGATAAAGAAAGGAAGAAAAACATGAAAAAATTGCTGGCTGCCGGTATCATTGGATTGCTGACTGTCTCCTTTGCATCTCCGTCTTTTGCCGCTGAAAAACAGGCTGACACAAATGTAGCGGTTTTGTTTGACGGAAGCGGAAGCATGGTTCAAAAAACAGGGGGAGAGCGCAAAATAGACATTGCGAAAAAATCAGTAAAGTCTTTTGCCGAGCTGCTTCCAAAGGATACAAATCTCATGCTTCGCGTTTTCGGACATGCTGGAAACAATAAACTGTCCGGCAAAGCTCTTTCATGCAGCACGACGGAAACCATTTACGGTCTTCACCCATATGAAGGATCGCTGTTTGACAATTCATTGAGTGAAATCAAGCCGACTGGCTGGACACCGATTGCCAAAGCACTTTCAGATACAAGAAAAGAATTTGAAGCATTTGACGCTGACGGGAAAAACGTGGTGTATTTAATTACTGACGGTGAGGAAACGTGCGGCGGAGATCCAGCGGCGGAAATTGCAAAGCTTCGTGAAGCGAATGTGGATACGATTGTAAACATCATTGGCTTCAACTTTGATGTCAAAGGAAATGAAGAGATGAAACAGGCGGCTGTTGCTGGCGGCGGAGAATATATTTCAGCGAACAGCGCGGACGAGTTTGAACAGGCTTGGGAAAAAGAAGCACAAAAATTTACTGAGTAATCGTATGAGTGAAGGCGCTCCCCCAGGCGCCTTTTTCTATTGGTTTAAAAACGATCGGTGCGGGAATGATACCCTTAAAAGGGGTTGAACAGATGAGATTATTAGGAATGATTTTTCTTATAGCCGCCGTGGCGTTTATATTACTCGGTGTTTTTCTAAAATTGGCAGCCTTCTTTTTTGTCAGTATGCTCACCTTGATCGCGGCCGTTGTGCTGTTTACGATCCTGAAAAAGAATCGGCATAATCAAACATAGAGCCCTTTATATAGAGGGCTCTTTTTATGTCTCAGGATTCGACAAAATCCGAGGAGTGTGAAAAAATATAAAGGCAGGAACATTGCGGAGGGGAAGAGACATTGAACGATAAAGTAACTGCGGTCAGGGATGTATGGCGCTATGAACAAGGGGAAATCAGCAAAATAGAAGACCGGATGGTGACGGAATACCCTTTGACAGTGATACTGAACGGTAGTGAATTTGTGACGCTCGTTTGTACGCCGGAGCATATCAAAGAGCTTGTCATCGGATTTCTCGCCTCAGAGGGTGTAATACGATTTCAAAAAGAGATTAAAAGGTTTACAATAGATGAAAGTCTCGGTTTTGTTTATGTCGACCTCGTTCATCCTGAGACATTGGATCAAAAGGATTATACGAAACGGGTGATCGGCTCATGCTGCGGAAAGGGCCGCCATTTTTACTTTCAGCAGGATGTCAAAACCGCAAAAACGGCTGTCAGCCAAATCAAGATATCGCCTGAAGCGTGTCTGGCGCTTATGAAAGACATGCAACAAGGGAGCGGAACGTTTCAGGATACGGGTGGCGTCCACAATGCGGCGCTTTGTGACACAGAGAAACTGCTCCTGATGCGCACAGATATCGGCCGGCACAACGCACTTGATAAATTATACGGACACTGTCTTCTGAACGGGATGTCCGTCCGCGACAAACTGATTGTGTTCAGCGGCAGAATCTCATCAGAAGTCCTGTTAAAAGCGGCAAAAATCGGTGTGTCGATTGTCATTTCCAAATCGGCCCCGACGGAGCTTGCGATTCAAATGGCGGAAGAATTAAATATTACAGCGATCGGATTTGTCAGAAACGGATCGTTTAATGTATATACACACCCTGAGAGAATCGGGGGATAGGAAGGGGCTGTAGCTATGAATACAGAATCGCGTCAGATGTTGGATAAAAGGAACAGACCGCTGAGAGACCTTCGCATTTCTGTTACAGACCGCTGCAACTTCCGATGCACGTACTGTATGCCCGCCGAATTATTCGGACCGGATTATCCTTTTTTAAAGAAAGAGGAGCTGCTTTCATTTGAGGAGCTGGAACGGCTTGCGACGCTGTTTGTCACAAGGTTCGGTGTTGAAAAAATCCGCTTAACCGGCGGAGAGCCTCTCATGAGAAAAGATATGCCCGAATTAATCAAAAAACTGGCCCGCATTCCGGGTGTCCGTGACATTGCGATGACGACAAACGGATCACTGCTGCCTGTTTATGCGGAGAGACTCAAGGAAGCCGGGCTGAAACGGGTCACAGTCAGTCTTGATTCTTTAGAGGACGAGCGGTTTAAAAAGATAAACGGACGCGGGATTTCTGTCAGCAAGGTGCTGGAAGGCATTGAAGCGGCGAAGCAAGCGGGGCTCGGTGTGAAAATCAACATGGTCGTCCAAAAGGGCATCAATGAAAAAGATATTCTGCCTATGGCGCGTTATTTTAAAGAAAAAGGACATATCCTGAGATTCATTGAATTTATGGACGTGGGCAACACCAACCAATGGGAAAAGAAGGACGTCATGACAAAGGCGGAAATCATTGATTTGATCAATGAACAGATGCCTGTTGAGCCGACCGCGCCTAATTATAAAGGCGAAGTGGCTTCCAGATTCCGCTACTTGGACGGATCTGGAGAAATCGGCGTCATATCATCTGTATCTGATGCATTCTGCGGATCGTGCAACAGGGCTCGTCTTTCTGCGAGAGGAGAGCTGTTTACCTGCTTATTCGCTTCAAGCGGATTTGACCTCAGAGCGCCGGTTCGGCAGGGATTAAGTGATGATGAACTTTTAGAGATGATCGGCAACGTATGGAAAAATCGGATCGATCAGTATTCGGTTGATCGTACGCTATCAAAAGCATCAGGCAAAAAGAAAGTGGAAATGTCTTATATTGGCGGTTAATATGAAATGAAAGAGCTTATCGGCACTGTCCGGTAAGCTTTTTTGATGAAAAAGCTTATGTGCAAAAAATACATACAAAAACCGAAATATATAAGGATAGGCATAAAGAAGGAATCATTGTAAGAAAATTTTAATTCCAAAGCCATACATTATGATAAAATATAACCAATTAGAAAACAGAAAGGGTTGGAGGGGCATGGCCGCGTACGAGATCCCGTCATCTCAAGTAGGAGTGAAAATCAATAAGTGGTATAAGCATATTTTAGCATTTCAAGTGGCTGATGCCGTTAAGCTGAAGGAAGAGATTGATCAAGACATAGAACATATGGAAGAGGATCAGCTGCTTTTGCTGTATTACCAGCTGATCAGTTACCGGCACCAAATTATGCTGGATTATGTAAAGCCCGACCTGCACGAGGAATCTCAGCTTCAATATCGAGAATTGATCCAAACGCTGGAAAGCAATCAGGACAGCATCTCCGGATTATCTGAGTATTATTTTCACTTATTCAGAGGAATGTACGAATTTGAACAGAACAATTACATCTCGGCTATATCCTTTTATCGGAAAGCTGAGAAGATGCTTGCGTTTGTAGAAGATGAAATTGAAAGAGCGGAATATCATTTTAAAGTGGCGGAAGTCTTTTATATCATGAAGCAGACGCACTTTTCCATGAATCACGCCGTACAGGCGCTTGAGACATACAAGGCTCACGATTTTTACAGAGTCAGAAGAATTCAATGCCATTTCGTCATATCAGGAAACTACATTGACTACAGAAACTATGAAAAAGCGCTGGAGCATTTGGATGACGCGTATCGTCTGGCTTTATTGGAAGGGCAGCCCCGTTTGATCGGCTCAGCCCTCTATAACATCGGGAATTGCTATGATGACAAAGGAGAGCTGGATCAAGCTGCGGAATACTTTGAAAAAGCGCTTCCTGTCTTTGAAGAGCATCAGCTGGAACAGCTTCCGAAAGCGCTATTCAGCCTGACTCGCGTTCTTTTCAAAAAACAAGATGTCCAAGCTGCGATGCGGTACTACGAAAAAGGGATTGCCATCGCCCAAAAACGAAACGACTTCTTCAGTCTGGCAAAATATAAATTTCTGCAGGCCTTATATGTGGAATCTGTCAATTTGGATATGATTCAAGAAGTATTTGACTATATGGAAGAAAAAGCCCTTTACGTATATATTGAAGAATTCGCTTTGGATGCTGCCTCCTATTTCAGTCATCGCGAACACTACAAAGAAGCGGTGTATTTTTATGAAAAAGCGGTCAGCATGAGAGAGATGATTCAAAGGAACGATTGTTTATATCAAGTGTGAGACGAAACCATCTGCTGCCAGGTGGTTTTTTTATATGCAAAAAAAGGGGAGCATCGGAACGTTTATTTCCGGGGAGAACAGGAAAAATCGCTACATATTGCTTTTGAACACAAACGTCAAAATGGCAGGGTTCAGACGGTGCCGGAGTCTATGACAAGCGTGAGGGGGAATTTGATGTTTGGTTTCAATGATATGGTGAAGTTTCTGTGGTCTTTCCTCATTGTTCTGCCGCTTGTATCGATCATACATGTTTCAGGGCACAGCTTTATGGCTTTTATTTTTGGCGGAAAAGGATCATTGGATATTGGAATGGGCAAAACGCTGCTCAAGATTGGGCCGATACGGATCAGAACGATCTATTTTATGGATTCTTTTTGCCGGTATGGTGAGCTGAAAATCGACAATCGGTTCTCACATGCACTCGTGTATGCCGGGGGCTGCCTGTTTAACCTGTTAACGATTTTTACGGTCAACTTGCTGATTTTACACAGTGTATTAAAGCCGAATGTGTTTTTCTATCAGTTTGTCTATTTTTCTACGTATTACGTGTTTTTCGCCCTGCTTCCGGTACGGTATTCAGAGAAAAAGTCATCCGACGGGCTGGCAATATACAAGGTGCTTCGCTATGGAGAGCGCTACGAAATCGATAAATAACATTCAAATGTTTACCGCCTGTCAGATCGGGAAGGTAACAAGTACACACATAATTGAAGGGAGAGAACAACATGGGTAACGATAGTGTAAAAGATAAAATGAAAGGCGGCTTAAATAAAGCCAAAGGAGAAGTGAAGGATAAAGTCGGAGATATGACCGCTAAATCGGATATGCAGGCAGAAGGCAAAAAAGATAAGGCGAAAGGCGAGATCCAAAAGGATATCGGGAAAGCAAAGGATACATTCACAGATAAAGATTAATCATACGGAAAAGGCAGGAAACGATATGTTTCCTGCCTTTTTTGTTGATGTGAATAAATATAACAAAAAAAGCAATCGATTTGGTTAAGGTATCTAAAATTTCTAAATATTCTTTGAATTAATGAACCTCTTCTATATAATAATGACATGAGTTGTTAACTTTTATAACATCGATTGGTGAGAATCAGACAAAGGGAGGTTCTGAATGAAAAGCAAAGAGGTTGGAATACAGGCTGTTTTTCTGGTGTTTCTGATCATGGTTTTGATGACGGGATGTACTGCGCCCAAGAAAGTGTCGGAAGCCAGCGGGGCTGCGAAAAAAACAGTTGAAATCGACACAAGCGGGGATTCAGTGAAGGTTGGGATTCTTCACTCATTAAGCGGGACAATGGCGATCAGCGAAGTGTCTGTCCATGATGCAGAGCTAATGGCTATTAACGAAATCAATCAAAAAGGCGGAGTTCTCGGCAAGAAGCTTGAACCCGTCGTGGAAGACGGCGCCTCAGACTGGCCTACATATGCGGAAAAAATGAGAAAGCTGCTTCAGCAGGATAAAGCGGCTGCTGTTTTTGGCGGGTGGACGTCAGCAAGCCGCAAAGCCATGCTTCCGGTTGTGGAGCAAAATAATGGGCTGCTATTCTATCCGGTACAGTACGAAGGAATGGAGTCATCACCTAATATTGTTTATACCGGAGCAACGACAAATCAGCAAATTGTGCCGGCTGTCGATTGGCTGCTGAAGAAGAAGGGGAAGACCTTCTTTCTGATTGGATCAGATTATGTGTTCCCGAGAACAGCCAACAAAATCATTAAAGCGCAAGTGAAGGCGGCCGGAGGAGAAATTGCCGGTGAAGAGTATACGCCGCTCGGCCACACGAATTACAGTACGCTCGTCAGCAAAATCAAAGAAAAACAGCCCGATGTCATTTTTAATACATTAAACGGTGACAGCAACGTGGCGTTTTTCAAACAGCTGAAAGATGCTGGGATATCGGCCGACGATATGCCTGTCATGTCGGCAAGTGTTGCTGAGGAAGAAATTCGGGGGATCGGCCCTGATGTGCTAAAAGGACATTATGCGGTGTGGAATTACTTCCAGACAACCAATACGAGCGAAAATCAAACATTCGTAAAGAACTATAAAAAAATGAACGGCGATAGCCGGGTGACGAGCGACCCGATTGAAGCCGGCTATAACGCGGTCTATCTCTGGGCAGCGGCTGTTGAAAAAGCCAAATCCTTTGATGTTGATAAGGTGAAGAGAGCGGCTGACGGGATTTCATTCAAGGCCCCGGGCGGCACAGTGAAAATTGACGGGGATACACAGCATCTTTACAAAACGGTCAGAATCGGACAGATCACGGGGGATGGACAGTTTAAAGAAGTATGGAACTCAGGTGATCCTGTAAAACCTGATCCGTACCTAAAAACGTACGACTGGGCAAAGGGGTTATCTAAATAAATCAAAGCCGTTTGCGGGGGAGGAGGCGGAGCATGTCTGTCGTCGTGACTCAATTATTTAACGGGATCAGTCTCGGTTCTATTTTGATTCTCATTGCGATTGGATTGGCCGTTACATTCGGTTTGATGAACATTATTAATATGGCGCACGGTGAGCTGATTATGGCAGGAGCCTATACGACATATGTTGTTCAGCAGCTATTTTTAAGCTATTTGCCGGCTTCTCTGTTTTCTTACTATTTTTTAATCGCGATCATCATGGCGTTTGCGGTTGCGGCGCTTATAGGGATTGTCATTGAAAAAGTGATTGTCAGTCGATTATATGACCGTCCGCTCGACAGCCTTTTGGCGACGTGGGGGGTGAGCTTAATTCTGCAGCAGGCGGCCAGATCGATTTTTGGCGCGCCGAATGTGGCCGTCAAGTCTCCTGAGTGGCTGACGGGAGGAGTGACGCTTTTTTCCGTTACCTTTCCGTATAAAAGGCTGTTTATTTTGGCGCTCGTTCTTTTTACGCTGGCGCTGCTCGGATTGTATTTGTTTAAAAGCTCTGCGGGGCGGCGGATGCAGGCTGTTACGCTGAACCGGAGCATGGCATCGTGTCTCGGCGTATCTGTGAGAAAAACAGATACATTGGCTTTCGCACTCGGAAGCGGACTGGCCGGTATCGCGGGGAGCTCACTCACCTTGCTTGGTTCGATCGGGCCTACTCTCGGTTCGTCATACCTTGTTGATGCTTTCATGATCGTCATATTAGGCGGAATCGGAAAATTAAAAGGAACGATTATCGGCGCGGTGACGGTCGGTTTGCTGAGCACATTCGTTGAGTATTCCACAAGCGCTACGATTGCAAAGGTAGTCGTGTTTGCCTTTATTATTCTCTTTCTGCAATGGCGGCCTTCAGGTCTTGCGAGTGTCAGAACGAGATTACTTGATTAGGAGGGAACCGGATGAAGCGGTTTTCACAATTCAGTCCGTATCTTGTGATGTTTGCCCTTTTTATCGCCGCTCCGTTCTTTCTGCAGGAGTTTCGATTAGGGCTGTTGGCGAAGTTTTTATGCTTCGCGATTGTAGCGGTCGGCATTTGCCTGATTTGGGGATATACAGGCATTTTGAGTTTGGGGCATGGCGTCTTTTTCGGATTGGGTGCTTACTGCATGGCCATGTACTTAAAGATAGAGGCTTCGCCGTCAGGTATACCTGATTTTATGGAGTGGACCGGCGTCAATGAATTGCCGTGGATTTGGACAATGTTCAGGTATCCTTTTGCTGCGATTGCCGCGGCTGTCATTGTGCCTGTCTTTCTGGCCTTTTTACTCGGTTACTTTACCTTCCGCAACAATATAAAGGGTGTTTATTTTTCGTTGATCTCTCAGGCTGTTGTGGTGGTGGTTGTCACATTGTTCATCGGCAGCCAGGAAATCACCGGCGGAACGAATGGCCTCACGAATTTCTATACCATTTTTCAATATGCTCTGGCCGATCCTGCAATGAAGCAGATCCTGTATTTTACGACAGTCTTTTTCCTCTGTGTTTCTGTCATGTTCGCTTTGTTTCTGACGAGAAGCCGTTTTGGACGGCTGTTGCAGGCGGTGCGTGACGGAGAAAACAGGGTCCGTTTTTTCGGGTATCATTCCACCAATTTTAAAGTGTTTATTTACTGTGTATCCGCTGCGATGGCAGGGATTGCCGGGATGCTGTTTGTGCTTCAGGACGGGATGATCTCACCGGAAATGATGGGCATCATCCCTTCGGTGGAAATGGTGCTGTGGGTGGCGATCGGCGGCCGGCACTCCATTTTCGGAGCGGTGCTTGGCGCGCTGTTAACGAACGGCATGAAAAGCTATTTAAGCGAATATTATCCTGACATTTGGCTGTACTTTCTCGGCGCGCTGTTTATCATCGTCGTGCTCTATATGCCAAAAGGGATTGTCGGGCTGTTCGAGAAGCTTAGAACCCAGCTTTCTTCCTCGAAAAAGAAAGGAGCGGCTGCTTATGAAACCGATACTTACCTGCCGTGACGTAAGGGTTGAGTTTGACGGGTTTTGGGCTTTGCAGGGCGCTGATATCAGCGTGCAGGAATGCGATATCCATTTTCTGATTGGGCCGAACGGCGCCGGAAAAACGACTTTGCTGGACATTATTTGCGGCAAAACAAAGCCGCATTCGGGCGAAGTTCTGTTTCAGGAAACGAATGAATTGACAAAGGCTCGGGAATATCAGATCGCCAAACTGGGGGTCGCCCGGAAGTTTCAGGCACCGAGTGTTTTTACACAGCTGACGGTGTTTGAAAACCTCGAGCTTGCCATGAAACAGAGAAAAACGATCCTTTCATTGCTGACAGCGCGTATGACGAAACAGCAAAGTGACAGAATCATAGACATCTTGCGGCTGGTTGGGTTAGACGAAAAGCGGGATATAACAGCTGGCAGCCTGTCACATGGACAGAAGCAATGGCTTGAGATCGGGATGCAGCTCGCCATGGAGCCGAAGCTTTTGCTGCTGGATGAACCGATTGCTGGCATGACGGGAAAGGAGCGGGAAAAAACCGGAGCCCTGCTTGAAGAAATCGCGAAAACGTGCTCTGTTCTGATTGTCGAGCACGATATGGATTTTGTGCGCTCATTTTCCAGAAAAGTCACGGTGATGCATGAAGGCAAAGTGCTTTGTGAAGGGTCGATGGATGACATTACAAGCAATGAAGAGGTGGCAGCGGTGTATTTAGGAAGGAGCGGTGTGTCATGATTGCCGTCAGCAATGTAACGTCTGGTTACGATCAATCGATGGTTTTGCACAATTTCAGCATGGAGGTTCGTCCAGGGCAAATTGTCGCTGTATTAGGCCGAAACGGAGTTGGCAAATCCACTTTGCTGAAAACAATCATAGGCCTGCTTCCTGCTAAACAGGGGGATATTTGTTTCAATCAAACGTTTGTTCAAAACGAAAAGGCGGAAACACGGGCAAAAGCGGGGATTGCGTATGTTCCGCAGGGAAGAGACATCTTTTCCTCCTTAACCGTTCGTGACAACCTGCTGCTCGGGGAAGAGCCGCTTCCGCGGAAGGACCGGACGGGGCAGATCAAGGAAGAGATTTTTCAGTGGTTTCCCGTTTTGAAGGAGATGCTTGACCGCAAAGGCGGCGATTTAAGCGGAGGCCAGCAGCAGCAGCTTGCAATTGCCAGAGCGCTGATGGGAAATCCAAAAATTATTTTACTAGATGAACCAATGGAAGGGATTCAACCTTCAATTGTCGAACTAATCAGACACGTTATCGTAGAAATTTCCAGAAAAAAAGACATGTCCGTTATATTAGTCGAGCACAGTCTGGAAAACGCGTTAACCTGTGCTGACTACCTTTATGTGATCGACAGGGGAACGGTTGTTGACCATGGAAAGGCCGATGAAGAAACGGCACGCCGCTTTGAAAGGCATCTTACTGTATGATCTTCATTCTGAAGAAAGGGAGGTGATGTCCCGCCTGCATGTTCCGCAAATTCGTAGTAACCGCATCCGCTTTATATGACAAAAGAAGGAGGACTACAGATGAAACTGACACCGGTTGAACAAGAGAAATTGCTCATTTTTGCAGCGGGGGAATTAGCCAAACAGCGAAAGGCGCGGGGCGTTCTGCTGAACTATCCTGAGGCTGCCGCTTATATCACCTGTTTTATCATGGAAGGCGCACGTGACGGGAAGGGAGTAGCGGAGCTGATGGAAGCCGGCCGCCATGTGTTAACGGAAAAAGATGTAATGGAGGGTGTGCCTGAGATGCTGGACAGCATTCAGGTGGAGGCCACATTTCCGGATGGAGTGAAGCTTGTCACGGTACATCAGCCAATTTCTGCGGAGGTGAAGTCATGAAGCCGGGAGCATTCCAGATTGCTGAGGGAACGATTGCGATTAATGAAGGCCGCGAGACACGGGAGGTAGCGGTAAAAAACACCGGATCACGCTCCATTCAAGTCGGCTCGCATTTTCATTTTGCAGAAGCCAACGGGGCATTATCATTTGATCGCGAGCAGGCGATCGGCATGCGCCTTGATGTTCCATCAGGCACGTCGGTCCGTTTTGAGCCGGGCGAGCAGAAAACGGTCACGCTTGTGGAAATCGGAGGACGAAAGACAATAAGAGGCCTGAATGCAATGGCCGACACGTTTATCGATGAACGCGGCAAAGAAAAAACGTTAGCCAACTTAAAACAAGCCGGCTGGATGGAGGGTGTAATCCGATGAAAATGTCACGGGAGCAATATGCGGAGCTGTTTGGCCCGACAACGGGCGATAAAATCAGATTGGGCGATACAGATTTATGGATCGAAGTCGAAAAGGATTTCACCGTATATGGTGAAGAAATGATCTTTGGCGGCGGAAAAACGATCCGGGACGGCATGGGCCAAAACGGCAGAATCACAGGGAAAGACGGCGCTTTGGACTTGGTCATCACCAACGTCGTGCTATTGGATTATACAGGCATTGTTAAAGCGGATGTCGGTGTGAAAGACGGCCGGATTGTTGGCGTCGGAAAAAGCGGCAACCCTGATATCATGGACGGAGTCGATCCGCATATGGTCATCGGCGCCGGTACAGAGGTGATTTCCGGTGAAGGAAAAATTTTAACAGCCGGAGGAGTGGACACGCACATTCATTTTATTTGTCCTCAGCAGATGGAAGTTGCGCTTTCTTCAGGTGTGACGACTCTTTTGGGAGGCGGAACAGGCCCAGCTACAGGAAGCAAAGCGACAACATGTACGTCCGGCGCGTGGTATATGGCAAGGATGCTGGAAGCGGCAGAGGAGTTTCCGATCAATGTCGGCTTCTTAGGAAAAGGGAATGCATCCGATAAAGCGCCGCTGATCGAGCAGGTCGAAGCAGGCGCCATCGGCCTTAAGCTTCATGAAGACTGGGGCACGACGCCAAGCGCCATCAAAACGTGTATGGAAGTCGTGGATGAGGCTGATATTCAAGTCGCCATTCATACCGATACGATTAACGAAGCGGGCTTCCTGGAAAACACGCTCGACGCGATCGGGGACCGGGTCATTCATACTTATCACATTGAAGGAGCCGGCGGCGGCCATGCCCCGGATATTATGAAGCTCGCCTCTTATGCTAACATTCTGCCGTCATCCACAACGCCAACCATTCCTTATACCGTTAATACGATGGATGAGCATCTTGATATGATGATGGTCTGCCACCATTTAGATGCGAAAGTGCCTGAAGATGTGGCGTTCAGCCATTCAAGAATCAGGGCTGCGACCATTGCGGCAGAGGACATTCTCCATGATATCGGTGCGATCAGCATGACATCATCGGATTCCCAAGCGATGGGGCGGGTCGGAGAAGTGATCATCCGAACGTGGCAGGTAGCTGACAAAATGAAAAAGCAGCGCGGGGCTCTTGCCGGCGAAAACGGAAATGACAATGTGCGCGCAAAACGCTACATTGCCAAATACACGATTAATCCAGCGATTACTCACGGGCTCAGCCATGAAGTCGGTTCGGTGGAAAAAGGGAAGCTTGCTGATCTCGTTCTGTGGGACCCGGTATTTTTTGGCGTAAAGCCGGAACTGGTTTTAAAGGGCGGCATGATTGCACGTGCGCAAATGGGAGATCCGAACGCATCCATCCCGACTCCGGAACCGGTGTTTATGCGGCAAATGTATGCGTCTTACGGAAAAGCCAATCGCTCAACCTCCATTACATTTATGTCTCAGGCAAGCATAGAGCTGGGTGTGGCGGAAAGCTTAGGGCTGGAAAAAAGAATTTCTCCTGTCAAGAATATCAGAAAGCTGAGCAAGCTGGATATGAAATTGAACTCAGCTTTGCCGAAGATCGAAGTTGATCCAAAAACCTATCAGGTCTTCGCTGACGGAGAGGAACTGTCTTGCCAGCCTGTCGATTATGTTCCGCTTGGACAAAGATATTTCTTATTCTGACAAGACGCGGCCGGAGTGCATCCGGCCGTACTATTGACTCAAAACGGTGCACAAAAACCCCGCATTTAGTGTATATTAGATGTTGACAAACGAATTAAATGTAACTATTATAGTTACAACGGTGGTGAAAAAACATGATTAACAGCCGTCTTGCTGTTGCCATTCATATTTTATCCCTCATTTCGATGGATGAAAAAACATCTTCAGAAATCATTGCTGACAGCGTCAACACGAATCCGGTTGTCGTGCGAAGAATGATCAGCCTGCTGAAAAAGGCGGATATTCTCACATCACGCGCCGGGGTGCCGGGTGCAAGCCTCAAAAAAGATCCGGCCGATATTTCTCTATTAGAAGTATATCGGGCTGTCCAAAAGCAAGAAGAACTCTTTGCGGTTCATGAGAATCCGAATCCGAAATGTCCGGTAGGGAAAAAAATTCAGAACGCACTGGATGAAACATTTGAAAGTGTGCAAAAAGCGATGGAAAATGAATTGGCAAGCAAGTCATTAAAAGATGTTATGAATCATCTCTTTTAATCAAAAGGGATGACTTCTCACCGTCAACATGTAACTAAAAATGTTACAAATAAGGAGGAAATGAAAAGTGAAAATTGGAATTATCGGAGCAAGCGGAAAAGCAGGAAGCCAGATTTTGAAAGAAGCGAAAACAAGAGGCCATGAAGTGACTGCCATCGTTCGGTCCTCTTCAAAAGTACAGGAACAGGACATAGCGATTTTGGAGAAAGATGTGTTTGAACTGACTGCAGAAGACATCAAGCCTTTCGACGTGGTCGTAAACGCATTTGGAGCAGCACCTGGCCAGGAACATCTTCATGTTGAAGCAGGCAGAGCCCTAATCAGCATCTTAAAGGATGCAAAAAACACAAGATTGCTTGTCGTCGGCGGAGCAGGAAGCCTGTTTGTTGATGAAGCCAAAACAACCCGTTTAATGGATACGCCGGAATTCCCAAAAGAATATCTGCCGACTGCATCAAATCAAGGGGAGAACCTGAAAGACTTGCAGCAGACAGACTCCATTTCTTGGACGTTCCTCAGCCCTGCGGCATTTTTTGACCCGGCAGGAAAACGGACAGGTTCTTACCAAAAAGGAAAAGACAATGTCATCGTAAACGCAAAAGGCGACAGTTATATCAGCTATGCAGATTATGCCATTGCCGTATTGGATGAGCTTGAACATCCGGCACACAAAAATGAACGCTTCACAGTGGTAAGCGAAGCGGAATAATAAAAAAACCCGGAGTCCGCTCCGGGTTTTTCTGATTAATAAGAGCTGTACGTATTATAATCGTTGAAAAGGCCGTCAGCAATTCCAAGCATTAAAAAGATGAAGAATGCGATAATCGCTAGAATGGATACAGCAATGCTCACGATTAAATAAATCCCTTGCATCTTTACAAACTTCGCATAATTCTCCAGCATTAAGTCTTCAGATTGTCCGCTATTGTGTTCAGCCATTTGGCCTGCTTCTTTAGCTGACCGCATCAAAAAGATTCCGGAAATAATTTGCAGTACGCCCGGCACGGCACCGATAAGAAAAAAGAACGCGCCTGACAGCGCGGTAATTGCGCCCATAATAATAAATAAAATGCCTGTTGCTTTTCCCCATTTTGAAATGCTGATGAGGGTTTTGTTCATTGTTTCAGGATTCATGTACACTGGCTCCCCTTTACAAAAAAATACTCACTTTTCTTTTATACACTATTTGTGAGAAGTTTTGTATATAGAAAATAATATTTTAGGGATTGACCCTGACGCAGCGTAATTGTTTACGATAAAAAAGGAGGAGGCGGCAGTTATGAAATACCAAGTCAAACAAGTGGCAGACATAGCGGGCGTCAGCATTCGGACGCTTCATCACTATGACCATATTCAGCTCCTGAATCCATCAGCGCTTACTGACGCAGGGTATCGTTTATACAGTGATGCAGATCTAGAAAGGCTGCAACAGATTTTATTTTTCAAGGAAATCGGCTTTCGTTTGGAGGATATTAAAGAGATGCTTGATCATCCGAACTTTGACCGGAAAGCGGCACTTCAGTCGCAAAAGGATATATTGATGAAGAAAAAACAAAGAATGGAAGATATGATTCAAACGATTGACAGGACGCTTCAGTCCATCGAGGGAGGAGAACATATGAATAAGAGGGATTTATTTGCGGGATTCAGCATGAAAGACATTGAGGAGCACCAGCAGACATATGCTGATGAAGTCAGAAGGCTGTATGGAAGGAAAATCGCAGAAGAAACAGAGACAAGGACATCTGCATATACGGCAGACGATTGGCGCGTGATCATGGCTGAATTTGATTCAATTTACAGACGAATTGCGGCGCGAATGGAGCACGGGTCTGATGATGCAGAGGTCCAGGCCGCTGTGGGGGCGTTTCGCGACCATATTTGTCAATATCATTACAATTGCACACTCGACATTTTCAGAGGACTTGCGGAAGTGTATATCACTGACGAACGATTTACTCATTCAATCAATCAATATGGAGAAGGCCTTGCCGCTTTTTTGCGGGAGGCGATGATCATTTACTGTGATCATCAGGAAAAACCCCGGCCGTAAAGGCCGGGGTTTTGGCGCATCTTATAAAATCGGCGACAACAGCCGCGAGACGGATTCTTTAATTCGAATCCACAAGGAGCGCTGCAGATATTCCTCATAGGTGTATTTTCTGGATACGAGCAAATCTTCTTTAAATGTAGAAACCAGTTTTTTAGCAATGGTGATATCGTAAATAAATGCATTAACCTCAAAATTCAGCCTGAAGCTACGGACATCGATGTTTGCTGTGCCGACTGATGCAATTTCGTCATCCACTACGATGGTTTTCGCGTGAATAAAGCCATTATCGTAAATATAGACAGTGGCTCCGGCTTTCAACAGATCGCCGATGTACGAGAGTGTCGCCCAGTATACAAAGGCATGATCAGGCTTGTTCGGAATCATAATGTTGACGTCAATGCCTGACAGGCACGCGATCCTTAAAGCATCCAGCAGGCTTGCGTCCGGAATAAAATAAGGCGTTTGGATCAAAATGGAACGCTTGGCATTCGAAATCATTTTAATGTAGCCATTTTTAATTTGTTCCCATTCGGAATCCGGTCCGCTCGTGACAATCTGCATCCCGACGTTGCCTTTCGGGCCATAATCAGGAAAGTGATTCGGAATATATGTCAGCGTATGGCGATGGGAAGCTTGGTTCCAGTCAAGGATGAATCGTGTCTGGATGGCGTGCACGGCCGTTCCCTGCAGTCTGATATGCGTATCACGCCAATAACCGAATTTCGGATTAAGCCCGAGATACTCATCTCCGACGTTAAATCCGCCGACATAACCGGTCATTCCGTCTATAATGACAAGCTTTCGGTGGTTCCGGTAATTCAGCCGCAAGTTAATCGGCCTGAGTTTTGAAGGGAAAAAGACCTCCACATGCCCGCCAGCCTCGCGGAGCTCTTTAAAAAACTTTTTTCGCAGCGTTCTGGACCCGAGTTCATCATAAAGCACTCTGACCTGAACGCCTTCTTTCGCTTTTTGGATGAGAGCGTCCCGTAATTTTTTGCCTAATTCATCACCTTTATAAATATAATATTGTAAGTGGATATGATCCTTAGCCTTTGAAATGTCATTCAGCAGCCGCTGAAACTTATCCCGTCCATCTGTGATCACGTCAACTGAATTATCCTCGGTGAACACAGCATGGTTATTCATGATAAGCATATAGATTAAATCTTTGTTATCAAAGGTTGCCCGGTTGTTGAACTGAAATTGCTTGGTTTCTAAATCTTCAAGCTGATGCTTCAGCAGCTTTTCGATGCCGATTTTTTTTCGGTCCTCCCATTGAAACAAATGCTTGCGCCTGAGATTATGGCCGAATAACAAGTATAAAATAAAGCCTAAAACGGGAATAAAGAAAAGAACAAGCAGCCACGCCCAAGATGCGCTGGCATCGCGCCGTTCTTTGAAAATGACAATGATGGCCAAAAGAATATTCAAAATGAAAAAAAGTGATAAAAGGATGGAAGAAATACTCACTTTGTAACCCCGCTCATTCATATTTATCAAGAAGATTGCCATTAGTATTCCATGAATAACAGCGATCTGATTCCCATTACAAATTATAACACTCACATTTTAAAAGAATAAAGAGCGGCGAACCAGATTCTTCGTGAAAAATACGGGCAGATTTCTTTAAAACCAGCTTGCACCTGCGTTAAAATAAGCACATATGATAACGTTCGTGAAGCCTTGCAACATCAAATAAAGGGGGAGGATTACAATGAACTTTTACAGAGTCGAACAAATGCCGGGGTTCATTAAAACAGAAATGCAAAAAATCCAAAAGGCCGTACAGCCTTTCATGAAAAAAACTGTCATGTACCGTTTTCTTGCTTTTCCGCTTGCTGCATTCTCTCTCTTTAATTTGGCTGCTTTTCTATTTCACGCTTCTGCTGACAGGGAGTCCCTGATCAGCGCAGGCATATTTGCGCTTCTGGCAGCGCTCGGCCTGGCATTTTTCAAAGAAGCAGGCTATCAGCATAAACAAATCCAAAAAACGGTTCACATCTATATGCTGAACAGGATCAAAAAGAGCGAAATCCTTTCAGAAGAGCGGAAAGACTCCTATACGCGCCAGATTAAGGAAGAACCGTTTGCGATGCGGAGTTTTGTGGAATTTTTGACTGAGGAAGACAGACGCAAGAAAATGCAATTTTAAAAAAGAGCTGAACACCAGAACTGCACCCCGATTTGCTGAACAGATCAGGGTGCAGTTTTTTTATGATCATATATTCTCTAGTTCTTTAAAGCGGAGAGGGCGAGTATGTTCACAAAGAGGCGGTATATAAACTATATAGAATCCCATCTCAGCGGTGTTCCTGCTGCAATATGTTTCTTAGCTGTTCTGCCGATAATGACATCATAGAATTTTGGTTCCAACCCATAACCGGGTCGTACGACCTTAATATTGTCTTTTGTGAAAATCTCTCCGGCTTTTATATCTTTTTTTACATAAATAGAGCGGCGGAATTTAAGCGAAGCTTTTTCCTCGTCACTGGGTCCGTACGTTATCTGTCCTAATGCTTGCCACGCCCTTCCAGTTTCAACGACAAGCTCCTTCAGTTCGGAGGGTTCCAGTGAAAAGGCAGAATCTACGCCGCCATCAGCTCTTGATAAAGTGAAATGTTTCTCAATCACAGTTGCGCCTAGGGCGACACTAGCGACAGCAACTCCTGTTCCCATTGTGTGATCCGATAAGCCGACTTGGCAATTGAATAATTCTTTCATATGAGGGATCGTAGAAATATTGGTGTTTTCCGGTGATGCCGGGTAGGTGCTAGTGCATTTTAGAAGTATTAATTCTTTACAGCCGGCTTCTTTGGCGGCCCTTATTGATTCATCAATTTCTGCTACTGTAGCCATTCCGGTTGAAATGATAATAGGCTTACCAGTAGCAGCAACCTTTTTGATAAGAGGGATATCGGTATTTTCAAATGAAGCGATTTTATATATAGGCACACCCAAGTCCTCCAAAAAGTCGACAGACGATTCATCAAATGGCGTACTCAAAGGGATCATTCCAAGTTCCCGGCATTTATCGAAGATTGGTTTATGCCATTCCCATGGGGTGTACGCTTGTTGATATAATGTATAGAGCGTTCTGCCGGACCAGAGACTATTCTCATCCTCAATTTTAAAATCTTTCGTATTCATATTTAATGTCATGGTGTCAGCGGTATATGTTTGTATTTTCAAAGCGTGTGCACCTGCTTTGGCCGCTTCTTCTATAATGTTAAAAGCGCGCTCTAATGATTGATTATGGTTCCCAGACATTTCAGCAATGATAAACGGAGGATGATGCGGCCCGATTTTTCTTCCTTCTATATTGATTTCGTTCATTTTTGCACCTCCTTCTATTTACAGTGATATCAGCCATGCAGCAAAGGACTTAGATCAAGTGATTTTTTTTCAGATCATCAGTTCATTAAAATTTGTATCAAGGTCTTTTTTATCTATTCCTCTTTCAGCTAATTTCTTCATCACTTTCGGTTTTTCCGCTATCCATTCTTCCTTTAAAAGACCGTATCTGATTACATCAAGATAGTTGTTATTCCTTACGATATGGTTTCGGAAATGACCTTCTTTGCTAAAACCAAGTGATTGGTGATATGACAAGCTTTTTTCGTTATTCGACAGGACTTCTCCGTATACTTTCTCAACCTCTAACTGTTGAAACGCCCATTCTAATGCTAAAAATCCCATGACAGAACCGGAGCCTTTTGGACTCTGGGCCTCTCCGATGTAAAAACCCCAATAGCAGTGGTTATTTTTATGGTCAACATCTTTAAAACTCACAAAGCCGGTGTCTGTATGATCAATTGTAAAGATAAAATAATGTTCTGTTTTGGAGGAATTCACATTCTTGAACCATTGCTGATGCTGTTTTTCAGTAATGATTTGGTCGTTATACATTGATTGCCTGATTCTTTCATCGTTCCGCCAACGGAGAACTGTGTCTAAGTCTTTTTCTTTTAATGTCCTAAGGGAGTATTTGAACACAGATTTATCCCTTCCTTACTTTAAAATTTCGAATAAGAGATTTTGGCGCTTATCCATATTTCCTTCTAGAAGCATGCGGGCCTTTTTTGACATTTGTATTAATGACGAGGGGTTATTTATCATTTCGTTAATGGCGGAGGCGATATCGGATTCCTTGACTGATTCTTTAGGCCCCAGATATTGAATAGCACCTAATTGATCAAGCGTTTGAGCGATCAGTTCTTGATTTTCAGCGACGGTGATTACGATGGCTGGAAGGCCAAGAAAGCAGCGCTCCCAAGCGGCAGTTCCGCCCGCACCTATTGCAAGGTCGGCATTGTACATTAATTCTGCAATATGATTCACTTGGCAGTGAAAGCTGCAGAAAGCATGTTTTTTGCAAATGGATTCAATTTCATTCTTATGGGTATTGGTATTTCCAATCACGATGTCCAGCTCAATATCATGGGAAGAAAGCTGCTTAAAGGCATTAATGGCCTTTTTCGTTTCATTGGTGGGATCAGTGCCTCCAAAAAAGACAAGAATCTTTCTTACACTTCCATCGCAGTTTTTGTTACTGGGATGAAATGAATAAAATTCGTCTCGCAATAAGACGTATTCCGGTCCTAAAAATTGTTTGCAGCTTTTGGGGACCAAATTGATATAACGGTCTTCATAATGAGGATAAAGATTCTGGTCTAATAAAATATCACAATCATGTAAACGATCAGCTAGGTCATCAACCACCATCATTTTTTTTACATGTTTTTTCACTTTCATTTCCCAATTGATATCAATTGCGTAGTGATCAATGATAACGAGGGAGATTTCCTTGTTCATGTCTTTAATCGCACTAATGGTTTCAGCTGAGTCAACATGCCAAGGAACACCAAGCCAATCAGAATGGGAAGTTGCTTTAGGAATGACAACATTCTTTTTAGGTTCTGAGAGCATAATGAGATCAAACTGCTGCGCGCGAATCACCTCAGCTAGATGACCCTGTAAGTTTCGGCAAACAAATGTAATATTAGCTCCCTTTTTACGCAAAGCATTAGCAAGCGTGAGGCACCTCATGACATGACCTGTGCCTATTTCAATTGAAGCATCTGTTCTGAAAAGAATGTTCATAACAGCACCTCATCATCACTTGTATTTGTCATTGTTGTCATTGAAGATTTCTTTTTGTTCTATTCGGGCGTTGAGTAAAGACCACTCCGGAAACGTGTTCAATAATGCTAATGTATCCTCTAAGCTAAAGTCAGGTTTAGTTGGATATAGTTTTTCAATGATTTTTTTGATTAATAAAAAGTCTTCAGGTGTGTCCACAGTCCATCTATGCTGTTTCTGATTTTCGGTATAGGTGATATTAGCCAATTTGAACCGGCCGGGATTCAGGAAAATAAAGGGTGTCACGTGTTCCCGTTCATGTTCAAGACTGGACTCGGCATGAGCCTTCTCTAACGACGAAGCTGAAAAAACTTCTATATCCATACCGCGGGGATATGTTCTATTTAAAGTGTTAGACACATAATCATATTGGCCATTTGAATCTAGGTAAAATTTAATTACTCTGTCAATGACACGATGATCTATAATAGGGCAGTCAGAGGTTAAGCGGACGATCGTTTCCGCTTTGCTTATTTTTGCAGCTTCGTAGTATCTTGATAAGACATCGTTTTCTGACCCACAATAATAAGTAAGAGATAATCTCTTACTTAGCTCAACAATTGGTTTATCCATCGCATTTGTCGTTGTGGCGATCACAATATCATCAATAAGTGCCGCTCTTTTTATTCTTTCAATTTGATATTCAAGCAGAGGTTTATTCAGAACTTTTTTTAATACTTTGCCTGGCAATCTGCTGGACCCCATCCGTGCTTGGATAATAGCCGTTACTTTCAACTGATCACCTCCTACGAATAAAAATCTACTACTTTTTTTAATGCTTTGATCACGTCATCTGCATCTTTTTCGTTCATTGATTGAAACAGAGGTAAGGTGATAATTCCTTTATAAAGATTTTCTGCATTTGGACATAGGCCGGCTTGATAACCTAAACGCTGATAGTAAGGGTGTAAATAAACAGGTATATAGTGAACATTAACTCCTATATTTTCCTGTTGCATAGCGTTAAAAATATCATCGCGATTTCCTTTTAGCTGATCCAGCTTTAAGTTGATAATATAAAGGTGCCAGCTTGAGGTTGAGGCTGTATCTTGACTTGGCAGATGAATGTGGGAGATGGTTTTTAACTTTTCGTTATAGATCCTGGCAAGATGATTTCGTGTTTCAATAAAATCATCTACTTTTTTCAATTGGCTGATCCCTAATGAAGCTTGGATATCTGTCATCCGATAATTAAAACCAAGGAAGTGCATTTCATAGTACCACGATCCGTGGTCTTGTGATAATTTTTTAGAATCACGGATTATACCGTGACTGCGGAATTGGAGCAGCTTCTCATAATAAGTTCTATTATTCGTCGTTATCATTCCGCCCTCGCCTGTTGTAATATGTTTAACAGGGTGGAAACTAAACATTGTCATATCACTGATTGAACCGATTTTTTCACCTTTATATGAAGCGCCTAATGCATGTGCAGCATCTTCAATGACGATCAAGTTATTGGCTTTTGCGATTTTTTGAATCCGATCGTGATTCACCGGCTGTCCTGTGAAGTCTACTGGTATAATGGCCTTTGTTTTTGGAGTGATCAGCTTTTCGATAGAATCAGGGTCGATATTGTATGTGAGCGGGTCAATATCTGCGAAAACCGGTTTGGCGCCCATGTACAAAATACAATTGGCGCTTGCCGCAAATGTGATGGGTGTAGTAATGACTTCATCTCCCTGTGAAATTCCCGCAGCAAAGCAAGCTGCATGCAAAGCAGCAGTTCCGCTGGAAAATGAAACAGCATAGCTGCTGCCAGCATATTCAGCGACTTTTTGTTCGAATAAGTCAATTGTTGGTCCCGTCGTCAAATAGTCTCCTCGTAAAACATCGACTACCGATTGGATATCTTCTTCATCCAGCCATTGTCTGCCGTATGGAAGATAAGAATCTCTGACGGGCTTACCGCCTGTAATTGCCAATTTATTCTCACTTGTCATATTCAATTCTCCTATTAAATAAGATTCGTGCCCTTAATCCATTCTTCTGTTTTTCTTATTCCTTCCTCCAAACTAACCTGCGGGCTCCAATTAAGGATTTTCTTTGCTTTTTCGTAGTTGCATAACAATTTTGGAATTTCACTTTGAGGATGTATGTGCGCTACATGGCGAATGTTTTGTTTATCGCCTGCGATTAATTCTGCTAAATCATTAATAGAGATATCTCTTCCAAGGCCTGCGTTTATAATTTCACCGTTAGCTTTTGGGGAATAACCCGCCTGCACGACGAAATTGGCACAATCCTCTACATATAAAAGATCACGGGTTTGAGTGCCATCACCATATATATGCAGCTTTTTGCCGTCCAATTTATTTTTTATAAAAATAGCGACTACTCCGCCTTCACCACCTGTTTTCTGGAAAGGCCCATACGTATTAAACGGACGTATAACCACCGCTGGGAGACCATACGCGTGATAATAAGAGAGCACCATGTTTTCAGCCGCGATCTTTGCTCCTGCATAAGGAGAAGCGGGTTTAATAGGATCTGTTTCTTTGATGCCTTCAGCAAATGCAGCTCGGTCGTACACCATACAGGTACTCATAAAAACAACTTTCACATTATGCTTTTTACATAATTCTAAAATGTTAAAAGTACCGATTGTGTCATTTGCAAATGTGGTTTTCGGATCGTCAATGCTGTCTTGTACGTTTATGCTTGCACCCAAATGATAGCAAATGTCAAATTGTTTCAAGAAAAGATCTTCTAATGTGTTTAAATCCTTTATATCTCCATTAATAAACTCGATAAAACCCGGGGCGTTTTTTAGCTCTTCGAGATTTTCTAAACGCCCATTCGATAAATCATCCAGCACCCATACTTGATGACCGTCTTCTAATAACTTTTTCACAACCCATCTGCCAATAAAACCTGCTCCGCCGGTAACGAGAATATTCATGCCCATCTTCCTTCCCAGATTAAATTAGTTTTTGCGATTGTAATAATGTAAGGACTTCTCCTTTTGAAATTTGCTCCTGATCATTTGAACTATAGGTTCCTTCAGCTGCTTTTTTTGCTTGAGTATAATGATTTCTTTTCCCAAATGTTGAAGGGATCACAAACATTTCAGGCAGCTCAAAAGCCATTGTCGATTCATCATGCGTCATAAGTTCTTCATACATTTTTTCTCCGGGCCGCAGCCCGATTTCTTGTATTTCAATTTCATTAATATTCAAATTGTGTTTTTTGCATGTTTCTTCAACAACGACTGACACTAAGTCGCTCAGTGAGATAACCGGCATTTTTAATATGAAAATTTCTCCGCCCTGAGATTCTTTAAGCGCGCTAATTAATAATGACGTCGCCTGATCCAGTGTCATCATAAAGCGGTTCATGTTTAAATCCGTAACAGTCACTTTTTTTTGCTTTAAGATTTGTTCTGTAAACAAGGGAACTACGGAACCCCTTGAACCCATTACATTTCCAAACCGAACACAAGAAAAAACCGTCTCGGCTTTTCCTTTGCTGTACTCTGCTGCGGAAATTAACCTTTCAGCTGTGAGTTTTGTTGCTCCATATGCATTCGTTGGTGATATTGCCTTATCTGAACTTGTAAAAACGACTTTTTTCACGTTTTGGGCAACGGCTGCTTTAATGACATTATTGGTTCCTATAATATTTGTCAGGACCGCTTCATAGGGATTGTATTCGCAAGCGGGAACATGCTTCATGGCAGCAGTATGGAAGACGTAGTCAATGCTGTCCATTGCATTTAACACCCGGTCATAATCTCGCACATCTCCTATTAAAAATCTAATATCCTTTCTGGGCCCGATTTCGTTTTCTAGCATAAATTGTTTATATTCATCCCTGCTGAATATTCGAACAACCTTTGGTTGGTCCTTAAGAATTTGTTTTAGTAGGCTTTTTCCAATCGTACCTGTTCCGCCAATTATGAGTATTTTTTTATCTTTGAAAAACACAAGTAACCCACTTCCTTTTTCTTGAATGGATAAAACAATGTCGGTTATTGGAGTATATGCTTGTTAGATAACTCTGTGTTTGCTCTAGCCTATTTGGATTCAACTATTATTTTGTCAATGGTGCGGCAGTAACAGTAGATCCTGTCGGCCGGAGAAAACAGTCTTTCTCTTAAGAATGAAATGGAGAGATTGCAGGGGAGAAACATCCTGATTGGAGAGCGTGTCATGGAGGAATGGCGATAACGCAGAGATACATAATAAAAAGGCATGAGCCCGGTTCATTCAATACCAAACTCATGCCTTTGCTATTTGTGTCTATCTTTTTGAATCTCTATTCGAACACCGGATCATCCTCATAATAGTAAGAATCCGGATCTTCATACGTATTGGTGTTTTCAAAAGCGGCTATGCCGATGATCACCAGCATGAAAATGACTAAAATGATCCCGATCAGGCCAGTGACAATGCTGGATGCTGCGTAAAACAGCTGCATTTTAATAAATTTCCCGTAATTCTCAAGCATGTTTTCACCAGCAGTGCCGGTAAGATTTCCTTCAGCTTCCGCGGCTGCTTTTGCTGAACGCATCAGAAAGACGCCTGAAATAATCAGCAGTACGCCCGGAATGGCGCCGATCACTGTCATCAAAGCAGACAGAGTGAGCAGCGAGCCCATAATGATCAGCAAAATGCCTGAAATTTTGCCCCACTTGGCAATGTCTGATAGCGACTTGACAGCAGAGGCGCTCAGCTGGCGGCTCTCACTTTCCGCAGGCACAACCTCCTGTTCTGCGGCACTGCTTTCTTCATTATGATGTTCAATCTCGTTTTCATCTTTATCCAGACTAATCATGACAGCTCTCTCCCTAAAATTTTTAAATCGTATCTTTTGCCGTCCATTTCGGCAATGCCGGGGAATAGGCCCCATTCTGCAAACCCGTGCTTTTCAAACAGCTTCAGGCTTGGTTTATTATGTCCGAAAATGAAGGCCATAAGTGAGCGGATTCCAAGATTCGGCGCAATGCGAAGCGCTTCTTGGAGCAAATACGATCCGACGCCTTTGCCGCGGCATGCTTCGTCAATGTATATGCTGACTTCCGCTGTTTTATTATAGGCGGGTCTTCCGTAAAATGTTTCAAAGCTGATCCAGGCAGCAACGTTCCCGTTTTCGTCCTCGGCAACATAGAGCGGACGTGCCTCTGTATGCCCCAAAAACCATTCCATCCGGTCTTCAAGTGTTACCGGCTCGGTATCGGCTGTTACCATTCGAGAAGTAATCGTTGAATTATAAATCGCAACAACTGCCTCCAGATCTTTATGTTCAGCAAGACGCAATGTCATGTTCATAAGTATTTGGCACTCCTCTCAAAAAAAATGACATATTTTCGTATCAGTCTGCGCAAACTACATCTAAAAAAGTTTTTTGTATAGGTGTATATATTTTCAGAAAAGTGTTCAGAATGTTGCTGAGGTGATGAAACAATGAGAGAGGAAGAAAAGAAAACTTCTCAAGTCAAAAAACTTCAGCAGTTTTTTCGTAAACGCTGGGTGTTCCCTGCAATTTACTTAGTCAGTGCGGCCGTCATTTTAACAGCTGTCCTTTGGTATCAATCTGTATCAAATGATGATGTAAAGGATCAGTTGGCTGATAACGGCGGAAACTCCGCATATGACAACAACGACGATGCAGTTGAAGTAGGAAAGTCAATGGAAAATGTCGCAATGCCGGTTGTTGATTCTGAAAACGTTTCTGTTGTGAAAAAGTTCTATGAAACCGATGCCGCAAAAGAAGAGAAAGAAGCAGCACTCGTTACCTATAATAACACGTACAGCCTAAGCAAAGGAATTGACTTAGCTGAGAAAGACGGAAAAGATTTCGATGTTTCTGCTTCTCTGAGCGGTACGGTTGTCAAAGCTGAAAAAGATCCAGTGCTGGGATATGTTGTAGAAGTTGAACATGCCGACGGCTTATCAACTGTATATCAATCTCTTTCTGAAGTAAGTGTTGAGCAAGGTGACAAGGTGAAACAAAACCAAGTGATCGGAAAGTCTGGCAAGAACCTTTACAGCGAAGACAGCGGAAACCACGTGCATTTTGAAATCCGTAAAGACGGAGTCGCTATGAACCCGCTGAACTTTATGGACAAGCCGGTTTCTTCTATTGAAAAAGCAGCAGCTGCTGAAGAAAAAGCTGCAACTGAAGAAACAGAAGAATCCATTCAGCAATCTTCCGAGAAAAAGGATGGATCAACTGAAAAAGGAACAGAAGAAAAATCCGGTGAGAAAAAGGATGATTCAACTGACAAATCTGGTTCCAAAGAAAGCAGCACAACAGAAGACACTGAACAGTCTTAATGAAGAAAACGTCTATCCGTGTGATGGGCGTTTTTTTTGTTACTTTTTGCTTTGTTTCACCGTCTATGTAGTTACACAAAGGCAAGTATGTTATAAAGGAGGTTATGTCATGAACCGCCTATTGCTCGCAGGATGGACCTTTTTTATTCTGCTCTCTGTCTGTACGGAAAGCTTCAGCGGCATGGTCGTATCGCAAACGGTGGCTTTTCATTTTCAGCCGCACCCTGATCTGTCTCAGTTTTTAGACATGGATTTTACTGAGCTTGCTGTACCTGTAGCGCTTATTCAAAAAATCGGGCACGCGTTTTCCTTCTTTGTGCTGACATATTTGCTGTGGAAACAGCGGGGCAGCATAAAATCAGCTGCAGCCGGCTCGTTTGCGTTTGCTTTTTTCACAGAAGTTCTTCAGCTCTTCTTCAGCAGGAACGGATGTATTCGGGATGTGCTCATCGATACTGTTGGAATTGTATTGTTTTGTGGTTTATATGTGTTGGCGAAGCGGAGAAAACATGAGATGTACGAAAAATTTTAAAGCCGGCTGTCTTGGATTCAGACGCCGGCTTTTGTCTTTTCTAGAAATTTTGATCGGTTGGTTTTTTCGTCAGTTTATTAATGATGGCTTCATAGATTTTCACAATCAAATCGACGAATGGGCGAAGCAGATCTGAAAATCTAAAGAATAGGAACCCGATAATGATGGCGACAACAAGGCTGCCTAATACATCTACCGGATAGTGATGCCCTACCCAAATTCTCGAAAAGCCTGTCAAAAGCCCGAAAATAACAAGGGGCCAGCCGATTTTGCGGTTTCTGAAAAGCATCGCAATAGAAATTGCTAACGCACCTGTTGTGTGGTCACTCGGAAATGATGCATCCGCATCATGCGGAATCAGCGTATGCACTGTGTGCGCAACGAACGGGCGCGGTTCGAAATAAACTTGCGTAATCAAAAAGTTGATGACGAGACCCGCAATTCCTGTAAGGCCCGCGTAAAGCACATTTTTTCTGCTTTGCGTGTTCCCGAACAGCCAGATTGCCAATAGGATAAGGGCATAGGCGACAATGGCATATTCCGTTATGAAGACCATAATAGAATCGAGAACCGAATTGTGATGAGATAGTCCATGAATAGCTTTAAAAATTTCGTAATTCAAATAATCACCTTTTACATTTTTAATAATAGACTCATTATACTCATAAAAAGTTTCAAATCAAAAAAGACTTTGCCAAAATGCGTGACGCTTGAAGAGAATTCGAAGGAGAGACAGCGTTTCTGGGGGTTTTTTCTATACGCAAAAAAAGAGATCCGGAATTCCGAATCTCTTCTAAACGATTATAGTGCTTCAGGTCCTTCCTCGCCGGTGCGGATGTTGATCGTATTGCTGATTTCATAGACAAATATTTTTCCGTCACCAGGTGATCCTGTTTTCAGGACCCTTTTAGCGGTCTCAGTCACTTGATCAACAGGAACTTTGCTGACCACGATTTCAATTTTTAAACGTTCATATACATTGCTTTCTATTTTTACCCCTCGATAGAGCTCCGTATGTGCTTTTTGAAGGCCGCAGCCGTGAACATTGGAGAAGGTCAGAGAGGTGACCCCGATTTTTCCGAGTTCCTGCTTCAGCTTTTCAAAATTTGCCGGACGCGTTACAATTTCTACCTTGAACATTTGACCGCTCATAGCGTCACTCCTCACATAGAATCTTGATATGCTTTTTCCCCGTGCATCGTTAAGTCAAGCCCAAGTGATTCTTCTTCTTCGGTTGCGCGAAGGGGAAGGAAGAGGCCTACAATTTTAATAATAACGAAAGTGACAATAAATACAAAAACATAAGTGGCGGCGATGGCTACGATTTGTTTCCAGATTAAGCTTGCATCTCCGTAGAATAAGCCGTCCGCACCCGCTGAATTAACAGAGGTTGTCGCGAATAATCCTGTTGCGATTCCGCCCCATGTGCCGCCGATGCCGTGCAGGCCAAAGGCGTCGAGCGCGTCATCGTATCCGAATTTCTTTTTAAGTGAGAATACACCCCAGAAACAAACCGCTCCGCCAATGATGCCGATTATAATGGAAGAGAACGGTGTGACAAATCCGGCAGCCGGCGTAATCGCCACAAGCCCGGCGATTGCGCCGGATACCGCTCCGAGCATCGTCGGTTTTTTGTTAATGATCCATTCTACTAAGATCCAGCCGGCAATCCCAGCTGCTGCGGCAGTGTTTGTGTTGATGAAAGCGTACATGGCCACACCGTCTAAGGTCAGGGCGCTGCCGACGTTAAAACCGAACCAGCCGAACCAAATCAAAGCCCCGCCTAAGAATGTGTAAATGAGGTTGTGCGGAGAAGACGCTGTACCGTCTTTCCGTTTGCCGAGCACAATAGCGAGAACAAGGCCTGCCACACCGGAGGAAATATGAACAACGTTGCCGCCGGCGAAATCGAGCGCGCCAAGCTGGCCGATCCAGCCGCCGCCCCATACCCAGTGCGCAACCGGCGTGTAAACCAAAGAAGCCCATAAAACCGAGAATAAAAGAAAAGCGCCGAATCGCATTCGCTCTGCGAAAGCCCCGGAAATAATTGCTGTTGTCAGAACAGCGAACGTCATTTGGAACATCATAAACAATGAGTGGGGAATGGTATCGCTATAATCTCCCGGATCAAATCCAACCCCTTTCAGACCAGCCCACTCTAGTCCGCCAATGATTGAATTGCCTGGTGCGAAGGCAAGTGTATATCCGAACAGCACCCAAACGATGGAAACGATGGCAATGGAAGAGAAACTGTGCATTGCAGTGCTCAGCACATTTTTGCTTTTTACCATTCCTCCATAAAATAACGCTAATCCCGGGGTCATCAGCCACACGAGTAAAGCGCAAAAGAACATAAAAACTGTATCGCCCATTTGCATGTCTCATTCCTCCGTATCTTTCAGAATTATTATATTTCTTCATTATAGAGAAAAAAGAATGATAAAACATTTTCATGTAAGATTTCCTAACATGGTTTTTTAGGGAATGTTATCGAGGGATGTAAAGAATGGAAAACGGCATTTTTTTGCGATATAAGACTTTATATCTATAAAAGAAGCTGTTCATATGAGCAGAAAAGAGAATTGACAATTATTAGAATGTTTTATACTGTATTAAGTGTACTAACTCAAATAATACACTAGGGGGAGATGCGTTATGAATAAAGGGGGCAGGCTAAGGAGAGCGGTAAGTAAATCGATTCCGGCGACGTTCCGATTGTTTTTAGCCTTTAATTTTTTCGTGTACGGCCTGGCGAAAGTGGTGATAGGCCAGTTTGGCGAAGTGACGCCTGAAATTGAGGCAGCCGCTGGAAAGGGGTTTACCATTGTGTGGACATTTTTCGGTTATTCTCATGTTTACGAATTGTTTATAGGTTTCGGTGAAATCCTTGCAGCTGTTTTATTACTGATTCCGAGAACATCTGCATTAGGGGCAGTTGTTTTTATGCCGATTATTGTGAACATCGTCTTGATTAACTATTGTTTTAATATTGGTGTGCAGGATCTTAGCACGATATTAATGGTCATGTGTCTCATCCTGCTTTGGGTGGACCGCCGCAAATTCATGGGCATTTTCAGACAGGAGCCGTTAAACGGCGGGCAGGTGATGAAGCGATGACACCCCTTATGATTACAGTGCTTGCCGGTCTGTTCGTATGTACGACCTGTTACTATTACATAAAAGAAAAATCATAAGAAAAGCGCTCCTTCTGAGAATTTCACAACCATACTAAAAGAACTTAGGCAGAGTAAAATAAGCAATGTGAGAAACACTAACAGCATCAGGAGGAGACGTATGATGAATACACTCAACATTGATTTTCAAAAAACAGCATTGGTTATCATTGATTTGCAAAAAGGAATTGTGCCGATAGATCAAAGCGGACAGGTTGTCCCAAATGCGAAAAAGCTCGTAGATGAATTTCGGAAACATAACGGGTTCATCAGCTTTGTGAATGTAGCCTTTCATGACGGAGCGGATGCGCTGAAGCCGCAAACAGATGAGCCTGCGCAGGGAGGTTCAGGGGAAATGCCTGCGGATTGGGCCGAATTTGTTCCGGAAATCGGTGTGCAGGATGGAGATTACACTGTAACAAAACGGCAGTGGGGTGCATTCTTCGGCACGGATTTAGATTTACAGCTGAGGCGCCGCGGCATTGACACGATTGTATTGTGCGGCATCGCGACGAACATCGGGGTGGAAAGCACAGCACGCGAGGCATTCCAGCTTGGCTATCAGCAGATTTTTATTACAGATGCCATGTCCACGTTCAGCCAGGAAGAGCATGAAGCCACACTGCGCTTTATTTTTCCGAGAATCGGTAAATCGCGGACAATGGAAGAATTTCTAGCGCAAGTGAAATGATGATATCGAAAAAAAGCCGTGCTGTTTTTTTAACAGCGGTGGCTTCGGGAACGATGCTGAATCCGCTGAATTCGTCTATGATTTCTCTTGCGCTCCATAGCATCCAGCATGAGTTTCACCTGTCGTTTACAACGGTTTCCTGGCTGATTTCCTCGTTTTACCTGGCAAGTGCCGTGGCTCAGCCCGTAACGGGAAAGCTCGGCGATTTGATCGGGCGGAAACGCTTGTTTTTATTTGGGCTCATTCTTGTTGCGGTTTCTGCCATCGGAGCACCGTTTGCGCCAACGTTTATGACATTATTGATCATGCGGCTGTTTCAATCGGTAGGGAGCAGTGCGATTTATCCGTCGGGAGTCGGGCTGATTCGAAGTCATATTCATGAGCGGCAGGCATCAGCCTTGGCTGTGCTCTCTATTTTTGCGTCTGCCATGACGGCGCTCGGGCCGACAGTCGGCGGTTTTTTGATTGTGTGGGGCGGCTGGCCGGCGATCTTTATCGTCAATTTGCCGTTTATTATCCTCAGCTTCTTATTGGGCATGTATATGTTCCCGAAAGATCAGAAAAAAGGGGCAGGAATCAAAACAATTATCCGGCAGCTCGACATTCTTGGCATTGTTTTATTTGCCGGAGGAATCATTTTGCTTCTATCCTTTCTGCTTTCGTTCAGCACGTCGCCGCATGCGGTTGAGGGTGTGCTTGGGGTGCTTCTGCTCGGTGCTTTTGTCTGGCGTGAGCTGAAAACGGATAAACCGTTCATTGATGTCCGTCTGTTTAAAACGCAGCGAAACCTGTCAGCCGTATATGTTCAGTTTATTTTACTGAATGTTTTCTTCTATTGTTTATTTTTTGGGCTACCGAGTTATTTTCAAGACGAAATGCATCTTTCTGTTCAAATGAGCGGTCTGTTTATGCTGTTTATGTCAGGGATGAGCATCGTTGTGTCACCTATTACGGGCAAATGGATCGACCGATCAGGCGTCGTCAAGCCGATCTTTGCGGGCGCGCTTTTGATGACGGCTGGAGCCGTACTCTTAACCATCTTTTTTATCAATGCTCAGGTCATCGGGAAAGGCTTTATACTGTCAATCTTGGGTATAGGGTACGGACTTGGAAATGTCGCGCTGCAGGCAGCAATGCTCAAAACGAGTCCTTCTAACATGGTAGGGACGACTTCAGGGCTGTTTCAAACCTGCCGTTACTTAGGGTCGATTTTGTCTTCGGTGATCCTTGGTCTTCTTTTTGGAAAGGAAATCACGGCAGCCCATTTTGATATGATGGGAATCATCATGATCATAGCGGGCGGAGCGAGCCTGTTTATGGCTGTGAGATTTGCTGCATTAATGAAAACTGCATCATGAGAAAAAGAGACAGACACTGCGTCTGTCTCTTTTTCTTGTTTAGACTGTTCAAATAGAAACGGGAAAATTGTATATCATAGCCAATGTTATTGTCTGACTTTTTAGTTATATTAAGTGACATCGAATGTCAGAAGACTGAACATATGACATAAAACAGACAATATTGAAAGGGGAGCCGGCTATGAAATTTAAAGAGAGCCAGCATCAATCCAACAAACTGAGCAATGAAGATCTGCTGCCTTTAGGACAGGAAAAACGGACATGGAAAGCAATGAACTTTGCCTCTATTTGGATGGGATGTATACATAATATACCGACCTACGCGACGGTGGGCGGGTTAATTGCGATCGGTCTTTCGCCTTGGCAGGTGCTGGCGATCATTATTACGGCATCGCTTATCTTGTTTGGCGCTCTGGCCTTAAACGGCCATGCAGGGACAAAATACGGGCTGCCGTTTCCAGTGATCATCCGGGCTTCTTACGGAATATACGGCGCGAATATCCCTGCGCTTCTAAGGGCGTTTACAGCGATCATGTGGCTTGGCATTCAGACCTTTGCGGGAAGCACGGCACTGAACATTCTGCTTTTGAATATATGGCCGGGCTGGGGAGAAATTGGCGGCGGATGGAACATTCTCGGCATTCACTTGTCAGGTTTGCTTTCTTTTATATTCTTTTGGGCCATTCATTTACTAGTATTGCATCACGGCATGGAATCGATTAAGCGTTTTGAGGTGTGGGCAGGTCCTTTAGTGTATGTCGTCTTTGGCGGCATGGTATGGTGGGCCGTCGATATTGCCGGAGGGTTGGGGCCAATTTATTCTCAGCCAGGAAAGTTCCATACATTTTCAGAAACATTCTGGCCGTTTGCTGCCGGGGTTACCGGCATCATCGGCATCTGGGCGACATTGATCTTAAATATCCCTGATTTCACACGGTTTGCTGAAACGCAAAAAGAGCAAATCAAAGGGCAATTTTACGGTTTGCCGGGAACCTTCGCGCTGTTTGCGTTTGCCAGTATTACTGTGACTTCCGGTTCACAGGTCGCTTTCGGCGAGCCGATTTGGGATGTTGTCGATATTTTGGCGAGGTTTGATAACCCTTATGTCATCGTATTGTCCGTGATTACGCTCTGCATCGCCACGATCTCTGTAAACGTCGCCGCGAACATCGTATCGCCGGCTTATGATATAGCGAATGCCCTGCCGAAATATATCAATTTCAAACGCGGCAGTTTTATCACTGCGTTGCTCGCTTTATTTACGGTTCCGTGGAAGCTGATGGAGAGCGCGACAAGCGTATATGCGTTTCTCGGCTTAATTGGAGGCATGCTTGGTCCGGTGGCAGGCGTGATGATGGCTGATTACTTTATCATTCGCAAACGGGAGCTCTCGGTAGATGACCTGTATTCCGAAACAGGGCGTTATGTGTATTTTAAAGGCTATAATTACCGTGCATTTGCAGCCACGATTTTGGGTGCGCTGATTTCACTGATTGGCATGTATGTTCCTGCATTAAAAAGCTTATACGATATTTCCTGGTTTGTCGGTGTGCTGATTTCATTTCTTTTCTATATTGTTCTGATGCGTGTTCACCCGCCGGCTTCATCCGTGATTGACACGTTTGAATCTGGGCAGGTTCGTCAGGCTGAATAAGATCTATCTCACGGTATATTTTCATATTTTTGAAATGGTTTTCCATAAATAGAACATTTATAATTGTTTTAGAAATCTATTCTAAAACGAAATGGGAATCGAATATGAGAAAATGGTATTTTATTCTTTTGGCAGGTGTGTTAACGTCCGTCATCCTTGCCTTTGTTTTTGATAAGACAAAAGCGAATGAGGAAGAGCAAGGGAACTGCATCTATGTTTCGCCAGAGGGCAGTGATCAAAATGAAGGCACGAAGGATAAGCCGTTTCGTACACTGGCACATGCTTCAGAGGAGGCTGCCGCCGGCACAACCGTCATGATTCGAGAAGGCACGTATCATGAAACCCTTGAGGTAAAGCACAGCGGTACGGACGGAAAGCCTATCACGTTCCGAAACTATAAAAATGAAAAAGTCGTGATTAGCGGAGGATCCGTTGCGGACGCAGAATATGAGACACCGCTCATTCATATTCACGATAAACATGACATTGCCATCAGCGGTTTAACGATTCAAAATCTTACTGTTTCATCTGAGGAAGCAACTGCTATGGGGATTTATGTATCAGGCTCCAGCAGTCATATTGCCATTAAGAACAATCATGTCCGGGATATTAAGACAACAGCAGATGAAGGAAATGCCCACGGAATCGCAGTCTATGGAACTGGCAGCATGAAAGACATTCAAATCAAGGACAATACGGTTGAGAATCTGACGCTTGGAGCAAGTGAAGCGGTTGTGCTAAACGGAAATATTGACGGCTTCACCGTTGCGGGCAATGTGGTCCGCAACAATAACAACATCGGGATTGACCTTATCGGTTATGAGGGAACCGCGGACAAAAACGATTACGTGCGAAATGGAGTCGTAGAAAACAATACGATTTATCAAAACTCGACTTACGGAAACCCTGCTTATGGAGATGATTACTCAGCAGGCGGGATTTATGTCGATGGCGGACACAGCATCGAGATTAAGAAAAACACAGTTTACGATAACGATATTGGGATTGAAGCAACGTCTGAGCATAAAGGGAAATATGCAAATGCTATTCAGATTACAGATAACAAAGTGTACAACAATGCTTACACCGGTATTTCAATCGGAGGATACGACAAAAAGCGGGGCGGCACCAGCAATTCTCTGATTGCACACAACATTATGTACCGGAATGACACAAAGGGGCTGTATGGCGGACAGCTGCTGTTGCAGTACGATACGAAAAACAACACAATCGAAAAGAATATTTTGACGGGCAGTGATTCCAGATTATTTATCGGAAACGATTTTACTGCAAATGAAGGTAATACAGTCAATCATAACGTGTACCATAAGGAAGCGGATCAAGACGGTATATGGATGTGGAAAAAGAATGAATACGATTCATTTTCGTCGTATCGAAAAGCAACAAATAACGATCAGCAATCCATTTATGCCGATCCGATGTATCGTGATGAAGATTCCTATGACTTTACGTTAGATCCTGATTCACCTGCGCGGCCGGTCATTGAATAATATGCCATTAGCGGCGTTCTCTTCCGTTCAACGGAGCAGGACGCCGCTTTTTATATGCAAAAAAAGACTGCCGGCATCTCCCGGCAGTCTGAGCGTTATTCTGCAATAGACACTTTTCCTTCAGCCTCAGCAGGTTTTTTCTGGCTCCACGCATAGAGAAGCAGAGCAATCAGAACGAACAGCCCCGCTGATAAATAAATGGCAGAGAAGCCGGCAGATGCTACAAACAATCCGAATACATACGACCCTACAGCAATTCCGCTGTCAAAGAAGGTAAAGAACGTTGCCGTCGCAAAACCTGAGCGGTGAGCCGGAGATTTCTGGATCGCCAATGTTTGCATGCAAGGAACGATTGATCCGTATCCGAGACCGATAACCGCTCCTGAAAGCAGAAGCATCAAGCCGCTATGTGTGAAGGACAGCATGCAGAGCCCCACTGAGAAAATCAAGATTGATGGGTAAATGACAATGCCCGGTCCGACTTTGTCGAACAATTTTCCTGTGAATGGGCGTGCAATCATCATTGTCACCGCAAAGCAAACAAAGAAATATCCGCTAATATTCGAAAGATCAACTGATTTGGCGAATACAGACAAATACGCTGTGACAGTTGAATAACAGAAAGAAATAAATAAACCGACCGTCGCAATCTTAAGTGCGCCTTTTTCAAACATATCCGAGAACGAAAAACGAAATACAGTTGTGCCGCTGTCTTGGTTTTGAGGCACCTTTATCAAGAACGAAACAAGTAAGCCTGCAACCATAAACAGCGCAAAGGCTGTAAAGAATACAGAGAAGCTTACGACCTTCATCAAATTCAGTCCAAGGAAAGGCCCGATTGCCATGGCGAGGTTCATAGACATGGCAAAGTATCCAAGCCCTTCACCGCGGCGTTTGGCCGGAATAATGTCCGCTGCAATTGCACCTGTTACAGTCGTTAAAATGCTGAACCAAATCCCTTGGAAGAACCGCAAGCCAAGCAGTAAGTAAAAGTTATGAATGGGCATATACAGAAAAGATGAAAGGGCGAATAAAGCCATTGATACAATCGCCATTCTTTTCTTGCCGAAACGCTCAACGATGGCTCCGGAGAAAGGCCGTGTAATGATTGCTGACAGAAGGAACAGGCTGATTAAAAGCCCGCCTTGTGATTCTGTGCCGCCAAGCTCTTGAAGCGTATAGATCGGCAGTACAGTTAAAAATGTATAAAAGAACACAAACACAAATAAATTGACAAGCAGGACCATAATAAAATCCTTGGTCCATATCGCATCCGCTTTTTTCAAATGTATGTCACTTCCTTATTTTCATTGTTGTAAAAACATGCGAAATAAATGAGAAAAAGCTTCCTTATCTTCATCCCGGAAATCTGCAAGCAGTTCTTCCTCGAATTTCAGCATTTTCACATTGATTTCTTCGTATTTTTTCTCGGCTTCTTTTGTGAGGACAACAAGTTTTTCCCGTTTGTCTTCACCTTGCCGTCTCTGAACCCAGCCGTTTTCCTCCAGGCGTTTGATCGTCCGTGTTACAGTCGGCGCCTCCACATTTAAATAGGACCAAATCTCTTTTTGAGTCATTGGTCCGATCGTACGCAAACAATATAAAACTGACCATTGAGATGAATAAAGGCCGAATGGCTCCAGCTGTTCATTGGCTTTCTTGGCAATCAGGCGGGCGCTTTGGTTGATTTGATGAATGAGGTGTCTGTTGACGTAGGTCATTTCGGTCTCCTTCTAAAAAACTTACCTAAGTAACTAATTGCTTTTTTTATTTTACAGGAGCGCTGAATGGATGTAAAGATAAAAATTTAGTGACGCGAAATAGTTTGCCGAAGCTGAAAAAGTTCGATTCACCCCTTGTCCTTATTGAGTTTTTAGCATATTCCCAAAAGAATGCTAATACACTGTTACAAACCTAACAAAGAGAGTGTTTGAGGTGAGGGATCGTGGGCACATTTCACAAACTTACTTTTAAAACCATACAACGAAGAAGCGGCATAATGAATGACTCTTTACAGAATACGGATCTCATTTCACACTTCTCACATCCATTTTAGGGAGGTCGAGTGGTGTGCACGATTACATCAAAGAGCGAACAATCAAGATAGGGAAGTACATCGTGGAGACAAAGAAAACCGTTCGTGTCATTGCGAAGGAATTTGGTGTTTCCAAAAGTACAGTACACAAGGATTTAACAGAGCGTCTGCCTGAAATTAACCCTGACTTGGCAAACGAAGTGAAAGAAATACTCGATTATCATAAATCCATCAGGCATTTAAGAGGAGGAGAAGCGACAAAACTCAAATATAAAAAAGATGAAATTCTCGAAGGAGAGCCTGTTCAGCAATCATAATCAACTGCTATCATCAACTGGCATTGTCTTCTTGAAATCGTTCATAAAACATCCGCAAAAAATTGTAAAGAACTTAATGCGCTTCCAACTTTTTTTCTATATTTTATGATAATATATATAATTAGGGCACAATGTGGATATTTACTGTGAAACAGATTTTCAAGGAGGATATAAATAGATGTTTGCAAGGGATATTGGTATTGACCTCGGTACTGCAAATGTACTGATCCATGTTAAAGGTAAAGGAATTGTTCTGAATGAACCTTCCGTAGTAGCACTTGATAAAAACAGCGGCAAAGTGCTGGCGGTTGGCGAAGAGGCAAGACGAATGGTTGGACGTACACCTGGGAATATTGTTGCGATTCGCCCGCTGAAAGACGGAGTTATTGCTGATTTTGAAGTAACAGAAGCAATGCTGAAGCATTTTATTAACAAGCTGAATGTAAAGGGCTTGTTCTCAAAACCGCGCATGCTCATTTGCTGCCCGACGAATATTACATCCGTTGAGCAAAAAGCAATCAAAGAAGCTGCAGAAAAAAGCGGCGGTAAACATGTATACCTTGAAGAAGAACCTAAAGTTGCCGCTATCGGCGCGGGTATGGAAATATTCCAGCCAAGCGGTAACATGGTTGTAGACATCGGAGGCGGGACGACGGATATCGCGGTTATTTCAATGGGCGATATTGTCACCTCCTCTTCTATTAAAATGGCTGGGGACAAGTTTGACATGGAAATCTTAAATTACATCAAACGCGAGTACAAGCTGCTGATCGGCGAACGTACTGCGGAAGATATTAAGATTAAAGTCGCAACGGTTTTCCCAGACGCACGTCACGAAGAAATTTCCATTCGTGGACGGGACATGGTTTCCGGTCTTCCAAGAACAATTACAGTAAACAGTAAAGAAGTTGAAGAAGCCCTTCGTGAATCTGTCGCTGTTATTGTGCAGGCTGCGAAACAAGTGCTTGAAAGAACACCGCCTGAACTTTCCGCTGATATTATTGACCGCGGCGTTATTATTACTGGCGGAGGCGCACTCTTAAACGGCCTTGACCAGCTGCTTGCTGAAGAGCTGAAGGTACCGGTCCTCGTCGCTGAAAATCCTATGGATTGCGTAGCCATCGGCACAGGTGTCATGCTTGATAATATGGACAAGCTTCCTAAACGCAAACTAAGCTGATTTCACAAACCTCATTCTGAAAAAGAATGGGGTTTTTTTATGAAAAAGCCTTCACGAATGGATAATATATGACGATAATAGGATAAAATACTGATTTTTATCATAGAACGAACGTTCCTATATGACAACTGGAAAAAATGCCATTTTAGAGGTGGGAAATTTGTTAAAAGGATTATATACAGCAACATCCGCAATGATTGCCCAGCAGCGAAGAACGGAAATGCTTTCAAATAATATTGCAAATGCAAATACATCCGGATATAAAGCAGATCAAGGCTCCATGCGCGCGTTCCCTGAGATGCTGCTCAGCAGAATAGAATCAAAATCTCCGGCCGGAACAACGAGGACGGAAGTCGGTTCCGTGAATACCGGTGTGTATATGCAGGAACTTAAGCCTCTTTTCACACAGGGAAGCCTGAAGTCCACAGATCAGCCTACAGATATCACATTGGTTGAAAATCAAGTTCCGGTTCATGCGGAAACCAATGAAAACGCGGCTCTTTTTTATCCGGTTCAGACAGCGGACGGAATCCGTTATTCAAAAAGCAGCACATTTTCACTAAATGAGAATAATCAGCTGACGATCAACGGAAATCCTATTTTATCAACGGATGGCCAGCCAATCACTGTGGATAATGAAAATTTTACTGTATCTGAAAACGGTACTGTGACAACGAACGGACGGACAGCCGGCCAGATTGATGTCAGAATGGCGGAGGATGTCCGCAATCTGAAACGGGACGGAAATAACTTGTACAGCACCGCGGACGGCAATGATCTGCCAAGCGCAGCTGATAATAACCAGGTATCCTATTCATTAAAACAAGGCGTTTCTGAGCTTTCAAACGTGGATGTGACAAGCGCCTATACAGAAATGACTGAAGCGTACAGATCGTTTGAGGCCAATCAGAAGGTTATTCAAGCTTACGATAAAAGTATGGATAAAGCAGCTAATGAAATCGGAAAAATCTAAGATAACGGAAGAAAAAACGGGGGACATCAACTATGCTCAGGTCAATGCTAACGGCATCAACAACCTTAAACCAGCTGCAGCAGCAGATTGACACAATCAGCAGCAACCTTTCAAACAGCAACACAACCGGCTATAAGGCAAAAGATACGAATTTTTCTGAGCTAGTCAGACAGCAATTCGATCAGGTTGATGAAAAAAATGAGGAAGTGGCAAAAGCCCGAAAAACGCCGCCCGGCTTGCGCCTCGGCGTCGGAGCGATGATGAATTCACGCCTTGTATCTGATCAAGGAAGCATTCAGAAGACGGATCGCGATCTGGATATCGCGTTTACGTCTCCATACCAATATCTTCAGGTGAACGTGAATGGAAACCGGCAGTATACGAGAGACGGAGCGCTGTACTTAACGCCGTCAGCTGCGAATGCCAACCAGCTTCAGCTCGTTACTGGTAATGGAAATCCGGTGCTTGATGAAAACGGAAATACAGTCAACATCGACAGCTCAATGAAGAATATCACCATCAATAAAAACGGCACCTTAACCGCATCTGACGGAAACGCAGTCCAGCGGTTTAATCTCGGGGTTGTCCAAGTGAATAACCCTCAAGAACTGAAATCGGAAGGGAATAACCTATTCTCTATTGATAATGCGGCAGCTTTTGAAGAGCTGAATGGCGCGAATAGACAAAACATCGGCATGCAGCAGGGCTCGCTTGAGATGTCTAATGTCGATATTTCTGAACAAATGACAGATTTGATCACATCCCAGCGTTCATATCAGCTGAACAGCAGAACGATTACAATGGGAGATCAAATGCTCGGTTTAATTAATTCAGTCAGATAAAAAGAAATGGGCGTTTTCAATCAGCCGCGCATGATAAAAAAAGCGGCTTTTTCGAAATCGTCCTTTTTTTTGTAGTATTCCGTGATATCTTCTAAAAGCACCTCTAAATCCACCCACGCTTCAATTTTTTCTAATTCAAGCACATATTCAAGTAGCTGATCATAGGGGTCTTCAACTGATGTGTAGAGCGCTTCAAGCGTTTTTAATTTTAAGTAAATGGTTTGAATGTCTACCTTTTCAGATAATTCTTTCCCTTTTTCCAGGACGGCTTTCGCTTCTGTGACCTTTCCTGTTTTAAAAAGCGCTCTGACAGATTCGTACACACAATGCAGATACGAGACTGGAGAATTCGTTTCAAATTCTTGATTCTTTAATACCTTTTTAAAGTAAAGAAGCGCTTCCTGGTCTTTTTTTTCGGTTGCTTTTAAAAAGCCAAGGTTATAATAAGCGTGGCATAGCAGGTTTTCGTCATGTAATTGCTGGGTTTTCCTAATGATTTCTTTGAAAAGCTGTTCAGCTTTTTCGTAGCGCTCTTGATCAATATAATTAACGGCGAGCAAAAGCTTGCAGGTGATCACCTTTTTTATATAGCCGAATTGATGTAAATAGATGTGTAATGCTTTTTTGACGTATTGGATGGAAAGCGGCGGTGATTTCATCAAGTAATAGGCGCCGGCGGTTTGATAATATAAATCAGCGGCTTCAAACGTATTTTGAATGGCGGCCAGGTACTGTTCAGCTTTTTTAAAATGATTCACTGCATGTTTCGGAGCTGTTTTTACCATTTCGTATAATCCTGAGAAAAAATACAGATAATATTTCAATTCATCATCCATTTTGTCTTCCAGACCGTACAGATCATCGAACAATGAATCAAGTCCGTTCTGGTTTTCAAAAAGCAGCTGATGGCGGGCCTGAAACAATTGATAACGCATCCAAAGTTTTGTATTCTTTTTGAGCTTCGGAAGGTGCTGGTCAATTTTCTCTTTCAGTGTGCAAACGTGATTCATTTTGCGCTTGCTCATTGCGGAATACCACTCGTCTAACATGTTTTGCATCCTTTTTTCAATAAACTTCGAAATCATTTTCCTACCTCTTTGCTATTGGTAAAATCTATAATTATCATATCATAACTTTTGACGGCTCTCATTGACAGTTGGTTACATTTTAGCGCGGTTGAAAAAGAGATTAATTCATAATATACTTTTCAAATGTACAGATTGGATCTTTTATGATTGCTATACATACTAATGCAGATGAAGGAGATGTCAAGAGAATGCTTGATACTCAGCAAATTAAAGAAATTATTCCTCACCGTTATCCGTTTTTGCTTGTAGACCGGATTACGGAAGTTGAAGAGGGCAAACGGGCAAAAGGCTATAAAAATGTAACTGCTAATGAAGAGTTCTTTAACGGACATTTTCCACAGTATCCGGTAATGCCCGGCGTATTAATTGTAGAAGCGCTTGCTCAAGTCGGAGCTGTTGCGATGCTGATTAAAGAAGAAAACCGCGGCAGACTGGCGTTCTTTGCGGGCATTGACAATTGCCGGTTTAAAAAACAAGTCAAGCCTGGTGATCAGCTTCATCTTGAGGTTGAAATCACTCGTGCGCGCGGCACAATCGGGCGCGGAAAAGGTATTGCCACAGTTGATGGCGAAGTTGTTTGCGAAGTCGAACTGACTTTTGCTCTCGGAGAATAACTGAAATAAGGCAGATGGGCAGCGGCACATTTGTCTTTTTTCGTTCAAAACATGAAAAAAGCAGGTGATTGTATGTGGAAAGAATTTAAGGCCTTTGCCATGCGCGGGAACATTGTTGACCTCGCAATCGGTGTTGTAATAGGCGGCGCGTTCGGCAAGATTGTCACATCTCTAGTCAATGATATCATCATGCCTTTGGTGGGCTTGCTGCTGGGCGGGCTTGATTTTTCAGGCTTGTCGTTTACGTTTGGCGAAGCTGTAGTGAAGTACGGCAGCTTTATACAGACGATTGTAAACTTCTTAATTATATCGTTCTCCATTTTTATTGTTATTCGGACTTTGAATGGGTTGAGACGCAAAAAAGAAGCAGAGGAAGAGGCGGCGGAGGAAGCGCCGGATGCGCAAGAGGAGCTGCTGAAGGAAATCAGAGATCTGCTGAAGCAGCAAACAAGGTCGCCGGAATAAAAAAGACTGCCGTTTCCTAACGGCGGTCTTTTTTTATTTTCAATTCCTTTCACTTAATGCTGCGGGGTTTTCCGTTGTTTCAGCAAGATGAATAAGCATGGAAACAGAGGTGCCGGCTTCCGGAGTGCTGCTGATTTTCAACTCGCTTCCGCAAAAATGTTTCAGCCGCTGGTTGATATTTTTTAATCCGACGCTGCGGTCGAAACCCGAAGATAAGAGATCTTTTCGTTTTTCCGGAGCCATGCCGACACCGTTATCTTCTACTTTGATGTAATACTCGTTCCTGTTTTGTTTTTTAGCTGTCAGCTTGATCCATCCTCCGCCTCTTTTCTTGCTGACGCCGTGAAGAACGGCATTTTCCACCAAGGGCTGAATCATTAAAGGCGGAAGGATAAAGTCAATGTTATTGTCTATATCGAAAAAAACCTCAAGCCGATCGCCGAAGCGCGTCTTTTCTATGGAAAGATAGGAACTGATAATAGAAAGCTCATGTTTGAATGAACTGATGACTGATGTATTTTGGAAGTCGAAACTCATTCTTAAATAGTTGGTAAATTCCTCTGTTACCTCCCGCGCTTTTTCAATATCCAAATGACTGAGAGAAATGATCGTGTTTAATACATTGTAAAGAAAATGAGGCTTGATTTGCGATTGGAGAAATGCCATTTCCATTCTTGTGGCTTGATTTGCTGTATGTTTCATCATAATCAGGTTTTTGATACGCGCCATAAATTCAGAGTAATGATAAGGCTTTTGCAAAATGTCATTCGCTCCGGCATGAAAAGCCTTGTATTTGTCATGGCCGATAATGGCTGCTGTAATCATCAGAACCGGGAGATCAACCAGGCTGAATCGTTCGCGAATTCTCATACAGACTTCGAAACCGGTCATATCCGGCATCATCAAGTCCAGAATAACCAAATCAAGCTTCGTGCAAGAGACAACTTCTAATGCCTCCATTCCGTTTTTCGCAGCAATCACATTGTAGGGAACGCCTTCCAGCATATCGATTAAGATTTTTAAACTGTCGATGTTATCATCGACAATCAAAATCGTTGGCGCGTCAATTTTCTCAGAGTAATAAGGCGTGCTCATAGAGATATCTGACATATCTATCCCGGATTGTAAATCAGGAAGACCCTTCTTTGTTTCAGGTACAGGTTCATTTTGAGCAATCGGCAATGTGAAATGGAATGACGAACCTTTTCCCTCTTCCGATTCGACCCAAATGTCTCCGTTTTGTAGCTGAACCAGCTGTTTGACGATGCTTAGGCCAAGACCGGCTCCGTCGTCTTTATTTGTTTCGGCTTGCTGAAAAGACTCAAATATGGTTTGGCAATCGGCTTCTGAAATGCCGCTTCCGGTATCCGTTACTGTCACCTTGATCATGTTATCGTTCAGTCTTGAAGCAGAAAGTGTAATTTGGCCCTCCGTTGTATACTTGATTGCATTGTCTACTAGATTGGTTACAATTTGCCGAAAGCGGTTTTCATCTGTGAGTACCAAAGGAAGGCCGGCTGGAATATGATTTATAATGTTCAAGTTTTTATGTCTGGACAAGAGATTGTAGAAATTCATTTCCGAACAGATTAAAGTATAAATATCAACAGGAACCGGGTGAATCTGAAGCATGCCTTGCTTTAGGTTTTCTAAATCCAGAATGTCATGCACCAGATTGGACAGCCTGTAGCCCATGCGGATGACAAGCTGCATGTTTTCTTTCTCTTCTTCTATCGTTCTTTTTCCTTTGCCGGCCAGCAGCGTTTGGCATATATTAATAATGCTGTTCAGCGGTGTTTTGAATTCATGTGATGTTTTGGCAATAAATTCATCCTTTAGCCGGTCAATTCTGAGCAATTTCCACGACAGCACTTCATTTTCACGGAATGCTCCGGCAAATTGCTGCGCCATCAGCAGAACGATCGCCAGCAAAGCGATAACTGTTGGCAATGAATAAATCGAATTAAAGGAAAAAGCCGTTTTGCCGCTGTAAGCTGAAATGGTGGTTAAAATGACAAAAGCACTCATTGATATAGATGCAATAGTAAGATACAGACTTCCTTCCATTTTGCGGATCGCAGCAATCGTAAAAATATATGTAATATAAACCAGAGTTGAGACGGCTAGCACAGAATGTAAGATGTACGAGGCATGGCCGATAAAACCCACTGTTAAAAAATCTGTGATCAAGACCAGCCCGGAAGAAACAGTGGCAATGCGAATAAAACGCTTTGAAACAATCTCTCTGTAAGCAAAAAAGAGATAGAGAAAAACCGCAATGCTGACGAGCACTGTAGAGATTGCCCTCAATGAATTTAGCAGTGAAAATGAAATTGACGGAAAGAGGAGAAATATAATTCGCTCTTTTCCGATCATCAGAATAATGAACGAAAACAGAAGACACATAACAGAAAAAAACAACAAATGTTTATCTTTTTTTCTTTGCAGGAAAAAGCCCAGAAAATATAATCCGGTAATGAAAAAAGCTGTAATCATGATTGTATCATTAAGAAAGGAAATTTTGTTTTCCAGCACTATTTGCTCCTGGGTGCCAAAAGTAATTGGCTTTGCGATTCCCCATCCCGGCGTTTTTCCGAAGTTTGAAAATTGTACCACAAGTTCATTGTCACCCTTGTGAAGCGTAAAAAAGCTCGTATACGGTCTGTTTTGCGCCGTGAAATCAGGTTTATTTGAAGGGCTGCCGCTCTGTCCAATGGATTGTCCATTGAAATAGATGCGATTTGCACTGTAAATAAACGATGTGCTGATCCCAAAAAGCTGATTATCTTGATTTGATCTGATAATCAGCTTGTACGTTCCGTAATCCACATTGATGCCCTGTTTGGTCACCTTCACATTGCTGGGAACATCAACGAAGACGGGATCTTTTCCTTTTGCTGAAGAAATCTCTTTTGGTGACAGCAGCTGATTGGGATATAATGTCCACTTTCCATTCAGCTGTACATTTCCATCCTTCAGAAAATCCCAGTTTTCCAGATTCATGACTCCATGCCTTGCCGCAGGAAGTGTTGATCCCGAAAAATGGTCAATGCCTATAAAAATCATAAAGAAAGCGGCATAACCAAAAATAATCGAAATAAAAATGAATTTTTCTTTCATATCAGTGCTCCTTTATCCCAATAGGATTATTCTTAATTCCCATTTTTTATAAATATTTTAAATGCAAACTTTCAAAAACTACAATAGAAAGAAAAAGAATCCAGATAAAGGGGCAATTTGGCATGATATAATAGAAGTTATTTACTGATATCTCGATTTTACATATAGGGTGTGATGTTTTGTGAAAGCGTTAATTGTTGATGATGAGCACCTGGCATTGCTTCACTTTAAAAATATGCTTGAACGGACAAACGCCTTTCAATCTATTATGGCGTATCAAGATCCGATTGAAGTACTGGAGCATCCTGAGGTTGCTGCTGTAGATGCAGTGTTTCTTGATATTGAAATGCCGGGGGTAAATGGCATTGAACTTGCTGAAACGATTCAATCGATGAATGAGAATATCCAAGTCGTTTTCATCACGGCCTATAATGAATTCGCTATCAAAGCGTTTGAGCTGAATGCTATTGATTATTTGTTGAAGCCTGTTATTTACAAGCGGCTTGAGACAACTGTTGAGCGAATCAGAACGAATAACAAGCTTAGAGCATCTATGGAAAATACCGAGGCGCATTATTTGATCCAATGTTTTGGGAACCTGCAGTTTCATCAGATCTTAAAGGAAGTCAAAACAAACATTCCCGTCAAGTGGAGAACGTCCAAAGCACGCGAAATATACACCTTTTTACTTCATAATCAAGGGCGTGTTGTCAGTAAAGACACGCTAATCGATCTTTTTTGGCCTAATTATGATGTCTCAAAAGCAAGCACCCAACTCTACTCTACCATTTATCAGATAAGGAAATTGCTCAGCCAGATCCCTTTCAGCCAAACAATCGAGAAGACCGACACAGGGTATATTCTTCGACTTTCAGGCGCAAAAATCGATGTTGTGGAATGGGAACAGTCACTAAAAGAGGCGCCCCCGCTCAATACAGCTACATTACATCTGCACATGGATATTTTCATGTCCTATCAAAATCATTATCTGATGGAGCATGGCTATTTGTGGGCAGAACCGGAAAAGACGCGTCTAGTCCAGCTTTGGCTAGGAAAGGCTTATGAACTGATCGATTTTCTCATTCGTGAAATGAAAGATCATCAAGCGATGGACATTTGCCTGCAGGCCGAGAAAATGGAGCCTTTTGATCATAAAATTATGCAATATAAGCTGCAGCTATTTAACAAAAGCGGGAAGGTAGAAGAGGCGATAAAAGAATATCAGCGCTACAAACAAATGAAGGATCAAATTAATTAAAGTATAAATATAGCAAAAATCCATCTCCAGCCAGTGTGTGTCGATTGCCCTATCGAAGCACACTGGTTTTCTTTTTGTACATGTCATCTTCATGGAAAACCCTCGCCATACGTCTCCATTGAAACTTTAAATCTCCAATTCATTCAGTTTTAGTTGTACAGAATTTGTATAGTTCCATTTCATACAATGTAGTTTGGTTCAGCTTCGTTTTTAAACTCATTCGGCATTAGCAATGGGGGGATGAGACATGATTCTATGGTCTCGCGGATCAATCGGCAAGTGAAAAATAGATATGAAAGGGAGGAATGGAAAGTTGAGAGCGAGGAGTTTTCCCTTAGGGCTGAAGAAAAGCGGGCGGATATTCATGATCATAAGCCTGGCCATCTTTTTCTTCTTCAGCCAGATTGCCAGCTATACTCTTACAGCAGAGGCTGTGGGCGTATCAGCAAGCGACAGACAATTTTTCGATTCAGTGACAGTCAAAGACAGGAATCAGCAGGTTGTTGACGGGTCAAAAGGAAACGAACCGGCATTATCGCCGGGGGATGAAGTGACACTGACATATGATTGGTCATTAAAACATGATAAAGAAGCAGTAAGCGAACAGGACATCAATGTGGAGATACCTAAAAGCTTTACATTTGATAAAGGTGCAGAAGGTGAGATCAAATCTGCTGATCAGGTCATCGGCAGCTATCAAGTGCCAGCGGGCAGCAGCACTCTGACGGTGAAATTAAAAAGTGCAACCGCGGATTCTCCTGATGCCAAGGGGACCATCACACTGCCAGCTAAGTTTACTGCAGATGTAAAAGACGATGAACATACAGTAGCGGCCCTTTTTCAACTAGGGGGAGGCAACACCCAGCAGGTGATCATCCCTGTCAAGAAAGATGAGACACCAGATGCCGAGGCGGAAGAGCCAAAAAACGACTCTTCTGATACTGCGGGTGATCAGAAAGGGACAGATGACAAATCTGCACCTTCAGTCAGCAAGGATCAAAAAGAAGAGGAACCAAAACCATCGGCAGACTCTAAGAGCAGTGATTCTCCTAAGAGCGATGATTCAAAAAAAGTGTCATCCTCAAGTCAATCAGCTTTCAGAAGTCTGGAAACTGAAGAAAAACAAATCACGCAACATATTCTAACCGGCGTGACATTGACGGACGAAAACGGAAAGCCATATGACAAGGGCAATCGCGCCGATACGAATTCTCCGGTGAAAATTTCAATTGATTGGGCTATTCCTGACGATTTAGGAAAAACAATCAATGCCGGCGATAAATATGAATTTGATTTGCCTAAAGAATTTATTATGCATAATGATATTTTGAACCTGCCGTTAGGCGTCGGAGACACCACCTACGGGACATTTTCTATTGATACGAACGGACATGTGGTGATGACATTTAACGGCGAGGTAAAAGAAAGTTCTAATGTCAAAGGCACATTGGTTATCAATACGCAGTTCAATGAGAAAAAAATAACGGGATCGACAACACAAAAGATTCCATTCCCTGTAAATTCCGATACGCCTGAAACAACGGTTTATTTTAAGCCAAATGTGAGTAAAACCATTGATAAATCAGGTGTTCTGGATAAAGGCATCAACCCCGGTAAAGTAACATGGACGGTCGATGTCAATAAAAAATTGGATCAAGTCAAAAATGCCAAACTCACGGAAAGCCTTCCAGAGGGTTTAATCTACCGTTCAGTTAAAGTGTATGAACTCAATGTGAACATTGATGGTTCTGTCAGCAAAGGAAATGAAGTTTCTTCCGGCTACAGCGTTGATTCAAAAGGAAATGTCTCATTTGATGGGACAATTGATTCAGCCTACCGCCTTGTATATGAAACTGACATTGACAATAGTGCGAAGCCGAGTGAAGGCGGAAATCTAACGCTGACGAACAAGGCGGCATTCAGCGGAGACAACCTGGAACCCATTTCTGCCGAAGCCACTGTTGCAGCCAAATATGGAAAAATGATTGCGAAATCATCGACAGGCTATGATGGAGAATCTCAAACATTCAGCTGGGCTCTTTCATACAACTACGGTGAGAAACAGATCGATCAATCCAAGGCCAGCATTAAAGATTCTTTTGGAACTGGCGATTTGCACCTTGTGAAAGATTCCTTGAAGGTTATTCCTATTACCTTTGGACAGAACGGCAGCGAGCAAGCGGGAACGCCTTTAAAGGAAGGCGAGGACTATACGCTGATCGATAATGGAAGCGGATTTGAAGTCAAATTTAATAAAACCATTACCAGCGCTTACAAAATCACATATCAAACAAAGGTCAACAGCGGAGTGATCATTGATAAATCGACAACATACACCAACAGCGTGGTGACCGGAACAGGTGATTCAAAAGAAGCTTCTGGAATAGCCATTCAACAGAACCTCATCAAAGGGTATTCAAATGTTGATTATGAGAAGAAGACGGCTGATTGGACGATTACAGTTAATAAAAACAAATATGAGATGAACAATTGGATGCTGGATGACCAATTCGAAAGCGGCGGATTGGTTCTGATTGATGACTCGTTCAAAATTCAAGACATAACGAACAACAAAACATTGCAGAAAGACAAAGATTACACGTTGACAAAAAAACCCGATCATAAAGGCTTTACTTTGGCATTGATCGGAGATTACGCAAAAACCGACAGTCAATTTAAGATTACTTACACAACAACATTCAATGCTGATTATTCTAACGAAAGCGTCAAGAATACAGCTCAGTCAACATGGACTGATCAAAACGGCAACGAGCGCACGAATAAGGTATCAAGCGGTTTTACGCCGAATCATCAGACTACAAACAATGGTTTCAAAAACGGTTCATACAACGCGGTTTCAAAGGAAATCACGTGGAAAATCGGCGTCAATTATAATGGCGAGCCGACGAAAAACCCTTATATCAAAGATGTCATAACAGATCCTCAGCAATTTGTGCCGGGTTCCGTTGTGGTCAAGAGCTATACGATCAATAAAAACGGCTCCATCACAGAAGGAGACGCACTTGATCCTTCCAAGTATGATGTCGAAGAACCTTCTGCGAATAATAAACGCACTCTGACGGTACACCTTAAAACAGGTGATTCTGTACCATATCTGATTGAGTTTAAGACATCACTCAAGGGGCAGGTCATTGATCAGAACCAGTACACAAATAAAGCGACATACCATAATGACGGTTATGCAGACCGCACGTTGACGGGCTCTGTTTCAGTTACGAACGGAGGAAATCTGGTTTTCAAAGGCGGCAAACAAAATGGAAGCTACATCGATTGGAACATTAATGTCAACTCCAGCCAATCAACGCTGGATGACGTAAAAGTTACTGACACGCCGGATGAAAATCAAATACTAGATGCAGATTCTTTTAAAGTATATCAAGCAAAATATGATGAAAACGGTGTGGTCAAAGACAGCAGCGGAAATCTGACCGCGGGCGATGTCGAGCTTCAAAAAGACAAAGATTACACGTTAGACATCAAAACCAACAATACAACAGGTGAACAATCGTTTGTCCTGACATTCATAGGCAGCTATAAGCAAATTGACCGTGCCTATTTGATCAAATACCGTTCTCTGATTAACATAGCCGGAACGAACGGCCACGTTAAAAATAAGGTGTCCATTTCAGGAACAAATGTGAAAGAACAGACTCAGGAAAACAGCAGCTCGATCTTTGTTGCCATTTCAAGCGGCGACGGTTCCGGATCTGGAGAAAAAGGAAGCCTGACGATCTTTAAAACAGGTGAGGACGATAAAGCTCTAGAAGGAGCAGACTTTCAATTATGGTCTGAGGACGCCAAGCAGCTCCTGCGCAAGGGCACGACAGATGCTGGCGGGAAGCTTACATTCGGAAATATCCGCTACGGTTCCTACGTATTAAAAGAAGTAAAAGCGCCTGACGGATATACGATCAGCGATGCTTATGTAAAAGGGGTCCCTGTAAAGATAGACAGCAATTCCTCTAAGACAGGAGCGCTGTACAAAGTCGTAAATCAACAGAACAAGGTGACGCTTATCAAACAAGATGAACAACATAAGCCTTTGGCGGGTGCTGTTTTCAAGCTGGAGAAAAAGTCAAATGACGGCACCTATACTCTCATACGAACTGATATAAAATCTGATAAAAACGGAAAAGTGGAAATGAACGGTTTGCCGGCGGGCTACTATCGCCTGACAGAAACGAAAGCTCCGGCAGGCTTTATCGTGAATACAAAAGCGATTCACTTCTCCATCGCAAAGAATGAACAGAATCAAGTGTCCGACGTTAATTTGGGAGCAATGACCAACTACCAAGGAAAAGTCTCTCTGACGAAGGAAAATGCTGAGGGCGAGAAACTTGAAGGCGCAGTATTCAACATTGTCGATCAGGATGAAAATACCGTTCAAGAGGGGCTGACCTCGAATAAGGACGGAAAAATAGAGGCTTCGGGCCTTGCACCGGGACGCTACGCTTTTGTTGAAACGAAAGCGCCAGCCGGCTATGTGCTGAACACGGAGAAAAAAGAATTTACGATCTCAGAATCAGCAGCAGGAAAGCCAGAATCCGCAGATGCCGGGATTGCCGTGAACGATAAAGGTGCAGTTGAGTTAATGAAGGAAGATGGCGACGGCCAGAAACTTGAAGGAGCCGTCTTTAAGATTATCGATAAGGAAGGGAAAACGGTTCAAGAAGAGCTGGCATCGGATAAAAACGGTAGAGTCACAGCTTCAGGCCTTGCGCCGGGCCGCTATGCTTTTGTCGAAACAAAAGCGCCATCCGGCTATGTGTTAAACACGGAAAAAATAGAGTTCACGATTTCTGAATCAGCAGCAGGAAAGCCTGAACCAGCAAAAGCCGGGATCGCGATTAACCATAAAGGCTCTGCTCAGCTGACGAAGGAAAATGCTGAAGGCCAAAAACTTGAAGGAGCCGTCTTTAAAATTATTGACCAGGAAGGAAATACAGTTCAAGAAGAGCTGACTTCCGATAAAGACGGGAACATCACAGCTTCAGGCCTTGCGCCGGGCCGTTACGCCTTTGTTGAAACAAAAGCGCCATCCGGTTATGTGTTAAACACAGAGAAAAAAGAGTTTACCATTTCTGAATCAGCAACAGGAAAGCCAGAACCTGCTGAAGCCGGGATTGTCGTGAATGATAAAGGCTCGGTTCAGCTGATGAAAGAAGATCAAGATGGAAAAGGCTTAGCAGGCGCAGTATTCAAAATCACTGACAGCAATGGGGAAACTGTGAGAGACGATCTAGTCTCAAAAGAAGACGGCAAAATTGAAGTTGACGGGTTAGCACCGGGAAGCTATCAATTTATTGAAAAAGAGGCGCCGGATGGATATCTTTTATCCGAAAAACCAGTGTCATTCACCATTAAAGCTGAATATAGCGGCAAACCTGAACAAGTGAAAGTGACAGCGGTTAATACCAAGAACCTTGTTGTTCTCACCAAAGTGGATCAGCATGATAAAAATAAAGTTCTGCAAGGCGCGGAGTTCAATCTGACAGACGCCAACGGAAAAGTGCTGAAATCCGGCTTGACGACGGATGAAAAAGGTCAAATTACCGTGCACGGCCTTAAAGCTGGCGAATATCAGTTTGTCGAAACAAAAGCGCCTAAGGATTATCATTTGGATCAAACACCTATATCGTTCAAGATCACAAATACAGAAACGAAACCAATCGACATCACCGTGGAGAACATATTGGCACCAGGTGACGTGAATGTGACGAAAGTGGATCAAGACGATAAAAATACAGTTTTGGCGGGCGCTGAATTCAAGTTATTGGACGCAAGCGGCAAGCCTGTAAAAACTGACGGCTTTGGCAAAGAGCTGCCTGAACTCTGGAAAACAGATAATAAGGGGCAGTTCACAGTAAAAGGCCTTGCGCCGGGAAGCTATCAGTTTATTGAAACGAAGGCACCCGAAGGTTACAAACTAGATGAAACACCGATCGAATTCACAATTGAAAAAGGACAGTCAAAAGCTGTAGAGATCGTTGTTTCTAATCAAAAAGTAAAAATGCCAACACCTGACAAACCTGCACCGGGTGGAAATGTGAAGGAAGATGGACATCATTCGAAAACCAATGGTACATCGGGTGATTCGAAAACAGAAAATCCTCTTCCGAAAACTGGAGATTCGGACAGCACGCTGACAGTAATGATCGGTATTCTGCTGCTTATGGCAGGCGGAGGCTTAGCTGTTGCCTCAAGAAAGAAGCAAAGAAAGGGATAAATATGAAAGCACCTGATCATTGAAGAATCGATCAGGTGCTTTTTTAAAAGTGACACAGCTCTTTTTGAATGAAGCATAAGAAAGGAATTTTTTGCATGTACAAGAAAATGATCATTACGTTGTTCATTCTTTTCGGACTGTTGCTTATCTGTTCCCCTTTTTTGAAAGGAGGAATCATAGTCTATCTTAGCAAAAGCCAGAATGAGTCGGCATTAACTGTGGAGCAGCTGAAAAAAAATAATGAGAAAGAAGCTGCTTTTGAATTTGACTCAATCCAGCCGCCTGATTTGATGGAAGCCATAAAGGCTGGCTTTGATCACGATCAGAAAGCGATCATCGGACGGATAACCATTAAAAGTGTCGATCTGGAGCTTCCGATCCTAAAAGGCACTACCAACGAAAATCTTCTGATCGGGGCGGCAACAATGCGCCCGGATCAGAAAATGGGCGAGGGGAATTATCCGTTGGCGGGCCATCATCTGAAGCAAAAGAGTCTTCTGTTTGGACCTCTGTTGAATATAAAAAAAGGCGCCAAAATTGTGATTACAGATTTTAAAAAAGACTATATTTACTCAGTGACATCAACAGAAACGATTTCAGAAATACATGCAGATGTGATTCAGAATACAAAAGAAAAGGAAATTACGTTAATTACCTGTGACAAAGCTGTGGAAACGAAAGGACGTCTAGCAGTTAAAGGGAAATTGATTGATGCTGTCGGCCATACAGATGATATCAATAGCGAAATGTAAGTTTCTTGATGTCTTTCTTTTGCAGTGGATATTTACAGAAAAAAGACTGCCGTTTCCTAACGGCAGTCTTTTTTAATGCAGAACATATTTCTTCAAAATGTCCATTGTGATGCTTTTCGCTTCTGTTCCGGTTCCGTCAATGTTCGTCACGAAGCTGTACGCCCCGTGCTCGGTTTTAACAAAGCCGGCATACCAGCCGATGCCTGAGCCAGAACCGGTTTTTCCATAAAGCGTATAGTGGTCTTCGTCTTCTTGAATCATCATCCGTTTTACCGTCTTCATGACGCTTTTGTCAAATGGTAGTTTTTCTTTGTATAACGATTCCATAAAATCTGTTTGTTCTAAAGGAGAGATTTTGAGAGTGCTGCTTAGCCAGAATTGATCAATTCCGCCGCTGATGTCTTGGTTGCCGTAACCTGTTTTTTCAATCCATTCCTTCATTCGCTCTTCTCCGATGTCCCGGGCCATTGCTTGGTAATACCAAACCACTGAATATCTCATAGCAGAGCCGAGCGTATGGTCTTGGTTCCAAACGTCAAGTTCCCGTTTCACGCCATCCCAGTATTTGATATCATATTCATCTTTAACAGCGCCTGTTTCTAATCCGATAAGCGCATTAGGAACTTTAAACGTCGACTGCGGCGCAAATCTTTGTTTTGCGCGCTGATCGTTGTAGACGAATGTTTTTTCGTTTTTTAAATCCCGCAAGATAAAAGTGCCGTCGTGATCTGTGAAAAACTCATCAACCTTCAGCTTTTTCGAATTTATGTTTTTCTCTGCAGCTTCAGCTTCTGTAGGTGTCTGTAAACTTGATGTCATGAGGAGAGCCGCACCGATAAGTGATAAAAAGAGTGCTTGCATCTTTCCCTTGCTCAATATCTTCACCTCAGAAATTTTTTATATGTTTTGCTTAAACGCCTCAATCAGTTTTGTTCCTGTATAGCCCTCTTTTACAAGGGACTCCAGAATGGTTTCAGTGCCTTGCTGTTTTCTTGTCACCATTTGTCCGTAGATTAAAACCTGTATGCTTTCTTCCAGCTTGACAATATTTTTCACTGCCGCTGTCAGCTGGGCGGGGCGGTTGCTTTTTTTCGTGATCGTTACAAATACTTTGGCTTCAGTTTGGCTGTTTTGAAGCTGTTCAAAAAAAGACAGGTGTTCTTTCGATACAAGCGCTTCAATCAGCCAGTGGTTTTCACCGTCTTCTTTATTTATAATCAGTCCGTCAATTAGGGGAAACTGTTCAATTGATTTTTCTTCCTTGTCCACTCGTTCCACATTCAGGTCAACCAGTTTAAAGGTTTTCATTTCTTTTCTCACCCCGATTACTTCCAAAGATTTCTTGCCTTCCATTATAACATAAACTTTTTAGAGGAAAAAACGCTGCAATGCCGGGGCTAAAGAATTTCATATTGGTGAAACATTTAATAATTTCTATTTTTTCATTATACTGTAACTGACTATGGATTACGGAGAGATGTGTATGAATCAATTTCGTTTAAAAGAAATTTACATTGACGGCACTCCTTCTGAAAACCGTTTGATTCAAAAGGATGAAGCATATATATTAAGCCGTAAAGAAGTTTTTGAAGTCCATTTGAACAAAAAAGGGAGGATGAGTTTTTTATACGAAACACACGACGGCATGGAGCAGTATAAAATTGAGGTGTCATTGCCGGAAAAAAAACTGAGCTTTCAGTGGTTTGCATGGGATGGTTCTTCCTATGTGTGCATGAATACGCAAAATTGGCTGACAAAGCAAATCTTTTTCCGGTTTTTAAAAAGTACATATTTCTTTAAAGGGAAAAAACAAAAGATGTTTTTAGCTGAAGGAAAAATGAAAACGAAAGATAAAAACAGAGGCTGAAAGTCATTTTTAAGCGTTTTTCTTTTCTCATTGCATCATCTACAATACATATAACCGCAAGGAGAGGAGGAATCGCATGTTCAATCAGGTCATGCTAGTCGGACGTCTTACAAAAGATCCTGAGCTTCGCTACACTTCCGCCGGTGCGGCAGTTGCACACGTTACGCTCGCGGTAAACCGCAGCTTCAAAAATGCTTCAGGTGAAATCGAGGCCGATTACGTCAATTGCACACTTTGGAGAAAAACAGCTGAAAACACGGCGTTGTATTGCCAAAAAGGTTCTCTCGTCGGCGTAAGCGGGCGGATCCAGACAAGGAGCTATGAAAACGCAGAAGGCGTTAACGTGTATGTAACGGAAGTGTTGGCTGATACTGTTCGTTTTATGGACCCTAAACCCCGGGAAAAAACGGCCGATTGACATAACCCCTGCTCCTCCCGATTTCTATCCATTCACGATTATCCGGATCTCCGCATCATCCCCTCAAAACTGACCAGTCGACCAGACTGGTTTTTCTTTTTAGGAAAAATTGGTTCTCAAGATGCATTTTTGCTTAAATTCACTTAATAATGTTGATTGTAATTGAGTAAAAACTTATAATTACTTAAAGATGAATGCTAAGAAAAGGAATGAGGGCGTGTACCAAGAAGAAAGATTAGTAGCGATTTTGGATTTTTTAAAACAGCATAACCGAATTACAACGGAGCAGATCTGTACGCTCCTTCAAGTGTCAAGGGATACAGCGAGACGGGATCTTGTGAAGCTGGAGGAACAGAATGCCATCATCCGCACAAGGGGTGGTGCCATTTTGCCGACTGTGCATCAGAAAATTCAAAGTTATTCAGGCCGATTGAAAACAGTGTCCGAGGAAAAAAACAAGATCGGCAGGCTTGCCGCATCGCTCATTCATGATGGTGACCGGGTGATTTTAGACGCCTCTACAACCGTTCAGGCATGTGCAAAGCATTTGAATGCGGATGATTGTACGGTGATTACCAACTCGATTAATCTCGCGGAAGTGCTGTCCGATAAAGAGGGAATTGAAATCTATCTGCTCGGGGGCAAGCTGGAAAAGGAGCACCGGTTTCTGTACGGCGCCTCAGTGATTGAAAAGCTTTCAAGCTATCACGTCGATAAAGCGCTGATCGGTGTGGTTGGCATTTCCGAGCATGGCATTACAATTGCGCATGAAGAAGATGGCATGGTAAAGCGAAAAATGATTCAGCAGGCAAAGCAGGTGATCGCGCTTGCAGATCATTCGAAGCTGGGGAGCACCAGTTTTTATCAGTATGCGGAGCTGAGTGAAATCGATCTGTTGATCACAGACAGGCTGCCGAATCAGGCGTTTTGTGACTTGCTTGACCGTAACGGTGTGGAACTTCTCGTGACAGAGCAGGATGAAGGAAAGGGCTGACAAACGTGAAATTAATTGCGATTGACTTAGATGGAACCTTACTCAACAGCAAGCATCAGGTAAGCTTGGAAAATGAAAATGCGCTGCGTCAGGCGCAGAAAGACGGCATTGAAGTAGTGGTGTCAACTGGGCGCGCTTATTTTGATGTTGAATCGATTTTTGAGCCGCTCGGGATCAAAACGTGGGTCATCAGCGCAAACGGCGCCGTCATTCACGATCCTGACGGCAGGCTTTATCATCAGGAAACCATTGAGAAACAACGGGCGTATGACATTCTCTCATGGCTTGAGTCAGAAAACTATTACTACGAGGTATTCACAGGTTCAGCCATTTATACGCCACAAAACGGGAGAGAGCTTCTTGATGTTGAGCTGGACCGATTCAGAAGCGCGAATCCGGAAGCAGATCTTTCTGTCCTTATGCAGGCGGCCGAGGTGCAATACAGCCAATCCGGCTTCGCTTACATTGGCTCGTTTCAAGAGCTGTTTGAGGCTGATCAGGAGATCGACTTTTATAATATTCTCGGTTTTTCTTTCCTCAAAGAGAAGCTTGAGGCAGGCTGGAAAAGATATGAGCATGCTGAAGATTTGACGCTTGTCAGTTCGGCTGAGCATAACTTTGAGCTTTCTGCCCGCAAAGCTTCCAAGGGGCAGGCGCTGGAGAGGCTTGCGGAACGGCTGAATATTCCGATCGAAGAAACCGCAGCTGTAGGTGACAGTTTAAATGACAAATCGATGCTGGAGGCTGCGGGAAAAGGTGTAGCGATGGGCAATGCGCGGGAAGATATCAAAGCGATCGCTAATGCTGTCACCTTGACCAATGACGAACACGGTGTCGCACATATGATTAAGAATTTGCTGTAGGTTTATATGCTGCACCAAACGTGCATCCTGTTGATAACCGGCGTAACGGATTCTTTGGAAATCCGGCGTGACGGCTATGAACGGAAAAAAGCTGGCTCTTTCAGGAGCCAGCTTTTTTTATAGTCAATTATTGCGCTGAGGCGCTCAATGTAAACAATTCTTCGAGTTCCTGTGTGGAAAGCTCGGTAATCCAGTTTTCACTTTGGATAATTTGGTCGTTTAGGGTTTGCTTCGATTCGAGCATGACATCAATTTTTTCTTCGATTGTTCCCGTTGTAATCATTTTATGAACGTGGACAAAGCGCTCCTGGCCAATGCGGTATGCCCGGTCAGTCGCTTGATTTTCAACCGCCGGGTTCCACCATCTGTCATAATGGATGACGTGATTGGCGGCGGTCAAATTAAGTCCGGTGCCTCCAGCTTTGAGTGAAAGAATGAGTGTCGGGTATTCTTTCTTCTGGAATCTCTCAACGAGTGAATCCCGCTCTTGCTTGGAGAGGCTCCCGTTTAGAAATTGCACAGGTTCGCCGAACGTTTTTTCAAGCAGCCTTTTCATCATGTTCCCCATCTGAATGTATTGCGTGAAAATGAGGCAGCTTTCGTTTTGGGCGCGAATCGCTGTCATGAGTTCCAGCAATTTTTCGAGCTTGACTGATCTGCCGGCCAGCAGCTCGGTTTGATCTTCTTTTAAATAGAGTGCAGGATGGTCGCAAATTTGCTTGAGCCGTCCGAGCATGCTGAGAATCAGCGCTTTTCGCTGCATGCCGGTCAGTGACGTCATATGGTCAAATGTGTCTTTGACAAGCTGTTCATAAAGTGACGCCTGTTCGGCTGAGAGCGGGATAAATTCTTTTTCTTCCAGCTTCTCAGGAAGATTAAGCGCGACCTCTTCATCCCGTTTCGTCCGCCGGAGAAGGAACGGCCGTATTAATTGCTGAAGCTGACCGATTCTCTTTTCGTCCCGGTCTTTTTCAATCGGCAGCACATACCGTTTATGGAAGCCTGTCAAACTGCCGAGGTAGCCTTTATTCATGAAGTCAAAAATGGACCACAGCTCGGTCAAACGGTTTTCCATTGGAGTCCCGCTCAGCGCGATATGGTGAAGCCCTTTGAGCTTTCTGATTGCGCGTGATTGTTTCGTATGCGCATTTTTAATATTTTGCGCTTCATCAAGGCAGATCGTGTTCCATGTCACAGAAGACAGCTCTTCAGCATCGGCATGCGACAGCCCGTATGAAGTGAGTACCACATCTGCGGTTTCGTAATGCGCAGCGAAATCATCACCCTTTGGACGGCGCGGCCCATAATGGAGCGCGACAGACAGATCAGGGGCAAAGGTTTGAAGCTCCCGCTGCCAGTTGCCGAGTACGGATGTCGGCGCAATAATCAAATTCGGCGTTTTTTGCCGGCCGCTTTCCTTCACGTGAAGGAAATAGGCGATCATTTGAATCGTTTTCCCAAGACCCATATCGTCAGCCAGACAGGCGCCAAAACCGCTTTCCCGCAGAAACAGCAGCCAGTTCATGCCGTATTTCTGATAAGGTCGGAGTGTCCCTTTGAAAGAAGGACTGACTTCGTGCTCCGGCAGGTTTTCCGCGGTAGTGAGCTTCCGAATCAGTGACCTAAGCTGTTTGGACAGATCAAATTGAATGCCGGCAAAAGCGGATGTATCAATCAGATCTGAATCCTCAAGCCCGCCTTCCTGCTGATCCATTAGCTCGCGGGCCAGAATATCAGACATGTGGAGTCCTTCTGATTCCGCTTTTTCCATCAGTCGCTTCATCTGTTTAATAAACTGCGGATCAATTTTCACCCATTGCCCGCGGATATTAACGAGGCGTCTGTTGCTGGCGACAAGCTCATTAAATTCAGCCTCAGTCAGCTCAATTCCATTTGTCGCAAACCGCCAGTTGAAATCAAGCAGCGCATTCATGCCGACAAATGACTCGCCGCGCGGGGCGGACGACACCTTTGCTTTCAGCATCATGCTGCTGTCTCTGACAATCTGCCACCAGGACGGGAGGAGAATTTCAATGCCCATATCGACAAGCGTCTCACTCGCTTCTGACAGGAAGATCCAGGCTTCTTCCTCTGAAATCAGTGTTGTCCCGGAATCAAATGAGAGCCACGGAACCGTTCTGTGAAAGCGGTCCTGTTCACGCGCGATTTTATCGCTGTATGCCTGCCACGATCTTTTGAGGCTCTTCAGCCCGTCAAAGAATTCAACAGCGCTGCTCTTTTTATCGCGTAAAAACATTTCGATTTTCCAATCGTCTCCGTCAAAGTCTGGTTCATTTAAGCGCAGGCCGACTGTAAATGGAGATTGATCGTCAATCCAGCCGATCCCTTCAAGAAAATCCTCTTCATCGAGAAAATGTCCGCGGAATGTCGTGACCGCAGGCGATTTCTCCTTGATGTGTTCCCATTTCTCCCGCAGGTCATCGTCGTATTGGATGTAGTCCTGCACTGCAGCGGAAAACCAATCCGCAGTAAAGCCATCCAGTATATTGTCGCGGTCCTTCCAGCGAAAAACACCGTTTGTCCATGCTTCATAGTCAGGCAGAAAATCGCCGTCTGCGATAAATTCATAGATGGTCGATGCCGCCTCGATCAGCGGCTCCGTTTCTTCAGTAAGCTGTACGGAGCTGAATGAGTTGAACGAGTTTTTGCCGAGAAGCTCTACAGTCATCCATGGAGAAAGCAAAACAGCGGTTGTCCCGATGAAGCTGACATCCTCAAGAAAGGTTCCGTAAAATGAGGATTCGTGCCATTGGAACAAATGCTTTTTCATATGGCTGTAGGGAAGAGGCTGCTCATTCTCATCAAAAGCTGAGAGTGTAAATGACCCATCTTCCATTTGTTCGACGTGAATGAGAATTTCTTTAAGACTCGCCATCAATCAACTTTCCTTTCTGCAGTTCTTCTTGAAGTGCGCGCAGGCGCTTATAATGCGAGCTCAGCTGCTGAATATACCGCTCCCACACCTTCAGTTTCTTCGCTTTTCTGTACAGGGTGCGCAATTTTTTCAAATACCGGGCGGCTTCCTTGTACGAGCTGCGGTTCTTCTGATCGATGAAAAAGGCCACTTCTCTGTGATAAGCCGGTATAAGCGCCTCCGGGTCGCTCGCTGCAATTTCCTTCAGCATGATTTTATCCATTTCATAGATGGAAAAGCCGACAAGGCTGTGAATCTCGATCCACTCGGCATATCGTTTTTTCTCATATAAATGATGGCTGTATTCTGTGAACGTATACGGCAGACAGCCCGCAGCATAGCGTTCAAACAGCGCTTGGTCATTGGTTTGCTTCACATAGGCATTCAGCAGAAGGAACAGCTCGCCGATTACGTCGCGAATCTCTTTAAACGGCTTATCCAGCTTCGTATAACCCATCGCAATCGGTTCAATCCGCTGGTACCATGTTTTCAGCCGTTTCCAATCCTTCTTGGCAGTGATTTCACTCAGCCACTGAAATGTATATGGCAGCGCTTCCGGCGGGAATTGATCAGCTTCCGCAAAAATAACGTCATCATTTTTCTGCAGGAATTCCAAATGTAGGCGGCCGAATTGCAATTCAGGAGAAAAACGCCGTCCGGCTTCTTTTTTCAAAATCTCCTGTTCGCGCGCCACCCATTTTGACCGCGACAGCAGCGCACTCCAAATTTCACCGAAGATGCGGATGCGTTCATATTGAAAAATTTCTTCTTTCAACAGCAAGTTTCGGACAACATCCGGTGTTTTTTCCAAAAATGGATCAAGCGCAAAAGACAGCGCGTATGTTTTTAATTTATCAATAGAGCTGTAGATTGTATCCATCAGCTGTTCAACGTACGGATTGAGGGAATAAAAGTCTTGCTCGGGGTTTAGCTTGCCCGCTTCAATCAATGTGAACATGCGAAGCCAAACCGCAATTGCGGAATGAATCTGATACAGGCTTTTCAGCTCCGGCTTGTTCGGCGCATGCTTTTTTAATGCGGACAGGTAGCCGTAATAGAGGCCCTGCATGTTTTGGCTGCCTTCCGGCGTGCGCGCCTGCCAGAGAGAAAACTCTGAATCAAAAAAAGAAAGCCAGCTTGAAAGCGATTCTTCATTAGGCAGCACCTTTTCCTGAAACTGGCGGCGGACGAGCTCTTTGCTTTCCTCAAGCTTTTCCCTCTCCAGCCAATACTCTGTAAAAGTACCCACTCGCTCGAACATTGCATATACATATAAAAACACAGCCAGCATATGGCGGCAGATTCTTCCGGACGGACATGAACAGCCGCTTTTGACTATAACAAACAAGTTCAATGTGACCCGCACAGGCACAACATCCTGCACATAAGCCGTAACTTCCGTCGGACTCACTGCTTGTAAACGATAGACTGAATCCTGCCGATATAAAATAAGGGCTTTTTTGATCAGCTGAACATTTTCCTCATTGTAAGGAAGAAGTTCTTTTAGCTGTTCAGCAGATGCCAGCACATCGTCTTTGGAAATCATATTCTGAAGCATGATTATCGCTCCTAACCGAGTCACGTAATAAAAAGATCCAATTTCTCTATTATATCGCAACCCATCGGCCTGAAAAAGTTTTTCCTAAAAAAGGACATAAAAAATGGGATGTGTCGAATGATGTATTAGAGATTGCAAATTGATAACCGGCATCATATAATAATCGTGTTTTCAACTTAATGGAAGCTGAAAGGAACAAAAAGATGAGTGAAAAGAAATTGAATCAAGAGGAATTTCTGAAAATTTTGATGCATGCACATGAAATTGGTGAGCGGTCATCTGAGATGACGACGAAGGAAATGCTTGAAAATTTGATTTCTCATATTAAAAATGGATATGCAACATAAGAATCCCGCACGCCTTTTGCGGGATTTTTTTTATGCGAGATTACGTGGCTGTCTGAATAGGAGAAAAAGAGGCAGCTTTGTCAAGACAATAAATATAGCGCTTACATAAAGATTCTCACCATATCGTTTTGTAAAAATTTGTCGAATATTGTCACGTGAAAAGCTGGAGAAATGCGGTTTCTACGTTGTATAATCGTAGATGGAAAAGGATGCTATAAGAGATTTGGAGGTATCATGGGAGAATCTACTAGTTTAAAAGAGATATTATCAACGTTAACAAAACGCATACTTTTGATTATGATTGTAACCGCAGCTGCCACTGCTGCCGGCGGACTCATCAGTTTCTTCGCACTTACACCCATCTATGAAAATTCAACTCAGATTCTGGTCAATCAATCGAAAAACGACCAAAAAGAAGTCCAATTTAACGATGTCCAAACCAATCTTCAGTTAATCAATACGTATAACGTCATCATTAAGAGCCCTGCGATTTTAGATGAAGTTATTAAAGAAATAGGCCTGTCGATGACATCTCAAGAGCTGAATGACAAAATTACCGTATCCAGCGAACAGGACTCCCAAGTGGTCAACATATCAGTCAGGGATGAAAACGCGGAAACAGCGGCTCATATTGCCAATACCATCGCATCTGTCTTTAAAGACAAAATCACATCCATTATGAATGTTGACAATGTCAGTATCCTGTCAAAAGCCGAGGTTTCAGAACATCCCTCACCTGTATCGCCAAAGCCGCTTCTTAACATTGCCATCGCGTTTGCGGCCGGATTGGCGGGAAGCATCGGACTGGCCTTCCTGCTTGAGCATTTGGATAATACGATCAAATCGGAAGAGCAGCTCGAATCCTTGCTGGACATACCGGTTTTAGGGACGGTTTCCACCATTGCGAATGAGCCGAAAACAGCGAAGAGCTTACACGGTATCCAATCTGAAAAAGCGGGGAGTGGACATTTTGGCGTTTAGAAAAAGCAGGGGCTCTTGGATGCGCAGGAATGTCATTGCGATGACAGAGCCGAAATCCTTGAACTCTGAACAATATCGGACGATTCGTACGAATATAGAATTTGCTTCAGTGGACCGCCAGATGAAATCAGTGATGATCACATCGGCCTGTCCCGGAGAAGGAAAATCAACGACGGCCGCTAACCTGGCTGTCGTATTTGCCCAGCAGGGAAAAAAAGTGCTCCTGATTGATGCTGATTTGCGAAAACCAACGGTACATACGGCCTTTCATCTAGAAAATATGATTGGCTTAACATCTGTTCTATTAAAGAAAAGCTCACTGGAACAGGCTGTACAAGCCTCAAATGAAAAACATCTTGAAGTGCTGACGAGCGGGCCGATCCCGCCAAACCCGGCCGAGCTACTCTCCTCGAAGTGGATGAAAGAGCTTGCAGACGAAGCGTGTGCGGCGTATGATATGGTCATTTTTGATACGCCGCCTATTCTCGCCGTAGCGGATGCACAGATTTTAGGCAACGTAGCAGACGGTTCTGTTTTGGTCATTTCAAGCGGAAAAACAGAAAAAGAACAAGCGGCAAAAGCAAAAGAGGCGCTCGAATCATGCAATAGCAAGCTCCTTGGGGCGATTATGAACGGCAAAAAGCTTTCGAAGCACTCTGAATACGGATATTACGGAAACAAGGAAAATTTCATACAAAATAAATAACGTGCATCTTGCCCGTTATTTATTTTTGCGAAAAAAGGGGGCTAAGACATGATAGATATTCACTGTCACATTCTTCCGGCAATGGATGACGGGGCAAGTGATTCAGCCGACAGCATAGAAATGGCAAGAGCCGCTGTTCGTCAGGGAATCCGGACCATCATTGCGACACCGCATCATAAGAACGGGATGTATGAAAACGAGCCAGCCGCAGTCAGAGAAGCGGCAGATCAGTTAAACAAACGTTTAATTAAAGAAGATATCCCTTTAACCGTGCTTCCGGGGCAGGAAATCAGAATTTACGGCGATTTGGAACGAGACCTTGCTGAACAGCAGCTGCTTTCGCTGAACGATACGAAATACATCCTGATTGAGTTTCCGTTTGATCAGGTTCCCCGATATGCGGAGCAGCTTTTTTATGATTTGCAGCTGAAAGGATATATTCCGGTTATCGCCCATCCTGAACGCAACAGGGAAATTCGCGAAAACCCGTCCTTGCTGTATCATCTTGTGGAAAAAGGAGCGGCATCTCAGATGACTTCAGGAAGTCTTGCGGGGACTTTCGGAAAACAGATGAAAGCATTTTCTCTCCGGCTGGCTGAAGCCAATTTGATTCATTTCGTAGCCTCAGATGCCCATAATGTGAAAACGAGAAACGTTCACAATCAAGAGGCCCTTTATATTCTAGAGAAAGAATTCGGTCCGGAATTTCCTTATTTGCTGACGGAAAACGCCGAGCTTCTTCTGCAAAATCAAACGATCTACAGGCAGCCCCCGCAACCGGTCAAAAGAAGAAAATTATTTGGGCTCTTTTAAACAGCCGGTTCTCATTTCACCACTTTCTTTCTGAGAGCGATATAATAGTATACTGTATGATTGAATCACATTTCAGAAATCTGTACAGGCTGTACCCGACAGGCTATGCGGGAGATCATCCGCATTCATGATAGGATGTTCTCATACGATAATACGAAAGCTGCAAAGCAGCAATTTAACTGTTGGAGGGAAACAATGAATATAACAGTCATCGGAACAGGCTATGTCGGTCTTGTGACAGGTGTTTCTCTTTCTGAGATTGGACATCATGTAACCTGCATTGATATTGACGCTCACAAGATTGATGAAATGAGAAAAGGCATTTCCCCCATATTTGAACCGGGTCTTGAAGAGCTGATGAGAAAAAATACAGCTGATGGACGGCTGAACTTTGAAACGAGCTATGAGAACGGCTTGGCACAGGCAGACATTATTTTTATAGCGGTCGGCACACCGCAGAAAAGCGACGGGCACGCGAATCTGGAGCATATTACAGATGCGGCCAAACGCATCGCCCGGCATGTCAAACGGGATGCCATCGTGGTAACGAAAAGCACAGTGCCCGTCGGGACAAACGATTTGATTGAGGGGCTGATCTCTAAACATCTTGCGGAGCCTGTCAGCATTTCGGTCGCATCCAATCCTGAATTTTTACGTGAAGGGTCAGCGATCTATGACACGTTTCACGGCGACAGGATCGTGATCGGAACAGCGGATCAGACAACAGCAAAGACGCTTGAGGAGCTTTTCCGCCCGTTTCAAATTCCGATTTATCAAACGGATATCAGAAGCGCCGAGATGATCAAATATGCCTCAAATGCATTTCTTGCCACTAAGATCAGTTTTATAAATGAAATTTCGAATATATGTGAAAAGGTCGGCGCCGATATTGAAGCAGTCGCGTACGGTATGGGGCAGGATAAGCGGATCGGGAGCCAGTTTTTAAAAGCGGGCATAGGCTACGGCGGCTCTTGTTTTCCAAAGGACACAAACGCTCTCGTGCAAATTGCCGGCAATGTCGAGCATGATTTTGAACTGCTGAAATCGGTCATCAAAGTCAACAACAATCAGCAGGCGATGCTGGTGGATAAAGCGCTGAACAGGCTCGGCGGGGTGACGGGAAAAACGATTGCCCTTTTAGGTCTGTCATTTAAACCGAATACGGACGATATGAGGGAAGCGCCGTCGATTGTCATTGCAGACCGTCTCGCTGCGCTCGACGCCCGTATGAAAGCCTACGATCCCATTGCCGCAAGCCATGCGAAGCATGTTCTCCCGCAAGCTGTTGAATATAAAGAGACGATCGAGGAAGCTGTCAAAGGTTCCGACGCCGTCATGATTTTAACCGACTGGGCTGACATTAAACAATTTCCGTTAGCAGCCTATCGAGATTTGATGGAAACGCCGCTCATATTTGACGGCAGAAACTGCTACACATTGGATGAAGCTGCGGCTGCAGGGGTGGAGTATTATTCTGTGGGGCGGAAGGCGGTTGTTCCGTCGGGGGCAATTCAATAGATGTAAAAAAAGACTGGTTGTGAACCAGTCTTTTTTTGTTTATTGCGGATGATAAGTCTATTCTCCTGCTTGTGGAGGCTGGATACATTTGCTACTATTTAACTATTGTTTGAAAATTTAGATAGGAATAGTGACTTTATGAAAATGGAAAGCCTTCGTGAATCTATGTAAATATAACTGTTTGGAATCATGAAGGATTTTAGGTGATGGTATTGGACCGTATGCAGAATATGATTAATTGAAGCATACATACCATAAACAACAGCTTGAAAAAGCGGAAAAACATTAGAAGAAACAAAAGAAAAACTAGAAAAACAAGAGCTGCCAAAATCATTTGGAGATGCTGGAAAAGGAGAGTAATCGTGAAGAAACATCTGCCTGAAAAAATGGGACCGTATCGAGATATGCTGGAGAAATCAGCAAAAGAATATGTGAAATTGAATGTCCGAAAAGAGAAAACAGGGCGATATGAGAGCAAAATTGCCGGTGAGCCCTATTTTCCCAAGCATGAAACATACCCGACTGACGAAAATGGACAGCCGATGAAGCTCCTGGCGCAGATTAATTTCTCGCAAATTCCCCAGCTTGACGGCTTTCCTTCTGCGGGTATCCTGCAGTTTTACATTTCTGTTCATGATGACGTGTATGGGTTGAATTTTGACAATCAATGTGAACAAAAGAATTTCAGAGTGATCTATTTTGAGAATATCATAGAAAACGAGGACGAGCTTGTTTCTGATTTTTCATTTATCGACACAGACGAATGTGATTTTCCGATTTTATCAGAAGCAGCAGTCGAGCCTGAGACATCTGCGGAATGGGTGCTGCCTACAGATTTTCAATTTGAGCAATATGCGGGCATGGAAACAATGAAATTCTTTGATCAGTTCGGTGAGGATGAAGAAGACATTTATAATGAGCTGGCTGAAAACGGGTTCGGCCATAAAATCGGCGGGTACGCTTCTTTTACTCAGAATGATCCGAGGGAATACGCGTATAAAGAACATACTGTTCTCCTTCTGCAAATTGATTCAGACGATGATATCGATTCAATGTGGGGAGACGTCGGCATCGCAAATTTTTTCATCACACCTGACGATTTAAGGAAAAAAGACTTTTCAAACGTTCTGTACAACTGGGACTGCAGCTAATACAGGCTTTTGATCCAAAGGGTCACCCCTGCCGCCAATAGGGTCAGAAGCGGAAATGAAATAAGCTACACAACAAAATCAGGCGTAGCCGAGTCAATGCAGAACATAAATATGACCAATAAGCTGAGCACCGTAAGAGGCATTGACTAAAGGCCGTGTTTTTTAAACAGCAATGTGCCTGCAATACCGAAAACAAAGAAGGACAGAAAAGGAAAGACAACAAAAAATAACATCATCGGACTGAAAAAACTCATCATCATCACCCTGTTTTTTATCTTTATATTACAGTAATTACCATTGCACGGAAAGAGACAGATCATCAACATCTGTCTCTTTCAAGTGTCTTTGTAACTATGACTTCAGGCATTTCAATGTTATAAAACGCTTTTATTGGCTGTATAACGAACAAAAACAAGATCATAGACCTACATATCGAGAGCGTTATAAGCCTAAATTAAGCCATTTACCCTATTTAAGCCGCCTTCTGGCTATTTTAAAATATAATATATGGAAATAAAGTATGGAAAAGTCTATCTTCATCAGCCCCTCCATACGACTTTTTGAGTATTAAGAGGTGATTCAGATGGGTTATGAAAGTGTATTAGCGGATATCAAAAGTTCGCTCAACGGAAAAATTTCCGACGTGGAAGACAAGATCGAAAAGCTGAAAAAAGCAAAAAAGGACATAGACACACTGCAAGAAGAGGCAATCACTGAAATCAAAGAAATTGTGAAACCGGAATTGGGCAAGCACTGGACAGGAACGAAAGCGGATGATTTCGACAAGGGCAGAGAAGAGGCGAAATCGGAAGCATCCAAGATTGTGAATGATAAATATAACGATTATATGGCTTCAATTCAATTCAAAATATTCACTCTTGAAGCAGAGAAATTTGAGCTGAACTTGACCAAGAGTGCAGCGAATGCCGCAGGCGATCTTCTTGCTAAGGGAGAAGAGTTCGTGGAAGAAGCAGGAAAACAAATTAGTAAACTAAAATGGTGGTGATCTTTTTTTATGTCAGAAATTAAGCTGAAATACGGCACAGTCATCAAAACATTGGATTCTGTCAAAGATGCGCTTGCTGACGTATCAATCGGCGCCGCGGGCTCCAATGGAAAAAACAGCCTTGATTACACGAAAAAATATCATGAGCGTGAGGAGAACATCAAGACCATGCTCGGAGATTATAAAAAAGCGGTACAGAAAAATATCGAGGACACAAAGGATAACGTTGATTCACTCAAAGAGCAGGACGAGGCGATAGCTGTAAAATAGAAAAGAAAGGGCAGTGCGATGAGCAAAGTATTTGAATCACAATCTTTAATCGATGAAGCAAAGAGCAGAAAAAAGCAATATGAGACGCTTGAGGAGCAGCTGAATACGCTGAAAAAAGCGTTTCAGGGCGTTGCAGATTTAGGTGACGATTTTAAAGGAAAAGGCGCGGACAATATTAAAGCTTTCTTTCAGGGACAGGCGGAAATCGTTGACAGCTGGCTGACGCTTGTCTCTGCTCAAATTGCGTTTTTAAATGGCATTTCAGGAGATATTAAAGATCAAGAACTGAATGATTCATATGTGGAAACTTCTTTTTTGGATCATGAGCTGCCCAATGGAGACTTGAAAGCCTCAGAGATTGTCTCCGCTCATAAAGAAGAAATCGATTCTATTTTGTCAGGCATCAGCGATATTATTGATCTCGACATGTACACGCTTGACGACTATGCAGATAAGATGGGCGATGCCCAAAAAATCAGACGTGACACGATCACGGCAGTCGATAAGCTTGATGAATCCCTGACCACTGAATATCAAAATTTAGAATCTCTGGACAACGCAGTGCTCACCAAATATTCTGTTCTCATGCAGGCCACCAGCAACGGGAAGAGCGCATCCCCTATGTACTATAACAAAAAAGCCTTCCACAGCAATGAAGTTTACAAAAGCGTCATTGAAGTAGAAAAGCAAGGAACGACCTATATCGATGCAAAAGCCCAGCAAGCCGAAGCAAGGCGGCTTCAGGAAAAGGCTGAAGAAGAAGCTAACAAACCTTGGTACGAAAAAACATGGGATGGAGTTTGCAACTTTACTGGAGAAGTCACTGGCTATTATGATTATAAAAGAGCAACCGAAGGCGTTGATCCGGTTACCGGAGAAAAACTCTCCACCGCAGAACGTGTGACCGCAGGAGCTATGGCCGCAGCCGGATTCATACCGGTCGTCGGCTGGGCAGGCCGCGCTTTCAAAGGCGGAAAAGCCATCTACAAAACCGGAAAAGCGGCTATTGCCGCAGAACACGCTTTAGACGCCTACAAAACAGGCAAATCCTTAGACATTCTCAAAATGTCAGAAATGGGCGCATACGGCCTTGTTGCGTCAAACGGATTCTCTGAAGCCGTGACAGGTAGAGATATGTTTGGAAACAAAGTGTCTGAGGAGAAGCGGAAATCGGGTGCGCTGGAAGCGGCATTAAGTTTGGTTGGTGCTGGTGCATTGGCGAAACATATAGACAAAGGCATACCGCTTGCAACCCATTCAAAAGTTCAAAAAGCTAACAAGACACTAGAAAAAGTAAAACAATTCAAAGTCCCAACAAACGTCCGCGTATACGCAGAACGCCCAGTAACTCCGGATGGCTTCACTTTCGGAATTCCGACAGTTCGTGTAGATGTGGAAAAGACGGCTGTTAAGGATCTTGGGATTGTGAAGATGGTTAGTGATGGCATCCATAAGGGAAGATCTCATAGTCCTAACATTTCTAAAAATCACGATAAAGTAGCGCATGATGGATATTATGGTCGTAAAGAATTTAGAACGATGCTTAATAATGCTTCGTTCACTCCGCATGGACATAAACATGTTAAGGCTAAGACACCTGAAGAAGCAAAACGTTTTAGTATGACAGGTAAAAAAGCTGCTCAGTACTTACCAGATGTGAATAACAAAGCTTTAGAAAAAGAGGCACTTCTAAAAGGTCATATTATTGATAATGGAAATAACAACTATTATTTCATTTATGATGCAGGAAAAACAGTCGGTTATGATCTAGGTACACCAACAAGTTGGATTAGAGCGGAGTTTTCTGGTGGTGAATATCATGGTCATCCGATTGCCGGCAGTCGATTAGATAAGTATTTAAAACAACTTGGTATTGATAAGCAATAGGAGGCTTTTATGAGAAAGATAAAAAAAATGCCAGAAATAAGTTTACAATCCTTAAGAATTCCAAAAGGATGGACCATAAATCAAAATAGTTTTAGAGAAATTGATCCGAAAAACCTAGCACCAGACGATGAAAAGTGGTTATTTTTTTCACAAGATTTATTGCAATTAACATACTCTCGTGAAAATTACTTACTTGATTTAGGGTGGTATCCAGATGCGGATGCTAATGGATTTTATCAACTAGTTTTGATACAAAATGAGGATTGGGATCAACCCATGTATGAATTTCAGTCAAATAGCCATATTGAAATAGTTGAAAATATAGAATTTATATTAAACAAAGTTACGAATAATGAAATGTAGTTAAACATTCATTTAAAAAAGCTTGCAGAACATGGAGTTGCAAGTTTTTAACTAGAACTTTTAAAGTGAAAATAAATACAACAAAAAAACAGACACTAGTTAACAAGAGGTAGGATTGATTTTAGATACATGTTAAACAAATACATTTATTTAACCTAAACAAAGAAGAATTTGTAAAAATACAACACATCCTTCAACCTAAAATCAACCTATCACCCACCATCACCCCAGACTCCATCAACACCTGCGCAGGCGTCGACCTCGCTTATTGGGAACAGGACGGGGAACCATACGGGGTGTGCAGTATCATCGTGATTGATGTTGATACAAAAGAAAGAAGTCATTGAAAAAGTGCACAGAATGAGGAAAATCAGCGTGCCGTATGTGGCCGGTTTTCTTGCGTTTCGTGAGCTGCCGCTGATCATTGAGGCGGCCAAAAAGCTTGAGACGGAGCCGGATGTGTTTTTGTTTGATGGCAACGGGTATCTGCATTACAACCATATGGGCGTTGCCACTCACGCGGCTTTTTTTCTCGGTAAGCCGACGATTGGAATTGCGAAAACGTATCTCAAAATCAAAGGCTGTGATTTCGTGATGCCTGAAAATGAAGTCTGTGCATATACCGATATTATCATTGACGGCGAGGTATATGGCCGGGCTCTGCGGACGCGGCGGGACGTGAAGCCTATTTTCTTGTCTTGCGGAAATAACATTGATTTAGAAAGCAGCTATCAAATCACGATGAGCATGATCAGTCATGAAAGCAGACTGCCGATCCCTGTCCGCCTGGCTGACCTTGAAACACATGTTTTACGAACGTTTTATCAGAAAAATCATGGATAACATTTGGGACTCTAAGCCATCAAGTGTTTTTTTGTATGCTGTGTGCTTTCCCGGTATCCTGCTTTATCAAAAACCTTGCCGTCCTTGCGGCAAGGTTTTTATTTGAATGTTTTCCGCGTCAAATCGATCAAAGCCTTCAATGGTGCAGACATCCACTTGTCCTTATGCCATGCTAATTGAGTAAAAACGGGGCATTCGCTCTGCCAATTGAGTTCTTTCATCCGACCTGCTGCAATATCATCTTTTACTGTCATTTCAGGTAAGATTCCAATTCCAAGTCCGGCCATCACGCATTGTTTGATGGCTTCTATGCTGACAAATTCTAATTTGTTAGGGTAGACACCGGAATCATGTAAATTGTTCTCAAAGAGAGTGCGGTACGAGCAGCCGTCTTCTGTCAGCAGAAGGGTTTCGTTTTGAAGATCCTTCAATGTTACTGGTAAATCTGCAGGAAAAGGATGGTCGTTAGCAGCCACCATTTTGATCTCATCCTGAATCAAAGATTCAACGTGTAATGCGTCGTCCGGCCGGTTTACATCCAAGATGAATGTGATATCTAGCTGGCCCTGTAAGAGCTGTTCTTTCGCTTGCTCGTTTGAAATATACGGTTTGAATATGAGCTTTACTTGGGGAAAAGCCTGTTTAAATTCTTTTATGATAGGCGGAAGGCGGTAGGTGCACTGGCTTTCCGTCGCCCCGATTTTTAAGGTTCCTGTTGTTTCTCTTACTTGATTTGCGGCCATTTTTGCCTCTTCTGTTAACGCAATGATCTTCTCCGCATAGGATTTGAACGTTTTACCGGCTTCTGTCAGGATGAGCCGCTTGCCGAGCCGTTCAAATAAAGGAGTCCCGATTTCTTCTTCAAGTGATTTGATCTGAGAGGTAACGCTTGATTGTGCATAGTTAAGCATCTTGGCGGTAAGGGTGAAGTTTACATGTTCTGCTGCCGTAATAAAGGTGATCAGCTGCTTCAATTCCATTTGTTCTCGCCCTTTCTAAATCGGTATTATCGATTGGAATAATCGAAATAATCATCTGTATTGATTAATGAATCCATTATATGATGGAGAAAATCATTCGTAAACAAAGGAGCAGATGCATCATGAAAATTGCGGTCATTAATGGCGGAACGAGGCCTGGCGGAAATACGGATCTTCTTGCGGAGAAGGCTGTTCAAGGATTCGATGCGGAGCATATTCATTTGCGGAAATATCAGATCCAGCCAATTGAGGATCTGCGTCACGCTCAAGGCGGCTTTCGTCCTGTTCAAGATGACTACGATTCTATCATTGAACGGATATTGCCGTGCGATATTCTTGTATTCGCCACCCCAATTTATTGGTTTGGCATGTCAGGGACATTAAAGCTGTTTATTGATCGCTGGTCACAGACGTTGAGAGATCCGCGATTTCCTGATTTTAAACAGCAAATGTCAGCGAAGCAGGCATATGTAACAGCAGTAGGAGGAGACAATCCTAAACTAAAAGGGCTGCCGCTGATTCAGCAATTTGAACATATTTTTCATTTTATGGGAATGCCCTTTAAAGGCTATGTGCTGGGAGAAGGCAATCGTCCTGGCGATATTCTTCATGATCATCAGGCGCTGAACGCGGCGAGCAGCTTATTGAAAAGAAGTGATGCTCTATGAAGTTGCTCATGGTTATCGCTGGCATGCTGATTCTAGCTCTCTTTTTATCTTGGAAGGCGTACACTTCTGTTTGGATACAGGTTGAAACCAATTCGCCTCAGGTTCAGCAATATGCGAGAATGGCAGGGACCACCCTGCAAATTAAGCACCTCATCAAGGACAATACAAGCGAAGAAACAGTTGTCATATCAAACGGCATATCTGGGCCAAAATAAAAAAGCACCTGTCTAGGTGCTTTTTTCTATAAATAGGGGATTACAAGGCCTCCATATAAAAACGCTGCGATAATCAAAAATGCCGGGTGCATCTTGAATTTTGTCATGGCAAGGAGGGAAATTCCCGCAATTACTAGTGATTGAATCCAGCCGATCGCTTTGATGCCGTCTGCGCCGATTTGCCAGGTAAGAATAAGCATCATGACCGCAATGACAGGCTGAACGGACAGTGTCATGCCTTTGATAACGGGTGATTGGCGGAAGCGCTGAATGATACGCAGCAGGACGATCAATGCAAGCGCTGACGGTACGACGGTTGCGATCAGCGCAATCAGAAAACCGGGCCACCCGCCTGCGCTGTAGCCGACATACGCGGCGATTTTGGTTGCGATCGGGCCTGGCAATGCGTTTGCAAGTGCGAGCATGTTTGAGAATTGGTCGTTTGAAAGCCAGCTGTATCTGTTTACGACTTCTTCAAACATCAGCGGGATCGACGCAGGCCCGCCGCCATATCCGAGTACGTTTGCGATAAAAAACGCCAGAAATACATACATCATGATCATGAGGCCGACATTCCTTTATCTTTTGAATGTTTATTTGTCATTTTGTCCTTCAGTTTAAAATGAAACGCGCCGTATGCTAAGAAAATGATAATGACCAAGCCGGGATTGATCTGCAAAGTTTGCAGGCCGATAAAAGCGATGATGAAAAACAGGATGCCGGTGACCCAGCCGAAACCTTTAAGCGCTTTTTGGCCAAACTCGTACGCCATGATGCCGAGCATTACGGCAATCACCGGTGTTACGGCACCAATCATGCCGGCAACAATTGCTGAATGGCTTAAGACATTTACAGCCGCAAACAAGCCCACCATAGCAAGACATGTAGGCAGAATATGGGCGAGAGTCGCCACGATTGCGCCTAACGTGCCTTTTAGCTTGAAGCCCAGATACGCCGCCATTTTTGTGGCAATTGGTCCGGGAAGCGCATTGGCGATCGCTAATATTTCTCCGAATTCATCATCATCAATCCATTTATATTTATTCACCGCTTCATGGCGAATCAGCGGAATCACGGAAGGCCCGCCCCCGAACCCTAATATTCCAGTGCGCACCATTGCGGCCGTCATATCCCGATAAGGATGGTTTTTCATTCGTTTCTCTCCTTTACAGCTTCATTCCCATACGGCTTTTGTAGCGTTTGATGAGCATCTGGCAATCAACGCTGACGACGCCTCGCAGCGGATACAGCCGCTTTGTTAAAAACTCTTCCATCTCTTGATCGTTGGCAAAGATCCCATGCATATGCAGCTTGCTCGGGCCTGTCATGTGATAAAGGCTGGTGACCGCAGGCTCTTCCTCAAGCTTAAGAGCGACCTCTTCTAAAAACTGCGGCTCGACCTCGACATTGAAAAACACGGATACATGGATGCCGATTTTAGCCGGATTGATAACAGCGGTGAATTTTTCAATCACACCGGCTTCGATTAATTGATTAATTCGAGCCTGGACAGCAACCCGTGACAAATCGACTCTTTTGCCAAGGTCCGTATAAGATATCCTGCCTTCCTCGTGCAAAATGGTGAGAATTTGTTTGTCGATCTCATCTAGAACAAGGTTGGGGATTTGATATTCATGACTCAATTGTTCCACCTGCTTTCGTAGCCTTTTAGAGATCATTTTATCATAAAAGTTACGTTTCGAATGTAAATTTTTATATTCATTTTCAAAATGAATGGAAATATATCTTGTTATTTGCGAAAAGGATAAAGTTCGTCAGTTTTTCTGCCGGATCAGTAGATGTGGAAAATCAGGCTCCCTATACTGAAGAAAATCACTTAAAAAGGGGACTTGTGATGAACAAATCTGTCATCGGTACAAAGCAAATGGTCGTCAGTCCGCATTATCTCGCTTCACAAGCTGGAAACCGCATACTGGACAAGGGAGGAAACGCGTTTGACGCTGCCGTTGCGGTGAGTGCTTGTCTGGCAGTTGTATATCCGCATATGACGGGACTTGGCGGAGATTCCTTTTGGCTGACCTTTCACCAGGAAACAAAGGAGGTAAGAGTCTATAATGGCAGCGGACGTTCAGGGAAAAATGTAACGAGAGATGTATACAAGGGAAAGAGCGCGATTCCGCTGCGCGGAATCGACAGTGCCATTACCGTGCCGGGGATGGTTGATAGCTGGGATGCTGTACTGAAGGAGTACGGACGTATGTCTCTTACGGACGTGTTGGAGCCTGCACTCGACTATGCCCAAAATGGTTTTCCAGTATCTGCTGATCAGTGCCGTCACACAGAAATGAATCTGGAACTGCTGGTCTCCACGCCTTACACGGCCGACATCTTCACGAGAAGCGGGAAAGCGCCTGTCCCGGGAGAGCGGTTTGTGCAAAAAGAGCTTGCAGACAGTTTGAACATGATTGCCGAAAAAGGAAGAAGCGCATTCTATGAAGGAGATATTGCTCAGCGGATTGTCTCGTATTTACAGCATAACGGCAGTTACATGACACTCGATGATTTTAAAGCGCACCGGGGCGAGTGGATGGAGCCTGTATCAAGTGATTATCGAGGGTACAGTGTGTACCAGGCGCCGCCGAATTCTCAGGGTTTTACCGGTTTATTAACACTGAACATTTTGGAAAACTATGATTTCCGCCAAATCGAGCATGGTTCATTTGAGTATTATCATGTGCTTGTGGAGGCGCTGAAAAAGAGTTTTATAGATCGGAATGCCTTTTTGACTGACCCTGCGTTTGCTGACATTCCGCTTGAAAGGCTTTTGGATAAAAATTATGCGAAACGATTGGCGGGAGATATCGGCTATCTGGCAGAACCGGCAGAAAGCAGACCAGTGGGAAGTGATACGGCATATGCGGCCGTAATCGATGGGGATGGCAACGCAGTGTCATTCATTCAAAGCCTGTACTTTGAATTTGGCTCTGCAGTCACTGCCGGTGATACAGGCATATTACTGCAAAACCGCGGGTCATTTTTCTCATTGGATCAAGATCATGTCAATACGCTTGAACCGAAAAAGCGCAGCTTCCACACGCTTATGCCAGCTATGGCCTGCAAAGACGGAAAACCGAAAATCCTGTACGGCACACAAGGCGGCGAGGGCCAGCCGCAGACCCAGACGGCCATCATTACCCGAATGCTGGACTACGGAATGCACCCTCAGCAGGCAATCAGCGAACCGCGCTGGGTATGGGGCAGAACGTGGGGAGAGGAATATGAAGGTCTCAGAGTCGAGGGCAGATTCACAGAGAAAACAATTCAAAAGCTGAAAGACAGCGGACATCTCGTTGAGGTTGTCGGTGACTATGATCCGCTGATGGGACACGCAGCAGCAATCAAAGTTGATGAAGAAGGCTTTCTCCAAGGCGGAGCCGACCCGCGGGGAGATGGAGCGGCTGTGGGGGTTTGAGATTAAAAGAAAATACAAATATAAATAAAAATAACTAGAAGTAGGGCGGCACCAAATAAATAGTGTACATATTGTTTTTCTTCCCGCCTATATTTCCATTCCATAAATGTACGCAAACAATTCGTCAAGAATAGAAATAGAATAAGCATATTCTCGGGAGGAAAGCGAAACAAAGAAAAACCTAATAAAATGAGCAAGATGATTTCCAGCAATCCTTGTGTACTATTTACGGGTTTATACCACCAAGGCGGTTTAGGGATGCCTAATTTTTTCTGGGCATAGATATAAAAAGCAGTATTGATAAAAGTCGCGACCAGTATCACAATCAAAAAATGAGTGCCTGCCATTCCAATCCCTCCTAATCTACCTTTTATACGAAGAAAAAGGAAAAATGTTTCATAAAAGAACACCCGGACTTTCTCCGGGTGTTCTTTTTTTATAGGCAACATTTTGTGATTACGAGGTCTTTTTGACTAGTTTCTTCTATTTAAATAGTCCCTTTGTTCAGCTGGGACGAACCAGCGTAAATTCTTCACCGAGCTTCGCATAGTGGTTTCCCGCCAATCTTGAGGCTGGCTTTAATTCATCTGTCAAAACATACCCTTTTTCGGCATCATACACCTTTTCATCCAGATGGAAGCAGACAACTCTGCCGATGAGCAGATCTGCTGTCGTCACGCCTTGATCATTGTCGAACGCAATATGCCGCTCTAATGTGCATTCAAAACGAATGCGTGCCTCCTTAATGCCGGGAACTGAAACAGATTTGCTTTCGACAGGATGAAGCGAGGTCCGTGTGAGTTCGCTTTCGTCGGGCCCTAAGCTTGCCGCCGTTTCATTGATGTCTTCAATGATGGCTTCATCACTGACATGGACAACAAATTCTCCGTTCTCTAATGCATTTCGGGCTGTATCTTTTTGGCGTCCTCCCGCCCTGTTAACAGAAATACTGAGAAGCGGAGGATCAGAGCTGACAACGTTATAAAAACTGAAAGGCGCAGCATTTACCGTTCCCCCTGAAGAAAGTGTGGTCACAAAAGCAATGGGGCGGGGGATGACGGCACCTGACAATAGCTTGTATGTGTCTTTGGCACTAAGCTGATCCGCTTGAAATATGTACATAGCAAAAACCGCCTTTATCGTTAGGATACCTTGATTATAACGAAATGGTTTCAAGGAAACCAAATAATGCGGGTTGCATATGTTATGTCATGACATATATCTAATACAGGGGAAAATGAAAAATAGGCTTCCGTACATTTGTCGGCAGCCTATGGTAAGGAAAAGGTATTATTTGTATTTCTTTTTGACTACCCAGCAATTGCCGTCTTTCCAGAATTCTTTTTTGCTGTGATAATCATCATGTTTTTTGTAGTAGTCGTGGTGCGGTTTTTTGTAATGTTTTTTGTGAGATGTTTTCTCATGAGAATAATACGTTTTTTTGAGTGCGTGGAAAGACTTTTTGTAGCTGCGAGACCTTTTCTTGTGAGAGCAGTAAGACTTTTTGTAGCTGCGAGATTTTTTGTGAGAGCAGTACGATTTTTTGAAGCTGCGTGATTTTTTGTGAGAGCGGTACGACTTTTTGAAGCTACGAGATTTTTTGTGAGAGCAGTACGATTTTTTGAAGCTGCGTGATTTTTTGTGAGAGCGGTACGACTTTTTGAAGCTACGTGATTTTTTGTGAGAGCAGTACGATTTTTTGAAGCTGCGTGATTTTTTGTGAGAGCAGTACGATTTTTTGAAGCTGCGAGATTTCTTGTGAGAGCAGTACGATTTCTTATAGCTGCGTGATTTCTTGTGAGAACAGTATGATTTTTTGTGGCTGCGTGATTTCTTGTGAGAGCAGTACGATTTTTTGAAGCTGCGTGATTTTTTGTGAGAGCGGTACGACTTTTTATGGCTGCGCTTTTTTCCATGAGGCTCTTGGTATAAATAGTCCTTCAAACCTTCTTTTTTAGCGGATTTCACCGCTTCTTTGATGTCAGAATGGGAATAGTGGCCCAATTTGAAATCCTCCTTTTAAAAAATGTTTTTAAGGATAAATATCCTTACTACCCACATAGTACGCACGTTTTTTAAAAGTGTATAAGTGTTCCGCTGAGATCTCACAAAAATAAAAGCCTAAAATTTGTTAGGGGGATTATGGATGAAGAACCAATCCAATATGCCGCTTTATCAGCTGTTTGTTCATCCAAAAGATTTGCGTGAATTAAAAAAAGATATATGGGACGATGATCCGGTGCCGGCTGTGATGAAGGTAAATCAAAAAAGGCTGGATATTGATATCGCTTACCGGGGATCGCATATCAGAGACTTCAAAAAGAAGTCATACCATATTTCCTTTTATCAGCCGAAAACATTCCGCGGCGCGAGAGAGATTCACTTAAATGCGGAGTATAAAGATCCTTCCATGATGAGAAACAAATTGTCCCTGGATTTTTTCTCAGAGCTTGGGACGCTGTCACCAAAGGCGGAGTTTGTGTTTTTAAAGGTGAATGGAAAGAATGAAGGGGTTTATCTTGAACTTGAATCCGTCGACGAATTTTATTTAGCGAAAAGGAAGCTGGCGGACGGGGCGGTTTTTTACGCGGTTGATGATGATGCTAATTTCTCTCTGATGAGCGATTTGGAAAGGGAAACGAAGACATCGCTTGAGCATGGATATGAAAAGAAGACAGGGACTGAGGAAGACGATTTTTATTTACAGGATATGATCTTTAAAATTAATACTGTCCCTAAAGCCCAATTTAAATCAGAAGTGACAAAGCATGTGGATATCGACAAGTATTTGCGCTGGCTCGCCGGCATTGTGTTCACCTCAAACTATGACGGGTTTGTCCACAACTACGCGTTGTACAGAAACAGTGAAACCGGATTATTTGAGGTGATTCCTTGGGATTATGATGCGACCTGGGGCAGGGATATCCACGGAGAGCGGATGGCTGCCGATTATGTAAGAATTCAAGGATTTAATACACTAACCGCCCGGATATTGGATGAACCCGATTTTCGCAGGTCCTACAAACATCTGTTAGAAGAAACGCTCCAATCTCTTTTTACAATAGAATATATGAAACCGAAAATAATGGCGATGTATGAGCAGATTAGACCGTTTGTCCTGATGGACCCATATAAAAAGAATGATATTGAGCGTTTTGACCGTGAGCCGGATGTAATATGTGAGTATATTATAAAAAGAGCTGATTACCTCAAAAGTGAGCTTGATCTTTTATCCTGACGATAAACGGGCGGATTCCGGTGAACGGAGCGCCTTTTTTTTATTTCCGTTCATTTAACGATTTGCATATATCCACAAATTGTCCCAGTACAGGGTTTTGGCTATCTTTTTTATACGCGATAATCCATTCTGCTTTGAGCTGAAAATGATCAACGCTTCGATACGTGACATCAAGATTAAACAGCCGTCTGGCCGAGGATGGCACAATGGTAATACCAATGCCCGCTGTCACCAGTCCGATTACCATTTGATATTCTGTCGCTTCCTGAACAATATTTGGCACAAAACCTGCGTTTTCACAGAGCTGAATAAAGTCGGTATATAACGTAGGCCACGCTTCTTTGGAAAGGGTGATGATCGGTTCGTTTTCCAAATCTGTAATGTTGATTGATTCTTTTAATGCAAGCGGATGCTGTTTTGGTAAAGCGAGGATGCATGGACTGCTCTGGGTTGTCTCAATTTGCAGCTCCGGATGCTCTAACGGCGGATGGAGAATGCCGATATCGATATTTCCCTTGAGCAACTCCTCCTGCTGCCGGTAAGAAGTGATTTCTTTCAGTTCAATTTTCACAGAGGGGAATTTTTTACGGTATTCCCGGATGATCGGCGGCAGAAATTCATATGTAGCAGATCCGACAAAACCAATGACAAGGTGGCCGTGCTCGCCGCGAGCCGTCCGCTGTGCAAGTTCAATTCCTTGTCCAATTTGCATCAAAGCTGACCGGCAGTGATTTAAAAAGATTTCGCCGGCCGCGGTCAGCTCGACAAATCGTTTTGTCCTCTTCAGAAGCGTCACCCCGACTTCTTCTTCCAGCTGTTTGATCTGCTGGCTGAGAGGAGGCTGTGTCATGTTCAGCCGCCGCGCAGCTTTTCCGAAATGAAGCTCTTCGGCTACTGCGATAAAGTATTGAAGATGGCGAAGCTCCATTCAATATGCATTCCTTTCCTTAGGTTAATAATTCGTAATACATATTAATCATAAGGCGAATCGATATTGGAGGTCAATTTCCAAAGAGTGTATAGTGAAACGTATCACAAGAAATATTTAAAATTTTATGTTTAAAATGCATAATAAGGAGTGAGGGTGTTGACAAAAGCAACAAAAGAACAAAAATCCCTTGTGAAAAACAGAGGGGCGGAGCTTGTTGTTGATTGCTTAGCGGAGCAAGGTGTCACACATGTATTTGGCATTCCAGGTGCAAAAATTGATGCGGTTTTTGACGCTTTACAAGATAAAGGGCCTGAAATTATCGTTGCCCGGCATGAACAAAATGCAGCATTTATGGCGCAAGCAGTCGGCCGTTTAACTGGAAAACCGGGAGTCGTGTTAGTCACATCAGGACCAGGTGCTTCTAACTTGGCAACAGGATTGCTGACAGCAAACACTGAAGGTGACCCTGTCGTTGCGCTTGCTGGGAACGTGATCCGTGCAGATCGTTTAAAACGGACACATCAATCTTTGGATAATGCGGCGCTATTTCAGCCGATTACAAAATACAGTGTAGAAGTTCAAGATGTAAAAAATATACCGGAAGCTGTTACAAATGCATTTAGAATAGCGTCAGCAGGTCAGGCTGGGGCCGCTTTTGTGAGCTTTCCGCAAGATGTTGTGAATGAAGTCACAAATACACAAAGCGTGCGTGCTGTCGAAGCGCCAAAACTTGGTCCTGCACCGGATGCTGCAATCAGTGCGGCCATTGCAAAAATCCAAACAGCGAAGCTTCCTGTCGTTTTAGTCGGCATGAAGGGCGGAAGACCGGAAGCGATTAAAGCGGTTCGCAAGCTTTTGAAAAAGGTTCAGCTTCCATTCGTCGAAACATATCAAGCTGCCGGTACTCTTACGAGGGATTTAGAAGATCAGTATTTTGGCCGTATCGGTTTGTTCCGTAACCAGCCTGGCGATTTGCTGATTGAGCAGGCTGATGTTGTTTTGACAATCGGTTATGACCCAATTGAATACGATCCGAAATTCTGGAATGTCAATGGTGACCGGACAATCATCCATTTAGATGAAATCCTGGCTGACATTGATCATGCCTACCAGCCGGAACTTGAATTGATCGGTGACATTCCGTCCACGATCAATCATATCGAACATGATGCTGTGAAAGTGGACTTTGCTGAACGTGAGCAGAAAATCCTTTCTGATTTAAAACAATATATGCATGAAGGTGAGCAGGTGCCTGCAGATTGGAAATCAGACAGAGTGCATCCTCTTGAAATCGTTAAAGAATTGCGAAACGCAGTCGATGATCATGTTACAGTGACTTGTGATATCGGTTCACATGCGATTTGGATGTCACGTTATTTCCGCAGCTACGAGCCATTAACATTAATGATTAGTAACGGTATGCAAACACTCGGCGTTGCGCTTCCTTGGGCAATCGGCGCTTCATTGGTGAAACCGGGAGAAAAAGTGGTATCAGTCTCTGGTGACGGCGGTTTCTTATTCTCAGCAATGGAATTAGAGACAGCAGTTCGTTTAAAAGCACCAATTGTACACATTGTATGGAACGACAGCACATATGACATGGTTGCATTCCAGCAATTGAAAAAATATAACCGTACATCTGCGGTCGATTTCGGAAATATCGATATCGTGAAATATGCGGAAAGCTTCGGAGCAACTGGCTTGCGCGTAGAATCACCAGACCAGCTGGCAGATGTACTGCGTCAAGGTATGAACGCGGAGGGTCCTGTTATCATTGATGTCCCGGTTGACTACAGTGATAACATTAATTTAGCAAGTGACAAGCTTCCGAAAGAATTCGGAGAACTCATGAAAACGAAAGCTCTCTAGCACTCTGCGCATCATGACACTGTTTGATGAACAGCACTAAACAAAAGGAGTGAAGGGAATTATGAAACGCGAAAGCAACATTCAAGTGCTCAGCCGGGGCCAAAAAGATCAGCCTGTGAGCCAGATTTATCAAGTATCAACAATGACTTCTCTATTAGATGGAGTATATGACGGGGATTTTGAACTGTCAGAGATTCCGAAATACGGAGACTTCGGTATCGGAACCTTTAACAAGCTTGACGGAGAGCTAATTGGGTTTGACGGCGAATTTTACCGTCTCCGTTCAGACGGAACTGCCACACCGGTCCAAAACGGGGACCGTTCTCCGTTCTGTTCATTTACGTTCTTTACACCGGACATGACGCACAAAATTGATGCGAAAATGACACGTGAAGAATTTGAAAAAGAGATCAACAGCATTCTGCCAAGCAAAAACTTATTTTATGCTATCCGCATTGACGGGTTGTTTAAAAAAGTGCAGACAAGAACGGTAGAACTGCAAGAAAAACCTTACGTGCCGATGGTTGAAGCGGTCAAAACGCAGCCGATTTTCAACTTCGACAACGTGAGAGGGACGATCGTAGGTTTCCTGACACCGGCTTATGCTAACGGAATCGCCGTATCTGGCTATCACCTGCACTTCATTGATGAAGGACGCAATTCAGGCGGACACGTTTTTGACTATGTGCTTGAGGATTGTACGGTTACGATCTCTCAAAAAATGAACATGAATCTCAGACTTCCGAATACAGCGGAGTTCTTTAATGCGAATCTGGATAACCCTGATTTTGCTAAAGATATCGAAACAACTGAAGGAAGCCCTGAATAAAGGAAAAAAGAAAGCCTTTCTGTGCAGGGCTTTCTTTTTATTTGGCTCTTTTCCTGATTTTAGATAAAATAACGTCAAAAGGGTAAAGGTGTGGTCTGATGAAAATATTGGTTTTAGCAGTTCATCCTCATATGGAAACCTCAGTTGTTAATAAGGCGTGGGTAGAGGAATTAGGTAAACATGACAATATTACAGTACGGGAGCTTTATAAGGAATACCCGGATGAAGCGATAGATGTTGCGAAGGAGCAGCAGCTGTGTGAGCAATACGACAGGATTGTCTTCCAATTTCCGTTTTATTGGTACAGCTCTCCGCCGCTCTTAAAAAAATGGCAGGATCTTGTGCTGACTTACGGCTGGGCCTTTGGTTCAGAAGGAAACGCCTTGCATGGCAAGGAGCTGATGCTGGCTGTTTCAACAGGGAGCGAAGCGGAAAAATATCAAGCTGGCGGAGCAAATCATTACTCGATTAGTGAGCTTTTGAAACCATTTCAGGCCACGAGCAATCTGATCGGCACGAAATACCTGCCTCCATATGTGTTCTATGGCGTGAACTATGCAACTGCAGAGGATATTTCCCTCAGTGCAAAACGGCTAGCCGAATACATCCAGCAGCCTTTCGCTTAAAAGAAAAGCCCTGTCCAGCATGCGGCAGGGCTTTTCTATAATTAAAAATCCGGCAGCTCTGACAGATTATTTTCCTTTATGCCGTCCGGTTCACTTCGCAAAATATCACGTCCGTATTTATGGAAGACATCAACATGAGCGAGTTTTCCCGCTTGTGCTTCTGACAGCGCAGTGGGATAGTCGAGCTCTCTTCCTGTGTTCGTTTTCACTGCGATAATATTGTCATCCTCATTTCTTCTGACTGCAATAATTTCTTCTTGTCCAGCTGGAACAGCTTGCTGTTCGCCGTTTGTTTGCTGAGCCTTATACGATTCATATGCTGCTTCAAATTGATCCATATCTACACCTCCATTATTTAACGTGAACAAAAATGTCGATGATCATGTATGGTTTCGGCATGGCATACGACAATATTTCCTGAGAAATATCGCGGGGATGTGACAAATCAATTCATAATAAAAGGGATTCCGCATAGACACGGAATCCCTTTCAGTTATTTTGTCATGTGTAAATCCTTTGTTTTCATATAGCCTGTCGCTCCGCCGTAATCAACGAATACCCAATCAAAATCAAAACCGCCTTTTTTCGTTTTACTCCAGCCTAAAAAAGAAACGCTTGTGTTTGCTGGAAGAGTCTTGATGCTCTTTCCTTCAGCGGATGTATATACTTTTGTTTTTGTTTTGGTTTTTACTGTTGTCGCAGCTTTTACAATGTAATGAGTGGAGACAAAGCCTGTTTTGCCGTTTTTATAATGAACCTTTGCCCAGTCAGCATTTGCGAAGGAAATCAGCTTTAAGCTGTCGCCTAAGTGCAGCGTATCGGCTTTATGACTTGATGGGGAAGCCTTCGTTCTGACATTTAGGGCCTCTGCTGACACCAAATAAGAATCAATCGGATAGCTGTATAAATCATCAATGCTTACAGTTGTTTCTGGCTGCTGTGCATGGATCGTGCTTGCGCCTCCTGCGGAAGCCGCAGTCATTCCGGCTGCAAGTGCCAGAGTGGATAATATTTTTGTTGTTTTGTTCATTTCGTTCCTCTCCTCACGTAAGAGAAATAGTTCATTCTATATCCCTATTCACGTTTTCACAGATTCCTAAACATAAAAAAGGATCAGATAAAGATCTGATCCTTGGCAATTATTTTTGTGTTTCTAGTTTGAGAGGTGCAGATATGGATTTCTTCACTTTTTTCCCATGCAAAATATCATCGGCTGCTTCTGTAGCCAGTTTACCGATCAATTCAGGCTGCTGGGCGACAGTGGCTGAGAGCTTTCCGTCTTTAATGGAAGCGAGCGCATCTTTATTGCCGTCAAAACCGATCACTAAAATATCTTTTCCCGAGCTGTTAATTGCTTCGAGAGCACCGAGCGCCATTTCATCATTGTGAGCAAAAACAGCTTGGATATCCGGATGTCCCTGCAGCAGGTTTTCCATGACAGTCAGGCCTTTGGTGCGGTCAAAGTCAGCTGATTGCTTTGTGACAACGTCAAGCTTTTCATCTGCGATGTTATGAAATCCTGAGCCGCGTTCCCGTGTGGCAGATGCGCCGGGCACGCCTTCAAGCTCTGCCACCTTTGCTCCTTTTCCAAGTTTGTCAGCAATGAATTCTGCGGCCATTTCACCGCCTTTGACATTATCAGAAGCAACGAGAGTTTCAACTTTTCCTTGTTCGGCGGAACGATCGATTGTTACGACGGGCACACCGACTGAGTTTGCAGATTCTACTGCCGTTGAGATCGCCGAGGAATCAGTCGGGTTGATTAACAATGCGTCGACACCTTGCTGAATTAAGTCTTCTACGTCACTCGTCTGTTTTGATGAATCATTTTGTGCATCGACAATGATGACTTTCATTCCCCGTTTTTCAGCTTCTTTTTCGATACCCTTTTTTAATAAGACAAAAAAGGGATTGTTAAGCGTTGAGACGGACAAGCCGATGGTGAATTCCTTTTTGTTGCCCGAGTTTGACGGCTTTGCCCATTGGGGAGGCTCAAGCGAACAGGCAGTTAATAAAAACAATGATAACGTTAAAATGACGGATACAGCCTTTTTCATATGAAAAACCCTCCTATGCTGACTTCTTGCGGTCTAATAGTACCGCAATTAAGATGACTATCCCTTTGACAACCAGTTGGTAAAACGATGAGACGCCAAGCAGGTTGAGCCCGTTATTAAGTGTGCCGATGATCAGCACCCCGATTAACGTGCCGACAATGCGTCCGCGGCCGCCGGAAAGACTTGTTCCGCCTAAGACGACCGCTGCGATAGCATCCAGTTCGTACGATTCCCCGGCAGTCGGCTGTGCAGAATGCAGGCGGGAAGTCAATATGGCGCCGGCAAGGGCGGATAAAAGCCCGGCTAAAGAATAGATCATCACTTTCACGCGCGTCACTTTAATGCCTGAAATGAGCGCGGCTTTTTCATTGCCTCCGATTGCGTATGTTCGGCGTCCGAACGGTGTTTTATGAAGAAGCACCCAAAGGATGACAAAGGCAAGAACCATCGTAATCGCCGGTACAGGAATGCCTAAAAAGTAACCGCGCCCGAACAGCTGAAAAGCGTAGTTTGTGCCAAGTCCGGTAATCGGATTTCCGTCTGTATACACAAGCGTCAGTCCGCGAAACACAGTCATGGTCGCAAGCGTGGCGATAAAGGGCGCCATTTTTCCTTTTGTGATCAATAGTCCGTTGATCATGCCGAGTACGCCACCAATGATACAGCCCAGGATAATCGCAAGAACCGGATCGACACCAGATACAATCATTCCCGCAACTAAAGCGCTGGACAGGGCAAGAATAGCGCCGACAGAAAGATCAATGCCGCCTGTTAAAATCACAAAGGTCATGCCGAACGCGATTAATCCGTTAATAGCGACCTGGCGAAGCAGGTTTAAAATATTCAGCGGTTCAAGAAAGCTGGGATTTAAAATAGATACAATGATCACGAGAATAAATAAACCGAGAAACGGGCCGAGCTTTTGCATGACTCCGTCGAAGTGGATCCGTTTTTGTTCTGTTTGCAGTTGTTCTGTTTTCATATTACCGCCCTCCCGTGGCAAGTGTCATAATTCGTTCTTGTGTTGCTTTCTTCGCATCGATTTCTCCGCTGATTCTGCCTTCATGGACAACGATAATGCGATCGCTCATTCCGAGAATTTCCGGCAGCTCTGATGACACCATAATGATGGCGACGCCGCGTTCTGTCAGCTCATTCATCAGCGAATAAATCTCCCGTTTGGCGCCAACATCCACACCTCTGGTCGGCTCATCCAAGATGAGCACTTTCGGCCCGATGCCGATCCACTTGGCAATCACCACTTTTTGCTGGTTGCCTCCTGATAAATGGCGTGCATGCGTTTCAGATGATGCCGTTTTGATGGTCAGGCGTTTGATTAACAGATCGACAAATTCAGCTTCCCGTTTGTGATCAATGAGGCCCTTTGGAGAAAAACTGGACAAATTGGGCAGAGCAATATTCTCGCGAATTGATGTGTCGAGCAGCAGCCCTTCATCTTTGCGGTTCTCTGTGATAAAGCCGAGCCCTTTTTTCACCGCATCCTGCGGGTTCTTAATGGACGTCTTTTTTCCCGCGATCCATATCTCACCCGAGTCCAGCCTGTCAACGCCGAACAGCGCTCTCATGATTTCTGTCCGGCCGGCTCCCATCAATCCGGAAACACCAACGATTTCACCGGAACGAACATAAAAGCTGACATCTTCAAAACGTCCTTTGACGGAGGCATTTTTCACCTCGAATATTTTGTCGCCGAGAGAAGGGGTGCGTGTCGGATATCGTTCAGTCAGCTCGCGGCCGACCATTTTTTTGACGACTTCATCAAAATCGGTTTCTGAGATGTTTGTTGTGTCTACGGTTTTTCCATCACGCATGATGGTGATTCTGTCGCAAATCGCAAAAATTTCTTCCATGCGGTGCGAAATGTATACAATGGATACGCCGTTCTTTTTTAACGCTGTAATGACCTCAAATAGCTTGCTGATTTCACGTTCCGTCAACGCTGCTGTCGGTTCATCCATAATGATTACCTCGGCATTGGTCATGAGCGCTTTTGCGATTTCGATCATTTGCTGCTGTCCGACGGAACACTCGCCCGCTTCTTGATCAAGAGAAAGAGAGACAGACAGTTTGTCAAATTGCTCTTTTGCTAGCGCTTTCATTTTTCTCGTTTGTAGAACACCCAGCTTAGAGGATATCTCTTTTCCGATAAATAGATTCTCAAGAACGGTCATTTCCGGCCAGATATTCAATTCCTGATGGATAAAAGCGATTCCATGCTTTTCCGCTTCCTTCGGATTGGGAAAATACGTTTCGTTTCCGTTTATGCTGATTTGCCCTTTATCCGATTTATGCAGGCCTGTCAGAATGTTCATAAGCGTGGACTTGCCGGCGCCGTTTTCTCCCATTAATGCGTGAACCTCACCGGGCACGAGCTGAAAGGAAACGCCCGACAGCACTTGGTTTTTTCCGAATGCTTTATAAATGTCTTTCATTTCAATCTGCATGTCCCATCCTCCTTTCTAGAAAAGCACACCCGCCTGCAGGATACAGTTTGCATATGGTGTGAATTCACCTGTTCTTATAATTGCTTTTGCTTCTTTTGTCAGCAGCTTAAATTCTTCGTGAGAAAGGTATTCAATCTTCTGCTCTGAAAAAAGATTCTCTAGAAATCTCGCATTCTCCTGATTAGAAGCTTTTATTTCAGATGCAGCAATGACTTTTTCGACGACCATCTCGTCTGCGAGCACTGCCGTTGTATCCTGGAAAGCCGGGAGACCCGGCTTCAGTGAAAGATCAATTTTCAAAACGCCGTCAGGAACGGGCAGCCCCGCATCCGCGATGACAATTTTATCAGTGTGGCCAAGATCGGCTAAAAGCTTGGCAAGATGGCTGTTCAGTATACCGTGTTTTTTCATGACAGCAGCTCCTCTACTTCTTTTCTTGTCGGCATTCCGCCTTGGGCGCCGAAGGAACAGACAGAAAGGGAAGCGGCACGGTTGGCAAACCGCAATGCAGCTTCAATGTCTTTTCCCTCCGCCAGAGCAACGGCGAAGGCTGCGTTAAACGTATCACCGGCTCCGGTAGTATCAACAGGCTCAACAGGGAAGGACGGGATGAGCCGCTCTTTGCTTCCCGCTGAATAGCGGACGCCTTGTTTTCCTTCTGTAATAAAGAGCTTCGCCGGATAAAGCGCCAAGGCCTCAGAAACGGTAAGCCTAGGGAATAAGATCGACGCCTCGTGTTCATTCGGCGTGAGGTAGGTGGCGTGATCAATTGTTTCCTGCTTCAGCGGGCGGGCCGGTGCCGGGTTGAGCATGATCGGGATATCGTGAGAATGGCAGTATCTGCACACCTCATCAACCGTTTCCTCCGGGATTTCCTGCTGAATCAGGACCATATCGATCTTTTCAATCTGTTCAAGCGCGTCAATCGCATAAGATGGGGTGATGTCATCGTTCGCACCTTTGACGACGACAATGCTGTTATCACCTTCAGCAAGCACAATGTGGGCGGTTCCGCTTTCTTTATGTGTAACCGGTTCCATATAATCGGTGCGAACGCCGTTTGCTTTTAAATTATCCAAAATGGCTGTTCCATAATGATCGTCTCCGACCTTGCCAACCATAAACACGTGGGCGCCAAGTCTTGCAGCAGCAACGGCCTGATTTGCTCCTTTACCGCCCGGCACAGTCTGAAACGACGTGCCAAGTACTGTTTCACCGGCTTTTGGGCGTTTGTCCGAGGTGACCACTAAATCCATAGAACAGCTTCCAATCACACAAATATTACGCATCATGATCTTCCTTTCTTGTCGTCTTTCTTCCTATATAGGTGACGGGCATTTGAATCGCCGTTTCTGTCAGCGGCTGTTTTTTGATGATACGCAAAAGCAGTTTGGCTGCTTCTTTGCCCATGTCATATGCAGGCTGTTTAATTGTAGACAGAGGCGGGAACAGCAGCTCGCTTTGCGGAATGTCATCATAGCCGATAATTTGAATATCCTCCGGCACGTTTTTTCCGCGCCGCAATGCTTCATGTAAAACCGCAGCGGCCTGAATATCATTACTCGCTATCACACCGTCTGTCTCAGGATATGAGGCAAACAGCTCCTTCGCCATCGATTGCGCATCCTTGAAAGAAAATGAAGCCGTCTCGATGACCTGAAAATCAACTTCGGCCTGCTGTAAGATCTCCAAAGCGCCGTTAAAGCGGTCTTGAGCGGTCGGCAGGTGAGCGGGGCCTCTCAAGAGCGTAATGCGCTTGCTTCTTCCGTGAATGATGGCTTCGGCAGCTAATTTTCCTCCTGTATGGCCGTCACTGGACACAGAAGGAGCGCCTTCAGGTGTTCTGTCCAGAAAAACGACAGGGTGATTCATGCCGCTGTATTCATCAAGATCCGGGTAATTCGTTGCGGCAATAATGCCAGCGACATGATTTTGTTTAAAGGTTTGAAGGTACTCAAGTTCTTTTTTTAATTCCTCGTCACTGTTGCCGAAAATAAGGCGATAGCCTTCCCGGTTCAATTCATCCTCCGCACCGCGGGCAAGCTGGGGGAAGAAAGGGTTTGTGATATCCGGGAGCAAAAGCCCGATCAGCCGGGATTCTCTTTTATAAAGAGATCTGGCGACTTCATTCGGGTAATAGTTCAGCTTCTCCATCGCCGCTACGACACGCGTTCGCGTTTCTTCATGTACATAGCCGTTGTCATTCAGGACGCGGGATACCGTCGCAACAGAAACGCCCGCCGCTCCGGCGACATCTTTAATTGTAGCCAAAACAGCTCCTCCTTGTTTGTGTAACCGTTTACATAGATAGATTATCATGAGCATTCCGAAGTTGGCAATAAAAATATCAAAAGAAATCTAACTGTAAATTGTATATATAATTGAGAAATTTAAGGTTTTCGCTCTTTTTTTGACAAAGTCTTCACAATTCTGGATGAAGATTTCTTGAACAAATATTAAGTTTTATTAAAATTGTTTCAAAGTCATGCGTTTAGACCTGTAAATGAGGAGAAACAGAAAAGACTATCCGCCCAGAAAATGTTTAATTATGTTAGAGAAATCGGACCCGGATGTTTAGCGTTTTCATGAATGATCCCATTAGTCATTTTGGTATGGGCCTAATATTGCCGCTTCCATGCAGAAAGGGTGACATTATGACCTTGTCCTTAAGAAACAGGAAAAAAATATTTTGTGTTCATAAGAACCGGAAACACGCATTATAGCAGGAAAAGCTTGATATCATAGGCTGAAAAAAAGATTGATTTGAAATACATATTAAATGCAAACACCGAGGTGTGACTATACGTCCAGAAGGATATCAAGAGAAAAATGAAAGCGCATTCCTTTTGTTTTTTAAAAAAAGAGATAAGGTGTAAGTCCTGCCTTTTTCCAAAAATAGAAAACAGTTTGTGGGTACAAAATCTCTTTCAAAAGAGAAGTTTGGCTTAGTGGATTAGGGGAGATTATGTTACATAATGCCGATTGAGAATTCATAGTGATTCTATATACTGATGAATGAATTTACAACAATATAGAAGGAGATGTCGAAAAGCAATGTGGTTACTCATTATAGCCTGTGCTGTCATACTGGTCATCGGAATATTAGAAAAACGACGACATCAGAAAAACATTGATGCCCTCCCTGTTCGAGTGAATATTAACGGCATCCGAGGGAAATCGACTGTGACAAGGCTGACAACCGGAATATTAATAGAAGCCGGTTACAAGACTGTTGGAAAAACAACAGGAACAGACGCAAGAATGATTTACTGGGATACACCGGAGGAAAAGCCGATTAAACGGAAACCTCAGGGACCGAATATCGGAGAGCAAAAAGAAGTCATGAAAGAAACAGTAGAAAGAGGGGCTAATGCGATTGTCAGTGAATGCATGGCTGTTAACCCGGATTATCAAATTATCTTTCAGGAAGAACTTCTGCAAGCCAATATCGGCGTGATCGTTAACGTTTTAGAAGACCATATGGATGTCATGGGGCCTACGCTCGATGAAATTGCGGAAGCGTTTACTGCTACAATTCCTTATAATGGCCATCTTGTTATTACAGATAGTGAATATACCGAGTTCTTTAAACAAAAAGCAAAAGAACGAAACACAAAAGTCATCATTGCTGATAACTCAAAAATTACAGATGAATATTTGCGTAAATTTGAATACATGGTATTCCCTGATAACGCTTCTCTGGCACTGGGTGTGGCTCAAGCACTCGGCATTGACGAAGAAACAGCGTTTAAAGGAATGCTGAATGCGCCGCCAGATCCGGGAGCAATGAGAATTCTTCCGCTGATCAGTCCGAGCGAGCCTGGGCACTTTGTTAATGGGTTTGCCGCAAACGACGCTTCTTCTACTTTGAATATATGGAAACGTGTAAAAGAAATCGGTTACCCGACCGATGATCCGATCATCATCATGAACTGCCGCGCAGACCGTGTCGATCGGACACAGCAATTCGCAAATGACGTATTGCCTTATATTGAAGCAAGTGAACTGATCTTAATTGGTGAAACAACAGAACCGATCGTAAAAGCCTACGAAGAAGGCAAAATTCCTGCAGACAAACTGCATGATCTAGAGTACAAGTCAACAGAAGAAATTATGGAATTGTTAAAGAAAAGAATGCACAACCGTGTCATATATGGCGTCGGCAATATTCATGGTGCCGCAGAGCCTTTAATTGAAAAAATCCACGAATACAAGGTTAAGCAGCTCGTAAGCTAGGAGGAAATGCAGACATGTTCGGATCAGATTTATACATTGCACTAATTTTAGGTGTACTACTCAGTTTGATTTTTGCAGAAAAAACAGGAATCGTGCCGGCAGGACTTGTTGTACCGGGATATTTAGGACTTGTGTTTAATCAGCCGGTCTTTATTTTACTCGTTTTGTTAGTGAGCTTGCTCACTTATGTCATTGTGAAATACGGTTTATCCAAATTTATGATTTTATACGGGCGCAGAAAATTCGCTGCCATGCTGATAACAGGGATTGTCCTGAAAATCGCGTTTGATTTCTTATACCCGATTGTACCATTTGAAATCGCAGAATTTCGAGGAATCGGCATCATCGTGCCAGGTTTAATTGCCAATACCATTCAGAAACAAGGATTAACCATTACGTTCGGAAGCACGCTGCTATTGAGCGGAGCGACCTTTGCTATCATGTTTGTTTACTACTTAATTTAATGTAAGGTGTGTCAAACGATGAAAAAAGAACTGAGCTTTCATGAAAAGCTGCTAAAGCTGACAAAACAGCAAAAAAAGAAAACCAATAAGCACGTATTTATCGCCATTCCGATCGTTTTTGTCCTCATGTTCGCTTTTATGTGGGCTGGAAAAGCAGAAACGCCAAAGGTCAAAACGTATTCTGACGACGTTCTCTCAGCCTCGTTTGTCGGTGATATTATGATGGGCCGCTATGTTGAAAAAGTAACGGAGCAAAAAGGGGCAGACAGTATTTTTCAATATGTTGAACCGATTTTTAAAGCCTCGGATTATGTAGCAGGAAACTTCGAAAACCCGGTAACCTATAAAAAGAATTATAAACAAGCAGATAAAGAAATTCATCTGCAGACGAATAAGGAATCAGTGCAAGTCTTAAAAGATATGAACTTCACGGTTCTCAACAGCGCAAACAACCACGCAATGGATTACGGCGCTCAGGGGATGAAAGATACACTTGGAGAATTTGCAAAACAAGATCTTGATATCGTTGGAGCAGGATACAGCTTAAGCGATGCGAAAAAGAATATTTCGTACCAGGAAGTCAATGGGGTAACGATTGCCACGCTCGGCTTTACAGATGTGTCCGGAAAAGGCTTCGCGGCTAAAAAGAATATGCCGGGCGTGCTGCCCGCAGATCCTGAAATCTTTATTCCTATGATTTCAGAAGCGAAAAAACATGCGGACATCGTCGTTGTGCAGTCACATTGGGGACAAGAGTATGACAACGATCCAAACGACCGTCAGCGCCAGCTTGCAAGAGCCATGTCTGATGCGGGAGCTGATATCATCGTCGGCCATCACCCGCACGTACTGGAACCGATTGAAGTGTATAACGGAACCGTCATTTTCTACAGCCTCGGCAACTTTGTCTTTGACCAAGGCTGGACGAGAACGAGAGACAGTGCACTGGTTCAGTATCACCTGAAGAAAAACGGAACAGGCCACTTCGAAGTGACGCCGATTGATATCCATGAAGCGACGCCTGCACCGGTCAAAAAAGACAGTCTCAAACAGAAAACAATTATTCGTGAACTGACAAAAGACTCTAATTTCGCATGGAAAGTAGAAGACGGAAAACTGATGTTTGATGTTGATCATAGCGACAAACTAAAATCTAAATAATCGGAGTGATAAAGATGAAATTTGTCAAAGCTAGCTGGCCGTTTGTTGCCGTAGCCATTGTGTTCATGTTTATGTCAGCTTTTAAATTCAATGATCAGCTGACAGATCAGGAAAAACAGAAGATTAATACGGAAATGCATAAAATCCAACAGCAGGAAGAACCGGTAAACGCCAATAAATAATTCGAAAAAGAGAGTGTCTGATGAGACATTCTCTTTTTATTTGCCCAGCATATTCATTCTGTAAAAATATCAAAAAGTTTCTTAACATATTCAAAAAAATACCGATGTTAAAACTGCAAAAAGAGGAGGAGATAATAAAAGTGAACACACTGGCAAACTGGAAGAAGTTTTTGCTTGTGGCGGTTATCATTTGTTTTTTGGTTCCAATTATGACAAAAGCGGAGATTGCGGAGGCTGATACATCATCTGAATTGATCGTCAGCGAAGCAAAAAAACTGCTTGGGTATCAGTATAAATACGGCGGTGAAACGGCGAGAGAGGGATTCGATCCTTCGGGATTGATTCAATATGTTTTCAGTAAGGCTGATATTCATCTGCCGAGATCTGTGAACGACCAGTATAAAGTCGGAACGGCCGTAAAGCCGGAAGACCTGAAGCAGGGCGATATTTTATTTTTCAAAAAAGAGGGAAGCACCGGGACTGCTCCGACACACGTCGCTCTTTACATCGGAGACGGCCAAATGATTCACAGTACGTTATCAAAAGGGGTTATCATCACCAATTACACAAAAAGCAGCTATTGGAGCGGATCTTATATCGGGGCGAGACGAATCGCAGCCGATCCGGCCACGGCTGATGTTCCTGTCGTTGAGGAGGCCGAAAAATATATCGGCATTCCATATGTGTTTGGCGGAAGCACACCGTCAGAAGGCTTTGATTGCTCAGGGCTCGTGCAATATGTGTTTCAACAGGCACTCGGCATATATCTGCCGCGATCAGCCGAACAACAGTGGGCAGTGGGTGAGAAGGTGGCGCCTCAGAACATAAAGCCTGGTGATGTTGTCTATTTCAGCAATACGTACAAAACGGGAATTTCACATGCAGGCATTTATGCTGGCGGAGGAAGATTTATTCAGGCAAGCCGTTCAGAAAAAGTAACCATTTCCTACTTGTCAGAGGATTACTGGAAATCGAAGATGACAGGCATTCGCCGATTTGACAACCTGACAATTCCAAAAGAAAATCCGATCGTATCCGAAGCTACGCTTTATATCGGAGAAGTTCCTTACAAAAAAGGCGGAGCGTCTCCAGAGACTGGGTTTGATACAGCTGGTTTTGTCCAGTATGTGTACCAGAAAGCAGCGGGTATTTCCCTGCCTCGATACGCAACAAGCCAGTACAAAGCCGGAACTAAGATTGAGAAGGCGGACCTGAAGCCGGGAGACATTGTGTTCTTCCAATCAACAAGCTTAAATCCCGCCATCTATATTGGAAACGGACAAGTTGTTCATGTCACATTATCAAATGGTGTGACCATCACCAATATGAACACAAGCACGTATTGGAAAGATAAATATGCGGGGAGTGTACGGGTGCAATAAAAGACAAAGACTCCAGAATCTCTGGAGTCTTCAGCGTGTCGACAAACCCTCGCATTCGTTGTCAAGTCTGCGCGTCGGTGCTCACGAATTAGAACATTCGCTCCGCTCCAATGCTCACCTTTCCTAGACTTCAAGGGTTTTCAATCACGCTGAAAAAATGACAAAATCCTAAAACTAAAACCGTTTTAGGATTTTGTCAACAATTTGAGGACTCCAGAATCTCTGGAGTCTTTTCTTTATGCATATTGGCCGGAAAGAAGCTGGTCAATAAAGTAAGCCACACCATTTTCGTCATTGCTCTTTGTGACAAAGGTGCTTTTTTCTTTTAATTCATCGATTGCATTTTCCATGGCGATACGGTGTCCTGCGACTTCAAACATGGACAAATCGTTCGGACTGTCGCCGATCGCATAAATATCCTGTGTTTCAATTCCGTATATTTCAGCCAGCTCTGTCAGCGCGCGTCCTTTACCTGAAGAAGCCGGGAGGATTTCGATAATATGTTTTCCGGAAGAGGTTTGTGCCAGTTTTTTATGATGCTTCAGCTCTTCCTTCGCTTGTTTCAGCTTGTCCATGTCAAAGGAGAAGCAAAGCAGCTTATAAATGTTTTCACTGCCGTCAAAAACCGATTCGATATGAGGGATCGGTTTAATGCCGAACTGCTTGAACTGAGTCATGGCTCCTTGCCACAATTCATCCGTCTTTTCGTTTGGATTCGCGCTCTTTAGAATATCAAGCTCCGCATGCAGCTTAGCTTCGCCGTCAAAAGGAGAAAGCAGATGGTCATCTGTATATACCTCAAAGTAAATATTTTTTGAGAGTAAGTAATCAGCGATCGCTTTACCGGCCTCCTGATCCATTAATGTCCGGCTGATCAAACGGTAACCCGTGTCGTGGATCGTTCCGCCATTTGCCGCAATGATCGGGATGTCCAAGTCATCCAGCAGCGCTTTTACATCAAATGTTGCTCTTCCCGTGCAAATGGTGACGAGGATGCCGGCATCAACGGCCCGTTTGATAGCCGCCCTGTTTTCAGCAGAAATGACGCTTTCTTTATTCAGTAATGTACCGTCTAAATCAATCGCAATTAATTTCATATGTAGGGGGAACCTCCTTAAAAATGAACCTGCTTCGTGTAGTATGTTCAGCTTTCCTTAGAAACATAAACCATATAAATCAAGGCTAAACGTTACTTTGATAATTTTCAACAAGGAAATATGTAAAAACGGGATGGCGTAATCGCCATCCCGTTCATTATACACCTAAATCGTTTTGCAGCTCTTCTTTGACTTCCTGCAGCTTTGTATCGTTTAACTTGAAATAGTACACACCGGCAGGTTCATAATCATAACCCGTCAGCTGAATTGACTCAACTGATTTCAATGAAGTGATGAACGGGAACAGGCCAATGGCATCTTTAAGAGATAAGTTCATTTTCAGATTTTGTCCCATCGTATCCACAATATCATCATAAGCCGGAATTGAGCTAAGTGATTTTGATTTATCAATAATGGCGCTCAGCACTTCCATTTGTCTTTGTCCGCGTAAAAGGTCACTGTCTGCTTTACGTGTTCTTACGTAAGCAAGCGCTTCTTCTCCATCAAGCGTATGTGTTCCTTTTTGAAGAACCACTTTTCCTTTTGTATCTTTTTTGATTTGCTGAATGACTTTATCGCTTTTTACCGTTACTTTGACGCCGTTCAGCTCATTTACGACATCTTCAAAAGCTGTGAAATTGCTTTCTACGACATAATCAACTGGAATATCCAGCATTTCCTCAACTGTTTTCACAGTGAGGTCAACGCCGCCGTAGGCATGAGCATGTGTAAATTTATCGTAGCCGTGGCCTGGGATGTTGACATAGGCATCACGCGGAATGCTCAGCATTTTGGCTGTTTTTTCTTTCCGGTTAAATGTAACCAGCACATTCGCATCACTTCTTGCCTGATCGACACTCTCGCCGTTTTCCTCTCTGGCATCAATTCCTAAGAGCAATACAGAGAAAGAATCTTTACCGGGATCAAATTCTTTAATCCGTTTTACTGATTGTTCTCCGCGTGCAAGGCTGACGTGAGCTTCTTTAGAAGCATTATTCAGCTTTACATAAGCATAGGCGCCGACAGAGCCTGCCGCAATGACAAGAAAAGCCATCAAACCGGCAACGATTTTCACCCATTTTCTAAGTCGTCTCTTTTTCTTTCTGCGCTGTGATCGTTCCTCCATATCAATACCTCTCGTTCCTTTAATATTTGAAGCGTACCATTCATTTTGTCATAGGGCAACTCACCGAAAGACATTTTTCGATAAAAATTCCTATATTTATAAGTTCTTGTTCTTGAAAATTGAAATTTATAATGTGCTGAATCACCTTATATTGGACGCCGCAAGAGGGAAAATGTTTCGGCTCTATTGAAAAAAATGCAAGTAAATGATTGGAAACTTGTGATCTGCAAGAATGAAAAGGTTTAATGGCCGGAAAAAGAGGCTAAAAGATTTCTAAAAAACGCCACAGACACAGAATGATTGCAGCTGATGGAGAAAGGGAGTCATTTTTATGAAAAAGCAGTCAAATATATGGCTTTATTTTTTCGGCGCTCTGGGAGGCGCATTATACGGCTATGATACCGGAGTGATTTCCGGAGCTATTTTATTTATGAAAAAGGATTTAGGCTTGAACGCCTTTACGGAAGGACTTGTTGTCAGCTCCTTATTGGTTGGGGCGATATTAGGCTCAGGAGCGGCTGGCAAGCTGACTGACCGTTTCGGCAGAAAAAAAGCAATTATGGCGGCCGCGCTGCTGTTTTGTATAGGAGGTCTGGGTGTGGCGCTCGCCCCGAATACAGGAGTCATGGTGCTGTTTCGCATCATTTTGGGACTTGCAGTCGGAACATCGACGACCATCGTACCGCTCTATTTATCTGAACTGGCGCCAAAACAAAAACGCGGGGCGCTGTCATCCCTGAATCAGTTGATGATCACGGTGGGCATCCTTCTTTCTTACATTGTCAATTACATATTTGCTGATGCCGAAGCGTGGCGCTGGATGCTTGGATTGGCTGCTGTACCGTCTCTGCTCTTGCTCATTGGCATTTTGTTTATGCCGGAGAGCCCGCGCTGGCTGTTCACGAACGGCGAAGAGGGCAAAGCGAAGAAGATTCTTGAAAAATTGCGTGGCACAAAAGATATTGATCAGGAAATACATGATATTCAAGAAGCGGAAAAGCAGGATGAAGGAGGCCTGAAGGAGCTGTTCGATCCTTGGGTGCGTCCCGCGCTGATTGCCGGCTTGGGACTGGCGTTTCTGCAACAATTTATCGGAACGAATACGATCATCTATTATGCGCCAAAGACCTTTACAAACGTCGGATTCGGAAACTCCGCTTCGATTTTAGGAACGGTCGGAATCGGCACAGTCAATGTTCTCATGACATTAGTAGCGATAAAAATCATAGACAAGATCGGGAGAAAGCCGCTATTGTTATTCGGGAATGCCGGGATGGTGATCAGCTTGATCGTTCTCGCACTGGTGAATCTCTTTTTCGATAACACTCCGGCTGCCTCATGGACGACAGTCATTTGTTTAGGCGTGTTTATCGTTGTTTTTGCGGTCAGCTGGGGCCCGGTTGTCTGGGTTATGCTTCCTGAATTATTCCCGCTCCATGTCAGAGGAATCGGAACCGGGGTATCCACCTTGATGCTGCACGTTGGGACACTGATTGTTTCATTAACCTATCCAATATTAATGGAAGCGATCGGCATCAGTTATTTATTCCTGATTTATGCCGCGATCGGTATTATGGCGTTCTTATTTGTCCGGTTTAAAGTGACAGAGACGAAGGGAAAAAGCCTTGAAGAAATTGAGCAGGATTTAAGGGACAAAAACGGACAGGGAGGATCGGCTGGAAAACAGCAGACTGTCGGAACATAAAAAAGGGTGCGCGATCATGCGCACCCTTTTGATTGCTCATCTTCCGACTGTGCCAAAGTTAATGATTTTGAAAGAAATATCGTATTTAAAATCAGCCTCAGAAAATATTTCATCCCAATGTCCTTTTACTTTATTCCAGTATTCAGGGTATTGAATTCGGATGTAGTCGGATAAAAAGACCGGATCGGTTTTATACTCATGCTGCAGTTTATCCATAATCCTCTTTACATCGCGTTCAAGCTTTTTCTCAAAAATGTTCTCAAGCCTGTGCAAATAGCTTTTACTAAAGGAGTTTTCATTCGGATTTTGGTCTTCTGTCAGGATACCCTTTGTGTTGACAGAAATCTGAAAGACAGGCTTTCCGTTTTCAATGGCCGGCTTGATTTTAGATTTCGACCTTTTAATCTCAAACGTAATCGGATGTCCTTTATCTGTCGTCGGCATGACGCCGCCCTGGATCGTCCCCATGACCCATGTCAGTGTCTGGGTTTCATCAGCTGAAAGAAATCCAACGAGTTTATTACTGCCGCTTTTGATAATGCCTGCCCCGTCATACTTTGCTTTTCCCTTTTGGTTTTTCACGGCTTGAATGAGAAAACTGTAGCCATTTTGGCAATAGATAGAAGCCCTGCCGATGCGCAGCGGCAGCATAATCTTCCCGTTATACCCGCTGTTATTGGTTAGATCAATCAGCTTTTCGGAAGGCATCGGCAGCTGCTGCTTCGGACTTCCTTTCGTAAAAATATCTCCGGCTTTCCCTCTGGCTGCCATCAAATAGCTGCTGCGCCGCAGTTCATCATCCCGGATAAAATGGTTGAAGACCTGATCTACGTTTTGATTCCTCATGAGTGTTTCTCCCAGAAGAATGACTTTTAAATGGTCGCTATAGATAGGAGGGTCTTTAATGGATACATCACTGACTGCTTCTAGAATGGTTTTCCCGTGGGATGTCACATTGACAAATTCGGGTTTTCCGGATGCTTGGCTGTCTTCACTTTGGGGAAGAAGGTTTTGATACGTTAATTTATACTGATGGTCATCAGTTTCATCGATAGCAAGCCCTCTGGCGAAAGACAGTTTTTCAATATTTTTGACATCCCAGCATCCGCAGAGCATCTGCAGCATCAGAACCATTGCTGCAAGCTTCATCATTGTCTTCATTGCAGCTGATCCCTCCCCAGTTTTTTCTGTATCCAGCTTAAAAACCAGATAAGAAATGGTATTGCAATGACACCTAGAAACACATATCCGAGAAGTGTACCGTAATAAAACACGGCATTAAGATCTTCAGGAAACATTGATAGGAAAAATGTAACAGCCAGCAGTGCAGCAAGCAGCCACGGATTGTTTTTATTTTTCAGGTGAAAGATATCTGTTAATCCAATATGCGCCCCCTTAAAGGAGCCGAGCATACATGCAAATTGCTGGGCTGTCCAGGTTAGCTGTAAAAACAGGTCAAATCGTTCAATAAAAATCCCTGGGATTTCTAATGCGTGAATGAGTGAAATGGTCGGCCACGTCACTGTTTTTGCCTCAGCCACACTCATACAGCCAATGACCATAAACAAAGTAATGCTATAGAAAACAGTCGTGGTTGCAATGCCCAAAGCGACAGCTTTTTTTACCTGTTTTGGATCTTTCATAAAGGGAACGAGATAAAAAATAATTTCAAATCCTGAAAAATATAAAAGGGTTTTAGGAAATAAATGAAAAAAACTTTGATAACCGCCTTCAAATACGGGCCGGATAAAATCTAATTGAAATAAACGAAAGCTGAACATCAGAAGCATAAGGAAAATAATAATAGTGACAGGAAAGATATACGCATATACCTTCGCAATGGGGTAAACGCCTCCGGCCACATGATAGATGGCAACCGCCAGAAAAATAATCACGACAACCGCCATCGGCGTGTTTTTTAAAAGAAAGAATCCGACAACCTCACCCAAAACCCGCGTTTGAAAGCATACGATACCGATAAAATAAAGGGAAATAAATAAATTCAAAAAGAAACCGATAAATTTTCCGGCTGCAATACTGTTGAGCTCAAAAATCGTTTTCCCTCTGTTCCGTTGAAGAAAAGGCAAAAAAAGCAGGGCGAAAATAATAAAAATAACACCCTGCAGCAGGATCATGATCCATCCGCTCGGACTGTCGGTTTCAGCGGCTGAGCGGGGAAGGGTTAAGACACCGGCACCGATCATTGTACTGCTTACCATAATAAGCGTCTGCATAAATGTAAGCTTGTCCTCTGATTGCATCATAGCTATCACCTTTGTCTGATTTTATCTTTTGTGTCTTTACGGGTAGGCCTTCTTTTTAAAAATAGGGTAGGGATGCGAATCACAGTGTCCTTTAAATCTTGTCCGGGCTGTGCCATTATCGGAATAATGTAATCCTGGCCAAAGCTTTTCAGTCGCATCAAGTGGCCGATCACAAACAGAAAGACCATGATGACGCCATACATGCCAAGCATTGCAGCACTTATCATACCCGCAATGCGAATAATGCGCAGCGGAAAGTTATAGGCGTATGAAGGAACGGTAAAGGATGCCAATGCGGTAATGGACACCACAATGACCATCAGCGCGCTGACAATTTGCGCCTGTACGGCTGCCTGTCCAATGACAACGCCTCCAATAAGTCCAATCGTTTGTCCGATAGGCTTTGGCAGCCTTAAACCGGCTTCCCTGATCAGTTCTATCGTAAATATCATAATAAAGGCTTCGACAAAAGGCGGAAAAGGCACATTCAGTCTGCTGCCTGCAATCGAAATGGCCATTCTGGTCGGCAAAAGCCCCGTGTGGAAGGAAACGAGAGAAATATATAAGCCGGGCAAATAAATGGTAATCAGGATGCTCGAATAACGAAGCAGACGAATAAGTGACATTGTAATCCAGCGTTGGCTGTAATCATCCGGTGAATGAATAAATTCATCAACCGTTGCCGGTACAATGAGAGCAAACGGGGTGCCGTCCACCAAAATGGAAACCCTGCCTTCTAACAAAGAGCTTTCTACACGATCTGGACGTTCGGTGCTTAAGATCGTCGGAAAGATCGAAAAAGGTTCATCCTCAATGAGCTGTTCAAGTGTGCCTGATTCCGGCAAATCATCTGTCGTGATGGACTTCAGCCGTTTAAACACTTCTTTTACGACATAATCAGGGGCGATATCCTGAATATATGCGACAGCTATCTTTTTTTTTGTCCTTTTGCCTATCGTCATTTCTTTTATGACGAGATTAGGGTCACTCGTCCGCTCTCGTAAAAGCGCCGTGTTTGTCCGCAGTTTTTCAATAAAGCCAATCTTCGGACCGCGTTCCACGATTTCAGAGGAAGGTTCTTCAAGGTTGCGCGTCATTAATGTTTTCGTATCAAATGCCAGGCCCGCGCTGTAACCATCAGCCAGCAAAATGGTATGTCCGGAAAAAATGAGCTGCTGTATTTCTTTTATTGTAGAGATCACACTGTGATGATAGCCGAAAAAGAAAGCTGATAAATCTTCAATCATGCCTACCTTTTGGGCTAATGATTCTTTTTGTAATGGAGAAATGACGTATTGCGCCAGAAGTTTATTTTCTGTCAAACTGTCAATATACAGTAGGCACGCCTTCTGTCTGCTGTCTCCGAAAGAAAACGTATAAAACATGATATCGTCGTTTTGCCCTAATTTTTTTTTCAATGTTTCTACATTGCGCTGGAGATCAGAGTCGATTTGCATAGTTTCTCTCCCCTTTATAAAACATATTGACGGTTTTTCTTAATTTGTATCAATAAAGGAGAATTATTCTTCATAAGGAAAAGCCTGAAACAAAGCTTCTTTTCGACGTGATATAATATAAAGGAAGCGTTTTCTTTAAAGGGTTGTCGAAAGATGATGCTTTGTACATATGTTGTCATAGGAAAAAGACAGCTTATACGGGCGTTTGTAAGGGGGGCGCACCGGGAAAATAATGATCAGCTATTTACAGGGGAGGGGTACGGATCATGACGCAATCACCGATTTTTCTAACACCTGTGTTTAAAGAAAAAATCTGGGGCGGCACCGCTTTACGAGATAGATTTGGATACGGCATTCCTTCAGAAAGAACGGGGGAATGCTGGGCTATTTCCGCTCATCCAAAAGGACCGAGCACCGTAGCGAATGGCCCGTATAAAGGGAAGACACTGACTGAGCTTTGGGATGAGCATCGGGAAGTATTCGGCGGCGTGGAGGGAGAGCGATTTCCGCTTCTGACAAAGCTGCTGGACGTGAAGGAAGATATGTCGATTAAAGTTCACCCTGATGATTATTATGCTGGAGAAAATGAAGAGGGAGAACTCGGCAAGACGGAATGCTGGTACATTATCGACTGTAAGGAAAACGCGGAAATCATTTACGGACATACGGCCCGCTCAAAAACCGAACTTGTCACAATGATCAACAGCGGTGACTGGGAAGGCCTGCTGCGAAGAATCAAAATTAAACCGGGTGATTTCTATTATGTGCCGAGCGGTACGCTGCACGCCTTGTGTAAAGGGGCACTTGTTTTAGAAACACAGCAAAATTCAGATGCCACATACCGGGTGTACGACTATGACCGGCTTGATAACAACGGAAGGCCGAGAGAGCTTCATTTTGCCAAAGCGGTCAATGCGGCAACGGTTCCCCATGTGGACGGGTATATAGATGAATCGACCGAATCCAGAAAAGGAATAACCATTAAAACGTTTGTCCAAGGGGAATATTTTTCGGTATATAAATGGGACATAAATGGTGAGGCCGAGCTATCTCAGGATGAATCCTTCCTGCTTTGCAGCGTGATAGAAGGAAGCGGTTTGCTGATCTATGGAGACGAAACATGTCCGCTCAATAAAGGCGATCACTTTATTTTGCCCGCTCAAATGCCCGATTTTACGATTAAAGGAACTTGTACACTTATCGTGTCTCATATTTAAACTTAATCTCACTTCGAGATTAAGTTTTTTTTATTAAAAAAATGGAAGTGATTCACCTATAAATGAAGCATAAGCGTGCCGATAAATAAACTAGTTTTATATACTCATTGAATAAGAAAGAGGAGAAGGAATGAAAAAGAGATTAATCGCACCTATGCTTCTGTCCGCCGCGTCCCTTGCCTTTTTTGCCATATCCGGTTCTGCACAGGCTGCAGCGTATACGGACTACTCGATATATAAGGTAGAGCCGTCTAAAACGTTCAGTACAGAAAGCCAAGCCTCGCAGGCTGTCGCCAAACTGGAAAAAGACACTGGCTGGGATGCTTCCTATCAGGCTTCAGGCACAACAACGACCTACCAAATTTCCGCTGCAGGCATACAAAGCGAAGCAGAAGCGAAAGCAATACTGAGTGGGCTCAACAAACAGACAGCGATTACAGGCACGTCAAGTCCTGTCGGTAGCAAACAGCCGTATGTCACCATCACCTCAGGTGCCATTTCCGGAGAAAAACAGGCAAACACTTTGCTGACCAAGCTTAAACAGGAAACGGGAGTGGCTGGCGCTGTAAAAGCTTCAGGAACAGCTCAGTCCTATGTGAACGTCACGACATCAGAAATCGCTGATGAGACAAAAGTCAAGGCGCTTATACAGAGCCTTGCTAAGCAAACAGGGATTAAAAGCTCGTATCAGCCTATCACACACACGGTTTCTGTCACAGTCATTCAGTCAGGCACAATCGTGGGAAACAGCAAAGCTGAGCAGATCAAAAGCGCATTCCAAAAGGGATCGGGGCTGAAGGCATCATTAAAAGAAACGGTGAAAGGACAAGCCTATTATACTTTTACAACAGCCGCCATTTCAGGTGAAGCGAATGCCAAAAACCTATTAAATCAGCTGAAACAGAGCACTGGTATTACAGGAAGCTACAAGTCAATCAATCAAAAAGCAACTGCTGAGTCATACAATGTCCAATCAGCTTATTTCAAAGGGCTGAATACAGTGAAGGACGCCATCAGCCAAATTAAGAAAAACACCGGTGTATCCGGCAGTTATCAAAAGGTTGGCAAAAGCACATCATATACCGTGAATATGAAGGGTTTAACAAAACAGCAGCTGCAAAAAGTAGATACTTTCTTTAAAAAGAAAAAGTGGCATTACACGTCAGCAAGCGTCAAAAAAACGACAACATCCACAGCCTATCAAATTACGACGGCAAAGATTTTAGGCGAGCAGCAAGCAAACAAAGCAGCAGCCTTCTTTGCTCAGAAAAAAGTAAAGGCAACGAAAACAGCAGCTGGAACAACAGCAGAAAACCAATATCAGCTCATTTCAGAAGAAACATCAGATCAAGCAAAAGTTACAAAGGGCTTGAACGTATTAAAGAAAAATCAGATCAGTGCATCTGCAAAATCAGTCAAAAAACAATTAGCTAACACGTTTAAAATAACAACTGAATCTCTGCTTGATACAGCGAAAGTCAATCAGGCACTTACGTTTTTCAAATCGAATCACATATCAGCAGCAAGCCAGAAAACCGGTCAGACAGCAGCGAGCAGTTATAAAATTATGACTGAGGCAATCATCAGTCAGGAAGATATTAACCGCGTATTAGCATTTTTTAAACAAAACAATGCCGCCGGCACAACAGCAAAAACAGGCGAAACGGCATATACACAATACAAAATCGTGACAGCTCAGCTCAGCAGCAAAACAGCATTGAACAAGGGGTTAACCTATCTAAAAGCACAAAGTGTAAGCCCAAGTTACACAACAAAAACCAATACGCTGTATAAAATCAGCATAAACGAACAGTTCACAGGCAATGACGCAGCTGCTACGGCATCATTGAAGCTAAAACAATTATACGGATGGACATCATCTATCGTAAAAATCAAAAACGGCCCGCAAATCATGAAAACAAATTACAATCTCTCGCTTCGTGATATGGTCCAAAAACAAATGACAGTAAGCCCGCAAACAGACGGGGCGGCTTACGTATCGCTCACTTATATTAATACAGCAACTTCAACCGTTACGGCTGATGTATTAAATATTCGGTCTACACCGGCAGTCAGCCCGACGAACGTGATCGGCCAATTTAAAAAGGGCGATAAGGTGAAAATCATCGGCCAGACAAACGGCTGGGCCAAAATCAATTTGGGCTGGCGAAACGCAAGCAGTGATGAAGTGGTTCAATACGTGGATCCGAATAACTTTTCCAGAGACAGCAAATACTACTTCCAATTTCTCAAACTGTCACAGACAGCCGGCCTCAGTGTCACTGAAGTCAATCAGAAAGTGCTTGCCAGCAAAGGCATCCTGACAGGGAAAGCAAAGGCGTTCATCGATGCCGCCAATAAATACGGCATCAATGAGCTGTATTTAATCTCACACGCTCTCCTAGAAACAGGCAACGGAACATCCGATTTAGCCAATGGCTTAACCTATAACGGAAAAACCGTATATAACATGTACGGAATTGGCGCATACGACAGCAACCCGAATTACTACGGCGCCAAATATGCGTACGAGCAAGGCTGGTTCACACCAGAAGCGGCCATTATCGGCGGAGCAAAATTCATAGGCTCATCGTATATACACAACACAGCCTACAATCAGGACACACTGTACAAAATGAGATGGTCAGCCACAGCAACACACCAATATGCAACAGACATCGGCTGGGCGTACAAACAAGTAAACCGCATGTACAGCCTGTATTCATTGCTGGACGGTTATACGCTTTACTTTGATGTTCCGGAATATCAATAAAAACTTAGAAAGTTGATATATTCATATAATATTTTATGTGTTGTTAATTAATAAAGGGAAAAGGCTAGAGCTATTTAATAGCTCTAGGCTTTTTGTATATCAGATCTCAATTTTGTCTGCAACAATCATAAAAATACTCATTCTTGAAGCATTTGAGATGGCAGCATCATCAGGTCTGACTTTTGTACTCCCTTTCATAAAACCTATTTCAAGTACATTTGATTTTTCTCCGCCCGCAAAATACCAGGATCCCATACGGATATCCTTTTGTTTTAAGCGGAAATCTCCTTCTATCGATTGATGCAGTAAACTAATATAGCGTTCATTTAAAGTAACTTGTAAGTTTCCCTCTGGGTTGATAGTAATATTTCGAACTAAATTTGATGTGTAAGATGGTAAATAACCTGAAGTCGGGACCATCCATTTTTTGTTTTGAGCATTATACTCTAAAATGAAGGTTTGAATAAATGGTTGAAATCTTTCCGGAGGTGTATCTTGGTGACCCACCGTTTTTAATAAAGGGGAACGAAGCATTGGTACATGATTCATAAAGTTTTCATAGGAATGGTATGCATAAATTCTACTTATACGATTTCCTTCTTTTCCACTTGTAATTCCCACCATTAATGATTTTGCCCCTGTTTCAGGATTAGTGTACATACAAATCCCTTCTGGCTCACGGAAGTTATTCTCATATCTAGTGGACAAGTCTTTGCCAACAGTAATTTCTTTTTGCAACACTATTTTATTAGTCGAATCGAATACAGTAATGAGATTAGGATAGCTTTTGCTGTTTGTATCTCCTGTATACCAATATACATAACCGTCATCTAAAAAGAAACCTTGTAAATAATGCAGTTCGTTAGGAATATTAATAGTATAAAGAGGATTGTTTTTATTTGTTATTGCATCGTCCAGGTCAAAGATTGTCACCCACTGTTTATTACTCTCTGTATCGTACTGTCTAAGTGCCAACTGTCTATTCTTCATATCAAGAGCAGGTGTAACCCTATGATTTAAAGGGAGATTCGAGAATCGCTGAAGTTCTTTAGAATTTTCATCTAAAGTCGCCCCTGCTTTATATGGGAAACAAACTAAATCACTTTTATCTGTTTCATTTGGTCTATCGTATAGTGACCAAATATAAATGGTACCATTACGGTTTTCAATGCCTATATTTGTTCCGTGACCTCCATGTTTGAGCAGCATGCTGTCTAATTGTAACCCTTCAAAAGATAGACGAGTTATACGATAGCTCTGGGTGTTGTCTTTTCCCATTCCAGTTGCCACTTGAGTTGTATAAATTTGATGGTTTTTCTCATCGAAATTGAATGATTGAAGTACGGTTTTATCCGCTACACGAAGTTCAGTAAATAATTTTGGAGTGATGTTGGTGAAATCAAACAGTTCTTTTTTTCTCATAAATTTACCACCTCTATTATTATTTGCTGCCATAAGCAACTAATTACATTAAACCAAACATACGTTCGGTAGTCAAGAGAAAAAAGAACACTTGTTCCGTTTTGGGCAAGTGTTAACAATTACTTTATTAAATTTTCTACAAAATGCAATAAATTTTTGCTTGAATTTCCTTCGGAATACTTATTCCACTTATCGGAAAAATCTTTTATTTTGGAATTATTAAATGGGGTTTGTATTTCATTTATTAATGATTTACTATCATAACAAGCTCTTCCAGGTATTATAGAAAGATAATTATCAACCAATCCCCGCTTCTCTTGATAAAGTTGTAAATCATAAGTATAGAAAAGAATGGGTTTATTTAAAATCGAAAATTCAAAAGGAACAGAAGAATAGTCAGTGACTAAAATGTCTGCAGCTATAAGTAAATCATATAAGGCATAATTAGAAACATCTTTGATATAATCACTAGAATATTTGATAGCTATATTGTTTTGTATTGCGGGATGCAGTTTAACAAATAAAACATATTCTTCTTTTAATTGATGAATTAATTGTTTTTCCGTAAATGGCAATTGAATTGAGTGCATATCATAATCCCTAAACGTCGGTGCATAAAGGATTATTTTTTTGCTTTTTAATTTTAGATTATCTGTTTTTATCTTTTTACTTTCCTGGTAATAAGGGTCTGTTAAAGGTACACCTATTTTTAACAATTGATGATCTTTTATTCCGAATGATTTCTTGAAGATATTTGCCATTTCATCTGAGCCAACAGTTAAATAATCAAACGAGCTGTATACTTTTTTGAACCTTTTAATATCAGTTTTTGTACGTTGTTTGTTTGTGATATCTTCCAAACCGAATTTTTTAAGTGATCCATTTGCGTGCCATACTTGAATACATTTGGTTTTCTTTCGATTGTTTAACACACTTGTTAATAGAAAGTAATTATCTGTTATGACGACTTTGCTGTTAAACATTAGATATACAGCTTTAATGAGATGAATTGGATTCTTTTCTTTTAATAAATACGCACCTACATTGGTGAATCTCTGAGCAATTGAAGATGCCTGCTGAGTATACATAATGTTAATGTTATATGGGTATTGACCTTGTTCATATTCCTCCAAAATCGCTTTTGCATTTGCTTCAAATGAGATAAGGAGGGTCACATTATTTTCAGGTTTCACCCATTGCAGAAAAAAGGCGATTGCCGATAAAAAATACAAATAGTAATTCGCCAGTAATGATCTTATTTTCATTTTTATCAATCCACTTATATAAAAATTTTCGTTTTATATCTGTTTTGTGTGATCTTTTTCAGGCTTTGGATAGAAAGTTTTTTTGTTTTTTTCTTCTTTTAAAACTGCTAAAGCATATTTTGGTATGCTAAGCATTCTCTTCCATCGCCATGGATTCGAGATTAAACGATAAAACCATTCTAAATTTAAACGTATCATCCAGGAAGGGGCCCGTTTGACATTGCCGCTAAATACATCAAAGCTTCCTCCCAGACCTATAGATACAGCTTTAGGGAACAAGTGTCTGTAGTTATGAATGAATTTCTCTTGATGAGGATACCCTAATGCTACGAATACCATATCTGGGTTTGCTTTTGCAATTTGTTTTGCGACTGTGGTGCGATCTTGGACATAACCGTCTGAATAACCTGCAATTTGAATGTTGGGGTATTCAGAAGAAATTTTGGATACAACACCTTTTATAACATCTTTCTTCGCACCGTACAGAAATATACGTTTTTTCTTTTTGTCAGCTATACCTAGAAGTTCTTTAAAAACATCATACCCTGCTATTCGGGACTGAAGCCTGTTGTTAGTCAAACGTGACATCATGACTACACCGATGCCATCAGGCAAAATGAAGTTTGAAGAAGATAGTACATCAAAGTAGTCCTGATCTCTAATGGCTGCAAATGCAATTTCAGGATTGACAGTGGAAATGACAGCACCGATCTTCTGATCAATATAATGTTTTTCAAGGTAATTGATGAACGATGTTAAGTTGCTGTTAACATAAGGAATATGATGAATAGTCTCTGTTTGCATGTCTGGCTCCTCCTTCCTTATAAGAATCTATTTATATAGTTAAAAAGAGTGTTTAAAAAACAAAATCAGTCTAGCTTATATTTTAACATAAATCTTCAACAAAGGCTTAACATTATCTTTACATTAAATTTAAATATGTTTCCAATTTTACAATTGAATGAACGAATGAATAACAATCCTTGATGTTAAGGGAGTTTTATTGGAGTTACATATTTTGGAATGTTTTTCTCCGCGTGAGCACTTAACCTTTTTTAGGCGGTATGCTATAATTAATGATCAGTGAAGACATACGAGAAATATGTCGATATAAGGAATACAATTGTAAGAATTGCAGGGCTCTTAGAATTCAATCGCTAACGACAGTAGTGTTTTTAATAGTGTTTAACATTAGGAAGGAGCGTTACTTTAAATGAAGAAAGTCATCACATATGGAACTTTTGATTTATTGCATTGGGGTCACATTAAATTGCTTGAGCGTGCAAAGCAGCTCGGTGATTATTTAGTTGTTGCTATTTCAACAGATGAATTCAACTTACAAAAGCAAAAAAAGGCTTATCACAGCTATGAGCACCGTAAGTTAATTTTAGAAACGATTCGATATGTGGATGAAGTAATTCCTGAAAAAAATTGGGAGCAAAAAAAGCAAGATATTATCGATCATAATATTGATGTTTTTGTTATGGGGGATGACTGGGAAGGTAAATTCGACTTTCTCAAAGATCAGTGTGAGGTCGTTTACCTTCCGAGAACTGAAGGCATCTCTACAACAAAGATCAAAGAGGAAATCGCTGGTTTATAATTTAGGATCCTGATATCATTGGCTTAATATCTAATAAAAGTACTTCTTATTGAAATAAGAAGTACTTTTTGATGCTTACATTGGTTTTTGTGGCTAATGTTTACGGGTAGATATAAAACTCAATGATCATATATTCTAGATGCCGAAAGGGAGTAAGAAATTGTCTTTACATGCGGTGAGTGAATCTAATATAAAACAAATTCCTGACATGAATTATTATTTTATCTCTGGTGGTCTGCCAAGTAATTATGGCGGTCTGACGAAATCATTATTATTGCGTTCTAAATTATTTGGAGAAGAGTGTAACCAAAATACATTTTTCTTAACGTTTCGTTTTGATCTAGAGTTGTCTTCTAAGATTGACGAATTGTACAACAACGCTAAGATTGATAAAAAATTCACGAGTGTTATTAATCTATTCGATGATTTTTTAAGTGAAAAAACAAATGGGAAAAGATTATACGACGAAAGGATAGGTCTTGACCAGATAAAAAAGCAAGCTGGCATGGGGAAGTTTGCAAAAACTGTATCAAGATTGTTTGGTAATAAGAACAATGAAATTTCTGTAGTTTACTATGGAGATGAGAAGACGATCCGTTATGTCGATTATTGGAACGATAAAAACCAGCTCATAAAGAGAGAGGAATATACGAAGAACGGTAATTTAGTTCTTATTACTCATTTTGATGTGCAACTAAACAAAATGTATCTGCAGGAATATATTAATGAAAAAAATCAAGTATATTTAGACAAACTCTATGTATGGAACAATGAAGCAAAAGATGTTCAATTATCTCATATTATTTGGTACTCCCTTGAGGGTGAGATAAAAGTAAAAGATGAATCGGAACTGCGTCAATATTGGATAGAACATCTGCAAAACGAAAATGATAAACCTAAGTTGTTTTTAGTAGACAGCAGGCCGCAAGACAAACATGTTTTCAAAGTGAAAAAATCCCCTTCTTCGTATTATGGAGCAATCATTCATAACAAACATTACGGTAACAACAAATATCAAATTAAGGGCCGCTATAAAGAAGTTTTTAGTCAGATGTATAATTTGGATGCTGTCTTTTTTATAACTGAGGAACAGTTAGAAGATTTTAAATTAATTTCAGGGGAACAAGAGACGTTTTTCTTTACTCCGCATACAATTGATAAGCCGCTTAATCCCGATGTATTGAATGTGCCGAGTGAAAAATACAAAGCTGTAATAATTTCAAGACTTGCATCTATGAAGAATCTAATACATGCAGTAAAAGCTTTTAGCTTAGTCGTGAAAGAAATTCCTGAAGCAAAACTTGATATATTCGGATCAGGTGAAGATTTTGAAAAAATAAAAAAAGAGATTGAAGATACCAAACTGAAGAATAATGTCTTTTTGAAAGGTTATACAGATAACCCTGACTCAGAGTTTCAAAAAGCTTGGCTAACCATTTCAACCTCTCACTTTGAAGGATTCGGTCTTTCAAATATGGAGGCGCTGAGCAATGGGTGCCCTGTCGTAACGTATGATTATGATTATGGAGCAAGGAGTTTAGTTACTGACGGAGTAAACGGGTATGTCATTGAACAGTATAATATAGAAAAGTTGGGTCAAGCCATTATCTCTTTAATGAAAGATGAAAGTACTCATCAGAAATTTTCAGAACAAGCCTTTAAAATGGCTGAAAAATATTCAAGACCCAACTATATCGAAAATTGGGCTTTTGCTTTAAATCAGATGATTGAGGTGCGTGCAGAAAGAGAGAAGCTCTCTAAACAGATTGGAAAAAAAGAACTATCTATTAGTTCTTATACCGAGGATTCTAATAAAAGCAAAATAGAAATTGATATTGAAAATTTTGATCATGATCTTATTAAAATCAGCTTAGTGGGCTTGGACAGAAAGAATAAGGCTGAAATTATTTCAACAGACTTACAAAGTGATCAGCACTTTATAATTGATCTAAAAAAAGATGTGAATATTGAAAAGATAGCAGCTAATAAAACTCAAGTCATTGATTTTTATATTCTTTTCAATGCAAATAGTCACATTAAAACAATGCGCAGACTTTCGAGTGAAGAAACAAAGTTGTCAGGAAACAATATAGTTACTGATAATGGTTTTAGAGTAGAGCCCTACACAACAGTTAAAGGGAATTTCTCTTGGAGGGTCACGGAAATAAAAGAGGGTTGATATTTTGCTGGGTAATGTCCTTAGTCGTGACACTAATAAAAGGAAGCAAAGAGGATAGAGCTTTTATACAGAGGAGCAGAAAAAAGTAATGATTGAAAACACTGTGATTAAATGTATTTTGAAAAGCTTGAAAAACAATTTAGGAAATCTTGAATTGTTGATCTCAATTGATTCAGAACAACAATTTTTAGAGGATCATCAGTTATTTTTAAAGCTAAAAGAGAGACGTTCAGGAACAGAATCTGAATTTTCGCTTCAAAACACTGGCTCATTAGAGTATAAAGCTGATGTGAATATTCATGGTTTTCCTATGCCTATTGAAATGGGACAAACATATGACTTTTATGTTGAATTCCGAAAAAAATATGAAGATGCGGAGCAGGAACAATTACCATTATTGAAACGTCTTTCTGCCGAAGTAGATACAATTGAGCGCGCCTTTCATGTTGATCAAACTACAGAACTTTTAATTTTGCCATACACAACTGATAAAGGCAACTTTTCTATTAAGGTGAAAAGAGAGGCCAAAATCATCAGGTTTGATCAAATTGAGATTAACTCTGAAGAAATAAGCATAACCGGTTATGCTGGTTACCTGAGTTCCGAAAATCAGTATCGGATAAAAGACTTGAACCTTATCTTAAAAAAGGGCGGAGAAACACCTATTGAGGAAAAGTTTCCAATCCAGCTTGAAGGAAAAACACAAGGGCTTGAAAACATGAGAGTAGACGGTTTTGTTCCGGAATTATATGATTTTGAAGTGAAAGTGCCTTTGAAAGAAATTCCTTATTCAAATGAAAAACGTTATGCTTATCGTCTTTTTATGGAGTATGTATGCACTGACAAGGACGGAACGGAGTTTCAGTTCAACAGCACTGCTCTTGTTTTAGGAGATCGAAAAAACAAATTAAAAGGATTAGTAAGTGTTATAAAATCTAACAACGCACCGGTTCGTTATGAGGTCTTTAAGAAAAAGAAAAAACAGACTCTAGGTATCAGAGTAAACGACTATAGCCTTAATACAAGGATTAAATACTTTGTTAAAGGAAAAAAGAAGCAGTTTGTATCAAAAATAAAAAAGATCAAAAAAATGAGAAATAAGTTTATCACAAAAACATACAAATCATTATTCATGATGGCTAGCAGGATGCCTGTTAAAAGGAAAACAATCATTTTTGAAAGTTTTAACGGGAAACAATACAGTTGTAATCCAAGAGCGATTTATGAATATATGCGGGAAAACCACCCTGATTATAAAATGTACTGGAGTGTAAATAAACAATATTCAGCGCCATTTGATGAAAAGGGGATTCCTTATATTAGTCGTCTCTCAATAAAATGGCTTTTTGCTATGGCAAGAGCCGAGTACTGGGTTGTTAACAGCAGGCTTCCATTATGGATTCCAAAACCAAAGCACACAACATATTTACAAACATGGCATGGCACGCCTTTAAAACGACTTGCAATGGATATGGAAGAAGTCCATATGCCTGGCACAAACACCAAAAAATATAAAAGGAATTTTATCAAAGAAGCTTCTAACTGGGATTACTTGATTTCACCAAATGGATATTCAACTGAGATCTTTGCACGTGCGTTTCAGTTTAACAAAACAATGATTGAGTCCGGATATCCTAGAAATGACTTCCTTCACAATGATAATAATGAAGAAACAATATCTTCAATTAAGAGCAGATTAAATATTCCTAGAGATAAAAAGGTCATTTTATATGCTCCTACATGGAGAGATGATCAGTTTTATGCAAAAGGGCGTTATAAGTTCGATCTCGATTTAGATTTGCATCAGCTTAGACAAGAGCTTGGAAATGAATATATTGTGATTTTAAGAATGCATTATCTGGTAGCTGAGAATTTTGATTTGGGGCCTTTTGAAGGGTTTGCATTTGATTTTTCTGCTTATGAGGATATACGAGAATTGTATATGGTCTCTGATTTGCTTATTACTGATTATTCTTCGGTATTCTTTGATTTTGCAAATTTAAAACGACCAATGCTTTTCTTTGTTCCTGACATCGAAACCTACCGAGATAAGTTACGTGGTTTCTACTTTGATTTTGAAAAAGAAGCTCCTGGTCCATTAGTGAAAACTACTGAAGAAACGATTGAGGCTATCAAACAGATCTCATCGCCTGGTTATAAGCTTCCGGTTTCTTTTGGTCCTTTTTATGATAAGTTTTGCTATTTAGAGTCAGGACGTTCATCGGAAAAGGTTGTTCATACTGTATTTAAAGCTGAATAATTTAGGTTATTATATAAAATGTGTAGCTGTCGATATTTCGGCAGCTTTTTAGATACTTGTTGAGAAGTGAAAAAAAATGCAGGATCTGTTACAATAATCAGCGGTGCTTTCAAATTTTTAAACAGAAAGATTCCCAAAAACAATTAAGTCTAAGGAAGATAAAAAATGAATGATTTGTTGCGAATACTCAGAGAGCAAATAACGTCATTTCCTTTAATTTTAAGATTGGCGGCTTATGAAACCAAGTCTAAATATCAAATGAATTATTTAGGTGTCTTATGGCAGTTCTTAAATCCGCTTATCCAAATGCTGGCCTACTGGTTCGTATTTGGTATGGGGATTAGAAAGGGCGGTCCTGTGACAACCGGAGCGGGCGAAGTACCTTTTATTATTTGGATGCTGGCAGGATTAATCCCATGGTTTTTCATCAGTCCAACTATACTTGATGGCTCAAACAGTGTATTTAAGCGCATTAATATGGTGGCTAAAATGAACTTTCCGATTAGTTCACTACCATCGGTGGCCATTGCATCTAACTTATTTAGTTATGTCATCATGATGGTGATTTATATCATTGTACTACTAGTTAATGGTGTTTTCCCGAGTGTGCATTGGTTACAATATATTTATTACTTCATCTGTATGATTGCTTTTATGTTTTCGTTTAGTTTGTTTAATTCAACGATCAGTGTACTGATTAGGGATTATCAATTTTTGCTGCAGGCCGTAACAAGACTTTTGTTTTTCTTGTTGCCAATTTTTTGGGATGTTAATGCAAAACTCGGTCATAGCCATCCCGAATTAGTGCCTATTCTGAAGCTGAATCCACTATTCTACATTATTGATGGGTTCCGCAACAGCTTCTTAGACGGCCAATGGTTTTTCCAAGATATGAAGTACACACTGTATTTCTGGCTGATGACATTCCTTTTATTGTTAGTAGGTTCTATCCTGCATATGAAATTCAGAGATAAGTTTGTTGACTTTCTTTAATACGTAAGGAGATTGTACGATGAAACTAAAAGTTTCGTTTCGAAATGTTTCAAAGCAGTATCATTTGTATAAAAAACAATCGGACAAGATTAAAGGATTGTTTTTTCCGGCTAAGGATAATGGTTTTTTTGCTGTGCGGAATGTCTCCTTTGACGTGTATGAGGGAGAGACAATCGGCTTTGTAGGGATAAATGGGTCAGGGAAATCGACCATGTCTAACCTGCTGGCTAAAATTATTCCGCCGACCAGCGGTGAAATTGAAATGAACGGCCAGCCGTCGCTGATTGCGATTGCTGCCGGTTTAAATAATCAACTGACGGGCCGGGACAATGTCCGGCTCAAGTGTCTAATGATGGGGTTAACCAATAAAGAAATTGATGACATGTATGACAGTATCGTTGAATTTGCAGAGATTGGCGATTTTATTAATCAGCCGGTTAAAAACTATTCCAGCGGTATGAAATCGCGACTCGGTTTCGCGATTTCCGTTCATATTGACCCTGACATTTTAATTATTGACGAAGCGCTCTCCGTAGGGGACCAAACGTTTTATCAGAAGTGTGTAGACAGAATAAATGAGTTTAAAAAGCAAGGAAAAACCATATTTTTTGTCAGCCACTCCATCGGCCAGATTGAAAAGATGTGTGACCGCGTCGCTTGGATGCACTACGGCGAGCTTCGTATGTTTGATGAGACAAAAACAGTTGTCAAAGAGTACAAAGCGTTTATTGACTGGTTTAATAAGCTGTCGAAAAAAGAAAAAGAAACATATAAAAAAGAGCAAACGGAAGAGCGGAAGAAAGAAGATCCTGAAGCGTTTGCCCGTTTCCGCAATAAGAAGAAAAAGCCGAAATCACTGGCTAATGCTATTCAAATTGCTATTTTGTCTATTCTGACAGTCTTCATGGCGGGAACGATGTTCTTTAATGCCCCGCTTCGTACAATTGCTTCGTTTGGCGCGATTCCGCAAAATGAAGTGAAGAAGCATGATGGAGATGCAAAGGGCAAAGCAGAGGAACACTTAACTGCAGTCAATAAGCAAGGGGTTATAGCAGCTGAAAAAGCGTCTGTTTATAAGGATCAAGATTTGAAGCAGGAGGCTGGCGTTACACTGCCATTCGGTACCGAGGTGACGGTAGCTGCAAAAGGCAAAAAAGCAGTGAAAATAAAGTTTGATGAGAAGTCTTATTTTGTGAAACAGAGCGCTGTTGCAACAAACGTGAAACATGCTGAATTGCAGGCTGCGGCCTTTACGCCTTATGTCCCGCAAAATGCAGCATCTTCCTATGATTACTTCATGAAATTCTTGGGAGACAGCAGTACCAGCATTCAATCGAAATTGAATGGATATACTGAAGGAGATACAGCTGACGGCAGAAAAACGTTAGATTTTGATTATGAAAAAATCAGCTATGTCTTGGAGAATGGTAAAGCATCAGAGCTTATCTTTCATAACATTTCTCCCGTTACTCCGGCGTCACTATCTTTAAGTGACAGCGATGTATTGTATGACAGCAGCAAGAATCGTTTTCTTATAAATACAGCTGATCTGGTTTTTGCAGTTGATAATGAAGAGCATACGCTGACCTTGATGTCGAAATAAGAAAAGGCTATTGGATGAATCTCCAATAGCCTTTTTGTTTAGATTTCTTCTTTGTTTAGTAAACCTTCCATAAATGGAACGAGCTGCTCGCGAAGCTCTTTATCCTGCATCGCAAATTCAAGAGTTGTTGTGATAAAGCCGAGCTTTTCGCCAACATCATAACGCTTGCCTTCAAAATCGTAAGCAAACACTCTTTGAATTTCATTCAGTTTTTGGATGGCGTCTGTCAGCTGAATTTCACCGCCGGCGCCAACCTGCTGCTCCTCTAAGTACATGAAGATCTCAGGTGTGAAAACGTAACGGCCTAAGATGGCAAGGTTAGAAGGTGCAGTGCCTTTAGGCGGCTTCTCAACGAAATTTTTCACCTGGTAACGGCGGCCCTCACTTGTCAGCGGGTCGATAATGCCGTAGCGGTGTGTTTCATCTTCAGGCACTTGCTGAACACCGATAATAGAAGAAAGTGTTCTTTCGTATTCATCCATTAATTGGCGCAACCCTGGTGTTTCTGCCTGTACAATATCGTCTCCAAGCAGAACCGCAAACGGCTCGTCACCAATAAAGTTGCGTGCGCACCAGACAGCGTGTCCGAGTCCTTTAGGCTCTTTTTGGCGGATATAGTGAATGTCAGCCAGGTTAGAAGCTTTTTTCACTTTTTCAAGAAGTTCAGTTTTTCCTTTTTCTTCTAGGTTTCTTTCAAGCTCAGGAGAGTAATCAAAATGATCCTCAATCGCACGCTTGCTTTTTCCTGTTACGATAATAATATCTTCAATACCGGCTTCAACAGCTTCTTCAATTATGTATTGAATGGTAGGCTTATCAACGATAGGAAGCATTTCTTTCGGCATTGCTTTCGTAGCCGGAAGAAAACGTGTTCCTAAGCCTGCTGCTGGAATTATGGCTTTACGTACTTTTTTCATTTAAAGGCACCTTCCTTATGATCGAAAAAATTTATGGTTAAACTATTCTCTATTTACCCTAATAATTATGTTTTTACACATTTTCATGATATAGGATAAACCATTTTTAAACAAGGTTTATCCTTAATACATATATAATTTTATTTGAATCGGAATGAAATGATTTAAAATGATATATTTTTATGTAGAATAAGGAGTATGAATTTATTTACTTTAGCAGAAAACCAGGTGACAAATATGAAAAAACTAAAAGTCATGACCGTTTTCGGGACCAGGCCGGAAGCGATCAAGATGGCACCGCTTGTGCTTGAATTGAGAAAATATCCTGAAATAGATTCCTATGTGACGGTCACTGCACAGCACAGACAAATGCTCGATCAGGTTTTAGATGCGTTTCACATAAAGCCTGATTTCGATTTGAACATTATGAAGGAGCGGCAGACGCTGGCAGAGATTACGTCCAACGCACTTGTGAAATTGGATGAGCTGTTTAAAGACATCAAGCCCGATATTGTGCTTGTCCATGGTGATACGACGACGACATTTGCCGGAAGCCTAGCCGCTTTTTATCATCAAATTGCTGTTGGCCATGTGGAGGCTGGGCTCCGTACGGGGAATAAGTATTCTCCATTTCCGGAAGAGCTCAACCGCCAGATGACCGGTGCGATTGCTGATTTGCATTTTGCACCGACAGGCCAGGCCAAAGACAATTTATTAAAAGAAAATAAAAAGGCAGACTCCATTTTTGTAACGGGCAATACAGCGATAGACGCACTCCGCACAACGGTGAGGGACGGCTATTCACATCCTTGCCTTGATCAGGTGGGCGAGGATAAAATGATTCTGCTGACCGCGCATCGCCGGGAAAATCTAGGTGAGCCAATGGAAAACATGTTCAAGGCCATCCGCAGAATTGTTGAGGAATTTAAAGATGTACAGGTCGTTTACCCTGTGCACCTGAATCCTGTTGTCCGGGAAGCGGCTCAGAAGCATTTTGGCGATTCTGACAGAGTGCATCTGATTGAACCTTTAGAAGTTATTGATTTCCATAACTTTGCGGCAAAATCGCATTTCATTTTGACAGATTCTGGCGGCGTGCAGGAGGAAGCACCATCTCTCGGGAAACCGGTGCTTGTGCTGCGTGATACGACGGAACGGCCTGAAGGAGTGGAAGCGGGGACGCTGAAGCTTGCGGGGACGGATGAGGAAAACATTTATCAGCTGGCAAAACAGCTGTTAACTGATGATGATGAGTACCAGAAAATGTCCTACGCTTCTAATCCGTACGGAGATGGAGAGGCTTCGCGACGGATTGTGGAAGAATTGCTGTATCATTACGGATATCGGCAAGACCATCCGGACTCATTTACAGGAAAATAAAAAAAGAAGCTTTGCACACTGTGCGAAGCTTCTTTTTGTTTTAATTTTCGAGGCTTTCCTTCAGCTCTTTTGTGATATCGGAAAGTGCGCTTTCATCAGCCTGGTAGTAGTAAATTCCGTTGATTTTCGTGCCTGTACCTTTTAGTTCGTGCTGTTTAATCTTTTTACGCGCGCCTTTGTAGTCGGACTGGATATCCCACATGTCATCGAAGGTCAAGTTCGTTTTCACATTATCTTCAACGACTTTAAACATATCTCCAAATTTCGTGATAGAAGAAATATTTGCGCCTTTATTAATGATTCCTTCGATCACTTGTCGCTGGCGGTCCTGGCGGCCGAAATCGCCTCTCGGATCTTCTTTTCTCATCCGGGTATAGGCGAGTGCTTCTTTTCCGTTCAGTGTGATTTCTCCTTTGCCGAACGAATAACCGTCATAGCTGAACGCGAATGTACTGTTTACTGTGATGCCGCCAAGTGTATCAACAACGTCTCTAAAGCTTTCCATGTTCACTTTTACAAAATAATCAACCGGAACATCGAGGAAGTTTTCAACCGTGTCAACCGTCATCTGCGTACCGCCGAATGCGTATGAATGGTTGATTTTATCCATTGTGCCTTTCCCGATAATTTTTGTATATGTGTCACGCGGAATGCTGACCATGTCAGTTGTATTCGTTTTTGGGTTAACGGTCATATAAATGAGCGTGTCGGCACGGCCTTTATCGCCGTCGCGTTCATCCACACCCATGATTAAGACGGAAACCGGATCTTTTTTATTGATGTTGACCTCAGTATCCCTCTTTTTAGATTTATCAATACTTTCATGAATACTTGCCACGGTTGAAGCTGCTTTATGCCATAAGTAGTATGCGTAGCCGCCTGTTCCGAGCACAAGAAGTCCGATTATCGTTAAAATTGTCAATAATAAGGTTTTTTTCTTTTTTCTGCGTTTACTTCTCATCCTTTGCACCTCGTCTGTTAAATTATTTTTATTATGAGTTAAATTTCCAATAAATACAACTCTATTTAATACAAGAATGAAATCCTAAAATAGTCGTTTTTTATTAAAAAAAGTTTCACTGTTTCTTAATTTTTCTTTAAAATATAAAATAGATTGACGATAAAACATAATGAGGTGAAAAAAATGAAAAAATTGATTGCTTTAATGTTCTTTATATTGCTTCTTTCGGGTTGCGGGGTTAATAGCCAAAAGAGCCAAGGTGAAGATGTATCGACAAACAGTAACATTGAAACAAAAGAAGGTATTTATGTAGGGTTAGCAGATACTCATACAATAGAAGTAACTGTAGATAATGAGGCGGTTAGTCTTGATATCACAGAAGAATCGACAAGTGATCTTGATAATTTTAACAATGGAGATAAAGTAAAGATTACATATGAAAAAAATAATGAGGGTCAGCTTCTGTTAAAAGATATTGAACGTGCCAACTAAGATATAGGGAGGAACCTGAAATTTTGAAATCTTGCAAACGATTGATAATGTGTTCGCTTGCTGCAATCTTATTATTGATTCCATCAGTTACTTTTGCAGCAGACTCAAACATCTCAGTTAAATTGTCAAATTATATTGGAAATAAATCGAGCATCAGTCTATCGCCAACAGGATTTTATAAAGTAACTGGAGATAATGTTGCTGTTACGAATCGCTTTGCAGGCGCTTCACGATATGAAACTGCAACTCTTGCATCCAGCAGTCAGTGGAAAAATCCTAATACAGTTATATTGGTGAATCGAGATATATTTATTGATGCATTGCCTGTTATTCCATTGGCAAAAAAACTGGATGCTCCAGTTTTATTTACTCAGCCTGATACGTTAACAAAAACTACTGAAAGACAAATTGCTAAGTTTAACCCTGATAATATTTTAATAATTGGGGGAGCACGAAGCATTTCAAAAGATGTAGAAAACAAGCTGAAACCATATGGAGCTGTGAAAAGGATAAGCGGAAAAAATAGATATGTATTATCAGAAAATATTGCAAAACAAATGGGCAGTTATGATAAAGCGATCGTTGTAACCGGAAGGGTATTTCAAGATGCTTTAGCCATTGCTCCGTACGCAGCAGCACACGGATACCCTATTTTGCTTACAGAGAAAGATAAGCTTCCGGATTATGATTTGCCAAAACAAGTAATCATTATAGGCAGTTCATTTAGTGTCAGTGATAGTGTAGAAAATCAAATTAAAAAAACTTCAACTGTACAGAGGATACCTGGATCAACCAGATATGAGCTCACAGCAAATATAATTAAGCAACTAAAGTTGAAGGCTGATAAAGTCGTAATGACGAACGGAACGAAATATGCAGACGTATTGGTAGGCGCTTCGCTTGCTTCGAAGAAAAACAGCCAAATTTTATTTATTAAACAAGATAGCGTTCCGACGGCGGCTAAAAGCATAACGAAGGATAAAGCCACATATGCATACGACTTTATCGGAAGCACCAGTTCTATTTCTGCTGAAGTCGAGAATTCACTTGCTGATGAATTTTATTTAGCAAACGGAAGCACCTATAATCTAAAAATCAGCAGCGGAAAATTAAATCTTGAAAATATCAAAACTTACGGAAACTCTCTAAGAATTAAACCGGAAAACTATTCTACTTCTAACAGGATTAGTCTTAATGGAAAGCAGTATCTTGGAACGGTTAATTTCTCTATTGAATCTACTAAATATATCCGACCGGTAAATGAAAATATTCCATTTGAGGATTACTTAAAAGGCGTTATTCCGAATGAAATGCCTGCAAGCTGGTCACTTGAGGCTCTTAAAGCACAGACTGTCGCTGCAAGAACCTACTCGATAACAAAAACAGGAACTACTGTACCTGATACAACCGCTTTTCAAGTTTATGGAGGATACAGTTGGAATTCAAATACCAATAAAGCGGTTGAGCAAACGAAGGGGAAAGTTCTGAAATATAACGGATCTCTTGTGACTGCAGCTTATTCTTCCAGTAATGGCGGTTACACAGAAGCGAGTAACGAAGTATGGTCATCAAGTGTACCTTACTTGATTGCAAAGAAAGATACTAAGGATCCTCAAATAAACTGGACGCTTACTCTATCAAAAAAACAGCTTGATACGAATTCGCTGGACTTAACGAAGCCGTCTTCTTGGTGGTCTTCAGCAACTGAAGTTGATTCTGCAAGACTTTCTGGGGTTAAAAACTGGATCTTGAAAAATAAAGAAACAGGTGCTGACTCTGTCAAAATTGCGAGTATAGACGATTTGAGCTTTAGCGGTACGACGCAGGGACAACGTGCAAAAACAGCAACGATGAAAGTGAAGTATTTTGTTAAAAGCAGTACCGGCTCCTATAACTTGAGTAAAATTGCAACCATTAGTGTACCAACAACTGAGTTAAGAACAATGATTGGGGCGACTGTATTTAAAAGTACTTATGTGACTGTTAAAAAAGATACTTCAAAGTATACAATCAGCGGTAAGGGATACGGTCACGGAATCGGAATGAGTCAATATGGAGCAAAAGCAAGAGCAGAAGCTGGAGATTCATATAGTTCAATTTTGAAATTTTACTATCCTGGTACAACTCTGACAAGTTATTGATTATTTTAGGGTTTTAGAGGCCATTTAAGGAGGAAATCAATTGCGTTCTTATATAAAAGTCCTAACAATGTGTTTTCTGGGGCTCATTCTTTTTGTACCAACAGCATTGGCCGATAACTCGGTAAAAAGAGTCGGGGGAAGCAATAGATATGGCACTGCTGTTCAAATATCAAAGCAAATGTATTCAACAGCAAGTACAGCTGTAATTGTCGGTGGAAGTTCTTATGCAGATGCGATTTCAGCAGCACCTCTTGCTTATCAGAAGAATGCACCATTGCTTTACACAAATACTGATAAGCTTTCGTATGAAACAAAAACAAGATTGAAAGAGATGCAGACTAAAAATGTAATTATTGTGGGTGGTACACCTGCTGTTTCTTCTAACACTGCTAATCAGATTAAAAGCTTAGGGATAAGTATTAAACGAATTGCAGGAAGCAACCGCTATGATACGGCTGCACGGGTGGCAAAAGCGATGAATGCGACCTCAAAAGCTGTTATTTTAAATGGTTTCTTATACGCAGACGCTCCGGCAGTAATCCCTTATGCAGCGAAAAATGGTTATCCAATTCTTTTTACAAATAAAACATCTATAAATAGTGCGACAACATCGGTGATAAAAGATAAGGGGATTAATAGTACTGTTGTTGTAGGAGGTACTGGAAGTATCAGCAGTACGGTATATAATAAGCTGCCTTCCCCTCTAAGAATTAGCGGTTCAAACAGATATGAGCTTGCTGCAAATATTGTACAAAAACTTAATTTATCAACAAGCACCGTATATGTAAGCAATGGATTCAGTTATCCTGACTCTATTGCAGGAGCTACTTTGGCAGCTAAGAAGAAACAATCTCTTATTCTGACAAATGGTGAAAATTTATCTACAGGAGCTCGGAAAATCATTGGCAGTAAAAACATGTCTAACTTTACGATTATCGGAAACACTCCTGCTATAAGCACAAAAGTAGCTAATCAGCTAAAGAATCCTGTTGTAGGTGAAACAATTTTTATTGACCCCGGTCACGGTGATCAAGATTCAGGAGCTATCGGCAATGGACTCCTTGAAAAAGAGGTTAACCTTGACATAGCGAAAAGAGTAAATACAAAGCTAAATGCTTCGGGGGCTCTTCCAGTAATGTCGAGATCTAATGATACTTTTTATTCTTTACAGGAGAGAGTAAGTAAAGCAGCTTCTGCACAAGCAGATTTATTTATCAGTATACATGCAAATGCTAATGATAGCTCATCACCAAATGGAAGTGAGACGTACTACGATACAACATATCAAGCAGCAAATAGCAAGAGACTGGCTGAACAAATTCAACCAAAGTTAGCTGCTAATCTTGGAACGAGAGACCGGGGAGTAAAAACAGCTGGTTTCTACGTTATTAAATATTCTAAAATGCCAAGTGTTTTAGTTGAGACTGCCTTTATCACAAATGCATCTGATGCAAGTAAATTGAAACAAGCGGTTTATAAAGATAAAGCTGCACAAGCTATTCATGACGGCACAGTATCTTATTACAGATAATCGAAAGAGACAAATCTAATCACAGATTTGTCTCTTTTTTATATGAAATGATTAAAACAAATAGTACTTGTATATAAAATAGTAAAAGAGTATTAACAACATTTATCAGAAAAAACACGTAATTCACACTTTTTAACATACCATTTACATACAATTAACATCCGTCTGCTAAACTGACTGGCATAGGTCATCATAACATCCCAAACAAATCGTGAGGTGTGTGTCAGTGAGTGCAGAGAAAAGCATGAATGTGAGTCGTGAATTCTCAGTTCAGCAAATAAATTCTTTTACATTATCTGAAAAGACGACTCGTTATTTGGCAGTAAAGCGCGTAATGGATATTTGGTTTGCGCTCATTGGATTGGCGATTGCGCTGCCAATGATTGCGGTATTTTCAATATTGATTTGTTTGGAGACGCCGGGGCCTGCCATTTATACGCAGGAACGCGTAGGGAAAGGCGGAAAACCATTTAAGCTTTATAAGCTTCGTTCCATGAAAATAGATGCCGAGAAGTCCGGGGCTGTTTGGGCGCAGAAGCAAGATCCGCGGGTGACAAGGATCGGAGCTTTTATCAGAAGAACGAGAATTGACGAGCTTCCTCAGCTATTTAATGTGCTGAAAGGCGATATGAGTATGATTGGCCCTCGTCCGGAACGTCCCGTGTTTACGGAAAAATTCCAGAATGAAATTCCAGGCTTTACACAGCGTCTGGCTGTTAAACCGGGATTGAGCGGCTGGGCTCAGGTGAACGGCGGTTATGATATGACGCCGAAGGAAAAGCTGATATTTGATTTATATTACATTCGCAATCTGACTTTCACTTTAGAATTAAAAATTATGTTAAAAACTTGTAAAGTAGTCTGGACAGGTGATGGTGCAAGATAAAACTGAATGCCTGCATTCACCATCAATCTGAGCTTAAAAAGAAGTAGGGAATATGATGCCAAGTATTACAAAACAAATCATGAGCGGGGCAAAGTGGACAAGTATTTCAACCATGTGTATTACAATCATACAAATCGTTCAGTTTGCTCTGCTAGGAAATATGATGACCTTAACGGAATTTGGACTCGTCGGCATGATCACAACGGTTACAGTATTCGCCCAGATTGTGCTTGATATGGGTTTTGGCGCAGCGTTAATTCAGAGAGATGATGCGACGGAGCGACAGCTGTCAACACTGTATTGGCTTAATATTATGACCGGCGTTTTGCTGTTTGTTCTATTATATGTGAGCAGTCCCGTCATTGCGGGATTTTATCAAAGGGAAGAGCTGGTGTTTCTGATTCGGATTTTGGCGATTATGTTTTTAATCGCGCCAATCGGACAGCAGTATCAGTATATGCTGCAAAAGCAGCTGCATTTTAATACGTTAAGTAAAATTGAGATTTTTTCAAATGTATTGTCCTTCGGATATTTAGCGATAGCGGTTTTTATGATGGATGCGATTTTGGCATACGTCATTTCTCAAGTGCTGCTGCAGTCCAGTAAAGGGCTTTTATATTGGGCCGTATACCGGAAAAAATGGCACCCCGCTTTTGTTTTTGACTTGAGGGGAATGAAGGAGTTCTTTTCCTTTGGAGCCTTTCAGCTTTCATCCCGTCTTGTGAACAGGCTGGGAGCGAATATCGATATGATTTTGATCGGCCGGTTTATCGGTGCTGAAGCGTTGGGGATTTATAACCTTGCTTACCAGATTGTTACCATTCCGGTTTTGAAGATCAATCCGATTGTGACACGGGTGGCATTCCCTGTTTTCGCAAAAAACAAATATGAAAACAGCGTGATCAGAGAAGGATTTTTGAATATGACAAAAATGCTGGCGCTAGTGTCGTTTCCTCTGTTAATCGGGCTTGTGTCTGTGTCAGACGCCTTTATCGCAGCGGTATTTGGAGAAAAATGGCTTGCTGCTGTTCCGGTTCTAAATGTTTTGGCCATTGTCGGGATACTTAGAGTACTCATGAATCCAAATGGATCTGTACTTCTTGCTAAAGGAAGAGCGGACTTAGCGTTTTATTGGGATTCCGGTGTGCTGCTGCTTTACGGTTTGTCACTGTTTGCAGCTGTACAAACGGGAAATCTGCAGACAGTCGCATGGGTATATGCCATCATCAGCGTTTTCAATTTCCTGATCGGGCGCTGGCTCCTGTCATATGTCATTAAGCTTAACCTTTCGGCTTATTTCCAGTCTATTATGAAGCCGTTTCTGATCACAGCCGCGATGGGCATCATCGCGTTTGGTGTAAGTCTAGGTACAGAACACTTCAGTCTGCAGGCAGAAATGCGACTGGCCATTTCAGTGGCGGCCGGGGCGCTGTGCTATCTCTTTCTTTTGGTAAAAGCGTACCCTCAAACGAAAAGCAAACTACTAAGAAAAGGACGTTTGTCATGAAGATTTTGTGGATCACAAGCGTATATCCGAGCAGTCTGAAACCCGGTGAGGGTGTGTTTCATGAGACACAGGTGCAAGAGCTGCAAAAACTCGGGCTAGATATCACCGTGATATGCCCAAGGCCTTTTCATTCGGCCCCTGTCCGCATGCTGAAAAAGGCATATCGAAAAAAGGATGCCAGACCGGAGTATGAGATTAGGAAGGGGGTACCGGTTCACCGGCCTTTCTATCGAGCAGTTCCCGGCCAGCTGAAGTGGGCTCAGCCTCACCGGAGAATCGCATCAGCCGTTTTAAAAACGATGAAACAGCGCGACATACATCCGGATCTGATCCATGCGCATTTTGCCATGCCATCGGGCGGGGCTGCGGCAGTCGTGTCGGAGTCAGAGCGAATTCCTTATGTTCTGACCTTGCACGGCAGTGATGTGAATGTCTATCCGCATTACAGCAAAGGGGCGTTTAAAGCCTTCAATCGTGCGGTTGGTTCCGCGTCAGCCGTTTTAGCAGTCAGCCACAAGCTCCAGGAAGAAACCAAAACGCTTTCCGGCTTTGACAGCTCGGTTCTGCCGATCGGCATACAGCTGAGCCGCTTTCAGGAGAATGAGTCAACAAAAGAAGAAATCAGAAAAAAACTCGGGCTTCCGCTCGATCAGCGTCTGGCGGTCTATGTGGGACGGCTCGTCAGGGAGAAAGGCATTTTTGAACTGTCTGAAGCCATCGAATCGTTGAAGGAACCTCCTAAGGCAGTCTTTGTCGGGGATGGTCCTGCAAAATCATTGCTGATCCAGAAGGGACATATCGTCACAGGTCAAGTGCCCAATCATAAGGTAAGAGACTATTTGCTTGCGGCAGACATGTTCGTGCTTCCTTCTTACAGTGAGGGGATGCCGACTGTCGTGATTGAGGCGCTGGCGCTAAGAGTTCCTGTCATCTGTACAGATGTTGGCGGTGTGGCATCTTTATTCGGAAAGCATCAGCATTTGCTGATTAAACCGAAATCTGCTCAAGCCTTGGCGGAAGCGATCACTCTGTACGAACATGAGCAAATATGGAAACCGGAAGTTGCAGATGATTTGTATGAAATCGTGCAGGCGCAATTTGACGCCGGAAAAAATGCCAAGGCCTTGCATCATCAGTATCAGACGGTCATGAAAACGTCCGTTTAATCGTAAGAAACTGCGACCAATATAAATAAGAAGGTAATTTTACAGGAGAGGGATGAGCGCTGTGAAAAAAATAGCTGTAATTGGAACAGGTTATGTAGGACTCGTGTCAGGCACTTGCTTTGCGGAGATCGGCAATAAAGTTGTTTGCTGTGATATCGATGAATCAAAAATCAGAAGTCTGAAAAATGGAGTAATCCCGATCTATGAGCCAGGGCTTGCAGACTTAGTTGAAAAAAATGTGCTGGATCAGCGTCTGTCCTTTACTAACGATATCCCGTCCGCCATTCGGGCGTCAGACATTATTTATATTGCAGTCGGAACTCCGATGTCCAAAACAGGTGAAGCTGATTTAACGTACGTCAAAGCGGCGGCGAAAACAATCGGTGAGCACCTTAACGGCTACAAAATTATCGTAAATAAAAGCACAGTCCCGGTCGGAACAGGAAAACTCGTTCAATCAATCGTTCAAAAAGCTTCAAAGGGAAGATACTCATTTGATGTTGTATCTAATCCTGAATTCCTTCGGGAGGGCTCAGCGATTCATGACACGATGAATATGGAGCGTGCCGTGATTGGCTCAACAAGTCATAAAGCCGCTGCCATCATTGAGGATCTGCACCAGCCTTTCCACGCTCCTGTCATTAAAACAAACTTAGAAAGTGCAGAAATGATTAAATATGCCGCGAATGCGTTTCTGGCGACAAAGATTTCCTTTATCAACGATATCGCAAACATTTGTGAGCGAGTCGGCGCAGATGTTTCAAAAGTTGCTGATGGCGTGGGGCTTGACAGCCGTATCGGCAGAAAGTTCCTAAAAGCGGGTATTGGGTTTGGCGGCTCCTGTTTTCCTAAGGATACAACCGCACTGCTTCAAATCGCAAAATCGGCTGGCTATCCATTTAAGCTTATAGAAGCTGTCATTGAAACGAACGAAAAGCAGCGCGTTCACATTGTAGATAAACTCTTAACTGTTATGGGAAGCATCAAAGGAAGAACCATTTCCGTTCTCGGATTGGCCTTCAAGCCAAATACAAACGATGTGAGATCCGCTCCTGCTCTAGATATTATCCCGATGCTGCAGCTGCTGGGCGCACATGTAAAAGCATACGATCCGATTGCTATTCCTGAAGCCTCAGCGATCCTTGGCGAACAGGTCGAGTATTACACAGATGTGTATGATGCGATTGAGGACACTGATGCATGCCTGATCTTAACGGATTGGCCGGAAGTGAAAGAAATGGAGCTTGTAAAAGTGAAAACTCTCTTAAAACAGCCGATCATCATCGACGGCAGAAATTTATTTTCACTTGAAGAGATGCAGGCAGCCGGATACATTTATCACTCCATCGGCCGTCCTGCTGTTCGGGGAGCGGAGCCTGCTGACAAGTATTTTCCGGGCTTGCCGCTCGAGGAATTGGCTAAAGACTTGGGGAGCGTCAACCTATAAAAAGAAAAAGTGTTACTTGGTTAAAGCTGCTGGCTGCTTAGGCTCGGCCGCCGGCTCCTGAAACATCAGGAAAGGGGTTAAACATGTGAGTATCAAACGTTCAGCGGTCCATACGCTTTCGTTACTGGCCGCTGCCATATTTGGAGTCGTCCTATTGCTGGGAGCCATCCGTACAGATATAGGTTTAATACAGATGGCTGCCGTGCTTGCGGTGTTGGCAATTGGTCTGTTTGTACTGACGCTTGCAACCGCATTTACAACAAAAGAACGGCTCTTTATGGCTGTAATCTATATTTTGATCGCCTGCACTTTTTTAAATAATGCATTTTTCGCGATTCATCTTGGATTTTTCAGTTTGTTTCTTTACAGGCTTCTGCTCATTGCAGCGGGGTGCCTCCATGTGATCGGTGTGGTGCGGAATCGAACACATATTGAAAGATGGAACGGACTGCAAGTGAAAGGGATTTTGCTCTTTTTCGCTTTTTGGTTTATATACGGCCTTGTTTCTCTGCTGTGGGCCAAATCGGTGACAGCCGGCATCAAATATTTGGCCTTGTTGGCAATGGGAATTTTCTTCATTTACCTCATTGTCATGTACGTGCAAAAAATGGAGCGGCTCATGGTTGTTTATACCATTTGGCTGGTGATGACAGTATTCCTGATGATCATTGGTTTTTACAATCATATGACCCATCATCATCTCCCGAGTTCAACGCTATACAGCGGACCGGAATATAAGCAGCATTATCCGACATCGGTCTTTTTTAATCAAAATGACTTTGCAACATTTTTATCGATCAGCTTCTTTTTTTACATTACATTGGTGAAAAACATAAAGAATGGATACATCAAGGCGATTGGCCTTTTGCTCTCACTCTGTGCGTTGTATTTAATTTTTGCTACCGGTTCAAGAGCCAGCCTTCTGGGTATTTTTTCCGGCGCTGCTGTCTACATCTTCATTGTATTGCCGCCTGTTCTAAAGAAAATGGCCATCTGGCTGTCTGCGGCAGGAATCACCATTTTTGCGGTTCTTTTCGCCGGCCGAATTTATTCAAAGTTTTGGGAGCTATTTCTGGCCCCGCAGACGCTGCATTCATTTCATGACATGCTTCCGTCAAATGTGGCCCGGGCCAATCTGCTGAAAAACGCATGGCACTTTTTCCTTGATTCATACGGATTCGGAGTCGGAGCAGGGAATGTATCCTATTATCTTGAGCATCATGCTTTATATGATACTGACAACGTGACAGAGGTGCACAACTGGCTTGTTGAAATCCTTGCTAACTTTGGCTTGTTCATCATGCTGGGATATCTGGCCGTTTATGCTTACCTCATTTGGGTGCTTTACAAATTTTATGAAAGAAAATTGGGAAATCAGTCAAAACTGATCACAGAAGGGCTTATTACGGCATTGGTCAGTTTCCTGGTATCCAGTATCAGCCCAAGTTCTGTTTCAAATTTATTTTTCCATTGGGTGTTTCTGGCGCTCGTCATCGCCGCCGTGAATGTGTTAAGGCGATCCAGACAGATGCCTGAACCGCTGTACAGATAAACTGACTACAAAAAGCAGGGAGACTTATATGAACGATATATTGATAAGAATAGCCCGGCGTATTAAAAAAAATATCATTTGGATCATAGCAGTGCCAATTATATTAGGTGCGGCCGGTTATATCCTGCCGTCACAGATCGCTGATCAAAAGAGCTATACAGCCGAGGACACTTTGGCTGTGGGGAGCTATGATCATCCGGTTTATAACAGTACAGAGGAGATTCCGCTTCTGCTCAAGAGTGACTCTTTTTTGAAGGAGGCGCTTCCTGACGAAAAGGATGAAGATTTGGCAGAGATCAAAGAGAAGCTTACCATCAAAACGGAATCTAAATCTTTACTGACCTTGAGCTATAGCGACGAGGATAAGGATAGAACGGAATCCATCTTAAACGGCATTACCTCCGCCTTTCTCAAAAACGATCAAAAGCTATATTCAGAAAGAGAAGCCGTCATCCGCCGCAGCATAGATGCACTCGAAGGTGAGACGGTAAGCGAGGATTCCAAAGTGGATAAAGAGAGATTTTTGTATGAGCTGAAAAACACGCAGCTTAATCTGAAACCGGCCAGTGTTACTGATTCTGAAACCGTAAGTGAGGCAGCAGGCGGCGGAATGTCCCCGAAAAAGAAAGCGGTTCTTGGCGTTATGATCGGCCTCACGATTGCCTTTATGTTCGTTGTCATTCCTGAATTTTTCAGGGAATCCTTTTAAAATCATACGATGGAGATGTGATCATGACCAATTGGAAACCTCTCGTATCTGTCATTACACCTTCTTATAATGCGCGTGACTATATTGAAGACACGATTCATTCAGTGTTAGATCAGAGCCATTCTCATTGGGAAATGATTATCGTGGATGATTGCTCAACGGACGGGACACGCGACATTTTAAAGCAGTATGAAAAAATAGATGAAAGAATTCATGTCGTGTATCTGGAAGAGAACAGCGGAGCTGCGGTTGCTCGAAACAAAGCATTGGAGCGCGCTCAAGGACGTTATGTAGCATTTTTGGACAGTGATGATAAATGGAAAAAAGACAAACTGGAAAAGCAGCTTGATTTTATGATGGAGCGTTCCTGTGCGTTTTCTTTCACAGGCTACAGCTTAATGGCGCAGGACGGAACCCCGCTCGATAAATTTATTCATGCACCGGAAAGCCTGACGTACGATGACGCTCTGAAAAATACGATTATCGGCTGCTTGACCGTGATGATTGACAGGGAGCAAACGGGACAGATCCAAATGCCGAATATTAGAACGAGACAGGACTTGGCCACATGGCTGTCTCTTTTGAAAAAAGGATTTACCGCCTATGGAATGAATGAATGCCTAGCTGAATATCGGCTTGTAGATAACTCGATATCCAGCAACAAATGGAAGGCTGCGAAAAAAACGTGGTTTGTCTACAGGGAGATCGAACGGCTTCATTTCATCAAAGCCACATGGTGTTTTGTTCAATATGCAAAAAACGCGGTGAAAAAAAGATTATAGCCGCAGACAGAGAGAAAAGGTGATGAAGGTGGAAACAAAAGAAGCAATCATTCATGTGATCGTTGCCACTGCTGAATGGGGAAAAGACCAATTGAGATACAGAAGGCACCGGCTGGCAGAATTTTTAGCCGCTCAGGAGGAAACGAAGGAAGTCATTTGGGTGTGTCCGGCTCCACGCCCCCAAGGAAATGAATTTCAGCAAGTTCATTCAGGCATCAGGCAATTTGCTGTCAAAGACCTGCTGGAGAAAAAAATGTTTCGTTTCGGACGATATACAGATGTCTTTTACAGGCATAAGCTCAAACCTTTACTTGATGAGCTGACATCTGCTTCTGCAAACGGTGAACGCTGCTGTTTATGGTACACGTTCCCTGGATTTCCGCTGCTGTCTTCGCTGTATCCCTGGGATCAGGTCATTTATGATTGCAGTGATTTATGGGCAGCGCCGATCAGCGGCCGTTCAAATCTGCTGTCTGAGTTCCGGCGAAAAGTCATTAAATCGGCGGAGCTGAGAATTATAGACCGTGCAGATTCCATTACCTGCTCATCGGATTATCTTCACAAAGAAGTAGACAAAAAACTGACAGCAGGACGAGAAAAGGTTCATACAGTCGAAAACGGTGTTGAATATGAGCTGTTTTCTGCAAATAAACAAGCTCCCGATCGCAGCATATTGCAGGGAAGAGAAGGAACAGTATTAGGTTTTATCGGCGGGATCAAACCTAAACTCGATTTTAAAATGATTGAAGAAGCTGCGCTGCAAAAGCCTGATTGGACATTTTTATGGGTTGGTCCGGATGCCACCAACGGCGATGTCTCGTTTCAAGAGCTTTTGAGGCTTCCCAATGTCATATGGACCGGCCCGGCAGATCCAAAAGAAGTTCCGCATTATATGGAGCTTATCGATATCGGTATCATGCCATATAAAAAATCATCGTATAATCAAGCTGTGTTTCCGCTGAAACTATTTGAATTTTTGGCGACTGGAAAGCCTGTCGTCGGCTCTAATCTTCCGTCAACCTCAAAAATGAAACAGCCGTATGTATACGAATATGTAGAAGGCGATCATCCGATTGATTTTATAGTCGCTTGCGAAAAAGTGCTCAGTCAAAACGAAGATGAAACGTATAAAGAAATGCGCCGAAACATTGCCCGCGCGCAAGATTGGAATTGCTTATTTAAACAAATCATGAAATATACAGGGATTCAAAAACATGCGTAGTCCTATAAATTGGGATGCGCGTTTTTTGATTATACGTGTTTCTTTTTGATGAAGCTTGTTATAATAACTAAGGAGAAGGTATAATGGAAGGAACGGTTCTCTATATAAATAAAGACTTCATTTAATTCCAAAGGAGACTTCTTTATGCTTGACGAACGCATGATTCGCATTGTTGTTGCGTTTATTGTCTCGCTGCTTACAGTTTTAATCATAACCCCAATCGTAAAAAGGATTGCGATTAAAATAGGTGCAGTTGATCAGCCCGGCAATCGAAAAGTACATGACAAAATCATGCCCCGGATGGGCGGGCTGGCCATATTTATCGGGGTGGTTGCAGGCGTGCTTGCATCCGGTATATACACAGAAACAAGAATGACGGCTATTACAGTCGGGGCATTCATCATTATTGTGTTGGGTATTCTTGACGATAAATATCAATTAAGTGCAAAAGTTAAGTTTTTGATTCAATTAGGTGTAGCCATTATGATTGTAAGCACTGGCTTAAAAATGGACTTTTTCTCAGTACCTTTTTTAACAGAACGGTTTGAGTTAGGATGGATGGCTTATCCGCTGACAGTATTATGGATTGTCGGCATCACAAACGCGATTAACCTGATTGACGGATTAGATGGCCTTGCCGCAGGTCTCTCTGTTATCGGCCTGTCAACGATCGCCGTCATGGCGCTATCGGGCGGAAAAGTACTGATTCTGTCACTTTCATTGGTTGTGATCGCCAGTACGCTTGGATTTTTGTTTTACAACTTCCACCCGGCAAAAATCTTTATGGGTGATACAGGATCACTTTTTTTAGGGTATAGTATTTCGATTCTTTCATTATTAGGCTTGTATAAAAGCGTAACATTGTTCAGTATCGTTATCCCGATTATTATATTGGGCGTACCGATTTTTGATACAACATTTGCAATCATCAGGAGAATATTAAACAAACAGCCCATTTCGGCACCAGATAAGTCGCATATCCACCACAGACTGATGGCCTTTGGCCTTTCACATCGGATGTCGGTCATTGTGATTTATCTAATTGGATTTATTTTCAGCATAAGTGCAATTGTACTTAAAAGTGCCACAATCTGGCTTTCTTTGTTTATTATCTTCATTTTAATTATTTTTATGCAGATTATTGCAGAAGTGACAGGACTTGTGAATGAAAAATTTAAGCCGTTTACGAAATTTTATAAACGGCTGTTGAAAAGGAATTAAAAACTCCGGCTGAATTGCCGGAGTTTTTTTCTGCACAAAAAAGCCCGATCCTTTAAAGGACCGGGCTTTTTTTAATAGGATGAATCAGTTGTTGAATTCGTTGTACTGTTTGAGCTTGTGTTGTCATTCGAATAGCTGCTTCCGCTCGTCGTACTGTCTGTTGTGCTGTCTTCCGTGCCAGTGCCGTATGTTGAACTTCCGGTACCGGAAGTGTCAGTGCTGCTTGTATCTGGAGTATAATCTAAATGCTCTTGGAGCGTTTTTCTGACTTTTTCCAGATTTGTGGCATCCGGTTCAAAATAATACGTGTTGCTAGGCCCTAAATACAAATCAGATCCTGTAATGCTCAAAGTGTCGATTTTCTTGCTGGTAAAGCCGCTGTAAATCTGCTGCAGCGCTAAACCTTCAGTAATGCGAATATTGGTTTCAACGTTCTCGCTGGCTTTTTCTGCGATTTTATCAATCTTAGCAATGTTGCTTGCACTTGACATTCGGTCAATCAGTGCATTTAAAATTTGTTTCTGTCTGTCATTACGGCCGAAGTCTCCGCGTTTATCCTGTTTTCTCATACGGGCATACGCCAAGGCTTCTTCGCCGTTTAAGTGCATCTCGCCTTTTTTGAAGTAGATCCGTTTGCTTTCGTCTACGTCACTTTTTTCATCGAAATCGAAAGGCACATTTACATCAATACCGCCAACTTCATTAATTACATCTTTAAATCCGTCAAAATCAACTGTGACATATTTATCGATCGGGATTTGCAAGAAGTTTTCAACGGTTTCAACTGTCTCATCTTTTCCGCCTTTGCTGTAAGCGGCATTAATCTTTGTTTTGCTTCCGGTTGTGTCACTGGCTAATTGCACCCGTGTATCACGCGGAATGCTCAGCATTTTCATGGTTTTATTTTTGGGATCAAGGGTAACTACAATAAGAGAGTCTGATCTCCCTTTTTGTCCTTTGGTCGCGTAATCCTCTATTCCCATAAATAAAATAGAAAACGGTTTTTTCTTCATATCTACAACTTCGCTGCGAAGATTTGATTTATTTCCGCGGGAAAGAGCATCGTATGAATCATCCGCAGCGCTAATGGTTTTATAAAGTTTATATCCTCCAAGCCCAACGACTACCAATAATGCAAGGGCGAACAATAACACAATTCTTTTTAAGATTTTCCTGCGTTTGCTCTTTTTCTTTTTTCGCACACGCACTCTAACGCGTTCAGCCATTATTCAGTCTCCTTTATGTGATTGACGGCTTTTTCAAGATACGTCAACTCTCCCTCTTTAATATCACTTTTTCCATTTGTCAGTTCTGTCATCCACTCAGAAAATGCGTTTGTATCTTTTTCTTCCACGTATGTTTCGAATTCAACATTTTCCGCATAATGGATTTCCTTTAACAGAAATTGTGATTCTCTTAATTCATTTTCAATTTTGCCAAGCCAAGTGTAATCTGCGGAAGTATGCATGACCCGCATAAGTTTCCGTTCTACAACACCTATATGATTTAATCCTTCAGACACTGATTTCCCATAAGCGCGAATTAATCCGCCGGCACCAAGTTTAATGCCTCCGAAGTATCGTGTAACGACGGCGCAAGTGTCCTTAAGTCCGCGTTTTTTTAATACCTCGAGCATCGGCACTCCCGCTGTACCGCTTGGTTCTCCATCATCATTGGCTTTTTGGATATGATCGTTCTCGCCAATTACGTAAGCCGAGCAATTATGAGTCGCATTCCAGTGCTGTTTCTTTATTTTCTGTATAAATTCCTGTGCCTCTTGTTCGGTAGAAACACGGCTTAAATGACAGATAAAACGCGATTTTTCTATAACAATCTCGTGTTCTCCTGCTTCTTTCACAGTAAAATAGCTGTGCAGCATGCTTGCTGACCCTCCTGCTAAGCATAAAAGACTGTCTATACAAATTCGTACAGTCTTTAGAATTTTTGTGCGTATTTTGTTATCATAAAGAGTAAGAAGGTATATAAAATTGTTTTTTTCTAGAATATACGCATTCTTTCATTATAATTCGACACAATTTGCAGATCAATTACATTTATAATAAAAATATATGACAACGCCGTGACGGAGGGAAATTATGAATAAAACAAAGATGGATTCCAAAGTGCTGGATTCTATTCTGATGAAGATGCTGAAAACCGTTGACGGGAGCAAGGACGAGGTTTTTCAAATCGGGGAGCAGTCACGCCAGCAGTATGAACAGCTGGTTGAAGAACTGAAACAAATTAAACAGCAGGTGTATGAAGTTATCGAGCTTGGCGATAAACTTGAAGTGCAAACCCGCCATGCGAGAAACCGTTTATCTGAGGTCAGCCGCAATTTTCATAGATTCAGTGAAGAAGAAATCCGCAATGCTTACGAAAAAGCCCATAAGCTGCAGGTAGAATTGACGATGATCCAGCAGCGTGAGAAGCAACTGCGAGAACGCCGGGATGATTTAGAACGCAGATTGTTAGGCCTTCAGGAAATCATTGAGCGGTCTGAATCATTAGTAAGCCAAATTACAGTTGTGCTCAACTACTTGAATCAGGATTTGCGCGAGGTGGGACTGCTGCTTGCTGATGCTCAGGCAAAACAGGATTTCGGCTTAAGAATTATTGAGGCGCAGGAAGAAGAGCGAAAAAGAGTCTCCAGAGAAATTCATGACGGGCCTGCTCAAATGCTGGCAAATGTTATGATGAGATCGGAATTAATTGAGCGGATTTTCCGTGACCGGGGTGCTGAGGACGGATTCCAAGAAATTAAAAATCTCCGTCAAAATGTGCGGAATGCCCTTTACGAAGTGAGAAGGATTATATATGATTTAAGACCGATGGCCCTTGATGACCTAGGCCTAATTCCAACTTTAAGAAAATATCTATATACAACCGAGGAATATAACGGGAAGGTCAAAATACATTTTCAATGCATTGGTGAAACAGAGGATAAGCGCCTAGCGCCCCAGTTTGAAGTTGCGCTCTTCAGGCTCGCACAGGAAGCTGTGTCTAATGCGCTAAAGCATTCTGAATCTGAAGAAATTACAGTCAAAGTTGAGATCACAAAGGATTTTGTGATTTTAATGATTAAAGATAACGGCAAAGGGTTCGACCTGAAGGAAGCGAAAGAGAAGAAAAACAAATCATTCGGTTTGCTGGGCATGAAAGAAAGAGTAGATTTATTGGAAGGAACCATGACAATAGATTCGAAAATAGGTCTTGGGACATTTATTATGATTAAGGTTCCGTTATCTCTTTGACTATGATTTGTAAAATAGAGCCAAAAGGCATATTGACTGAATGATAGAGTATATAGAACAATAATACAAGGAGGCGTGGCTTGTGACTAAAGTAAACATTGTTATTATCGACGACCATCAGTTATTTCGTGAAGGTGTAAAACGGATATTGGATTTTGAACCTACCTTTGAAGTGGTAGCCGAAGGTGACGACGGAGACGAAGCGGCTCGTATTGTAGAGCACTATCATCCTGATGTTGTGATCATGGATATCAATATGCCAAACGTAAATGGCGTGGAAGCTACAAAACAGCTTGTAGAGCTGTATCCTGAATCTAAAGTAATTATTCTATCAATTCACGATGACGAAAATTATGTAACACATGCCCTGAAAACAGGCGCAAGAGGTTATCTGCTGAAAGAGATGGATGCTGATACATTGATTGAAGCGGTTAAAGTAGTTGCCGAGGGCGGTTCTTACCTTCATCCGAAGGTTACTCACAACCTCGTTAACGAATTCCGCCGTCTTGCAACAAGCGGAGTTTCTGCACATCCTCAGCATGAGGTTTACCCTGAAATCCGCAGACCATTACATATTTTAACTAGGCGGGAATGTGAAGTGCTGCAGATGCTTGCAGACGGAAAAAGCAACCGCGGTATTGGTGAATCATTGTTTATCAGTGAGAAAACCGTGAAAAACCATGTGAGCAATATCTTACAAAAAATGAATGTAAACGACCGGACGCAAGCTGTTGTGGTCGCCATTAAAAATGGCTGGGTAGAAATGAGATAGTATAAAATGAGACTTGCCTTTTACTAGGCAGGTCTTTTTTTAGGTCGCTGTTTCCCTTACAATAGAGTTATAAAGCAATAAGGCAGGTATCGAAGCTATGAATATTGCAGTAGTAACAGACAGCACAGCATATATTCCGAAAGAAATGCGTGAACAACATCAGATACATATGATCCCCCTTCAGGTTGTTTTTGGGGAAGAAACTTACCGTGAAGAAATCGAACTGGACTGGAAAAGCTTTTACGAAGAAGTTAAAAAACATAATGAGCTTCCGACGACTTCTCAGCCGCCAATCGGCGAGCTGGTTGCTTTGTATGAAGAGCTTGGCGAGACTTATGATGCGGTCATCAGTATCCATCTTTCCAGCGGAATCAGCGGTACGTTCAGCAGTGCAGCAACGGCTGACACTATGGTCGACAATATTGACGTGTATCCATTTGACTCAGAGATCAGCTGTTTGGCTCAAGGCTTTTATGCTCTTAAGGCTGCTGAATTAATCAAAAATGGAGCATCATCGCCGGAAGATATTATAAAAGAACTGGAAGAAATGAAAAAAACAGTTCGGGCGTATTTTATGGTAGATGATTTAGCCCACCTTCAGCGGGGCGGACGATTAAGCAGCGCCCAAGCCTTCATTGGGAGTCTTCTAAAGGTAAAGCCTATTCTTTATTTTGACAATAAGGTAATTGTGCCTTTTGAGAAGATTCGCACACGTAAAAAAGCAATTTCGCGAATTTATGAGCTTTTAGACGAAGATGCGAGTAAAGGATTGCCTATGCGTGCTGCTGTTATCCACGCTAATCGAGAAGAAGAAGCAGCGAAAATCATTGAAGAACTTTCTGCTAAATATCCTCATGTTGAATTTTATAACAGCTATTTTGGCGCGGTAATCGGCACTCATTTGGGTGAGGGCGCGCTAGGAATTTGCTGGTGTTTTAAATAACGCAAAATCTCCGTTTTAGCAGCGGAGATTTTTTTATATTCTTATTTTGATTGCTGGACAGAAAATATTCATTCAGGCATACTGTCTCGAAAGGAGGCGGTGCTATGCTGATTGTGCCAGCTGAAAAGAACATTTCTTTCTCAAAAGAATTGCAGCAGACGCTTCAAAGCCGTCAGTTGCTCAGAACTGAACTCCCATTTTCCGATGAGATGATTGAATGGCATATCAAAAATGGCTATATCGCCGCTCAAAACTCTATATCCGTAAATAAACGGGGGTATAGGTGTAATAGGTGCGGCCAAAATGGCCAGCGGTATTTTTCTTTTTATCATTCATCTGGAAAGAATCAGCTGTATTGCCGTTCTTGTGTCATGATGGGCAGAGTGAGTGAAGATGTTCCTTTATATTCATGGATAGAGGAAGATGAGCCCAATTGGCAGCCTATCAAGCTTACGTGGAATGGCCAGCTCTCAAGCGGACAGCAAAAAGCTGCCAATGTCTTAATTGAGGCCATATCAAAAAAAGAAGAGCTCCTCATCTGGGCGGTTTGCGGTGCTGGCAAAACAGAGATGCTATTCCCCGGTATAGAATCCGCGTTAAATCAAGGACTGCGTGTTTGTATTGCGACACCCCGCACCGATGTTGTATTAGAGCTAGCTCCGAGACTCAAGGCTGCCTTTCAGGGTGCTGGCATTTCAGCGCTTTATGGAGGAAGCGAGGACAAAGGGCGGTTATCTCCGCTTATGATTTCCACTACACATCAACTCTTGCGATATAAAGACGCATTCGACGTCATGATCGTTGATGAAGTTGATGCTTTTCCGTATTCTGCTGATCAAACTCTTCAATTCGCTGTTCAAAAAGCAAGAAAGAAAAACAGCACTCTTGTTTACCTAAGTGCAACACCCCCTAAAGAATTAAAAAGAAAAACACTGAACGGACAGCTACACTCAGTTCGGATTCCAGCAAGACACCACAAAAAACCTTTGCCAGAACCGCGCTTTGTATGGTGCGGAAACTGGAAAAAGAAATTAAATCGAAACAAAGTTCCGTCAGCAGTAAAGAGATGGATAGCGTTTCATGTGAAAGAGGGGAGGCCTGTTTTTTTATTTGTTCCCTCCGTTTCTGTTCTGAAAAAGGCAGCTGCATGCTTTAAAGATGTTAATTGCAGAATTGCGTCTGTACATGCGGAAGATAAGCAAAGAAAAGAGAAAGTACAGCAATTCAGAGACGGCCAGCTTGATCTCTTACTCACAACAACAATACTAGAAAGAGGCGTCACGGTCCCAAAGGTGCAGACAGGTGTATTAGGGGCAGAATCACCTATCTTTACGGAAAGCGCACTTGTTCAAATTGCAGGAAGAACCGGGCGGCATAAAGAGCATGCGGATGGTGATGTCATTTTCTTTCACTACGGAAAAACAAAGAGTATGCTGGATGCAAGAAGGCATATAAAAGAAATGAATGACTTGGCAGCAAAAAATGAATGAACAGACTAGCCATTATTTGAAAACATGGTACAGTATACTCATATAACCGATGATGAGGAGCTGTAAAAATGCTTGTCAATTCAAAAGAAATCGTAATGAAAGAACTGCTCGACCGATATATGGACCAGCTTCATATGACTTGCACTTGCCAAGTATGTAAAAACGATGTATTGGCACTTTCTTTAAACAAAGTAAAGCCATCCTATGTCACTGATCTTAAAAAGATCGCATATACGAAAGCTGAGCTGGTAGATAAACAAAAAAACACGGCTATGCTTGTAATTTTGGCTGAATCTGCTGCTGTGGTATCAGAGAGTCCAAGCGATTTATGCCAAACGAAGCAGGAGGAGGTAATCATAAACTGATCTGTCTATTGTGCGATTCACAATTTTCTCAAGCTGTTACATGGAGCGCCCTTTTTTTATTAAAGCCGGACGAAAAGGTCTGTCATTCCTGCAGAAGCAAATTTAAGAAAATCACAGGACAAATCTGCACCTTGTGCGGCAGACCTCAATCCGTTCATTCGGTATGCAGAGATTGCGAGGTGTGGAAATCAAGGGTCAGTGACAGTTTGCTGCTCCGCCAAAACCGTTCAGTTTACACATATAATGAAATGATGAAAGAAACGCTCTCCCGTTTTAAATTTAGAGGAGATGCAGAAATCATAAATGCATTTAAAAGCGATTTTTCTTCAACCTTCTCAGAGGTTTACCCCGATAAGCATTTTGTTCTCGTTCCTATTCCGCTGAGCAAGGAACGGGAAGAAGAGCGTGGATTTAACCAGGCGCAGCTCCTGGCAGAATGCTTAGACCGTCCTATCCACCATCCCCTCATCCGCCTCAATAATGAGAAACAGTCTAAGAAAAAGAAAACAGAACGCCTGCTTTCGGAGCGTATTTTTGATACAAAAAACAACTCAGCCGAAGGTATGAATATCATTTTAATAGACGATCTTTATACAACAGGCGCCACTTTGAATTTTGCAGCCCGCTGTTTATTAGAGAAAGGAAAAGCCCGTTCAGTGGCATCTTTTACCTTGATCAGAAGCTAAATGATTCTGTTTTTATGCCGATATAATCACTAGAAATTAACACAGGCATATTATCGAATAAGGAGAAAAAAGATGGGAGAACTGGCGAATTGTCCGAAATGCAATGCTTTATTTTTAAAAACAAAGCTGCAAACCGTATGTCAGGCGTGTATTAAGGAAGAAGAAAAATCATTTGAGATTGTATATAAGTTTTTAAGGAAACAGGAAAACCGGCAATCAACTTTGAGCCGCATAACCGAGGAAACAGGTGTAGAAGAAGAGCTGATATTGAAATTCATCAGGCAAAAACGCATTCAAATCACTCATCTTCCCAATTTGGCATACCCTTGTGAAAGGTGCGGGACATCGATTCGGGAAGGCAAGTTCTGCAAGGCTTGTCAGTCCGATTTAAAGGCTCAAATGGATCATTTGGACCACGAGGACGCACTGAAAACAGAGAGAGAAAATAGTAAAAAAGACACATACTATGCCTATAATACCAAAAACAATTGATTCCCTAAACTAACTGAAAACGCAGTCGATAAAAGGGTTAGATTGTTTAAAGACTGCAACGGAAAGCGAGAGGAATCCTATGAAAATCAATCAATTTGGAACACAATCCGTTAATCCATACCAAAAAAATTATGAAAAGCAAGCGGTGCAAAAAACTGCTGCACAGCCTCAAGATAAAATTGAAATTTCATCACAGGCTAAAGAAATGCAAAATGCATCCGACGCAGTCACTGGTTCACGCCAGGAAAAAATTGCGCAGCTTAAAGCGCAAATTGAAAACGGGTCATACAAAGTAGACGCAAATCATGTAGCGAAAAATATGATTAATTTTTATAAAAAGCAATAAAAAAGGAGAAAGCCCATGTCAGCAAAGCCAATTATTGAACAATTGAAGCGACTTTGCGTTCTGCATGAGCACCTGCTCACGCTGTCTGAGGAAAAGACGGAAGCGCTCAAAGGCGGCAAAACAAAAGAGCTTTCTAACATTTTGACAAAAGAGCAAAAATATATTCAAGCTATCGGGCAGACAGAAGATGACCGTATCAAAGCAACTTCTGCCTTTCTCGGATACAGCGAAAATAACACCATTTCCGCATGTATCGCCAAAACCTCTGGCAGTGAAAAGGAAGAGCTGGAACAACTATATGAATCTCTTTCTAAAGTTCTCGGACGACTGAAAGAAGTGAATGAGATGAATAGGCAGCTGACGAGAGACGCGCTGCAATTCATCTCTATTTCATACGATACGCTGGTTCCTAAGGAAAACAACTTCAATTATAGCAAATCAATTAAAGCTGAGCTTCCGAAGAGCAGCCGAATGAAACTATTTGATTCAAAAGCTTAGCAGAAAGGAATTCAGAATATGACATCTACCTTTATGGGGCTTGAAACTGCAAGGCGGGCGTTAAGCGCTCAGCAGGCAGCGTTAAGCACTACTGCAAATAACGTGGCAAATGCCAATACTGATGGTTATACAAGACAGCGAGTCTCATTGGAAGCAACCGACTATTTCCCTGCTGTATCCAAAAACGCAGAAAAAACCGCAGGACAAATGGGAACCGGTGTTCAAGGGAAGTCAGTTGAGAGAATAAGAGATATCTTTCTTGACTACCAATACCGTCTTCAAAACAACAGTGCCGGATACTACGACACGAAAGCTAAAGCTCTGTCCCAAATGGAAGGCATCTTAAATGAGACGGATGACAGCGGCTTAAACAGTGTGCTCAATTCGTTTTGGAATTCCCTGCAGGAATTATCGAATAATACAAACGAAGACAGCGCGCGTTCTGTTGTTGCTCAAAAAGGGAAAGCTGTAGCAGAAACGTTTAATTATATTTCTGAATCACTTACAAATGTTCAATCGAACTTAAAAGCAGAGCTAGATACGACTGTGTTGGATGTCAATTCTCTGCTTTCTCAATTAAACAGTTTAAATAAACAAATTGCACAAGTAGAACCGGTCGGGCTTCTTCCGAATGGTTTATATGATCAGCGAGATTTGCTGATAGATAAATTATCCTCAATGGTTGATATCAAGGTCAGCTACAACAAATCAGGCGGGAATGCGCTTGCTTCTGCTGAAGGGACTGTTTCCATTGAAATCCTTGATAAGAATAAACAGTCTCTGGGAACTGTTTTGGACGGTAAAAATTACGAGGTTTCAGAACTTGCAGCCAACTATGATAATGAAACTGGGTTAGTATCAAGTATTTCAATCGGAGACACTGCTGTACAGGCTGAGTCATTCAGCAGTAAGGGATCCCTTTTAGGATTTATAGAGTCTTACGGGTATGTAACAGCAGACGGCCAAGAAAAGGGCATATACCCGGACATGCTTTCTGACCTTGATAATATGGCGCTTGAATTCGCAAAAGCTTTTAATGAGGTGCACAGAAATGGTTTGACCAAGAGCGGAGAACAAGGCGGGGACTTTTTTGATTTTACCAACGGTGAAACTGCAAAAGGAGCAGCAGGCAAGATTAAAGTTGCTGACAGCATATTAGATTCAAAAGGCGCAAACATTGCTTTCTCACTGACTGGCGCAGCCAACGATAATTCAAATGCAACAAATTTAGCGAATGTTTTAACCGGTGATATAACCATTAATGGTAAAAAAACAAGTGTGTTAGATTACTATGCAGGGCTGATTGGCGAGCTTGGAATTAAAGCACAAGAAGCTAATCGCCTGGCGTCTAATACAGAAACACAGCTTAATGACGCTGACATAAACCGTCAGCAAATGAGCGCAGTTTCTTTAGACGAAGAAATGACGAATATGATTCAATTCCAACACGCATACAATGCTGCTGCGAGAATGGTCACTTTACAAGACGAAATACTCGATAAAGTAATCAATGGCATGGGTGTCGGAGGAAGGTAGGTAGATCAAATGAGAGTAACACAAGGCATGATTCAGCAAAACTCATTGAGATATATCGGTTCAAGCTACTCGAAGCTGGATAAACTTCAATCACAGATTTCATCAGGGAAAAAAATCTCAAAAGCGTCCGACGATCCTGTAGTAGCAATGAAAAGCTTAAAATATAATACGCAATTGTCTCAAGTGCAGCAATATCAAAATAATGCTTCTCAGGCCTTTACCTGGCTCGAAAACACAGAGACGAACATTACTGAAGGAATTGACATATTAACAAAAGTTAAAGAATTAGCTGTTCAAGCTCAAAATGACACAAATGGTGAAGCGGAGCGGCAAGCAATTGGTGTAGAAGTGAAGCAGTTAAAGGAACAGCTTTTAAATATTGCGAATACACAAGTGAACGGCAGATATATCTTTAATGGCACAAACTCAGACAAGCCTCCCGTTACAGATAACGGAGACGGAACTTTTACAATCTCTGATACTGCTGATGTCATTGTCAATATCTCTAATAATATGACATTAAAAGTGAATTCAGATCCAAAGTCAGCTTTTGGGGGCACTTCTGAAAGCGGACAGAATGTGTTTGAAATGCTTGACTCATTTGAGAAAGCACTTAGTTCAGGTTCACTAGATGGCATGGATAGCGTTTTAAATGATATTGAACAATTTTCTGAGGGCATGAGTGCTGAACGTTCTGATCTTGGAGCGAGGTATAATCGTCTTGAACTGATTAATACAAGACTCTCAGCTCAGGAAGAAACAGCTACAAAAGTGTTATCAGACAATGAAGATGTAGAACTGGAAGAAGTAATAACTGAATTTATTGCGCAGCAAAGCGTGCATAGGGCTACTCTGGCTGTAAATGCGCAAATTGTTCAGCCTACATTGATTGACTTTTTAAAGTAAGCGGCTCTCAGGAGTTCGCTTTTTTTATAGTTTAGGAGGTAGAGTGATGCAAATTCCCAGATTGATTATGCATAGTGTTCAAGGGAAAATTGGTTTAACAACGACGCCTGCCAGCTTAAAAATGGAGCAGCCGCAAGCCGATTTAGATATCGAACAGCCAAGCGCGGAAATGGAAATATCGGTGACACCTGGAAAACTCACGATTGACCAAACGCAAGCATGGGAAGAATTAGACAGAAAACATATATTCAAAAGAATCGAAGAAGCCGCCCAGCAAGGACATGAGGATGTCATGGAGGGAATAGCCCGTACTGCAGAAGAAGGGGACGAGCTTATGAGAATTGAAAATAAGGGGAACCCAATCGCTTCACAAGCAAAGAGGAACTCTGAGATGCACCAAATTCAATTAGGCGAAAATTATGCTCCTTCTCTTTCAAGGGTGAAAATACAATATACCCCGTCACAGCTTGATATTCAGATTACGCCGCAAAAGCCTGTTATTCAGGCTGAACCGCATAAACCAATTGTTGAATATACGCCGGGGAACGTTAAGGTTGACATGCTCCAATACCCTGATTTAAATATAGATGTAGAATACCCGAAAGAATAACTCGAAAAGTAAAAAGAAAAGGATCGTGAACAATGATCATTCATACTAAGTACCATGGCCAAATGAACGTAAAAGAAGAACAAATCATTCTTTTTGAAAACGGGATTCCAGGCTTTTTAGAAGAAAAACAGTTCGTCATTCTTCCGCTTTCAGAAGACTCTCCATTCGTGGCACTGCAGTCCGTCACTTCAGAAAATCTTGCGTTCATCGTTGTAAGTCCGTTCATCTTTTTTAAGAATTATGAGTTTGACCTTGATGAATCAACTGCTGAACTTTTGGATATCGATAATATTGAAGACGTAGAAGTCATGACAATCTTGACCATGGCAGAGCCATTCGAAAAATCTACTGCCAATTTATTGGCCCCCATTATTGTGAATCGCAAGAACATGATGGCTAAGCAAGTCGTTTTACACGACTCCTCATATACGACAAAACATCCGATTGGAGGAGAATCATGCTAGTTTTATCGCGGAAAATAAATGAAGCGATTCAAATAGGTGCTGATATTGAAGTAAAAGTGATTGCGGTTGAGGGTGATCAAGTGAAACTTGGAATTGAAGCCCCAAAGCATATTGATATTCACAGAAAAGAAATTTACTTGACCATTCAGGAAGAAAATAACCGTGCAGCAGCGTTATCCAGCGATGTGATCTCCGCATTATCCTCACAAAAAAAGTGAGGATTTTTTTATTTTTGTATTAACAAAATCAGAGACAATCCGATATTAATGATGTAGCCGGGATGAGACGCAAATACTCCGCCAGTTACAAAAAATGTGGCACAAGGACGTGCCTAAAAACATATTCAGGGAGGAACAAAACAATGAGAATTAACCACAATATCGCAGCGCTTAACACACTGAACCGTTTGTCTTCAAACAACAGTGCGAGCCAAAAAAACATGGAGAAACTTTCTTCAGGTCTTCGTATCAACCGTGCGGGAGATGACGCAGCAGGTCTTGCGATCTCTGAAAAAATGAGAGGACAAATCAGAGGTCTTGAAATGGCTTCTAAAAACTCTCAAGACGGAATCTCTCTTATCCAAACAGCTGAGGGTGCATTGACTGAAACTCATGCGATCCTTCAACGTGTTCGTGAACTAGTTGTTCAAGCAGGAAACACTGGTACTCAGGACAAAGCAACTGACTTGCAGTCTATTCAAGATGAAATTTCAGCTTTAACAGATGAAATCGATGGTATTTCAAATCGTACAGAATTCAACGGTAAGAAATTGCTAGATGGCACTTACAAAGTTGACACAGCTACTCCTGCAAATCAAAAGAACTTGGTTTTCCAAATCGGAGCAAATGCTACACAGCAAATCTCTGTAAATATTGAGGATATGGGTGCTGACGCTCTTGGAATTAAAGAAGCTGATGGTTCAATTGCAGCTCTTCATTCTGTTAATGATCTTGATGTAACAAAATTCGCTGATAATGCAGCAGATACAGCTGATATTGGTTTCGATAATCAATTGAAAATTGTTGATGAAGCGATCAACCAAGTTTCTTCTCAGCGTGCTAAGCTTGGTGCGGTACAAAACCGTCTTGAGCACACAATCAACAACTTAAGCGCTTCTGGTGAAAACTTGACAGCTGCTGAGTCTCGTATCCGTGACGTTGACATGGCTAAAGAGATGAGCGAGTTCACAAAGAACAACATTCTTTCTCAAGCTTCTCAAGCTATGCTTGCTCAAGCGAACCAACAGCCACAAAACGTACTTCAATTGTTACGTTAATTTTAAAAAGGACCTTGGCGTTAGCCGGGGTCTTTTATTTTATATTTCTAACTCCAAACCATTCCCCTTGCTGTCACTAACTCATGATATAATAACCGGATTCTCCACTAACTTTTTATAAATGTATTTCCAAACAAGAAATCTAAAACGGATGAGTTTTTTTCCAAAAATATGTGTAATCTTATCTCGACTTAGTCGATATAAACGATAGATTGGGGCATAGGGGATGATCAATTGAACATTGAAAGGCTCACTACGTTACAACCTGTTTGGGATCGTTATGATACTCAAATACATAATCAGAAAGATCATGAGAGTGAGGTTCCTATTCATCAAGTTTCATATACCCATCTTGTTGAAATGGTAGGGGAAATGAACAAGCTTTTGGAACCTTCGCAAGTTCACCTGAAGTTTGAGCTCCATGAAAAGTTAAATGAATACTATGTAAAGGTAATAGAGGACTCTACAAATGAAGTCATCCGCGAAATTCCGCCAAAACGGTGGCTTGATTTTTATGCGGCTATGACTGAATTTATTGGATTATTTGTAGATGAAAAAAAGTAGATTAGGAGTGGTTTGAAATGGTCACGAGAATAACAGGTCTGGCGTCAGGAATGGATATAGATGATATCGTATCAAAGCTGATGCAGACAGAAAGAGTGCCGCTTGATAAATTGACGCAAAAAAAGCAGCTTCTCGAATGGCAACGTGACAGCTATCGTGAAGTAAACTCAAAAATAAAAGAATTGCAAGACTTTATGTCTCAAAATACGCTCACATATCCAAGTGTATATCAGAGTAAAACTGTAACTAGTTCAAACGAGTCTGTTTTGACTGCTACTGGAAGTGTTAGTGCGCCAAACTCTTCCTCTACTGTCGAAGTAGCAAGTTTGGCAACAGCAGCAACATATAAGGCAAACAATTATTCAGGATATACGCAAGGCGATTATAATTTGACATTTAACGTGGTTGCGCCTGGTGAAACAACAGCAAAATCAGTCAAGATCAGTGTGACGAGTGCCGATACGATTGATAATGTGATTTCTAAGATTAACACCTCGGATTTAGGAGTCTCAGCATTTAAAGATAAAATTTTTAATGGTACAGAATATGTAGAAACGATTGCATTTTCTTCTAAAGCAACAGGTGCAGGAGGCAGCATACAGGCAGCGGACACAGCTACGGCTGATTTTATGTCCGGTCAGCTTGGTTTTTCATTAGATGCTGATAATAAGCTCACTGCTTACAAAGAAGGAACGAATGCAAAAGTAACGATTAATGGCTTTGAAATGGAGAAGCTGTCAAACAATTTTACGGTTAATGGTGTGACGTACTCACTAAAAAATACAACAGCAGCAACTGGCCCTGTTACCACATCCGTTGCTACGGATGTTGACGGTATTTATAACAAAATTAAAGAATTTGTAGATAAATATAACACGTTAGTTGATAGTCTAAATGAGAAGCTGAAAGAAACAAAGTACAGGGATTACACTCCGCTGACAAGTGATCAAAAAGAAGCAATGTCTGATAAAGAAGTAGAACTCTGGGAGGAAAAAGCAAAAAGCGGTTTACTTAGAAATGATAGCAGCATAAGCGCCGGGACAAACCAGTTGCGGACTGATTTTTATTCTCAAGTAAATGCGAATGGTGAATCTTATCAGTTGACACAATTTGGTATTACTACTTCAAGCGCTTATCTTAAACGGGGTCATTTAGAAATAGACGAGGATAAACTAAAAGCAAAAATAGCAGAAGATCCGCAAAGTGTTGCCAATTTGTTTACGAGCGGATCGAGCGACAGCAACTATAGTGATAAAGGTATTATGAAACGTATCAGTGAAACGCTGAGAAGCACAGTAAAAAGCATTGAATCAAAAGCCGGTAATTCAACAATGGGAACTAGCGACTATTTAATTGGGAAAAATTTGAATTCTATCAGTACTGAAATCACCGATATGCAGGACAGATTGAATACCATAGAAAACCGCTATTATAAAAAATTCAGTGCAATGGATTCTGCGATTCAAAAGATGAACGAACAAGCGTCCTATTTATCACAGCTTCTTGTACAATAAATGTAATTTGGAGGATGACACATGGCGATCCAAAATCCTTATACGGCCTATCAGCAAAATTCAGTAAATACCGCTACACCCGGTGAACTGACGCTTATGCTGTATAATGGCTGTTTGAAATTTATAAGACTTGCATCTCAGGCGATTGAGAATGATGATATGGAACGTAAAAATGAAAATCTTATTAAAGCGCAAAATATCATTCAAGAATTAAATTTTACGCTTAACCGTAACATAGAGCTTTCCGCTTCCATGGGTGCGATGTACGATTATATGTATCGAAGATTGGTACAGGCAAATATCAAAAATGATACGAGTATGCTGGCTGAGGTTGAAGGTTATGTAACAGATTTTCGCGATGCTTGGAAACAAGCTATGCAAAGTGAACGGAAGGACCGGCACGGATCAGGCGGGATCGCATGAAAAACATAGATCAACTATACACTGAGACGAAGAGTATGCTGTCACACATACAAGATACACCGGAAAGCGATGAACTTTTAAAGCAAATTGAAGACTTTGTTGCTAAACGGTCTGAACTTATTCAGGAGATATCTCTGCCGCTTTCAGAAGAGGAACAAAAGCAGATGAAGCTAGTCCTTACATGGGATCAGCAAATTGTGAAGGAAATGGAGAGACTGAAGCAGTCAATCGCAGCAGAACTCCAGCAGGTAAAAAGAAAACGTGCGATGCATACGACGTATTTAAATCCTTATAACAACATCACGATTGACGGCAGATATTATGACAAGCGTAAATAGGTGAGTGCCTTGAAAAGCATTGAAGATTATACGCTTTTATCAGCTTATTATCATCTTCTTTTTACCATTGAGGAAGGGCTGTGTTATTTGATAGAGGCTGAACAGAATTTATCAAAAACAGAAGGGGATCGGATCTACCAAGATCTGATCCAAGCCTTTTTTCATTTGGATTCAACACATTCAACACTTCTCTTTGTTATGAATACGCGGTGCGCTGAAATTTGCGTTAAAGCATTTGACGAAATTTTTGCGGAGTTTGATCAATTGGTTTCTTTCTCTTTTCCCTCCCATGAGTTCTGTGAGTATTTAAAAGAACATTTTTTGATTCATTATAGAAAATGGATGATGTCCATTCATAAATGCATGGAGCCCTTTGTAATCAATTAGGCGAGGGTGAGGTATTTGTTTCGTACCATCAGCATATACATATACCTCCGAACCGCTGATATAGCAGCAAATACAACACAATTCGACAAAGTTCACTGAATTTTCACAAAAAGTTTACGTTTCAGCAGGAATTGTAAAGGGTAAAGGAGAAATAGATACATATCCTTAATAAAAGGGAGGCGTTCTTTGATGAACTATAACATCAGAGGAGAAAATATTGAAGTGACACCCGCGTTAAAGGATCATGTCGAGAAGAAGATCGGCAAGCTGGAGCGTTATTTTGACCATAGCGTGAATGCCGATGTGAACGTCAACTTGAAGTTTTACAATGACAAGGAGTCTAAAGTTGAGGTTACGATTCCGATGACAGATCTGGCGCTTCGGTCTGAGGTGCATAACGAGGATATGTACAACGCAATAGATCTCGCAACAAACAAACTGGAACGTCAAATTCGTAAGCATAAAACGAAAGTAAACCGTAAATTCCGTGAACAGGGCTCTCCAAAATATTTATTGGCAAACGGCCTTGACTCTGATACAGATATTGCGGTTCAGGATGAAATAGAAGAGGATGAGAGCTTGGACATTGTCCGTCAGAAACGCTTTAATTTAAAGCCGATGGATAGTGAAGAAGCGATCTTGCAAATGAATATGCTCGGCCATAATTTCTTTGTTTTCACAAATGCGGAAACAAACCTTACAAATGTCGTGTACCGCAGAAATGATGGGAAATATGGCTTGATTGAACCGACTGAATAATAAAGAGCAGCCTTCCGTGATGTCCGCGGAAGGTTTTTGTTTTTCTTATTTGCAAATTCTTTGGAAATAACAAAAGGTATGATATGATAATGAGAGGTATACATGGACTAGTAAATTATTTATACATGCCTGCAAAAACAGGCATGTGAAGATAGAGGAGCGTTATAAATGCTTGGAATTTTAAATAAAATGTTTGATCCAACAAAACGTACGCTGAATAGATACGAAAAAATAGCTAACGATATTGATGCGATTCGCGGAGACTATGAAAATCTCTCTGACGACGCGCTGAAACATAAAACAATTGAATTTAAAGAGCGCCTTGAAAAAGGGGCGACAACTGATGATCTTCTTGTGGAAGCATTTGCTGTTGTTCGGGAAGCTTCGCGCCGCGTAACCGGCATGTTTCCGTTCAAAGTCCAGCTCATGGGGGGCGTGGCGCTTCATGACGGAAATATCGCGGAAATGAAAACAGGGGAAGGGAAAACGTTAACGTCTACTCTGCCTGTTTATTTAAATGCGTTAACAGGTAAAGGCGTACACGTCGTGACTGTCAACGAATATTTGGCAAGCCGTGATGCTGAGCAGATGGGGAAAATTTTCGAGTTTCTCGGTTTGACTGTCGGCTTGAATTTAAACTCAATGTCAAAAGACGAAAAACGGGAAGCTTATGCTGCTGACATTACTTACTCCACAAACAACGAGCTTGGCTTCGATTATTTGCGTGACAATATGGTTCTATATAAAGAGCAGATGGTTCAGCGCCCGCTTCATTTTGCGGTAATAGATGAAGTTGACTCTATCTTAGTCGATGAAGCGAGAACACCGCTTATCATTTCTGGACAAGCTGCGAAATCCACTAAGCTATACGTGCAGGCAAATGCTTTTGTCCGTACGTTAAAAGCAGAGAAGGATTATACGTATGATATCAAAACAAAAGCTGTTCAGCTTACTGAAGAAGGAATGACGAAGGCGGAAAAAGCATTCGGCATCGATAACCTGTTTGATGTGAAGCATGTCGCGCTCAACCACCATATCAACCAGTCCTTAAAAGCTCACGTTGCGATGCAAAAGGACGTTGACTATGTAGTGGAAGACGGACAGGTTGTTATTGTTGATTCCTTCACGGGACGTCTGATGAAAGGCCGCCGCTACAGTGAGGGGCTTCACCAGGCGATTGAAGCGAAGGAAGGGCTTGAAATTCAAAATGAGAGCATGACCTTGGCGACGATTACGTTCCAAAACTACTTCCGGATGTACGAAAAGCTTGCCGGTATGACGGGTACAGCTAAGACAGAGGAAGAGGAATTCCGCAACATCTACAACATGCAGGTTGTCACAATTCCTACTAACCAGCCTGTTGTCCGTGACGACCGTCCGGATTTAATTTACCGCACGATGGAAGGAAAGTTTAAGGCGGTTGCGGAGGATGTCGCACAGCGTTACATGACGGGACAGCCTGTTCTTGTCGGTACGGTTGCGGTTGAAACGTCTGAGCTGATCTCTAAGCTGCTCAAAAACAAAGGGATCCCGCATCAAGTATTAAACGCCAAAAACCATGAACGTGAAGCGCAGATCATTGAAGAGGCCGGCCAAAAAGGCGCAGTTACGATTGCGACAAACATGGCGGGGCGCGGAACGGACATTAAGCTTGGCGAAGGTGTAAAAGAGCTTGGAGGCCTAGCTGTTGTCGGAACGGAACGCCATGAATCACGCCGGATTGACAACCAGCTCCGGGGACGTTCTGGACGTCAGGGAGACCCGGGGATCACTCAATTTTATCTTTCTATGGAAGATGAATTGATGCGCAGATTCGGAGCTGAGCGGACAATGGCGATGCTTGACCGCTTTGGTATGGATGATTCCACTCCGATTCAAAGCAAAATGGTATCCCGCGCGGTTGAATCGTCTCAAAAACGCGTGGAAGGAAATAACTTCGATTCACGTAAACAGCTTCTGCAATATGATGACGTTCTCCGCCAGCAGCGCGAGGTCATTTATAAGCAGCGCTTTGAAGTCATCGACTCTGAAAACCTGCGTGAAATCGTTGAAAATATGATCAAGTCTTCTCTCGAACGGGCAATTGCTGCCTATACGCCAAGAGAAGAGCTTCCTGAGGAGTGGAAGCTTGACGGTCTCGTTGAGCTTGTCAACGCGACTTATCTTGATGAAGGCGCGCTTGAGAAGAGTGACATCTTCGGCAAAGAACCGGATGAAATGCATGAACTCATCATGGATCGCATCATGACCAAATATGATGAAAAAGAAGAAAAATTCGGCGAAGAACAAATGCGCGAATTCGAGAAAGTCATTGTCCTTCGCGCCGTCGATTCAAAATGGATGGACCATATCGATGCGATGGATCAGCTTCGCCAAGGGATTCACCTTCGTGCTTACGCGCAAACGAACCCGCTGCGTGAGTATCAAATGGAAGGCTTTGCGATGTTTGAGCATATGATTGAATCAATTGAGGACGAAGTCGCAAAATTTGTGATGAAAGCTGAGATTGAAAACAATCTGGAGCGCGAAGAGGTTGTACAAGGCCAAACGACGGCTCATCAGCCTCAGGAAGGCGATGAAAACAAAAAAGCGAAGAAAGCACCGGTTCGCAAAGTGGTTGATATCGGCAGAAATGCGCCATGCCACTGCGGAAGCGGGAAAAAATATAAAAATTGCTGCGGCCGGACTGAATAGTTCGCTCAGGCAAGGATACTGACCGCGGCGCCTGTGGCGCCCGCGGATCTTTTAATGAGGTGAATGGAATGGAATTATCAGAAATTAGAGCAGAGCTCGAAAATATGGCTTCTCGTTTAGCGGACTTTAGGGGGTCTCTTTGACCTCGAATCAAAGGAGGCCCGCATTGCTGAGCTAGATGAACAAATGGCTGATCCGGAATTCTGGAATGATCAGCAGAAAGCCCAAACGGTCATAAATGAAGCGAATGGTTTAAAGGATTATGTCAATTCCTATAAAAAATTGAATGAATCCCATGAAGAATTGCAAATGACTCATGACCTTCTGAAAGAAGAGCCGGATCAGGATCTCCAGCTAGAGCTTGAGAAAGAGCTAAAGGCATTAACTAAGGAGTTCAACGAATTTGAGCTTCAGCTTCTTCTCAGTGAACCGTATGATAAAAACAACGCAATTTTGGAGCTGCACCCGGGTGCGGGCGGTACAGAGTCACAGGATTGGGGCTCTATGCTTCTCAGAATGTACACTAGATGGGCTGAGCGCCGCGGTTTTAAAGTGGAAACACTCGATTACCTTCCAGGTGATGAGGCCGGAATTAAGTCAGTCACATTGCTGATTAAAGGCCACAACGCTTACGGATATATCAAGGCGGAAAAAGGCGTTCATCGTCTTGTGCGGATTTCCCCGTTTGATTCTTCAGGCCGCCGCCATACATCATTCGTATCGTGTGAAGTCATGCCTGAATTTAACGATGAGATCGATATTGATATCCGTACGGAGGATATTAAAGTTGATACGTACCGTGCAAGCGGAGCGGGCGGACAGCACGTCAATACGACGGATTCAGCCGTTCGGATTACTCACTTGCCGACGAATGTGGTTGTGACGTGCCAAACGGAGCGCTCACAAATTAAAAACCGTGAAAGAGCCATGAAAATGCTGAAGGCCAAGCTGTATCAGCGCAGAATTGAAGAACAGCAGGCAGAGCTGGATGAAATCCGCGGTGAACAAAAAGAAATCGGCTGGGGCAGCCAAATCCGTTCTTACGTATTCCATCCGTATTCCATGGTAAAAGACCATCGGACCAATACAGAAATGGGTAACGTTCAAGCGGTAATGGACGGAGACATTGATACATTTATTGATGCCTACCTGCGTTCTAAGCTTTCATAAGCAGAAAACACACCTGATGTATACAGGTGTGTTTTTTAATTCCTTCATATCCTTGATTTCACTGCTGCTTTAGCATATTACCACTGTGTTTGGGTGTTATTTACATCTAATCAGGGAAGGATTAAAATGCTATCGGAGAGCATTGGAAGAAACGGAGGATATATGATGGATGTACGGAATCAAACACTTCGGGTTTTGCGGGATTATGTATACATATTAATAGGAGCAGCGATTACAGCCGTGTCCTTTAATGTATTTTTGCTTCCAAACAAGATTGCAGCCGGCGGTGTCAGCGGAATCAGTACGATTTTGCAGTCATATGGTTTTGAAGCAGCGTTTGTACAGTGGATTATTAATATTCCTTTATTTATTGCCGGTGTCATTTTGCTCGGCGGTAAATTTGGGCTTAAGACGCTTGCGGGTTCTGTTTTTTTGCCCCTTGTTGTGTTTTTGACAAGGGATATTCAGCCCGCCACCCATCATGAGCTCCTTGCAGCGATTTTTGGCGGTGTCGGCATTGGTGTGGGAATTGGCATTGTGTACTTAGGGAAAGGCTCGACGGGAGGAACGGCCTTGGCTGCACAGATCATTCATAAGTACTCCGGTCTGTCGCTGGGGACGTGTCTCGCAATCATTGACGGATTGATTGTCGTTACGGCTATGATCGTATTTAATATTGAGCAAGGCTTATATGCCATGCTTGGCGTCTTTGTGTCCAGCAAAACCATTGATGTCGTTCAAGTCGGCTTCAATCGTTCAAAAATGGCGCTCATTATTACAAAGCAGGAGCAGGCTGTCAAGGAGGCCGTTTTGCAGAAGATTGACAGAGGCGTGACGAAAATTTCCGCGGTCGGCGGATATACTGACGATGACCGCCCAATTTTAATGTGCGTGGTTGGGCAAACTGAATTCACCAAATTGAAACAAATCGTCAAACAGATTGATGAGTCAGCTTTTGTGATTGTGGCGGATGCAAGTGAGGTGCTGGGCGAGGGTTTCAAACGTGCTTAAACGAGGTTATAATATAGAAGAGATCGTAAAGGAGTTGTGCTTCTCAACATGAAATCAAAGTTATCGATACTAATGCTTGTATTTATGCTTTCTGTTCTGTTGGCTGCCTGCGGTTCAAATGATGTAAAAGAAGAGAAGACAGATACAGGCAGCAAGACTGAAGCCTCTGCATCTGAAGGGGAAGAATTATATCAGCAAAGCTGCGTAGGCTGCCACGGCAAGGATTTAGAAGGTGTGTCAGGGCCTAATCTTCAAGAGGTCGGAGGCAAATACGACGAAGACAAAATTGAAAGCATTATTAAAAACGGCCGCGGCAATATGCCGAAGGGGCTTGTAGATGATAAGGAAGCCGCCGTTATTGCCAAATGGCTGTCAGACAAAAAGTAAGATAAGGAAATCTTTGCCGCAGTGCAGGCAAGGATTTTTTTATGCCATGACAATATGAATGAAAAGAAACTGTAATAGTATTATGTCTAAATTTGACGTATAATGAAGTGTATTGAAAAATGAAACTTTCAGATTTTTCATCTTTTAACAAATGAGTGGGTCATAAATTGTCGAATGCATTCGAAGAGTATGACCGTGTGATACATAAAATGATATAAAAGATTAGGTGATTTCATGATAGAGATGAAAGAAGTATACAAAGCCTATCCGAACGGCGTAAAAGCGCTTAATGGGATTTCTGTTGCCATTCATCCCGGCGAGTTTGTTTATGTTGTCGGTCCGAGCGGAGCGGGTAAGTCTACTTTTATTAAAATGATATACAGAGAAGAAAAGCCGACAAAAGGACAAATTTTACTTAATCATAAAGATCTCGCGACAATTAAAGAAAAAGAGATTCCTTTTGTGCGCCGTAAAATAGGCGTTGTCTTCCAGGATTTCAAACTTCTGCCGAAACTTACTGTTTTTGAAAATGTAGCATTTGCCCTTGAAGTGATTGGAGAACAGCCGTCTGTCATTAAGAAACGGGTGCTTGAAGTGCTTGATCTCGTGCAGCTGAAGCATAAAGCGAGACAATTTCCTGACCAGCTTTCAGGCGGGGAGCAGCAGCGTGTATCTATTGCCAGATCAATTGTGAATAACCCTGATGTTGTCATTGCTGATGAACCTACAGGAAACCTTGATCCCGATACGTCCTGGGAAGTCATGAAGACGCTGGAGGAAATTAATAACCGCGGGACAACAGTCGTGATGGCTACACATAATAAAGAAATCGTAAACACCATTAAGAAACGTGTCATTGCAATCGAAGATGGTATCATTGTGCGTGATGAGTCAAGAGGGGAGTATGGTTCATATGATTAAAATTCTCGGGCGCCACTTGCGTGAGAGTTTTAAATCTCTCGGGAGAAACACATGGATGACGTTTGCATCCATTAGTGCTGTAACCGTTACGCTGATTTTAGTCGGCGTGTTTTTAGTGATTATGCTGAATTTGAATAACATGGCCACGAATGCTGAAAAACAAGTCGAAATTAAAGTTTTGATTGATCTGACTGCAGATCAGAAGGCACAGGACAAACTGCAGAACGATATTAAGGAATTGAAGGGCATTCAGAGTGTCACTTTTTCATCAAAAGAAAAAGAGCTTGACCAGCTGGTTGACAGTTTTGGTGACAGCGGTAAATCCCTGACGATGCAGGATCAGGAAAACCCGCTTAATGATGCGTTTGTCGTCAAAACGACAGATCCGCATGATACGCCGAACGTGGCCAAAAAGATTGAAAAAATGGATCATGTGTATAAAGTCACTTACGGAAAAGAAGAGGTCAGCCGTTTATTTAAAGTGGTCGGCGTTTCCCGCAACATTGGAATCGCGTTAATTATCGGCTTGGTATTTACGGCGATGTTCTTAATTTCCAACACCATTAAAATTACGATTTTCGCAAGAAGAAAAGAAATTGAAATCATGAAGCTTGTCGGCGCGACGAACTGGTTTATCCGCTGGCCGTTTTTCCTTGAAGGATTACTGCTTGGCGTATTCGGTTCTGTGATTCCGATCGCACTGGTGCTGAGCACTTATCAATACGTCATCGGATGGGTCGTTCCAAAGGTTCAAGGATCATTTGTCTCTCTTCTTCCTTATAATCCATTTGTATTCCAAGTTTCGTTAGTGCTGGTTGCAATCGGCGCAGTAATTGGAGTATGGGGAAGTCTGACTTCCATCCGCAAGTTTCTGCGAGTATAAAGAGAAAAAAGCCGTCCCGCTTCCGGGGCGGCTTTTCTTTTGCCTTCTTTTTCTTCTATGATTACATGAAATCTCCATCCTTTACATATACTATCTCTAGGTTTTGATAAAGACAGTCTGGCATACAGGAGGAGTAAAGGATGAATCAAAAGATAATGGCTGTGATCGCAGCGGGGAGCATGCTGTTCGGAGGCGCCGGTGTATATGCGGGAATGAACCTGCTTGAGATGGATAAGCCCCAGACTGCAGCTGTTCCTGCGACGGCACAAGCTGACTCTGAACGGCATAAGGCTATGGACAAAATCGAAAAAGCGTATGAGTTAATTTCGAATGAGTACGTAGAAAAAGTTGATAGAGAAAAGCTGCTCGAGGGAGCCATCCAAGGAATGCTGTCTACGCTAAATGATCCTTATTCTGTCTACATGGACAAGCAGACGGCTAAGCAATTTTCTGATTCTCTTGATTCCTCGTTTGAAGGCATCGGGGCTGAGGTTGGAATGGAAGACGGCAAAATTATTATTGTTTCTCCATTTAAACAATCACCAGCCGAAAAAGCAGGGCTTAAGCCCAATGATGAAATTATCAGCATCAATGGAGAATCGATGGCCGGCAAGGATTTAAACCAAGCGGTGTTAAAAATAAGAGGAAAGAAAGGGTCCAGCGTTTCAATAAAGATTCAGCGGCCTGGGACGAAGAAGCAGCTGTCATTCCGGATCAAGAGAGCTGAGATTCCGCTCGAAACGGTTTTTGCTTCAGAGAAAAAAGTACAGGGGCATTCTGTCGGGTATATCGCCATCTCTACTTTTTCTGAGCGTACAGCAGAGGATTTTGCAAAAGCGCTGGGGAATCTTGAGAAAAAAGGAATAGAAGGACTCGTCATAGATGTACGCGGCAACCCGGGCGGATATCTTCAAAGTGTGGAAGAAATTCTCAAGCACTTCGTCACAAAGGATCAGCCGTATATTCAGATTGCTGAACGCAATGGAGATAAAAAACGGTATTTTTCAACATTGACCCATAAAAAAGCGTATCCTGTCAATGTGATCACGGATAAAGGGAGTGCCTCCGCATCGGAAATCCTTGCCGGCGCATTAAAAGAAGCAGGGCATTATGATGTTGTAGGCGATACGTCTTTTGGTAAGGGAACGGTTCAACAGGCTGTTCCGATGGGAGACGGCAGCAACATCAAATTAACGCTTTACAAGTGGCTGACGCCGAATGGGAACTGGATTCATAAGAAAGGAATTGAGCCGACCATTGCAATTAAGCAGCCTGATTATTTTTCCGCCGGGCCCTTGCAGCTTAAGGAACCGCTTAAAGTGGATATGAACAATGAAGACGTCAAGCATGCACAGGTTTTATTAAAAGGCCTCAGCTTTGATCCTGGACGTAACGATGGCTATTTCAGCAAAGACATGAAAAAAGCGGTTATGGCCTTTCAGGATCAAAACAAGCTGGATAAAACGGGTGTAATCGACACTCGCACTGCAGAGGCATTAAATCAGCAGGTAGAAAAGAAAAAATCCGATGAAAAAAATGACTTGCAGCTTCAAACAGCGCTGAAATCATTATTTGTCAATTAAAGGAGATGGTATTCCATCTCCTGTTTCTTTATGCTTAAAGATAAACTGGATCATAAGTCACATAAAAATTGAGTTTTTGACAAGAAATTAAAAAAATTTTCACAAATAAACATTTATAAAGGACTGTGATTACCCGATATCAATATATGAGAGAGACTTTCTAACGAGATAATATGCATTTAAAATGAAACTTTTGCAAGTTGCCTAGTCTTTGTTTACTTCATACAATATAAGAAGGTTCTAAAAAGAACAGTAATCAGGTTTATGGCAGCTGAACGACAGGTATTTAAAGAGTAACGTTAGCGAGAATGCTTGTTAGCACTCCAGTACTGCTGCTTATACTGGCCCGTGCTTATCTGTATAAAGAAAATGGGGGTTCACAATTGAAGAGGGCAAGTATTGTGCGTGAAAAAAAATATTATGAATTAGTGGAACAATTAAAAGACAGAACACAAGACGTAACATTTTCGGCTACAAAAGCACTAAGTCTTCTTATGCTATTCAGCAGGTATTTGGTCAATTACACCAATGTCGAATCAGTAAATGACATCAATGAAGAATGTGCCAAACATTATTTTAATTACTTAATGAAAAACCATAAGCGATTAGGAATCAATCTGACAGATATAAAAAGGTCGATGCATCTGATCAGCGGGCTATTGGATGTGGATGTAAACCATTATTTAAAGGATTTTTCACTATCGAATGTCACGCTGTGGATGACGCAAGAGAGATAAACCCTCCTGAGGATATCCAAGCCATTTAATATTTGATAGAATATGAGTAACATGTTTGGCTTGAGGCGGTGAAAGATAGTGTCTGTTCAATGGGGAATTGAACTGTTAAAAGGTGCGGGCCTGTTCTTCTTACACCCGCTTTTCTGGTTTTTTATCTTCATAAGCCTGGCTTTTGGCTATGTAAGAATCAAACGGGAACGAAAAACCTTTCATACAAGAATAGCAGATATTTATGATGAACTGAAATTTACTTATACTAAGGGACTGATCCCTGGTCTCCTTTTGTCAGTTGTTGTAGGCGTACTCGGGATCTCGATTCCTCTCGGTATACTTGCGATTATTGCCGTTATCACTGCAGCGGCAGCGCTCACTCTTCGCGCAAACTGGATGTCTGCTGCATATATCGTCAGTGTGAGTATGCTGATAGGTTTTGGACTGCAAATGAGTCAGGCGGAACCCCTCCTTGAGAGATTCCCGCAAGGATTTGCAGTCGTTTGGCCGGCTATGGCCGTGTTTTTAGGCTTGCTGATTATCATTGAAGGAGCGGTTGCTTATCGCTCTGCACATGTAAGAACATCACCGGCACTTGTCGTGAGCAGCCGCGGTTTGCCGATCGGCCAGCAGCTGGCAAACCGGATATGGCTTTTGCCGCTGTTCCTTCTCGTACCCGGTAACGGATTAGAATCGCACTTCAGCTGGTGGCCTGTGTTTACTGTTCCCGGCGGGTCATTCCATTTTCTTTGGATTCCTTACTTTGTCGGATTCGGGCAAAGGGTGCAGGGGTCGCTGCCTGAAACGAGCATAAGGATCACAGCGAAACGCGTTTGTATTCTCGGTCTTGTCGTCACAGCTCTCGGTGCAGCAAGCTTACTGTGGACGCCGCTTGCGGGTGCAGCCGTTTGTGTGGCTTTATTAGGACGTATTTTTCTATCCATTAAGCAAAGGGTAAATGATAATGCGGCTCCGTTTTATTTCTCGAAACGTGATCAGGGCTTAATGGTGCTTGGTATTATACCAAATACGCCAGCTGAGGACCTGGAATTGAAAATCGGGGAAATCATTACGAAAGTCAATGGCATACCCGTTAAGAACGTATCTGATTTTTATGAAGCGCTCCAGCATAACCGTGCATATGTAAAGCTTGAAATTATCGGTTTGAATGGAGAAATTCGCTTTGATCAGCGAGCGTCGTATGAGGGAGAACACCATGAATTGGGTATCCTTTTCGTAAAGGATGACCGTGAAGACGAAGCAGCCGCTTTGTCCGGATCATAAAAGACAGCCCGGCACCGCAAGAAGATGTGGTGCCGGGCTGTTTTGTGTTACGCTGAGTTTTTTTCCATTCGTGCGGTTTCATCAGATTTGATGCCCAATGAAACAAAAACGCCAATGATGGATACAGCAAAGAGAATCATAAATAGGGTGTGATATCCTGAAATCAGGCCGATTAAGGCTGATGAAATGATGCTTCCGAAATAACGGAAGGTCGAGAAAATGCCGGACGCGACTCCTGACATGCCGGGGTCTACTGTGGCAAGGGACGATACCTGCATGCTGGTCAGTCCGACTCCGGATGCGAGCCCTCCCAGGATGAGAGAAATCATCAGGAATAAGACCGAGTGAGAGCTGCTTAAGAACAAAAATAATAGATTCGCTCCAGCCATCATCGCAAATGAAAGAAAAATGATTTTCTTTGCTCCCCATTTGTGATGGAGCTGTGCGCCCACCCAGTTGCTGGCCGACATAAAGATCGAAAATACAGAAAGCGCCATGCCGCTGTTAGACGTATTAAGCCCAAATTGGTTCGTCATGAATAACGGCATGATCAATAAGACGGCATACATCATCAGATTGCTTAATAAGACTGATAGATTGGCATTTGTAAAGGTTGAGCTTTTAAACAGTGTAAAGTCAATAATTGGGTGCTGTGTACGCTTTTCTCTTCTGAAAAAAAGCGGGACAAAAAGAAGTATCAATACACTGTATACCGCATAGCCCCATGAAGCCTCATTTTTCGTCAGCAGGATAATCGAAACGATACTGCCTGCAAGCAAGAGAGAGCCGATGATATCCAGCGGCGCGTTAGATTTGTTTTCTTTATATTGAGGGAACATCGTTAATGCCGTAAATAAAGCAATGGCGAGAAACGGGATGTTGACCCAAAAAATTGAATGCCAGCTGAAGCTGTCAATCAGCATAGAGCCGATGAAAGGTCCGAGTGCTGCGCCAAGTCCTGCGCCAAGTCCGAAAAATCCAAACACTTTCGGAAGGCGTTTTTCAGAAACAACGTGACGGATAATGGCAATGCTGTTTGGCGTAAGCAGTGCGCCGCCGACAGCCTGCAATGCCCGAAAGACAATCAACAGCACCAGGCTCGGTGAGAGTGCGCAGCCTAAGGATGCGATAAGAAAAAGGCCGACGCCCCATAAGTACATTGTTTTATTGCCGTACATGTCACCGAGTTTTCCGGCAATCGGCTGTGTGACTGCCATCACGATTAAATAAACGGTAACCACCCAAGTGATGCTTGCGATGGACTCGTTATACGTATGGGATATAGATGAGAGCGCGACCGCGATCATCGTTGAGTTAATGGGAACCAGGATGGCCCCCAATAATAGCGAGACGATCAGCGCCCATTCTTTTCTTGAGCTCATTGGGATCCTCCTTTTTGTTATGCCAAGGAGTTAATCAGCAGAAATTCCTTTGACAAATAGAGCGGTGCTATGCTCCAGCATTTTTTCCTGGGGCATTGAAATCACACGGTTTCCTAAATGGAGACGGTGAATAAAATAACCGAAAATGATCGACATGAACACGTCGGCATGCTCCGCTTCATCTCCTGTCTGAATAACCCCTTTTTCGCCCATCGTTTTGAGATAATCAACCAATAGCTGTTTCATAGATTGGGGATATTCAGTTACGTGGTTGATGACATCCTGAAACATGGCCGGTTCACGAAAGCTGATTTTAATCATATCTTTTCTTTGTTCGAGCTCCTCCAAGAGACAGGTTCCGATATGAAGCAGGTCTTTGTACAAATCGCCTTCTGTTTGTTCCAAAATGCTGCTTCTGTTTGGAGGATGCTGAGAAAGCAAAGCCTCGACTAGTCCCTGTTTGTTTTTGAAATTCCTGAAAATCGTTGCTTCACTTACATTTGCTTTTTCTGCGATTTCTTTTGTAGTCGTTGCACGATATCCTTTTTTGACGAGCAGCTGCATGGCGGCGTCAAGGATTCGCTTGTTTGTCGGTCTCAATACGTTTCACCTCACGAATATACTGGCAGGACAAGTATACACCTGCCCCGCTTGTATAAGAAAGAGGCAGGACGCATCAGGCCCGGCTGACAACTGTGATTTTGCCGCTGCTTCCGTCAACAGTGATGATGTCTCCGTCCTGAAGTCTTTCTGTTGCTGTACGTGTGCCGAGAACGGCGGGAATCCCATATTCGCGAGCAATAATCGCAGCGTGAGACAAAATGCCGCCCGTATCTGTAATAATCGCTTTGGCGTCTTGAAACAGGCTGGTCCATAGCGGTGTGGTCATTTTGCAAACGAGGACTTCCCCAGGCGCGAATTGAGAAAATTCACTGGCGTCCCGAATGATTTTAACCGGACCTGTTGCAATGCCGCTTGATGCCGCAATGCCAAAAATATGATTCTCCGTGTTTTTTTCATCCTCTATGACAGCGCCGACAATTTCTTCAGCAGCTTTGAGCTGTTCTTTTGTCGGAGTGCCGAGATAGGCAGGGGCTTGGGCAAGCTCATACTCGTGAAAGACCTGTCTGCGTTTTTCAGCCTTTTCTTGCAGGGATACAGGGTGAAGAAGCGCGTCTTCCACTTCATCATCATATAAGAACCAAAGGTCTTCACGATCCTGAATGACACCGCTGTCCGCCAGCAGTTCACCTACCTTCAGCAGAAAGATTCTTGCCTTGGCATCCAGCATGGCGTCAATATAAAAGTGGTGGTCATCCTTTATATTTGCAGCGCTCAGCGTCCACTGATAGTAACGGTCAAATTCTTTACGCAAAGCGGGATCTTCTATGTTTTCCAAGAACTCATTGTATAATTTCTCTCGTTTATCTCTCGTTTTCTGAAATTCGTTGTCAAAATGATAGCCATTGCGGACATAATTGTGAATATTGGCCAGTGCAAAATACGGATTTTCTGCCCAGATCTGTTCAATCAGGTCATGGCTCTTAACAGATCTCCACCCGTATTCCTGTAAAAATTCATGAATGTTCTTCAGGAAGTGTCTGCCCACATCTGTTTGTTCCAATTTCTCCTGCAGCTGTTCCGGCTTGTTGTTTTCAAAAATCGCCAGCAGATTCGGGTTTTCCCGAACTTCAACGGAAAATAGCCACAGGCAGCGGTCTGTTTCCAGTGATTTGTTCATTTTTCCTGTCAGCATCTCGTAAAAATGAGCGTTTTCGGACTCTCCTTGAATATGCTGATACATCGCTTGCAGTTTGTTTGTTAGAAGGATTTGCGGGAAAACGATATTGAAGTGCTCCTCGTAAGCCGTGAGATAAAAGGCTTTTAATTTTTGAAAAGCATCCAGTGCGCTTTCTGCGGTATGCTCAGTTTGTGCGAGCTGATCCAGCTTCCTGTAAAACGGGAGGTATGTGTGATTGATGATGTCATACATACGCTCCGATAATATCGGAAAAAGCTCTTTGCCGCAGTCTTCAGAAGGTGGCTGTTGTCCGCCTTGGTTTTTGGAATAAATGTGCCCGCGATAAAGTTTTACTTCGTCAACAACTATGCCAATCGGGAACTTTTGCATGCTCTTCTTCAAGCCGTATTCCAATGCCGGCACAATGAACGATGAAAATAACGGACTCACCGGACCTTCAATATTTGACTCCATGTTGAGCCAGAAATCATTCATATCAGCGTCTGTAATCATGAAGCTGCGTTCTTCTTCTGCCGCTTTTTTGTCCTGTTCAATGGTTGTAATTGGGCGGGCCTGCAGAAGGTATACTTGATGAGCAGCGATTCCGAATTCTACATCCACTGGATACCTGTACAGGTCCTCGGTTTTTTTCGTGATTTCAGTCAGTTCAATCACTTGTTCGTCTGTAAGGCAAAAACGGCTGCGCATGTCTTCGCTCGTTTCTTTTTCAGCAATTCCTTCTGCCGCAGACTCCATGTAAATTTCCTTTGCGCCTATTTCTTTCTGAATCTCAAACGAAGATTTATTGACTATAAATGTGTCTGGGGTGACACTTCCTGATACGACAGCTTCCCCCAAACCGTAGCTGGCGCTGATTAATAGCTCTCTATCATCATGGGTAACGGGATTGCGGCTGAAAATAACGCCTGATACTTCAGAATCGATCAGGCCCTGAACGACAACCCCCATTAACGGCTCTGCGATTTGATTGTTCATTTTTTTCTTATAGCTGCTGACTCGGCCTGAGAAAAATGAGGCCCAGCATTCTTTCACTTTAGCTAGAAACTCTTCTTCTGTTTTGATATTTAAGTAGGTTTCATATTGACCCGCGAATGAAGCGCCTTCTAAATCTTCCGAGGCAGATGAAGAACGCACGGCAACAGAGCGGTATGATTCTCTCAGCTTGTAAAAGGAATTTGTCAGCTCATGTTTCAGTTCATCTGAAAATGCTCCGGCGATGATCGCGCTCTCAATGCTTTCGCTTGTATCATGAATCTGGTTGTCCTCCATAAAACGGGCGAGTGCATTCGTCTGAATAATAAACCCGTCCGGAACAGGAAGACCGTGTTTGGTCAGTTTGATCAAATTCATGCCTTTTGCTCCAGCCAGCTGGCTGGACTCTTCTGCCTGGCGAAATAAAACAGAATACATATTTGAAACCCCTCTTTCCTTCATTTTGTTTTCTCTCTAGTTTTTTATGACGGAGCCTGTGTTCAAAAAATGATAGTGAACACTATCGTTCAATTGTAGGTTTTCAGGAAAATGCTGTCAAACTCAGAAAGTCCTAAATTAAATGAATAGTTAAGTTAGTTATATTATCATGAAAAATGCAGTTGAACTGGTGCTGTATGCCTATTTTCTTTTATTCTTGTAATCTGGCGGCGGGCATGCATTCATAAAAAAGTGCCGCTGATTGGACCAGCGGCACTCATGTAAATTAATATATGTTCTTACTTTATAGAATAAGTGAAATCATAGTTGCTTGTTGTGCTGTAGTCACCATCATGGGATTTCAGCCTCATGTACACACTTTCTCCGGGCTTAATCGAGGTGAGGTGAATGGAGTCCGTTCCCCCTTGGCCATGATCTTCAGCCTTGATAACGATTGTCTTCTCGGGGGTCACATATTGTACTTCAAGATTGTAGTTTTTTCCGCTTGGAGAAGTAAACGAAGCGGACACATCATGCTCGTCAGCCGTTTTGTTTTCCAAAGGAACCAATCTTCATCGGCAGCCGTCTGGAGCTTCCATCTATAATGATTATCCGGAAGAACTTCAAGTGCTGAACTTTTATTATCAGCTAAACCCGTGATTGCAGAAGCGGGTTGTGTTGCCATAAGGAGACCGGATAGTACAGCTGCTGTTGAAACATATGTAACGAACTTGAACTTCATATTTGTCACTCCCTGTCTATTTTTGTTTTAAACTGACCAGTTCTTACAACCATAATATAACTCTGCTTGTTTATCTTGTAAATCATTCCATTCTATTAATTATCATTGTTAGATCTATTGATGTTTCTCTTGGCCGGGACCAAAGTGCAGATATGATGGTTGATTTAGGCTGAAAAAGGGTATGGTGTAGAAAGAGGGAACGATTGCACGATTGTCCGATTCTTCATTTTTTACTATAATCAGATCAGATGAAGAATCCTTGAGGAGGGTTTTTGTTGATTACAAAAGCCGTTTTTGCATTGTTTTTCCCTTTTATGCTTGTTGTCCTTTTTACAAGAGTCACCTTTAATCATTATGTGGCGATCGCTCTAACAGCTGCATTGCTGTTTGCCTCTTATTTGAAAGGCTATACAGAAACGTATTTTATTGTAGGATTGGATGTTGTGTCTCTTGTGGCTGGCGGACTGTATATGGCCAAAAAAGCTGCTGAGAAAAAAGAAGAATAAAATCGGACATAATGAATATAACGACTGAATTCCTGCTTTTACGTTTTAAAAGCAGGTTTTTTATACATGAAAACAGCTGGAAATAAAAAACCACCGAACTTTAGTTCGTATTTTTAGTGATTTTGCATTCCATTGTGTTACTATATCTATAGGAAGATTTCGTTAAAGAAACGGAGGCTTATTTTGTGAAAGATCGCTTTGAGTTAGTCTCGAAATATCAGCCCCAGGGAGATCAGCCGAAAGCCATTGAAAAACTTGTAAAAGGAATTCAGGAGGGCAAGAAGCATCAGACTCTGCTGGGTGCGACAGGAACGGGCAAAACATTTACGGTGTCCAATTTGATTAAAGAAGTCAATAAGCCGACTCTCGTGATAGCCCATAACAAAACCCTCGCCGGACAGCTTTACAGTGAGTTCAAGGAATTTTTTCCGAACAACGCTGTCGAGTATTTTGTCAGCTACTATGATTATTATCAGCCGGAGGCGTATGTGCCTCAAACGGATACGTTTATAGAGAAAGACGCAAGTATTAATGATGAAATTGATAAACTGAGACACTCCGCTACATCTTCTTTGTTTGAGCGGAGAGATGTCATTATCATCGCGAGTGTGTCTTGTATATATGGCCTCGGTTCGCCTGAAGAATACCGGGAAATGGTCGTGTCACTGCGGCCTGAAATGGAAATCGAGCGCAACGAGCTGCTCAGAAAGCTTGTAGACATCCAATATGCCCGCAATGATATCGACTTTCAGCGCGGTACATTTCGTGTGCGCGGAGATGTCGTGGAAATCTTCCCGGCATCTCGTGATGAACACTGTGTAAGAGTTGAGTTTTTCGGAGATGAAATTGAACGGATCCGGGAAGTGGACGCCCTGACAGGAGAAATTCTCGGCGACCGCGACCATGTCGCGATTTTTCCGGCATCCCACTTCGTAACGCGGGCCGAGAAAATGGAGAAAGCGATTCAAAATATCGAGAAGGAGCTTGAGGAGCAGCTGAAGGTCATGCATGAAAACGGCAAGCTGCTTGAAGCGCAGCGTTTAGAGCAGCGGACAAGATATGACCTTGAAATGATGCGGGAAATGGGTTTCTGCTCCGGCATTGAGAACTATTCAAGACATCTGACGCTTCGGCCGCCGGGTTCAACGCCGTATACACTTCTCGATTATTTCCCAGACGATTTTATGATCGTGGTAGATGAGTCGCATGTGACGATTCCTCAGGTGCGCGGCATGTTTAATGGAGACCAGGCGCGGAAACAGGTGCTCGTGGATCACGGCTTCCGTCTTCCGTCAGCGCTTGATAACCGTCCGCTCCGTTTTGAAGAGTTTGAAAAGCATATGCACAATATCGTGTATGTATCAGCAACGCCAGGGCCGTATGAGATTGAGCATACGGATGAAATGATCGAACAGATCATCCGTCCGACGGGGCTTCTTGACCCGCTTATTGATGTGCGCCCGATCGAAGGCCAGATTGATGACTTGATCGGCGAAATTCAAGCAAGAATTGAGCGGGATGAACGGGTGCTCGTGACAACCTTGACGAAGAAAATGTCAGAGGATCTCACCGATTATTTAAAGGAAATTGGCATTAAAGTAAACTATCTGCATTCAGAGATAAAGACGCTTGAACGGATTGAAATTATCCGCGACCTGCGCCTCGGCAAGCATGATGTGCTTATCGGAATCAACCTGCTGAGGGAAGGCCTCGATATACCCGAAGTATCCCTCGTTGCGATTTTGGATGCGGATAAGGAAGGCTTCCTTCGTTCGGAGCGTTCGCTTATCCAGACCATCGGACGGGCAGCAAGGAACTCTGAAGGCCGCGTCATTATGTATGCCGATAAAATAACGAAGTCTATGGAAATTGCGATTAATGAAACAAAACGCCGCCGCGAGCAGCAGGAGCGGTTTAATGAAGAGCACGGCATTACGCCGAAAACAATAAATAAAGAAATTCGCGATGTCATTCGTGCCACAGTAGCAGCTGAGGACAAAGCGGAATACAAAACAAAAGCCGCGCCGAAGCTGTCGAAAATGACGAAGAAAGAACGCCAGAAAGTCGTTGAACAGATGGAGCACGAAATGAAAGAAGCCGCCAAGGCGCTTGACTTTGAAAGAGCCGCGGAGCTTCGCGATTTACTTTTAGAGCTAAAAGCGGAAGGATGATGAACAAATGGCTATGGATCGGATAGAGGTGAAGGGAGCCAGGGCGCATAACCTGAAAAATATAGATGTAACAATTCCGAGAGATCAGCTTGTCGTTGTCACTGGTTTGTCCGGATCAGGGAAATCCTCCCTTGCCTTTGACACCATATATGCAGAAGGACAGCGACGATATGTTGAGTCTTTGTCTGCCTATGCCCGCCAGTTTTTAGGGCAAATGGATAAGCCGGATGTTGATGCGATTGAGGGGCTGTCTCCCGCCATCAGCATTGATCAGAAAACAACGAGCCGCAATCCGAGGTCTACAGTCGGTACGGTAACTGAGATTTATGATTATCTGCGTCTTTTGTATGCGAGAGTAGGGAAGCCTCATTGTCCGGAGCACGGAATTGAGATTACATCGCAGACCATCGAGCAAATGGTGGACAGAATTCTGGAATATCCGGAACGGACAAAGCTTCAGGTACTGGCTCCGATTGTCTCGGGCCGAAAAGGCGCTCATGTCAAGGTGCTTGAACAGATCAGAAAACAAGGCTATGTCAGAGTCAGAATTGACGGCGAAATGGCTGAGCTTTCTGATGATATTGAATTAGAAAAGAATAAAAAGCATTCGATTGAGGTTGTCATTGACCGAATTGTGGTGAAAGAAGGCGTGGCAGCCCGTCTGTCAGATTCATTGGAAACAGCCCTCCGTTTAGGTGAAGGAAGGGTCATGATTGATGTCATCGGTGAGGAAGAGTTGATGTTCAGTGAGCATCATGCCTGCCCGCACTGCGGATTTTCAATCGGCGAACTTGAGCCGCGGCTGTTTTCATTCAACAGCCCATTCGGAGCGTGTCCGACGTGTGACGGTCTCGGAATGAAGCTTGAAGTGGATGCGGATCTCGTCATCCCCAATCAAGATTTGTCATTGAAGGAGAATGCGGTCGCCCCTTGGACACCGATCAGCTCACAATATTATCCGCAGCTGCTTGAGGCGGTCTGCACCCACTACGGGATTGATATGGACGTGCCTGTAAAAGATCTGCCGAAGCATCAGCTGGATAAAGTGCTGTACGGCAGCGGAGATGATTTGATTTATTTCCGTTATGAAAATGACTTTGGGCAAATACGTGAAGGCGAAATTCAATTTGAAGGCGTATTGCGCAATATTGAAAGACGCTATAAGGAGACAAGCTCTGATTTTATCCGTGAACAAATGGAGCAGTATATGTCTCAGAAGTCTTGTCCTACGTGCAAAGGCTATCGGTTAAAGAAAGAGGCGCTTGCTGTACTGATTGACGGACGCCACATCGGAACAATTACCGAGCTGTCTGTCGGTAATGCACTTGCTTTCTTCAAAGGCCTTACCCTTTCTGAGAAGGATATGAAGATTGCCGATATGATCTTGCGCGAAATTGTGGAGCGCTTAAGCTTTCTGGACAAAGTCGGCCTTGATTACCTGACACTGAGCAGGGCCGCGGGAACATTGTCCGGAGGAGAGGCACAGCGCATCAGGCTGGCGACGCAAATCGGCTCGCGCTTATCCGGTGTGCTTTATATTTTAGATGAGCCGTCTATCGGCCTGCATCAGCGTGATAACGACCGCTTAATCAGCGCCCTGAAAAACATGAGAGACCTTGGGAACACGCTGATTGTTGTCGAACACGATGAGGACACGATGATGGCAGCCGATTATTTAATTGATATTGGGCCTGGCGCCGGCATTCACGGCGGACAGGTGACATCTGCGGGCACGCCGGAAGAAGTGATGGAAGATCCAAACTCATTAACGGGCAGCTATTTATCAGGGAAAAAGTTCATCCCATTACCTCCTGAAAGAAGAAAGCCGGACGGCCGTTACATTGAGATTAAAGGCGCTGCAGAAAACAACCTGAAAAAAGCGAATGCCAAGTTCCCGCTTGGAACGTTCACAGCGGTTACAGGGGTTTCCGGATCAGGAAAGAGTACCCTCGTTAATGAAATTTTGCACAAGGCGCTGGCGCAAAAGCTTCATAAAGCGAAAGCGAAGCCCGGTAGCCACAAAGAAATTAAAGGCTTGGATCATTTAGACAAAGTCATTGACATTGACCAGGCGCCAATCGGAAGAACGCCGAGATCCAATCCTGCGACATACACCGGTGTGTTTGATGACATTCGTGATGTATTCGCACAGACAAATGAAGCAAAGGTACGTGGCTATAAAAAAGGCCGTTTCAGCTTTAACGTGAAGGGCGGGCGATGTGAAGCCTGCCGCGGAGACGGGATTATAAAAATTGAAATGCACTTCCTTCCTGACGTATACGTTCCGTGCGAGGTGTGCCACGGCAAACGCTATAACCGGGAAACGCTTGAAGTGACGTACAAAGGAAAAAGCATCTCTGATGTGCTTGATATGACGGTTGAAGATGCTCTTTCTTTCTTTGAAAATATCCCAAAAATCAAGCGTAAGCTCCAAACCCTTTATGATGTCGGATTAGGTTATATTACACTCGGTCAGCCAGCGACGACCTTGTCGGGCGGAGAAGCGCAGCGCGTGAAGCTCGCATCGGAGCTGCACAAACGGTCAACAGGGCGCACGCTCTACATTTTAGATGAACCGACGACAGGTTTGCACGTCGACGATATCGCCAGACTTCTTGTCGTGCTTCAGCGTTTGGTGGACAATGGAGATACAGTACTCGTCATTGAGCATAATTTAGATATCATTAAGACGGCAGATTATATTGTGGATCTGGGGCCAGAAGGCGGAGCCGGAGGCGGAACCATTGTCGCGTCGGGAACGCCTGAGGAAATCACTGAAGTGGAAGAATCGTATACAGGCCGTTATTTGAAGCCTGTTATGGAGCGTGACAAAAAACGCATGAAATCGCTCTTAGAAGCGAAAGAAACGGCTACATCTTAAAACCATTATTTAGAGAGAGTTCAGCTTGTCAGCAAGTCCATCCTTGGGCTTAGCAGGCAAGCTTTTCTTATGGCATAACGGAAAAAGATAATATTTGTGTGATCGTTTCAATTTTTAATGGGTAAAATTTCTTTGGAAAAACACCTAAACATTTACAAAGCGCTGTCGATATATGAATTGAGGGGCGGATGATGTTTTCCATATTGAGCAAAAAAGCCCTATTATGGGATTTGAAGGTATCCTTATAACAGGGTCTACATAAGTTAGAAGCTTTAAGGAATCTCATACGCCAGAAATCAAAGAAAAGGAAGTCTTTGATTTCAAAAACATATACACATGGAGGTATTTTACACATGAGAATTAACCACAATATCGCAGCGCTTAACACACTAAACCGTTTGTCTTCAAACAACAACGCGAGCTCAAAAAACATGGAGAAACTTTCTTCAGGTCTTCGTATTAACCGTGCAGGAGATGACGCAGCGGGTCTTGCGATCTCTGAAAAAATGAGAGGACAAATCAGAGGTCTTGAAATGGCTTCTAAAAACTCTCAAGACGGAATCTCTCTTATCCAAACAGCTGAGGGTGCATTAACTGAAACTCATGCGATCCTTCAACGTATGCGTGAACTTACTGTTCAAGCAGGAAACACAGGTACGCAAGATGCTACTGACCTTCAAGCGATCCAAGACGAAATGGACTCTTTAATTGAAGAGATCGGTGGGCAAGATGGAAGTAAAGGTATTGCGGACCGTACGCAATTTAACGGTAAAAACCTGTTAGACGGTTCTTTTTCAGAAGCAAGCGGTAAAAAGCTTACATTCCAAATTGGAGCGAATGGCGGACAGCAGTTAAGTGTAAACATTGAGAGCATGAAAGCTGCTGACATAGGTTCAGACACTATTAAAATCAAAGATATTAAAGTAACAGATTTCACAACTAATTCATTTGACGATCAACTTGGAGCTATCGACGCAGCAACGAATCAAGTATCTGCTCAACGTGCTAAACTTGGTGCGGTACAAAACCGTCTAGAGCACACAATCAACAACCTTGGTGCTTCTTCTGAAAACTTAACAGCTGCTGAGTCTCGTATCCGTGACGTTGACATGGCTAAAGAGATGAGCGAGTTCACAAAGAACAATATTCTTTCTCAAGCTTCTCAAGCGATGCTTGCTCAAGCGAACCAACAGCCTCAAAACGTACTTCAATTGTTACGTTAATTTCTGAACGGCTATCTCTTTCTGATAGTCACAGCTTGCCGACAGGAGTCCATTAACTGGATGTGCCGGCAGGCTTTTTTTGTTACAATCATTTTGTGACAGCCAAAATCACTTGTTTCCTCAAAACAAAAAAGGCAAGATCTTGTCATCTAACCTTTAGCTTTGTTTCAGTTATAATGAATGTAACTTTTTCCGCAATTACAAAGTCTTCTTATACAGCTGCTTGCTTACACTCATTAAATCTTGAACAATATGCGTATTGCTGCTCTCGAGCAGCACTTTTATATATTGAATATCGTGAGAGATCGGAAAAGGTCCGTGAATCTGTTCTAGCTCGGCGATCATTTCACGATTCATTCTTTTTTGTTCATGAATCAGCTTTAACACCGATTCTTGTGTTACTGTATAGTCACTGGGATCTTTCTCCATTGCTTGTCCAGCCTCCTTGATTGCCGTAAGCTTTTTACATATTGTAATCGGTACAGCGGAAAGATTCTACTTCTAAAACTTTTTAAAATCCAATTTCCGTAAATCGGAGCATGTCTAAAGAATGAATTTGAAACCTTCAACAGGTTTTAAACGTATGAATAAGTAAAATGTCCCTGATCTTTTGTCATGGGCAATTACAATAGGAGTGTGGAATGAATTGAACCGTAATCAAGCTATTATTGCATCACTTTGTTATTTTAGTGTGTTCATTGCGCCAATCATTGTGCCGATCGTCGCTTATTTTGTTGTAAATGAGAAAGAAACTAAACGCCATGCGATACGTTCTCTTATTTCTCACATTGTTCCTTTTGTCGGCTGGCTGGTCCTTTTTATTGCTTTTCTTGGCGGAGCCGTAGCGATTGATGGAGACAGCCTGCTGCCTGTATTTGTGATCATAGCGGGAGCGGTTATTTATTTCTTAGTTGTTATCGGCATTATCATTTGGAATGTGATTCAGGGTATTAAGGTACTGCGTGCAGCATAAGTAGACAATGGGGAGGAGATCGCAATGAAGCAAGAAAAGGAACGAATCCTTAAGCTCGTGGAGGAAGGAAAGCTTACAGCACAAGAGGCTTTGACACTGATTGAAAAGCTTGACAGCGACTACAAGGAAAAGGAAGAAAAAATCACAGCGCTCTCAGTTCATGTACATGACGAGGAAGAGCCGTTTTCAGCAGCAAAAAAAGAAAGCAGTAAGCCGTCTTTAGGAGCCAAGCTGTTTGACTGGATTGATTCTGCTGTAAAAAAGGTCAAGGAAGTTGACCTTGATTTGAACTTTGGCCATGCGTATGATGTTCAGCACATCTTTCAATTTAAAGATACTGACTTTTCAAGTGTCGAACTTCAGATCGCCAACGGCAGTGTGAATATCGTCCCATGGGAAGACGAGGATATCAGAGCGGAATGCCAGGCGAAGGTATATCGCGCTGACAGCCAGGATGCGGCGAGACATGCATTTCTTCAGCATATTGAATGTGAAATCAAAGGAAATAAGTTTTTTATCCGTACTGAGAAGAAAACGATGAAAACGAATGTGACTTTGTATATTCCTCAGAAGGAGTATGATAAGATTCGGGTGAAGCTGTTTAATGGCCCGGTCAGAGGGGAACATTTACATGTAAAAGAGTTCTCGGCGAAAACGACAAACGGCGTGCTGTCGTTCTCGCATTTAACAGCTGAAAAAGCCATAGCTGAAACAGCTAACGGGCAAATTAAGCTTGCCGGCCACAGCTGCGGCACGATAGAAGCGGAAACCATTAACGGATTGATTGATCTCCGCGGGAGAAGCGAATCCATTGACGTTCAAAGCTTTAACGGAAATATTGCAATTAACGTAACAGAATCGGACTGCCGCTCCATTTATACCAAAACGACGACTGGAAATGTAGAGCTTGCGATTCCGGACGATCTTGCAGTGAAGGCGGAACTCAAAAGCAATCTGGGTTCGCTGTCCCATGAATTAATGGATGTTGAGATGCTGAAAGAAAAAAATGATACCATTCAAAAAGAAATGATGTTCACTTCAAATCAGGCACATGATCAAAACATCACCGTCTTCTCAGAATCATTAACAGGCGCCATCAAACTAAAGTACTCACAGAGGTGATCGAATGAATAGGCTTTATCGTTCAGAAAAAAACAAGAAAATGGCCGGCGTCATCGGCGGTCTTGCGGAATATTTCAACTGGGACGCATCGCTCCTCAGAGTCATAACTGTCATTTTAGCTGTTATGACAAGTGTTATCCCTGTTTTGCTTATTTATATCATTTGGATTTTTATCGTCCCGTCAGAAAGGGATATGAAATGACATGGTAAAATGGGCAGTCAGCATTTTGGTAAATGCATTGTTATTAATCGTTATCGATGGATACATTGACTCCATCCATATCAGCAGCATCGGGGCAGCGATTATCGCCAGCCTCATTTTATCAATCTTAAACGTGCTGATTAAACCGCTTTTGATTATCTTTACACTGCCAGTCACGATGGTGACGCTTGGTCTCTTCTTGTTTGTGATTAACGCCATCACGCTGATGATGACCGCGTCCATTATGGGTGACAGTTTTCAAATTGACGGCTTTGGCACAGCGATATGGGCATCCGTCATCCTGTCGGTGTTCCATTTGCTGATTCAAAAAGGCATTTTAGAGCCGCTGCGAAAGAAATAAAAAAGCTGCCATACAGAAGGCAGCTTTTTTTACATGTGGTGTTTTTTTTGTTTAACGCGCTTCTGCGGCGGATACATTTGAGGCAGAAGGCAAAAGCCCAATGCGGCAAATACAAGGCCTAAGAAGCCAAAGGACATGGCAGACGGCATCATGGTGAGCAGATAGGCAGATATCATCGGACCTGCCGCCATGCCTGTGTATCTGATAAAGTTGAAAATTCCGATTGCACTCCCTCTGTTGTGTTCAAATTCATTGGTGATCATTGTGGAGTACAAGGGAGGAATGACCCCCATCGAGATGCCAAACAGTGCCAGTGTAAGAGCCATGAGAACGAGAGAAACGGAATGTGTAACGGCGAACAACATGATACTGCAGGCCGCGACCGCATTGCTGCCGATAAACAATGTGTTCAGCGAGATTTTTGCCTGTATTCTTTTAAACAAAAACGTACCTGCGATCGTGCTTAGCGCCAGTGGCAAATATAACAATCCTGCTATGCTCACTTCAATATGATAATGCTCCGTCAGTAATATCGGGAGGTAGACGATCACCGCAAAATAAATGAAAAAGAGGACAAAACTTAAGGCCAAAATGACGTTTCCTGTTCGATTTGTAAATATTGATTTGTAATGAGTGAACACATTGCCTTTGGTTTGCTGCTTAGATCCTGCGGGAGAGTCCTTAGGAAAAATCATGCTGTTTGCAACCAGCATAACGACAGAGATGGCCGTGAGCATCCAGAAGATCCCTTCGTATCCGGCTGCTCCGCCTATGAATCCGCCGAGGACAGGGGCGACAGCCGGCGCGGCGGAAAGGAGCATTTGATACGTTCCCATCGCACTCCCGCGTTCACTGCCTGTAAAAAGCTGTCCGATCGTTGTGGCAGCAATGAGAGGCAGTGCTGCGGACCCGGCAGCCTGTATCATTCTGAATATCAGAAACAAAGTAAAGTCAGTGGTCACCGCACAGCCGATGCTGGCTGCTGTCGTTGCCAGAATTCCGGCAATCAAGACAAACCGCGCGCCTTTAAAATCGATAATGGTCCCTAATATAATTTGCATAATCGCTGTCACAATCATAAAGACGGAGACTGACAGATTCACCATTGCTGCAGAAACATGGAACGATTCTTTAATGATCGGGATTATAGGTGAATAAATGTTTTGGCTTAAAGATGCAAAAAATGCGCTGAAGCAAACAATGTATAAGATCAATACCGCTTTTGATTTCATTTGAGCCATAAAGAATACACCGCCTTTTGTTTACTTTACAGGTTTGTCCGGAGTCCCATCGGTTTGTTCTGCTTCAAGTGTAGACGTCAGCTGCTCTAAAAATTTCAATACAGCATTTTGCTCATCTTGTGAAAACGAATCGAGGAATTGGTAAAAGGCCAGCTCCTTTTTTTTATGCAGTTTCTCATGCAAGTCGAAAATCCGTTTGCCTTTACGGGTTAATTTGAAATACACTTCTTTTTTGTTATCTGTCAGCTGATAGCTGTTAATGAATTCTTCCGTGATCAATTTTGTGCTGATTTTCGTTACATTCGCTTTTGATAAGTTCATTTTTTTTGCGATCCCCGCATTGTTAATGGGCTCATGCTTGCCGATGCAGTCAATGACATGAATGCTTGTCATGTTTTTAGGGATATCGATCACATCCTCTTCTGCGGCCTCCTTAAAAAATTGCTGAAGTGAAGTGTTCGCTTTTTGTTCATTAAGGTGCAGCAGTCTCACATATATGTCGTATATCATTTGCTTTGTCAGATCAGACATAGGCTACCTTCTTTCTGAGGAATAATAGTTTACGATGAAACAATAAGTAAAATTGTTTACTGGTGAACGATTTAATTTTATCTTTTCTTACTTTCGTTGTCAATTGCTGATGTTTAAACTTTATCCGGTGTTATGTCATGCTGAACAGGAGTGTAAAAAGTGTGTGAAAAATGTGACATTTACATTTATTTCAAAAAAATAGGCACTATTCATATTGACGGGTGGAACGATAAGGGATAAAATGACTAATGTTTACTAGTAAACATTGATCATGATATGAATAATGAAAAAGAAGTTTTAAATCTTAAAATAATTCACTTAGAAACTTTAAGTGCTGCCTGCCATTCGTCTTGTTCAGTTGTGCCAGTTATTCCATCTCATTTTTGAGGGTGATGACTTAAAGCGGGATAAGTTTTTAGAGGTGAATGAGATGACCGAAATGGTGACGGAAAGAAAGCCTGTAGATTTTACTGCTGAGTCACTGACACAAAACTGCAGAGAAATATTTGAACGGCGCCGGCATGTTTTGGTGGGGATCAGCCCATTTAACAGCAGGTTTTCTGAGGATTATATTTACAGATTGATTGGATGGGCAACTGCTGAATTTAAAAGCGTTTCCGTTTTGCTTGCGGGGCATGAGGCGGCTAATCTTCTTGAAGCGCTCGGAACTCCCAGAGGCAAAGCTGAACGAAAAGTAAGAAAAGAGGTATCACGAAACAGAAGATTTGCAGAAAGGGCTCTTGCGGCTCATGGCGGGGATCTGAAAGCGATTCATACATTTTCTGATTTTACAGAAAATAAAGCCTATCAGCTGATGAGACAAGAAGTTGAACATGCGTTTTTTGAGCAGCCTCATTTTCGGCATGCTTGTTTGGACATGTCTCGTGAAGCGATGATCGGGCGTGCACGCGGCATCAGTTTGATGATGGAAGAAGTCAGTGAGGATATGCTGAATTTAGCTGTGGAATATGTCATTGCTGAGCTGCCGTTTTTTATCGGAGCTCCGGATATTCTTGAGGTGGAAGAGACGCTCCTTGCTTATCATCGTCCGTGGAAGCTTGGTGAGAAGATCAGTAACCATGAATTTTCTATTCGTATGCGGCCTAATCAAGGGTATCTCATTGTGCAGGAAACGGCGCAGATGCTTTCTGAAACACGGATCACATCTGAAGGATGATAGGGGGAGTAAACATGAATCAATCAATTAAGTTGTTTAGTGTGCTTTCTGATCAATTTCAAGAAAATCCATATGCTTATTTTTCACAGCTGCGGGAGGAAGATCCTGTTCATTATGAAGAGTCGATAGACAGTTATTTTATCAGCCGCTATCATGATGTCCGCTATATCCTTCAGCATCCGGATATTTTTACGACAAAATCACTTGTTGAGCGTGCTGAACCGGTCATGCGCGGCCCTGTGCTGGCCCAAATGCATGGGAAAGAACACTCCGCAAAAAGAAGAATTGTAGTGAGAAGCTTTGTCGGGGACGCATTGGATCATCTGTCTCCATTCATTAAGCAAAATGCAGAAAACTTATTAGATCCTTATCTAGAAAAAGGGAGAATCGATCTCGTCAATGATTTTGGAAAGACGTTTGCGGTGTGTGTCACGATGGACATGCTCGGACTGGATAAAAGAGATCATGAAAAAATCGCTGAGTGGCACAGCGGAGTTGCCGATTTTATTACGAGTATCTTTCAGACTCCTGAAGCGCGGGCGCATTCTTTATGGTGCAGCGAACAACTTTCCGATTACTTGATGCCGGTCATCGAGGAACGCCGCGTCAATCCGGGATCAGATTTAATTTCCATCCTGTGTACGTCTGAATATGAAGGCATGGCGATGTCGGACAAGGATATATTAGCACTGATTCTCAATGTGCTGTTAGCCGCAACGGAACCGGCAGATAAGACGCTGGCGCTGATGGTATATCATTTGCTCAACAATCCCGAGCAGATGAATGATGTTTTGGCTGAGCGTTCGTTGGTGCCGAGAGCCATTGCGGAGACGTTGCGTTATAAACCGCCGGTTCAGCTGATTCCGCGGCAGCTGTCCCAAGATACGGTGGTCGGCGGTATAGAAATCAAAAAGGATACGATTGTTTTTTGTATGATCGGAGCAGCTAACCGGGACCCGGAAGCGTTTGAACATCCTGACGTGTTTAATATTCATCGGGAAGATCTCGGCATCAAGAGCGCTTTTAGCGGCGCAGCCCGGCATCTCGCTTTCGGATCTGGCATCCATAACTGTGTAGGAGCAGCTTTTGCCAAAACCGAAATCGAGATTGTAGCCAATATTGTGCTGGATAAGATGCGGAATATCAGGTTAGAGGAAGGTTTTTGTTATGCTGAGTCCGGTCTGTATACACGCGGACCCGTCTCACTTCATATTGCGTTTGACAGGGCTCAATAAGATTGAAAGGTCTCTCCCATCGGGTGAGGCTTTTTTTACATATGTTTGACCCACAAGTTGAAAAAGGCAGTCACCGTTTTTAAATCATCAATTGAAAATTCATTGAAGAGCTGTTTGTATTGCTCCTTTGCTTTTTCATGAAGCTGTTCATGTAATGCGGCCAGTTCTCTGCCGCTTTCAGTTAACGTATAAAAAATTTCTTTTTTGTTGCCGGGTTTTTTGGTCACTGTGATGATATTGTGTTTCAACAAAGCTTGAACTGCTTTTGAAACAGCTGCTTTTGAGATGTGTAAGCGGGATGCTAAGAAGCTGTTGTTCACATTTTGGCTGGTATGTATACAGGAAACAATGTGAAGCTGGGTCAATGTCCAGTCTTTTTTGAGGTGTTCGAGATGTGCTGAGGACATGCTGTGGGATGGTATTTGTACCTTTTGCCAGACGCGTTTATCCCTTTTTAATGCGAATTGTTGTATAGCTTGAAATAATTCATCATGAATACTGTTGTCCATCAATCTGCCTCTCTGATTTAATTGTTAACTGGTTAACTATCCTCAGTTTACTGGGTAATAGTGGAATTTTCAAGAGGCAGACGCTTTTTTGTTCTTTTTGCACAAAAATAAACTCATAAGCTTCCCTATTCAGACGCAAAATACGTGAAAAGGGAGGTGTTTTGATGAGGAAATACACAGTTATCGCTTCTTTGTTCTTGTCTTTTCTTTCAGTTTTGTCTGGCGGCCATCATGAATCGAAAGCTTTCCCTGTTATAAAGCAGGAACCATTCCAAACGCCTCATTACATACCCTTGCTTGAAAATCCTCCTCAAATCGATGTGAAAGCTGAAATGAAAAGCAATCTGATGATTGAGGCTCAAGTGCGTGACAATGAGTATCAAGCATTTTCTGCCTTTCTTTTTTATAAACAAAGTAATGAGCTGGGCTACAAAATGGTGCCGATGGACCCGACACCCGGAGCGATTCACAAGTTTTTGGCGCAAATTCCGAAACGATTGATTTGGAACAGTGAGCTTGAGTATTACATTGTGATTACCAATGGGAAGCAGCGGGTCGAGTCGGAGACGAAGAAACTGAAGCTTGAAGGATATCAGGCTGATCTCGCCCATATTCCGGAGCTTCTGATCACAGAGCTAGCGGTTGATACGAAGAACACGGGACGTGCAGACGGTTATGAATTTATTGAGATTTATAATACGACTGACAGAACGATTGATTTTAAAGACTATCATATCCGTTACCGCTATCCGAAAGAAGGGCCTGACTCCGATCTGATTTGGAGACCGGATGAAAGGATCACCATTCCATCCGGCGAAACTTTTGTGGTTTGGCTGAAGCCTGCCGGGCATCCAGAATTGACGGCGGAGGATTTCAATCGATATTACCAGACACAATTAACGGAAGGGAAAAATCTCGCGGTATTAGAAGAGACAGAGGGGATGGCCAATACCAGGCCGCGGTCAGTTGTGATATCAACGAATACAGGAAAAGATATTTCGGTCGCGCATTATCGGAAACATGCGCTGCGCCGGCTGTCATCTGTGCTTTACAAGTATCCGCTGGACGGAACCGCAGAACTTCTCAATATCTCAATCGGAGAAAAAAATCCGTCCCCGGGAACGGTATTACAGGCGCAAGTTCCTGAGCAGAAACGAAAAATTAAGCTTGATAAAGAAAAGCCGGTCATTGAGGATTTGACTGACCGCAAGCCTGTTCGCCCCGCAGAAAGCATTGAGCTGCGGGCTGATATACGGGACCGCAGTCTTGTGAAAACAGCGGCCTTCTACTATCGGACAGATGAAAACAAACCGTTTAAGCGCATTCTCGCTGAAAAAGACCGCAACGACAATCTCTACCATTATATTGTGTATTCGCCTGAACTGATCGGGAAGGATCAGCTTGAGTATTACGTGGCAGCAGGGGACGGAATCAATGAGGCGAGAACGCCGGTCAAAATGATTGATATTAAACAAACAAGCAAATCGCACGGTTTGCGGATGAACATTGAAAACAGAGACACGCTATCGGGGACTCAGTTTCTCAAAGCGACAACAGACGGGCGCACTAACAGCATTAAGCTGTGGATAGACGGAAAAAAACAAGTGACAGAGCCCGCTATGGAAAAAGAAGTGTATTTTGCGTTCGATACGAGAAAAACGAATCTTTACTTTAAAAACGCGGTAACGATGGAAGGCAAAGTGTTAAAGGTATTTGATGATACAACAAATAAATACCGCACCTATTCTGTTCCCTTACCAGAGTTGCTGCTCCGTAAAGGGAAGCAGCTGCAGCGTATTACGATACGATCAGGTTCAAAGGTGTCTCCATTTGATACGGCTGAAAACCGTGATGATTTCTTAGTCAAAAACGCTCGATTAGTGTTATCGGATGGGACGGTGATCAGGGATCAGAGGGTTTCTCCTGAGAAGGAACTCTTTATTGGAGATAATCAGCGCTCGAATAAAAGCTGGCAATTTCAATTCAATCTTCCTGACGGACTGTTTACGTCACAGTTGCTGAAGTGGGATACATCAAAGCTTTCTGAAGGCGCTCACCATATTCAAGCAAGCGACGGCAAGGAAAATGTAAGCTTGGTTGTGCGTGTAGATAATTCGGGGCCGCATATCGAGCCGAATATCACCGAGGGACAAACGTACAAAGGAAATCTCATCCTGCAGGCGGATATGTATGATAAATGGAGCAAAATTGAGGAAGCGGAGGCGTCTTTAGATGGTGAGAGCATTACACTTCCCTACCATACGTCATCTTCTGAACTTTTGCCGGGAAAACATTCTCTAAAAATAACCGCAACGGACCTCGCGGGCAATAAAACAATCATTGAGCGGACGTTTAAAACAGAACGTGAGCATCCGGATCAGCCGGAGGTCATAGACAGCGAAGCCGATACGCATAGGGCTAAGCTTTCTGTGCGGGTGAAGGATCCGACGGATGACCCCATGGATGTCGCTTTTTATAGAGGATTTCAATATACAGCACGAAACAATGTGAAAATATTCAAGCACGCGTCACTGACTGAACCGCCGAAAAGCTTTGTGCCGGAAAGCGAGACCCCCTTTACGAATAAAGAATTGGAGCGGGTATCTGCTGCTGACGGAAAAACAGTATCGACAGAAAAGAAGGAGCTTTTCCCTTATCATCGCTTTGAAGTGACCGTTGATCCGTCAGTTGATGAGAATGACTTGGCGGAAGCGGTCTGGAAGGGAAGTTCTTTGCCGGGAAGAAAGGTGACGATGTATGCTTGGAATTATCGGACAAAAGAGTGGCAGCCGGTTGACAGCTTCGTTGCCAAGGATCACAAACCGTTTACGCTGAAGGCGTCAGTAATCGCCTCCGATTTTGTGCGGAAGTCGAAGATGAATGTGATTGTGCAGGATGAAATTCCTCCTGCGAAGGATATGTACACATTTGCCTGGATGTCCGATACACAGTATTACGCGGAAAGCTATCCGCATATTTTTGATAAACAGACCGCATGGATCAAAAATAATCAAAAGCAGCTCAATATCAAATATGTGTTTCACACGGGTGATATTGTAGATGATTCTGCCGATATCAGACAGTGGAAAAACGCTGATCGGTCAATGTCTGTTCTGGATAAAAGCGGGATTCCTTACGGCGTGCTGGCAGGTAACCACGATGTCGGGCATAAGGACGGCTCCTACAGGGCGTTTGGCAAATACTTTGGCAGTCATCGTTTTGATAAAAAATTGCATTATGGCGGTTCTTATAAAAATAACCGCGGACATTATGACTTAATTTCGAGCAACGGCAATGATTATATCATGCTGTACATGGGATGGGGCATTACGGATGAAGACATCGCGTGGATGAATCAAGTGCTAAAGAAGCATCCTGACCGGATGGCTGTTTTAGCTTTTCATGAGTATTTGCTGGTCAGCGGAAACAGAAGCCCGATCGGAGAGAAGATATTCAAAAAAGTCGTGAAGCCGAATCCGAATGTGGTGATGGTGTTAAGCGGGCATTATCATAGTGCGATGAGAAAAACTGATGAGCTGGATGATGATGGTGATGGAAAACCGGATCGCCTCGTGCATCAAATGCTGGCCGATTATCAGGGCGGGCCAGAAGGCGGACAAGGGTATTTGCGTTTGCTGCAGTTTGACCAGGCGAATGATATGGTGCATGTGTCGACGTACTCTCCGCATTTACAAGATAAAAACTACTATGATACGGATACCTACGGCAACAAGGATGAGTTTTCGCTTTCGCTTGATTTGAAGCCGAGGGTCAAAAAGGTGGAAACCGATTATTTTGAATGTAATGTATATACCAATGAAGAGCTCGGAAAACGGGAGCAAGTGAAGAGCGGGGATACCGCTGAATTCCGCTGGGATGATCTTGAACCGCACTCTGTTTATTATTGGTACACCATTGTGGAAGACAGCTTTAACGGCAAAACGAAATCACCGATCTGGAAGTTCAAGACGAAAAAAGAGACATATCGTCCGGCGCCAGACCAGTTAGATTTTCGCCATGTCTCCAATCCTTAAAAAGGGTTGGAGATTTTTTTATGAAAGCCGGTCCATATAGTGGACAAATGTATAACGGTCGCCTCTGTATACTGATTTTGCATGTTCAAAAGCAGTTCCGTTCTGTAAATACGTTGTTCGTTTGATTAACAGGACAGGCGCCCCTTTTTGAATGCCAAGAATGCTTGCTTCTTTCGATGTTGCAGCGCTTGGTTCAAGCTCCTGTTTTGCACGGGAAATCGGGATGCTGTTGTACTTTTCAATATGCTCGTAAATCGACGACTGAAAATGCGATTCGTTTAATTCACCCGCAAGCTCGAACGGAATATGCGAGGATTCAATTGCCATCGGAATATCATTTGCCAGCCGCACTCGAGTGATTTTATGGATAGGAGAGGGATGCCCGCAGCCTAATAAAGCTGCGAGCTCCTCAGTTGACTCAATAAGCTGGTAGTCAATGAGCCTGCTGCCCGGTGTCATCCCGCGGCTTTTCATATCCTCGGTAAAGCTTGTAAGCCCTTGGAGTGCTTGTTCCATTTTTGGCTTGCTGACAAAGGTGCCCCGTCCTTTCAGGCGATAAAGAAAGCCTTCATTGACTAAATTAGAAAGCGCCTGGCGAACCGTCATCCGGCTGATTCTGAATTGTTCGGCATATTCACGCTCGGAGGGAAGAGGCATATCTGGCTGCAGCTCTCCGCTCTTAATTTGGGCTTTTAATTGCTCCATAATCTGATAATAAATCGGAATAGGCGATTGTTTATCGATATTCATAAGTCAGCATGTTCCTTTCAAGGTCTTAATGCCGCGGCTTCACGATCAATCAAAATCGTAACATCGGGGTGCAGGTGCAAAGCCGATGCTGGGAAATCTTCGCTTACGTCTCCTTCTAACAGCTTTCTCGCAGCTTCCGCTTTGCTTTTGCCGGAAATAAGCAGCAGAATGCGCTTGCTTGAGAGAATCGTCTGGATTCCCATTGTGAGTGCTTTTTTCGGCACACTGTCTATTGAAGAAAAATATCTGGCATTCGCCTGGAGGGTTTGTTCATTTAATGTCACAACGTGTGTTCGCGACTTGAAAGGCGTTCCCGGTTCGTTGAAGCCGATATGTCCGTTTCGGCCGATGCCGAGAAGCTGAATGTCAGTGCCGCCAATGGATTCGACTAGTTGTTCGTACCGCCTGCATTCGGCTTCCAGGTCGTCTGCATTTCCATTGGGAATAAAATGCCGGCTTGGCTGGCTGTCGATATGCTGAAAAAAACGAGAATTCATATAGTAGTGATAGCTGTTCGGATCATCGCTTGAAAGTCCGGCGTATTCATCCAAATTAACCGTGGTGACGTTTTTAAATGAAAGATTCTCAGTTTGGTGCAGGCGGATCAGCTCGCGATACGTGCCTTCCGGTGTGCCGCCTGTTGCTAAACCGAGAACGGCGTCAGGTTTTTCCTTGATTGTGTCTGCCGCTATTCTGGCTGCTTTTTGGCTTAGCTCTTCATATGTTTGACATTCAACTACTTTCATATCTGGTCAGCCTCCTTGGATATAAATGCAATGTTTCCGCGGCAGATGGTGAGAATCACCTCGCAATCACTGCTGACAATCACAAGATCCGCATCTTTTCCCTCTGTCACACTCCCTTTTCGGTCAAAGATGCCCAGCTGTTTGGCCGCGTTTGCAGAAGTTATATTAGCTATATCCATCCAAGAGCAATTTGTAAACTCACGCATATGCCGTGCGCCTTCGTTCATTTTGAGGATCGACCCGGCAAGTGTTCCGTCGGAAAGAAGAGCTGTCTTTCCTCTTACCGTCACACTTTGGCCGCCGAACTCGTATACACCATCTTTCAGGCCTTTTGCCCTCATGGAATCGGTAATTAAAATGAGCTTGCTGCTGCCTTTTGCCAAAAAAGCAAGCTTTGCCGCTAAAGGATGGGAGTGGATGCCGTCGGCGATAAGCTCTGTCACAAACCCATCATGGGCTAGCGCCGTTCCGATCACTCCGGGCTCTCGGTGATGAAACGGGCTCATCGCGTTGTAAAGATGGGTCATATGGCTCGCGCCTGCTTTCGCGGCCTCCGACAGTAATGCGGAGTCGGCATCTGTGTGCCCCATCGACGCGATAATCGATTCGTCTTTCAAATAGCGGATCAGTTCAAAATGCTGATCCTCCTCCGGCGCAAGTGTGACGATTTTGATCAGTCCGCCCGCCTCCTGCTGCCACTTTTTGAAAAGCGCAACATCCGAAGGCCTGATCCATTCCTTTGGCTGCGCTCCGGCTCTTTTAGGTGAAACAAAGGGCCCCTCCAAATGAATGCCGAGCAGTTCAGCGCCTAATAAAGAGGATTCTTCAGCTGCTTTCCAATCTCTTGCATTCACCAAAGCTTGGGAAATGTGCCCATGTTCCTGGGTAATGGTTGTTGCTAAAAAGCTCGTCGTGCCTTCTTCTGGAAGTCTTGAGGACATGGTGTCGAGGGCGGAAAAGCTTGCATCCATCGTATCTGCGCCATAGCCGCCGTGAATATGAATGTCAATCATCCCGGGAAGCAAAACGGAATCTGCCGGTGCTTGAATCTCTTTTGAGTAAGACTCTTTAGGCCGTTCTGTTGAAACTGTGCTGATTTTTCCGCCATTGATTCCGACATAGCCATTTTTGATTACTTCATTTTCTGTCACGATCGCGATGCCTTTGATAAGAAGACTTTCTGCCATAGGTGATCCGCCTTTCTGGAATATGAATACATTTATTTTACCCCTTTTCAGACTAGTGATCTAGACCAGCTGAGGTGTTTTCCCGTCTTTTATAAAATCTGTTTTAGGTTCAAGCCCGAAAGTGATAAAATGAAAGTATTGTGAGCAAGCTCGGGGCAGCCCGGAACAGGAGGAACATATCGTGGCAAAGGTTCGCACAAAAGACGTAATGGAACAGTTCAATTTGGAATTAATCAGCGGAGAAGAAGGGGTTAACCGCCCGATTACAATGAGTGACTTATCAAGACCAGGCATTGAAATTGCCGGATATTTTACATATTATCCGAGAGAGCGCGTGCAGCTTCTCGGAAAAACAGAGCTTTCTTTCTTTGAACAGCTGCCGGAAGAGGATAAAAAGCAGCGAATGGATTCTCTGTGCACTGATGTAACACCAGCTATTATTCTTTCCAGAGATATGCCTATCCCGCAGGAGCTGATTGACGCTTCCGAGAAAAACGGCGTGCCTGTCCTCAGATCGCCGCTGAAAACGACAAGGCTGTCAAGCCGTTTAACCAATTTTCTTGAGAGCCGTCTGGCGCCTACTACAGCGATTCATGGCGTACTTGTCGATATTTACGGTGTCGGCGTGCTGATTACGGGAAAAAGCGGCGTCGGGAAAAGTGAAACCGCACTGGAGCTTGTGAAAAGGGGGCACCGCCTCGTTGCCGATGATTGCGTTGAAATTCGTCAGGAGGATCAGGATACCCTTGTCGGAAACGCGCCTGAATTAATTGAGCATCTCCTTGAAATCAGGGGGCTTGGCATTATCAACGTGATGACCCTGTTTGGTGCCGGCGCGGTCAGAAGCAATAAACGAATTACGATTGTCATGAATCTTGAACTCTGGGAGCAGGGCAAGCAATACGACCGTCTCGGACTTGAGGAAGAAACCATGAAAATCATTGATACAGAAATTACAAAACTGACGATTCCGGTCCGTCCGGGCCGAAATCTCGCAGTCATCATCGAGGTGGCAGCGATGAACTTCAGATTGAAGCGGATGGGTCTGAACGCCGCTGAGCAATTTACAAACAAGCTGGCGGACGTCATTGAAGACGGCGAACAAGACGAATAGGAGTTGGCGTTAAATGAATGAAGCGATAGAACCACTCAATCCGATAGCTTTTCAGCTGGGGCCGTTAGCCGTCCATTGGTACGGAATCATTATCGGTCTCGGCGCTTTGCTAGGGCTTTGGATTGCGATGAGGGAAAGTGAGAAACGGGGGCTGCAGAAAGACACGTTTATCGATCTTGTCCTGTTTGCCATTCCGATTGCGATTATTTGCGCACGAATTTATTACGTTGCATTTGAATGGGATTATTATGCGGCACATCCGGGAGAAATCATTAAGATTTGGAAGGGCGGCATTGCCATTCACGGCGGGTTAATCGGCGCCATTTTAACTGGTTATGTATTTTCAAGAGTGAAAAATCTTTCGTTTTGGAAGCTTGCGGATATTGCCGCGCCAAGCATTTTGCTCGGCCAGGCGATTGGACGCTGGGGAAACTTCATGAACCAGGAAGCGCACGGCGAGGCAGTCAGCAGAGCCTTTTTAGAAAGCCTGCACCTGCCTGAATTTATCATCAATCAAATGTACATCAACGGGCAATATTATCACCCTACTTTTTTATATGAATCACTTTGGAGCTTTGTCGGCGTCATCGCTTTGCTGCTCCTGCGCAGAGCGAATTTGCGGAGAGGCGAGCTGTTCTTGATCTATATCATTTGGTATTCAATCGGAAGATACTTTATTGAAGGAATGAGGACTGACAGCTTAATGCTGACTGATGCACTTCGCATCGCTCAGGTAATTTCAATCGTATTGATTGTTTTGGCTGTGGGAGCCATCATCTTCAGACGGGTCAAGGGGTACTCGAAGGAGCGGTACGCGGAGTAGACGTCAACAAAGGGGGATGAGGGATGAAGAAAATCTTTCTGACTGGTCTTGCGGCAGGTCTTCAAACAACATGGACGCTCGGTAAAGTCATTTTCCCGGTAACACTATTGGTCACTTTGCTCCAGCATACGCCTGTCATGGATTGGCTGGTACGGCTGATCACACCGGTTATGGGCCTGTTCGGGCTTTCAGGTGAAGCGGCTATTCCGCTTGTGCTGGGAAATATGCTGAATCTGTACGCTGGAATTGCCGGGATTTTGACATTGGATTTATCTGTGAAGGAAGTTTTTATTTTAGCTGTTATGCTTTCATTCTGTCATAACTTGATTATCGAATCGACAGTTGCCGCAAAGGTTGGCATCAGAATTGGCGTTATTTTGGCGGTGCGCATCGGTTTGGCCGCTGTGTCAGCAATCGTCATTAATCTCATTTGGCATGGCGGACAGGAAACGGCGCAGTACGGTTTTATCGCTTCAAAGAGTGCAGCGCCAGACGGCTGGCTGGCAATGCTAGCCGAGGGTTTAACGAAAGCCGGACTTGGTGTTTTGCAGCTTGCGGCAATTGTGATCCCGCTGATGATCATCATTCAGTTTTTAAGAGATTTAGGCTGGCTGCATTGTTTTTCCAGGTGGCTGTCTCCGTTTACGCAGCTGCTTGGCATGAATAAAAATACGTCCATGACGATGGTGGCGGGATTGACGATCGGTCTGGCCTACGGAGCGGGTGTTATGATCAAAGCTGTCGAGGATGACGGCGTGAGCAGACGGGATATGACATTGGCGTTTATTTTTCTTGTTGCCTGCCACGCGGTCGTGGAAGATACACTTGTCTTTATTCCGCTCGGCATACCGGTCTGGCCTCTTCTTCTGATACGTGTCACCACAGCAGTGCTGCTGACAATGGTTATTGCGCATACATGGAAAAAATGGAAACCCTCAGCGGTTGGAAAGGAAGCAATATGAGTGACAAACAAGTAACGACAATTCTGTTTGATTTAGACGGAACGCTTATTAATACGAATGAATTAATTATCGCGTCCTTTTTGCATACCCTGGAGCATTATTACCCGAGCAAGTATAAACGAGAAGATGTCCTCGCCTTTATCGGGCCGTCTCTTTTTGACACATTCTCCTCGATGGATGCTGATAAATGCGATGATATGATCGCCATGTACAGAGCGTACAATCATGACATGCATGATTCACTCGTAACCGAATATGAAACAGTGTATGAAACCCTGGATGCATTAAAAAAAGCAGGCTTTAAATTAGGGATTGTAACAACGAAATTAAGAGATACTGTCAATATGGGCCTCAAGCTGACGGGGATCGGCGAATTTTTTGAAACGGTCGTCACCCTCGATGATGTGTCGATGGCAAAGCCTGATCCCGAGCCGGTTCTTTTAGCGCTGAAACAGCTTGGAAGCGAGCCTGGGGAAGCCATTATGGTCGGAGATAATTACCACGATGTGCTGGCAGGGAAAAACGCCGGAACAAAAACGGCAGGAGTCGCATGGACGATTAAAGGGCCGGAAATGCTGGCGAAGCATGAGCCTGATTATATGCTTGAGAAAATGAGTGATCTATTACAAATCGTTGGAGTGAAGTAATCTGTGAGAAAAACAGATCGCCATCCGGTCTCGGGGGCTAACTCACTATGGCATGTCTATCAAACGGTGCCTTTTGTAAAGGTTGTCAAAAATTTTATTGTCATTCAAATTGCGAGATATACACCGTTTATAGGGATGAAAAACTGGCTGTACCGTACATTTCTGCGGATGAAGGTTGGAAATCAGACATCCTTTGCCCTCATGGTGATGCCGGATATTATGTTTCCGGAAAAGATCTCAGTCGGAACAAATACAATTATCGGGTACAATACGACCATTTTGGCCCATGAGTATTTGATTCATGAATACCGGATCGGCAAAGTCCTGATTGGAGACGAAGTGATGATCGGTGCGAACACGACCATTCTGCCAGGTGTGGAAATAGGGGATGGCGCAATTGTGTCCGCCGGAACGCTTGTCCATAAAGACGTGCCTGCCGGGGCATTTGTCGGCGGAAATCCGATGAGGATCATCTATACGAAGGAAGAAATGCAAGCAAGATTGAAAAGTCCCGCTGAATAAACATCAGCGGGATTTTTTATTTTAAAATTGAGTATTATTGTTTTCGTAAATATGCTGAACGCCAATCCATTTTTGGCCGACATTGGAGTAGCGTGTATTTGTCATTCTGACCGTGCTTGTTTTGCTGTCTGTCCGGAATATCGCTTCTTTCATGTTCGTGATGGTGCACTTGTCGATGATCACATCAACGTGGAAGGTTGAACCGCCAAGCTGTCTAATGAACTTTCCGCCATTGTCCGCCGTGAAGTTTTTCACTGTGAAGGTGCTCGCTTTATTGATTTGGAAAATCTTATCTGACGCTTTTTGGGCAGAGCCGCCATCGATGGTCACTTTTCCTTCCTTCTTCACCGTTAACGCATCCTCACCAACATCTTCCCACTTCACATTCTGAATGTTAACGTTTCCATAAGTGTGCACGCCATCAGCAGCAGGTGTGCCGAGCACCACATTTTTCAGAGTTGCTCCATCCTCTACACGAAAAACAGGTTCCTGATTTTCGGACTGGCTTCCGTCACCTAATTCTTTCCCTGCTACAAACCGCTGTCCCTTCCCGTCATATGTTGTATTTTTTGGTACGATAATTGTTTCGTGAACCACTTTGTCAGCTGCAAAAGCAGTTGATGATTGAAACTGGCTGACACCCATAACCAAACTGAATATAAATAGGATAGACACGATTTTTTTCAATGATAAAATCCTCCCCGGATATCTTTAATTTTTGTAAGAGAAGCCTCAGCGTCTTGCACCGGCTTCTCTCACATCGATCGGGGCAAGGCTGAATCTGCTTTAATCATAAAAACAGACAGCCTGAAAGTAAAGACAATTTTGGATGATAAATGGAAAATGAATCGATATTACCGATTGAAACAAAAAGCATGAATATTGTCGTATTTGCTCAGGGTAGAGCATAGGCACTGTGAAAGCGAACAGTTTTCAGCAGTTTACCTTTGAATAACGATGGCTTGGCTGCCCATTTGTTCCCACGCTTTTTCAAAGCTGGTTCTGTCGGTTTTTCTGTTTTTGTAGCCATACGGATCATTGAGATACACGTATTTTTCATCATATCCTGTAACGGCGACACTGTGTTCGCTGTACGTGATATCTATTGTTCCGTTTGGCGTTTTCCATGTCTGCATGTTGTCAACCGGCGTAAAGTTGGCGGTCGTAATGACCCAAACAGGATTGCCTTTCTCAAGCTGTTCATAAACAGCGGAAATGCTATTTCCAGTCAGGTCAGACACTTTGTTGCCGGCATAGGTTTTCGCCAGCTTATAGATCGGTCCATGGTAGACACCGAGACCCGGGCCATTCGCCATATCCCCGACAAATCCGTCATTCGGATCACCTTTTAATCCGCTGCTGTATGTCAAAGGCACTGTGGCAATCTGGTCTGCCAGTGTGTTTTTTGTTACGTCGTATCCCGCGTAATTCAGCACCATCGCAAGGCTTGTTACTTCACAGCCGTTATAGAGCCGAGGCGCGTCCATCTGGTTATAAAGGATGACATCCAGCGGTTCGGCGCTTCCCTTCAGCTCCTTTTTGCTGTTGGCAGCCGATTCTTTTTCAGCCTCTTTTTTATCGCTATTGAAAAAAGGAATATCTATATCTTTTGCATTTATTTTAAGTCCGAAAAAAATGACGCCTGAAAGTATGATCAGTATACATAGAGTTCGCAGTGTTTTCATCTTTATCTCCTTGTTCTCTATTTGATTTGTATTATAGCATGCCAAACATAAAGAATTTGAGATATTACGTACCTTTAATTATTTATTCATGATTTTTTCATAATTAGGAGGAGGGCATCTGAATGAAAAATATCTTAACTGAAGTTAAGCATTGATTTTCATTCTTTCATCTGCTAACATATTATCATATTAGCGAACTAAAGGATTTGGAATTTTCCCTCAAACAATGGCAACGGAGGTGCTCGGGTTGATGTTTATGTTTGAAAAACCGCACGGCATGAGAGATACACTGCCCGGTTTATACGAAACGAAAAAAAAGGTGAGACAATCGTTAACCGATTTGATAGATAAATGGGGATATCAATTTATGGAAACGCCGACGCTGGAGTTTTACGATACCGTTGGCGTGCAGTCAGCGATTGAGGAGCAGCAGCTGTTCAAGCTTCTTGATCAGGACGGCAAGACATTGGTGCTTCGCCCGGATATGACAGGACCGATTGCAAGGGTGGCGGCATCAAAGCTTCTGAAACACGATCATCCGCTCAGAGTCGGCTATGCGGCAAATGTGTTCAGGGCTCAGGAACGCGAAGGCGGACGCCCTGCCGAATTCGAGCAGGTCGGAGTGGAATTAATCGGTGACGGTACGACAAGCGCGGATGCGGAGGTCATTGCTTTAGTAATCGGTGCGTTAAAAAGCGCCGGGCTGTCTTCCTTTAAAATTGCCATCGGCCATGCCGGCATTGCGGATGCCCTGTTTGTTGAGGTGCTCGGAAACGTTGAGCGTGCTGATGTGCTGCGGAGGTTTTTATACGAGAAGAACTATGTCGGCTACAGAGAACATGTCAAGTCTCTCCCGCTTTCCTCCATTGATAAAAGCAGGCTGCTTGAGCTTCTTGAATTGCGGGGCGGCATAGAAGTATGCAGACGTGCTGAGGAAATCGTCGATTCTGAGCAAGGAAAAAGCGTGGTTGATGAGCTGAAGGCGCTGTGGGACATTCTTAAGGATTACGGATGTACGGAAAATGTCCGCCTTGATCTGAATATGGTCAGCCACATGAGCTATTACACAGGGATTTTATTTGAAGTGTACGCCGAAAATGTCGGTTTTGTCATTGGAAGCGGCGGCCGTTATAACAAGCTTCTGGGCCATTTTGATTCGCCCGCGCCGGCAACAGGCTTCGGGCTTCGGATCGACCGGCTGATTGAAGCGCTTCATATGAAAGACGAACCTTGTGAAATAGACGCTGTTATTTTCAGCAAAGAGCAGCGGGTGCAAGCCATCGCTTATGCGAATGAAGAACGTATGAAGGGGAACAAAGTAGTTCTTCAAGATTTATCGGGAATTGAAAATATCGATCAGATGACAAAATCTTTTGCAAATGTCACCTATTTTATCGGAGCCAGAAAGGAAGAGCAAAATGGGTAAGTTACTCACAATGGCGATGCCGAAGGGCCGGATATTTGAAGAAGCGGCAGGGCTGCTGCGTCAGGCTGGCTACAAGCTCCCTGAGGAGTTTGAAGATTCAAGAAAACTGATCATTGATGTGCCGGAGGAAAATCTCCGTTTCATATTAGCTAAGCCGATGGACGTGACCACATATGTGGAGCATGGTGTTGCAGATGTCGGGATTGCAGGCAAGGATGTCATGCTGGAGGAGGAGCGCGATGTGTATGAGGTGCTGGATTTGAAGATCAGCAAATGCCACCTGGCAGTCGCCGGACTTCCGAATACAGACTGGAGCGGCGTAGCACCGAGAATCGCGACAAAGTATCCGAATGTAGCTTCCAGTTATTTTAGAGAGCAGGGTGAACAAGTCGAAATCATTAGGCTCAACGGTTCAATTGAGTTGGCCCCGCTCATCGGCCTTGCAGACCGGATTGTAGATATCGTTTCCACAGGACAGACGCTGAAAGAAAACGGGCTTGTTGAAACGGAGCACATTTGTGACATTACTTCCCGCTTTATCGTAAACCCGGTAAGCTATCGCATGAAAGACGATGTGATTGACGAAATGGCATCCCGCTTATCTCTCGTTGTGGAAGGAGAAACGGCAAAATGAAGATCAAAACCATCAGCGGCGCAGAACGGTTTTCTCTCAAGCGGTCCATAGATGCCGGGACGGATGAGCAAAGAAAAACGGTCCGATCAATTATTGAAGATGTAAAAGCAAACGGTGATCAGGCGGTCCGCAGCTACACGGCGAGATTTGACGGCATCGAAATAGACAGCCCGCTGGTCACAAAAGAAGAAATTGAAAAAGCATACACCTCGCTGGATTCACAGCTGCTTCAGGTGATGAGGCAGGCAATCGAAAATATTAGGGAATATCACGAGAGACAGCTGCAATCCTCCTGGTTTTATCACAGAAAAGACGGTACCATGCTGGGGCAGAAAGTGACGGCGCTTGATTCCGCCGGTGTATATGTGCCGGGGGGAACGGCGGCATATCCTTCATCTGTTTTAATGAATGTCATCCCGGCGCTGACAGCGGGTGTGGAAAGAATCGTTCTTGTGACGCCTCCGGGAAAAGACGGACAGCTGTCCCCAGGGGTCTTAGTCGCTGCTGCTGAGCTAGGCATAAAAGACATTTACAAAATGGGCGGCGCTCAGGCGATTGCGGCGCTGGCTTACGGAACAGAAACCATTGAGCCGGTGGATAAAATCACAGGCCCGGGAAATATTTATGTCGCGCTTGCCAAACGAGAGGTGTTCGGTGATGTCGATATCGATATGATTGCCGGACCGAGTGAAATCGTCGTCCTGGCTGATGAAACAGCGATACCGAGGGAAATTGCGGCCGACCTGCTGTCACAGGCGGAACACGATAAGCTCAGCTCAAGTGTATTTGTCACAGATTCCATGACGCTGGCCGAGGCGGTTTCAGCCGAAGTGAACGAGCAGCTGAAAACCTTGCCGCGAAGAGAAATAGCGGAAGCTGCAGTGAACGATTACGGGTGTATATATGTGGCGGAAACAATGGATGAAGCCATTGATACTGTCAATACACTCGCACCGGAGCATTTAGAAATCATCACACAGTCTCCCGAAGCTTTGCTTGGCAGAATCAAACATGCGGGTGCGATTTTCTTAGGCAGATACAGCCCTGAGCCTGTCGGAGATTACTTTGCCGGACCGAACCATGTGCTTCCGACAAACGGAACAGCCAGATTTTCAAGTCCATTAAACGTAACCGATTTTCAAAAGAGATCGAGCATTATTTCTTACAGTCAATCGGCCTTTGAAGAACATGCAGAAAGCATCGCGGCTTTTGCCAGACTTGAAGGATTAGAAGCGCATGCCAGATCAATTGAATCGAGAGAACGGAGGAATTCAAAATGAGAAAAGCGGAACGCGCCAGAAAAACAAACGAAACAGATATTGAGCTGGCATTCGCAATAGACGGCGAGGGACAAGCGGATATCAAAACAGACGTGCCGTTTATGACACACATGCTGGATTTATTCACGAAACACGGACAATTTGATCTTTCCATTAACGCGAAAGGCGATGTTGATATAGATGATCACCACACGACTGAAGATATCGGCATTTGCTTAGGGCAGGCGCTGCTTGAAGCCTTAGGCGATAAAAAAGGAATTAAACGCTACGGTTCAGCGTTTGTACCGATGGATGAGGCGCTTGCTCAAGTCGTGATTGATTTAAGCAACCGGCCGCACTTGGAAATGCGCGCGGACTTCCCGGCGGCTAAAGTCGGAACATTTGATACGGAGCTTGTACATGAATTTTTGTGGAAGCTGGCGCTTGAAGCTCGGATGAACCTGCACGTTATCGTTCATTACGGCACAAACACTCACCACATGATTGAAGCTGTTTTTAAAGCGCTCGGACGTGCGCTTGATGAAGCAACAGCGATTGATCCGCGTGTTAAAGGAATACCATCAACGAAAGGGATGCTGTAAATGATCGGCGTGATAGATTACGGAATGGGCAATTTATACAGTGTCTCAAAGGCGCTTGAGCGTGTCGGCGTGCCGTACCTTGTTTCTGAAAAGCCGGAGGAGCTGAGAGAAGCCGATGCCTTCATTTTGCCGGGGGTCGGTTCATTTGGAGACGCGATGGACAATTTGCGCAACGCGAAGCTCGATCAATTGATTCACGATATGGTCTCAGAGGGAAGACTGCTTCTCGGGATTTGCCTCGGCATGCAGCTTTTATTTGATGAAAGCGAAGAAAACGGCACCGCGTCAGGCCTCGGGCTGTTAAAAGGAAAAGCAGTCAGGCTGAAAGCAAAAGATGAGAAAGGAAACAAGCTGAAGGTTCCGCATATGGGCTGGAACCGCCTTTCCTTTCATAACGAATCTCCGCTGCTGGCTGAAGCAGAAGAAGGCTACGCTTATTTCGTGCATTCTTATTACATTGACGGGATGCAGGAGGACGCGCTTCTGGCAAGCGCTGATTATGGTGTGCGAGTGCCTGCTGTAGTTGGAAAAAGGAACGTCTTCGGCGCCCAATTCCACCCGGAAAAAAGCAGCACGGTCGGAATGTCTATCTTAACCCAATTCACGAAAATGGCAGCAGAACAGAAGGTGAAAAAATGAGTGCTTTTACATTATATCCGGCAATTGATATGAGAAACGGCAAATGTGTCCGCCTTGTTCAAGGAGATTATAATAAGGAAACGATATACGGCGATTCACCTTACGACATGGCCGCGTTATTTGCGAGTGAGGGTGCCGAATGGATCCATCTCGTTGATCTCGACGGCGCAAAAGAAGGGAAAAGGGTAAATGACCGCCATGTGATCGAGATTGCCCAAAAGCTGGACCTGAAAGTCGAAATTGGCGGCGGGATCCGTTCCGAAAGTGACGTCTATGAATACTTATCAGCAGGAGTCGATCGGGTGATCCTGGGGAGCTCAGCTGTCTCTAACCCACCGTTTGTAAAAAAAATGCTGAAACAATATGGCGAGAAAATTGCAATCGGACTGGACGCGAGAGACGGCTTTGTTTCAACAGAGGGATGGCTGGAAACATCAACCCTTAAGGCAACCGAACTCGGCAAAGAGCTTGCCAATGAAGGTGCGGAAGTCTTTATTTTTACTGACATCGCGACAGACGGAATGCTGTCAGGCCCCAATATTGAAAGCACTGTCGAGCTTGCGAAGGAAACGGGGAAATCTGTGATCGCTTCCGGCGGAGTCAGCTCCGTCGCGGACCTCGAAGCCCTCGCTCGCTATCAGGCGGACGGCGTTTCTGGAGCGATCATCGGAAAAGCGCTGTATACCAATCAGTTTACGCTGAGCGAGGCGCTTGAAAGGGTGAAGCGGAAATGATTACAAAACGGATTATTCCATGTCTTGATGTTAAAGAAGGACGCGTTGTCAAAGGAATTCAATTTCTTGAATTGAAGGATGCCGGTGACCCAGTTGAACTGGCGGAAGTGTACGACCAGGAAGGCGCGGATGAACTCGTTTTTCTTGATATTTCTGCCTCGCATGAAGGACGCAAAACGATGGTTGACGTTGTGGAGCAGGTTGCCGCGAAGCTCGCGATTCCGTTTACAGTCGGCGGCGGCATCAATCAGCTCAGCGATATGAAAACGATTCTGCGTGCCGGAGCGGACAAAGTGTCGGTTAACACGGCAGCTGTTCTCCGCCCTGAGCTGATTACAGAAGGAGCCGAGTTTTTCGGTTCTCAATGCATCGTCCTTGCCATCGATGCCAAGTATGACCAAGAATCTGACACATATAAGGTCTACACGCACGGCGGCAGAAAGAAAACAGATTGGGAAGTCACAAGATGGGCAAAAGAAGGCGTCAAACGCGGAGCTGGAGAAATATTACTGACAAGTATGGACTCCGACGGTGAGAAAAAAGGCTTTGACCACAGGCTGACAAAACTTGTTTCTGAAGCTGTCACCGTACCTGTTATCGCCTCGGGAGGAGCGGGAAGCGCGCAGCATATGCTTGAGGCTTTTACAAAAGGAGAAGCCGACGCCGCGCTTGCCGCCTCTATTTTTCATTATAAAGAAACATCGATTAAAGAAGTGAAATCATACTTGAAAGAGCACGGGGTGAATGTGAGATGAAACAGGCAGATGAACTGCGTTTTAACGAGGACGGATTAATTCCTGCCATCGTACAGGATGCGGCAAGTAAAGAAGTGCTGACACTTGCCTATATGAACAAGGAATCGTACGAAAAAACGCTGGAAACAAAAGAAACATGGTTTTACAGCCGCTCGCGCCAAGCGTTATGGCATAAAGGGGAAACCTCAGGGAACACGCAAGCCGTCAAAGGTATCCGGTATGACTGCGACCAGGACGCGCTGATCGTACTCGTAGAACCGTCCGGCCCAGCATGCCACACTGGCAGCTACAGCTGTTTTACAAAGGAACAATCAGAAGAACAGGCTGCGGGCCGATTCGGCATCATTAACGAACTGGAGCGCGTGATCGCGGAACGCCAAGCGGAAATGCCTGAAGGAGCTTACACCACTTACCTTTTCCGAGAAGGTGTTGATAAGATTTTGAAAAAAGTCGGTGAAGAAGCATCCGAAGTCATCATCGCCGCGAAGAACCGAGACCACGAGGAACTCAAATGGGAAGCGGCAGACCTGCTGTATCACCTGCTTGTCCTGCTCAGAGAGCAAGCTCTGCCGCTGGATGATGTGCTAGACGTATTGAAAAAACGCCATTCTGAAAAGTAAGAGGATGGGAGCTGTCTTATATGGCAGCTCCCAAGCTTTAAAAAACGTTGGTGAAATAGTGGAGTACGTAAAATCAATTTTGTCCTCGATAGAAACACTCGACAAAGAAACAAAAGACGCATTAAAACTCATCGTTGACGGCCACAGCATTGTTCAAATGCTGAACGCATTATCAAAGGAAAAAGGCTTCAGCTATAAAGGCTCCGATATTTAGACAAAAAACAGGCGATCACCACAGCTATTCATCATATGGAAGAAAATCCTTCGCATTATGCCTTCGATCTTCAATTCCGGCTTGCAGCTGGTTTCAGCCACACATTCGATAAATTAGAGAAAATCTCAGTTCATGAATCGTTCCACACAGGTGCGCTCCCTGCTAATGATGGAATTGTTGCTGAATTAAAAAAACAGACAACAGAAAAAAGAGATTTTATCAAAAACATCCGCGAAAGTATTGAAAAGCTGTTTGAAAAAGAAGAAATGATTTCTCAGTTATTTGATTTTCAGCCTTAGGAGGAAAATGAAGAGTGACTTCCTTATTTTCAGAAAGTGAAACAGATATTGTATCAACCACCTATAAGTTTCTAACCTATGACGAAATGAAGGGGAAAGCAGGCAGCCTCAATAAACCGATCAATGACATTCTCAGCCTGACAAAGAAATTTGAGTCTTCTTTAAAAGAGGAAATCAAAGGTCAAAAAGGGTTGATCGTAAAAAAAATAAAAGAAGAGCTAGAATCAAAAAGCGAAAGTAGATAAGCTGCACTTCAAATGATAAAAGAAGAACATACTGCAAAAGTTGACCGGTATAAAATGATGATTGAAGACATGCGACAGCAGGATGTGACATTGACTTATAGAAAAAAGAAGCCTGTTCAAGATGGATAATATAAAAATCTCCTATTCAACCATGAGTGGGAGATTTTTATTTTCATCACGGCAAAAATATACTGAAAAAGTCTCTCTCCATTGATATGATTGAGAAAGAGTAAAAATCATCCTTTTGAAATGCTAATTCACCTTTCTGAACGCTGAAACAGGAGGAATAATAATATGCCAAACCAGCAACAAAAATCTAAAAGTAAATTAAAACCCTTTTTTGCATTAGTAAAGCAGACCAATCCTTCTTATGGAAAGCTTGCCTTTGCGTTAATTCTCAGTATTGTGACCACACTGGTCAGCCTGCTGATTCCATTATTAACGAAGCAGCTTGTCGATGGCTTTTCAATGTCAGCTCTGTCAGGAACACAAATCGGGCTGATCGCGCTTGTTTTTCTCGTTCAGGCCGGTTTAAGCGCTTATGCCACCTATGCGCTGAACTATAACGGACAAAAAATCATCTCCGGGCTGCGGGATCTATTATGGAAGAAATTAATTAAGCTCCCTGTCTCCTATTTTGATACAAACGCTTCCGGAGAAACAGTCAGCCGTGTAACGAATGATACGATGGTGGTCAAAGAACTGATTACAACCCATATCAGCGGATTTATTACAGGTATCATTTCTGTCATTGGATCACTGTCTATCTTGTTTATTATGAACTGGAAGCTGACACTGCTTGTGTTAGTTGTTGTTCCGCTGGCCGCTCTTATCTTAGCGCCGATAGGCCGGAAGATGTTTTCGATTTCCCGGGAAACGCAAGATGAAACAGCCCGTTTTACAGGCCTGCTGAATCAAATTCTTCCGGAAATTAGGCTCGTCAAGGCTTCAAATGCGGAGGATGTCGAATATGGGCGCGGGAAGATGGGGATTTCTTCATTATTTAAACTTGGAGTTCGTGAAGCCAAGGTTCAGTCGCTTGTCAGCCCGCTCATCTCACTTGTATTAATGGCAGCTCTCGTAGCAGTCATCGGATACGGCGGCATGCAGGTGTCTTCAGGTGAGCTCACCGCCGGAGCGCTCGTGGCTTTTATTTTATATTTGTTTCAAATTATTATGCCGATGGGGCAAATTACAACGTTCTTCACACAGCTGCAAAAATCAATCGGCGCAACAGAACGGATGATTGAGATTTTGGCAGAGGAAGAGGAAGATACAGTTACAGGAAAACAAATTGATAACGCGCATCTGCCTATTCAGCTTGACCATGTATCTTTTGGCTATAAGCCGGATCAGCTGATCTTGAAAGAGATCAGCGCTGTCATTGAGGCAGGGAAAGTCACAGCGATTGTCGGTCCGAGCGGCGGCGGGAAAACGACGCTGTTTAAGCTGCTTGAACGTTTTTATTCGCCGACTGCAGGGACCATTCGGCTGGGGGACGAGCCGGTTGATACTTACTCGCTTGAATCGTGGCGGGAGCACATCGGGTATGTATCACAGGAAAGCCCGTTAATGTCGGGAACGATCAGAGAAAATATTTGCTACGGGTTAGAACGTGATGTAACAGATGCCGAGATCGAAAAAGCCGCGGAGATGGCATATGCGCTCAATTTTATAAAGGAGCTGCCAAATCAGCTTGATACAGAGGTGGGCGAACGCGGCATTATGCTGTCAGGCGGACAGAGGCAAAGAATCGCGATTGCGAGAGCGCTTCTCCGTGATCCGAGTATTCTTATGCTTGATGAAGCCACTTCAAGCCTCGACAGCCAATCTGAAAAATCAGTCCAGCAGGCGCTTGAGGTGCTGATGGAGGGCCGTACAACGATTGTCATCGCACACCGCTTATCCACTGTTGTAGACGCGGACCAGCTTTTGTTTGTTGAAAAAGGAGAAATCACCGGACGGGGCACACATCATGAATTAATGGCTTCCCATGATCTATATAGAGATTTTGCTGAACAGCAGCTGAAAATGAACGCGGATTTAGAGAACAAAGCCGGGTAAATTTTGGTCGAATCAGCCAGTAAAAAAGCGGAGGGATTTTCCCAATCCTTCCTTTTGAACTATTGAGGGGCTTGCGATTTATGGTATACTACTGACGGTACATTGTATAAAACGGAGGGTAGTTGTGGGAAAACACACTTCTGAACATAAAAATCACGCACAAATTGTCCAGCTGCTTCAAGATGGACAATATTTTTTTCATAAAGGCTTGAAAGCGTATAAAGAGCGCAATCTGAAACGGGCAAGCAAACTGATTCAGCGCGCGGTTCATTTGGAGCCGGAGGATTCAGAGATGCTTTCGCAGCTTGCGGTCATTTATTCAGAAATGGGCCAATATCAGGAGTCGAACGATCTTCTTGATTATATCATGGCAAATCTGGAGGCCGAAATGCCGGAGTGCCATTACTTTAAAGCGAATAACTTTGCCCATCTGGGGCTATTTCAAGAAGCTTATAAAGAAGCGGCCGCTTATTCAGATGCGGATCCGGACGGTGAATTCGCCGAAGAAAACGAAAGTCTGCTTGAATTGCTCGATTTAGGAGACGGCGGGCCGGAGGATTCTTTGTATGATCAGGATGAATTGCTGATGAAACAGGATCGGGCAAAGTCACTGCTGGAAAGCGGTCAGCTTGCCGAAGCGGTTGCGGCGCTTGAGGAAATCACAGCCGATTATCCGGAGCTTTGGTCAGCATACAATAATCTGGCGCTTGCCTATTTCTATTCAGGCAACATCGTAAAAGCGAAGCAAACCGCTTACCAAGTGCTCAGTCATAATGAAGGAAACCTTCACGCCTTATGTAATCTTCTCGTTTTCTACTATTATGAAAGAGAAGACGAAAAAGTGGCGGAACTGAGTGATCAGCTTTCTAACGTATATCCGATGCTATTGGAACAGCGCTATAAACTGGGAGCCACTTTGGCGCTTGTCGGCCGTTATGAGATCGGATATAAATGGCTCAAATCATTATATAAAAGTGGCTTTGAAGGTGACGATACATTCTTTTACTGGCTCTCGTGCTCCGCTTATTTTACGGGACATACTGAATTTGCCGAGACGATCTGGAGAAAAGTCGAGTCGCAATATCCCGGAGAAGACCGCCCGGCTCCATGGATTGAGCGGAGGGAAGCACTTCCTTCATCTGTAGAACAGCGTCTCGCAGCCTATTATATCAGCAGCACAAAGGGAGAAACGGAGCATCTTGAAGCGGTGATACGCTCGAAGAGAATTACCGCTCCTTTCGAAAATCATTTTGTTAAGCTGCTTTTAAATGGAGATTCCGCGGCTGCTGACGTATCAAAGGATGCGCTTTTCGCCTATCAAACCGTCAAATTATTGGAGCATGCTGAAAAAGAAGAGATGAAAACAGAAGTCATGAGCTGCTGGGTGTTCCATGTCATCCAGCAAATCCGCGCAGCCGCTCCGTTGAAAAATGAGAGGGGCTGGGCAGCGGCAATCTGTTATATTTGGAAAGAAGCTCACGGCAAACATGATACGAAAAAAGACACAGCGGCCCGATTCGGCATCTCTCCGGCAACTTTGACGAAATATATGAAATATATTGATGATATTCTAGAATAGAATATTTTGAAGAGTCGATTTGTAGAATCGACTCTTTTTTTATTTAGTAGATTATATTAATAAAATAATATCGACAGCTTTTTTACTCATTTAAGAAAAATGACAAACGATGGGCGACTTGACATCTGTTTGAAACACAAATGTAATAAAATTTATCGCTAATTTGTCGAAACTTGATGGTATAATGATTCTCGTACATAAGGAATTAGTGTTTTTTACATATGATGTGAAATAAACGCTATACAACCAGAATAAGAGATGCACAGAATAATTAACCATAAACAACCATCATTCCTCGTAGAGTATGAGGAACGAAACTTGATGTTTAAAATACGATTCCAAATGAGGACAGGTTCACAGTAAAAGGGAGGATATAAAAGTGAGAAAGAGTTTATTGACACTTGGTTTGGCTTCCGTCATCGGGACAAGCAGTTTTTTGATCCCATTTACAAGTAAAACTGCATCGGCGGAAACATTAGATGAAAAGAAACAAAAAATCGAAAGCAAGCAATCTGAGGTTGCTTCCAGCATCGAAGCGAAGGAAAAAGAATTAACTGAGCTTCAGGAAAATCAATCAAAGATTGAAAAAGAACTGAAAGACATTAACGCTAAGGCGCTTGATACAAGCAACAAGATCGAAGATAAAAAAGAAGAAAACGATAAAACAAAAGAAGAAATCAAAAAACTGAAAAAAGAGATTAAAGAGACAGAAGCCCGCATCGAAAAACGCAACGAAATCCTGAAAAAACGCGTTCGTTCTTTACAGGAAAGCGGCGGATCTCAAGGATACATAGATGTTCTTTTAGGATCAACAAGCTTTGGTGACTTTATCTCTCGCGCGACTGCGGTTTCATCTATTGTGGATGCAGACAAAGATTTAATCAAGCAGCAAGAGCAGGATAAAGCGAAGCTTGAAGATTCTGAAGCGGATTTGAATGACAAGCTGAAAGAAGTTCAAGCTGCATTGGCTAAATTAGAAACAATGCAAAAAGACCTTGATAAACAGCTTGATGAAAAAGACAAGCTTTTCGACGAAGCAAAAGCAAGCCAGAAGAAAACGGCTGATGCGATTTCTGAATTAAAATCAGAAGCATCTGAACTTGCAAACCAAAAAGCAGATACTGAAGCTGAACAAGCACGTATCAAAAAAGAACAAGAAGCTGCGGCTGCCTTGATCAAAAAGCAGGAAGAAGCACAAAAAGCATCTGATGAGACACAAACAGATGACAGCCAAACGGCTACAACTGAAACAGCAAAAGCAAGCTCATCTGATGATGATTCTTCAGACAACTCTTCTAACGGTTCATCAAACAGTTCGTCTAACGGCTCATCTTCTAAGAAGAGCAACAGCTCAAACAGCAACTCAGGCGGCACTGTTATCAGCAATTCAGGCGGAATTGAAGGTGCGATCAGCGTTGGTTCAAGCATTGTAGGACAATCTCCGTACAAATTTGGCGGCGGACGCACTCAGTCTGATATCAACAACCGTATTTTTGACTGCTCATCATTCGTACGCTGGGCATACGCTTCTGCAGGTGTGAACCTTGGACCTGTAGGCGGAACAACAACTGATACGTTAGTTGCAAGAGGACAAGCTGTCAGCGCGTCTGAAATGAAACGCGGAGACTTAGTTTTCTTTGACACATACAAAACAAACGGTCACGTTGGAATTTACTTAGGAAACGGTACTTTCCTAAACGACAATACATCTCATGGTGTATCTGTTGACTCAATGAGCAACGTTTACTGGAAAAAAGCATTTAAAGGCGTTGTAAGACGTGTTGTTCAATAATAAATAAGACAAGGGCCTTCTATGAACAGAAGGCTCTTTCTTTATTAACATATATACCCTTTTGGAACTCATTTAATCGTGATGAGAAAAAAATGAGCAAAAAAATAGCGTATCACCATGAGATTTTATAGGATATGGGTAAGGAATACGTTTGATGGGGATTCTTATCATATAAGAAAGAGCCCAAACTTGAAAAGATGGTTTAAGGAGTGAATAGTGTGTCAGAAGAAAAAATATATGACGTGATTATAATCGGCGCGGGTCCTGCTGGGATGACGGCCGCTGTATACACATCAAGAGCAAATTTATCGACATTAATGATTGAAAGAGGAATTCCCGGCGGGCAAATGGCCAATACGGAAGATGTAGAAAACTATCCTGGATTCGAAAGCATCCTCGGACCTGAGCTTTCCAACAAAATGTTCGAACACGCGAAAAAATTCGGCGCTGAATACGCTTATGGTGATATTAAAGAAGTCGTTGATGGCAAAGAGTACAAAGTGGTTAAAGCCGGTTCAAAAGAATATAAAGCACGCGCTGTGATCATTGCCGCGGGTGCGGAGTATAAAAAAATCGGCGTGCCTGGCGAAAAAGAATTGGGCGGCCGCGGTGTGTCTTATTGTGCGGTATGTGACGGCGCTTTCTTTAAAGGCAAAGAGCTTGTCGTTGTCGGCGGCGGAGATTCTGCTGTTGAAGAAGGCGTGTATCTGACACGTTTCGCTTCAAAAGTAACGATCGTTCACAGACGTGATAAACTCCGTGCGCAAAGCATTCTTCAAGCGAGAGCATTTGATAATGAAAAAGTTGACTTCCTATGGAATAAAACCGTGAAGGAAATTCATGAGGAAAACGGCAAAGTCGGTAACGTAACGCTTGTCGATACGGTAACCGGTGAAGAAAGTGAATTCAAAACAGACGGCGTATTCATTTACATCGGCATGCTTCCTCTGTCTAAACCGTTTGAAAATCTGGGCATTACGAATGAAGAAGGCTACATCGAAACAAACGACCGAATGGAAACAAAGGTTGAAGGTATTTTCGCTGCCGGAGACATTCGCGAAAAATCACTTCGTCAAATCGTAACGGCTACAGGAGACGGAAGTATTGCGGCACAAAGCGTACAGCATTATGTCGAAGAGCTCCAAGAAACGCTGAAAACCTTAAAATAAAAAGGGCTGTCATACGAGCTTCACATAACGTTACTGGGTTTTAATTCCGCTGTAACAGTTGTGTAATGCTTTTCGGTTATGATTAATAAAGTAATTGACCCCCTTTTTATAATGAATACACTTTTTTGGCACGGATTCTCCAGTTATCCGTGTCCTTTTTTTGTCCAAAAATAAAAGACGGATGCCTGTTACAGCAAAATCATCTGAACTCAGGGATGAATATGCTGTAAAATAGAAGAAAAGATTGTCAATGTCTCTTCATTGTGGGAGGCATCTTGAAGCGGTATAATAAAGAGACGATGACAGGACGAGAAGGTTAGGTGACGTACTTGCAAAGAGTGACAAATTGTGTGCTTCAGACGGATGACAAGGTTCTTTTGCTTCAAAAGCCGAGACGCGGCTGGTGGGTCGCGCCGGGAGGCAAGATGGAGAGCGGAGAATCAGTCAGAGACTCCGTCATCAGAGAGTACAGAGAAGAGACTGGTATCTATATCATAAATCCTCAGTTAAAAGGCGTTTTTACCTTTATTATTAAAGACGGTGACCACATTGTCTCTGAGTGGATGATGTTTACGTTTGTCGCTGATTCTTATACAGGACAAAATGTATCTGAATCAGAGGAGGGCAAGCTGCAGTGGCACGATGTCAATGATATTCAAAACCTGCCTATGGCCCCGGGAGACGGCCATATCCTTGATTTTATGATGAAGGGACAAGGGCTGCTGCACGGCACATTTACGTATACACCGGACTTTGAGCTGCTTAGTTATCGATTAGACCCGCAGCATATCAAATAGAAAGACAAGTCAGGGGGAGAAAGATGAGTGTTAGTGAATCACATGATATTCAGCTTGTCATTATAACCGGAATGTCGGGCGCGGGGAAAACTGTCGCCATTCAAAGCTTTGAAGATCTCGGCTATTTCTGCGTCGATAATCTTCCGCCATCATTGCTTCCTAAATTTTTAGAGCTGATGAAGGAATCAAATTCGAAAATGAGCAAGGTTGCGCTCGTTATGGATTTGCGTGGGCGTGAATTTTTTGACCGGCTGATCGAAGCGCTTGATGAAATGGCGGAAAATCCGTGGATAACACCGCGAATTTTATTCTTGGACGCGAAGGATTCCATTCTTGTCACGAGATATAAAGAAACGAGACGTTCGCACCCGCTGGCAGCGACTGGTCTGCCGCTTGAAGGCATCGCGCTGGAACGTGAGCTGCTTGAGGAATTAAAAGGCCGCTCTCAAATCATTTATGATACGTCGGACATGAAGCCGCGTGATTTACGCGAAAAAATCGTAAAGCACTTTGCGTCAAACCAAGGGGAGACATTTACCGTGAATGTCATGTCATTTGGTTTTAAATACGGTATCCCGATTGACGCAGATCTCGTCTTTGATGTCAGATTTTTGCCGAATCCTTATTATATCGAAAGCATGCGGCCGCTGACTGGCAAGGATGAAGAGGTATCCTCTTACGTCATGAAGTGGAATGAAACGCAAAAGTTCAATGAAAAATTAATCGATCTGCTGAGCTTTATGCTTCCATCTTACAAAAGAGAAGGAAAAAGCCAGGTCGTTATTGCAATTGGCTGCACAGGGGGCCAGCACCGCTCTGTGACACTTGCCGAAAATTTAGCTGATTATTTCAAAAAGGATTACTATACTCATGTTACTCACCGGGACATTGAAAAGAGAAGCCGGAAATAAGATGGGACAAAAGCCGAAAATCGCAATCTTTGGCGGCGGTACGGGTCTTTCTGTATTGCTTCGGGGCTTAAAGCATAAACCTGTTGACATTACGGCCATTGTGACAGTTGCCGATGATGGGGGAAGCTCTGGCCGTCTGCGGGATGAATTGCAAATTCCGCCTCCCGGAGACATCAGAAATGTGCTTGCCGCTTTATCCGATGTGGAGCCGCTTGTTGAAGATCTCTTTCAGCACCGCTTCAATAAGGGGAATGATTTAACAGGCCATTCTCTCGGCAATTTGATTTTGGCAGCGATGACAAATATAACCGGTGATTTTTTTCACGCTGTCACAGAAATGAGCAAGGTGCTGAATGTAAGAGGAAAGGTTTTGCCAGCTGCCAATGCCAGTGTCGTTCTGCATGCTGAGATGGAAGACGGCCGCGTGGTCTCAGGCGAGTCCACGATTCCGGCGTACGGGCAGCGCATTAAGCGTGTTTTTCTCACGCCTGAACATATTGATCCGCTGCCGGAAACGATAGACGTGATTAGGGAAGCGGATTTGATTATTATCGGCCCGGGAAGCCTCTATACAAGCATTCTTCCCAATTTGCTCGTCCCAAAGATTGGGGAAGAAGTGGTGAAGGCGACGGCGAAAAAAGTATACATTTGCAATGTGATGACTCAGCCCGGCGAAACGCTCCATTACACCGCTGCTGATCATGTGAAAGCGCTCAATCAGCATATGGGCTGCGGTTTTATTGATACGATATTAGTGAACAGCGAAGACATTCCTGACGAAATAAAACGTAAGTACGAAATGGAATCGGCGCGTCCTGTAGATTTTGATATCGAAGAGCTGAAAGCGATGGGGCTTGAAGTCATCAGAGATCAAATCGTAACGTATAAAAATGACGTAATTCGTCACGATACACATAAAGTGGCCTCTCTTCTTGTTGATTTATTGAAAGAATGAAGCCTTGAAATGAGGTGGCTAATATGTCATTTGCATCAGAAACAAAAAAAGAATTAACGAATCTGGAAGTGAAAGACTGCTGCATTAAGGCGGAGCTGTCTGCACTTATCCGGATGAATGGAGCTTTATCATTTACAAACCGCCATCTCGTACTTGATGTTCAAACCGAAAATGCGGCGATTGCCCGCCGCATTTATACATTGCTGAAAAAACAATATGATGTGTCGGTTGAGCTGCTGGTGAGAAAGAAAATGCGGCTGAAAAAGAACAACGTCTATATTGTGCGGTTTTCAGAAAATGCAAAAGCGATCTTAGAGGATTTAAAAATACTCGGGGAGAATTTTGTGTTTGAACGAAGTATTTCGGAAGAGCTGGTCAAAAAGAGATGCTGCAAGCGTTCTTATATGAGAGGGGCATTTTTGGCAGGAGGTTCGGTCAATAACCCGGAAACCTCCTCGTATCATTTAGAAATCTTCTCTCTTTATAAGGAGCATAACGATTCATTATGCGACCTGTTAAATGAGTTTCAGCTAAACAGCAAAACGCTCGAACGGAAAAAAGGCTATATCACCTATTTAAAAGAGGCGGAAAAGATTACTGAGTTTCTGAACGTGATCGGCGCCCACAATTCGCTTCTGCGATTTGAGGATGTCAGAATCGTCAGGGATATGAGAAATTCAGTCAACCGCCTCGTTAATTGTGAAACAGCCAACTTAAACAAAACGATCGGCGCTTCGCTCAGACAAGTGGAAAATATTAAATACATCGATGAAAGAATCGGCCTGGATGCGCTTCCTGAAAAACTTCGGGAAATCGCGCAGCTGCGGATTAATTATCAGGAAGTGACGCTGAAAGAGCTAGGGGAAATGGTAGCAAGCGGGAAAATCAGCAAATCAGGAATCAACCACAGGCTGAGAAAACTTGACGAAATCGCAGAACAGCTGCGGACAGGGCAAACCGTCACTTTAAAATAACCGTAAAGAAAAGGGGAGATCTTATGGTTCAACAGAAAGTGGAAGTTCGATTAAAGACAGGACTGCAGGCGCGTCCTGCTGCTTTGTTTGTACAAGAAGCAAACCGGTTTACGTCAGATGTGTTTCTTGAGAAGGATGGGAAAAAAGTAAACGCGAAAAGCATCATGGGTCTGATGAGCCTTGCGGTAAGCACTGGCACTGAGGTTACCTTGATTGCCCAGGGGGAAGACGAACAAGAAGCGCTGGAAAAGCTGGCTGCTTATGTTCAAGAAGAAGTTTAGGTGATAATGATGAATGATTTTCTAAAAGAGTGCTTTGAGAAAATCGGCTGGGAGAAAGACCATGTCAGCTTCGGCGATCTCCCCCTTTTTCTCGAAGCAATGGCATACCGTTTTCCATTTGAAAACCGTGCTGTACTCGCAAAAGAGAATTATAACATAACAAAAGAAGAGCTATGGCGCCGCCTGGTCAAAGAACAGTACGGCGGCCTGTGCTACGATTTAAATGGTTTTCTTTATTTTGTCTTGCGTGAGGCCGGATTTCATGTGAAGCTCATTCGGGGAACGGTTTATGCAGGACAACAAGAAGAATGGGCATTAGAAGGAACGCATGCTGCTGTATTGCTGTCTGCGGAAAAAGGCGATTATATCGTTGATATTGGATTTGGCATCAACCTGGCGCTCCAGCCGTTACCGCTTTCCGGAGAAACGGTACAATCACCTGTCGGGTCATTCCGAATCAAAGAGGAAGAGACAGAAAAGGGCAGCCATGTTCTGTTGATGGACAAAGGGGAAGGCTGGCAAATCGGTTACGCCTTTACCCTTGAAGAGAGCGATCCCGGTGATTTAGATGACATGAAGGACATGATTCATTCTCATGAAAAATCTCCTTTTAACAAATCACTTCTTGCCTCAAAACTGACACCGAACGGGCGGATGGTCATGTCAGACCGCCATTTTACGATTCATGAAAACGGCGGTGAGGCTCAAAAACGTGACATCGGCCCTTCAGAGTTTGAAGAGAAATTAAATACTTATTTTTTGTAATGTGAAAAGCTTGCAGACATACTGCAAGCTTTTTCTTATGAACAAGTATTGATTACTGTATCAAATGCATCTTCTGGGATATACAGTTTTCCCTTTTCATATTGATAAGGAATGTGATTCTCTTTAAAGCACTCTTTGGTGTATTCAGTTAGTGAATCCCCAATTTCTATGTATTTCCCGGTATAGTTCGGCTGACATGCTGAAAGAATTGACGTAGTTGTTAGAAGCAGCATGATTTTCTTCATCGCGACACCTGCTTTTTATGAAATTTTTCCCTTTTATATTCTATCATAACGAATAGAAAAAGACCGATGTACGATTCTCTACATGCTATAATGAATTTTGGAATCTTCTAGAAAAATCATCGTGCAGAATATAAGGGGGATAAACGTGTATCGGATTTTGCTTGTGGAAGATGATGACCGGATTGCTTCTTTGCTGGGCGGTCATCTTCAAAAATACGGATATGAAGTGAAAATTGCTGAACAGCTGAATGATATAAAATTGGAATTTGCAGAAATGAAGCCGGATCTTGTGCTGCTTGATATCAACCTGCCTTTTTTTGACGGGTTTTATTGGTGCAGGCAAATCCGTACCATTTCCAATGCGCCGATTATCTTTATATCAGCACGGACTGATGAGCTGAATCAGGTGATGGCGATTGAAAATGGCGGCGATGATTATATCACGAAGCCATTCCATTTAGAGGTAGTGATGGCCAAAATCAAAAGCGTCCTGCGTCGCACATATGGTGAATACTCGCCCTCTTTGTCACAGGAATCAAGAATAGTGGAGCTTTGCGGGCTCACGATTTATCCGGATCAGAACGAGGCAGAGTGGAACAGCACCCGCATTTTGTTTTCACAAAAAGAATTTCAGCTCCTATCGATTTTTGTGAGGGAGCATAAAAAAATCGTCTCCCGTGATGAACTATTGGAGGCATTATGGGATGACATTGATTTTGTTGATGATAATACGTTAACGGTCAATGTCAATCGGCTGCGGAGAAAACTGGAGAATGCCGGACTGAAAGATTGCATTTCAACGATAAGAGGACAAGGCTATCAATTTCAAGTCAATCGGAAGGATGAACCGGAGTGTTAAAGACTTATCTCATCGACCGCTTAGCCATTATTCTATTTTCATTATTAGGGATAGGGACCGCCATGTTGATTGCGTATTTAAGCATCATAGAGAGCGGCGCAGAACCTCCCGCCGAAAATATGATGTACATATGGATTTTGCCTGGTGCTCTTTTAGCTGCCGGTTTTGCTGCTGATTACATCCGGCAATTTTCCTTTCTCACATATATTAAAAAGCTTGCAGAACAAGCCTCTTCTTCGAATGACATTGGACCGTCTTTGAAAGCCCGAAAGCCAAGAACACGAGAGCAAGCTCTTTGGACGAAAATGATCAACGCACTCGGGCAGCAATACGAAGGCAGGCTCTTACAATATATGAATCAGCAAAAACAGCATTATACCTTCACCAATCAATGGGTCCACCATATGAAAACACCGGTATCTGTTATTTCCTTAATGATTCAGGAAGGAAAAAACGGAACCGCTTCTTCTTTTCCGACGTTTTTAGAGGAGCTGGAGGATGAAAATGAGAGATTTCGCCATGGTCTTGATATGATGCTGCAAACGGCACGGCTGGAGGAATTTGCGTTTGATGTAAGACCGCAAACCTTTGATTTGACCGAGCTCGTCCGTTCACTTATTAATCAGGAAAAACGGCAGTTTATCAAACGGCGCCTTTTTCCAAAGCTACATGTGCCGTCAAACGCCGTTCAGATTTCCAGTGATCAAAAGTGGCTTTCCTTTGTGGTTGAGCAGCTTCTTTTCAACGCCTTGAAATATTCAAAGCAAGGTGTGGGCGACCATATTACAATCCGGATTGAAACAGAGGGACATGAGACGCGCCTGTCGGTTGCTGATGAAGGCATCGGCATACCGCCGCAGGATCTGCCGCGGATTTATGACGCGTTTTTTACCGGGGAAAACGGACGAAGTATGACAGAGGCAACGGGAATGGGTCTTTATTTAGCAAAACAGGTGTGCAGCCGGCTTGGCCATAAGCTTTATGCGGAATCAAAAGAAGGGGCTGGCACTGTGATGACCATCGTGTTTTCAAGTGACACCCTAGTGAATGTGACAGCATTGTAAGGTTGGAGAGCAGATTTGAAAGAAAGTTCGATGGGAGGCTGCTGACTTCCTTTTTATAATAAAGAAAAAGGAGGAGCAGAACATGAACGTGTTACAAACAACGAACCTGTCAAAAACGTACTATTCAAATAAAGGAACGATATCATACCAAGCGCTCAGCGACTTTGATCTCAGTGTGGCGAAAGGAGAATTTGTCGGGATTATGGGGCCGTCGGGAAGCGGAAAAACCACGCTCCTGAATTTGCTGGCCACCATTGATAAGCCGACTCAGGGCGAGATGATGATCAACGGCATTCAGCCGAAAACGTTAAAGGATCAAGACCTGGCTCTGTTTCGCAGAAGAGAACTCGGTTTCGTCTTTCAGGATTTTAATCTGCTTGATACGCTGACGATTCGGGAAAATATTCTGCTGCCGCTCGCATTGGATAAGGTAAAGCTGAGAGAAATGGAGGCCCGTCTGGATGAACTGGCCGATGCGCTTCAAATCAAGCATATTCTCGACCACAGGACATACGAGGTGTCGGGCGGACAGCAGCAGCGCGCGGCCTGTGCCAGAGCGATTATTCACAATCCGGCGCTCATTCTTGCCGATGAACCGACAGGAAACCTTGATTCAAAATCGGCTAAACAAGTAATGAACACGCTGGCTCAGCTGAATGAAGAAAAGGAAGCGACCATTTTATTGGTCACGCATGATGCCACAGCGGCAAGCTTCTGTAAACGGATTGTTTTTATTAAAGATGGCCGTTTCTTTTCAGAGATTCATAGAGGGACAAACCGGCAGGTGTTTTATCAAAGTATATTGGATACCTTGAGTGTGTTGGGAGGCGATTTTCATGAATTTGAGAACCATCGCCCGTAAAAACATTCTTGGAAATCTGCAAAGATATGTCGCCTACTTTTTAAGCTGTGTGTTTGCCGTTTCGGTGTTTTTTGTCTTCACATCTTTTATTTTTCACCCTGATGTCAATGAAGACAATATATATGGCGGAAGCCTTGTCAAAACGTGCTTGAGCGCAGCTCTTGTCGTTATCATTGTGTTTTGTGTATTTTTCATCTCATATTCGAATTCAGCGTTTTTGCAGGCGAGAAAGAAAGAGTTTGGGCTGCTGACGCTGTTCGGAACATCAAAGCAGCAGCTTCGCAAAATGATTTATTATGAGCAGTCCCTCATTTCTCTTGCGGCGATTGCGGCCGGCATTGGAGCAGGGCTGTTATTTTCAAAACTGTTTTTTATGATTATGACATGGATGCTCAGCGTGAAAGTGCCGATTTCGTTTGCCATTGTGCCGAAAGCGTTTGTGATGACTGTTGCAGGCTTTCTCATCCTGTTTCAGACGCTGCTCATTTTATCGCTGGGTCGGATTCGCAAGCTGGAAATCATTGAGCTGATTAAATCGGCCCGAAAGCCGAAAAGCTTGCCGGCTTATTCAAAGTGGCTCACTGTGCTGTCCTTGCTGTGTCTGGCTGGCGGTTATTATCTGTCTGCCACGGCGAATGCGATTGATATGGTATTTCGTGTCTTTCCGATTTTAATTTTAGTGTTAATCGGGACGTATTTCTTTTTTACACAAAGCAGTGTGGCGTTTTTCCGCATGCTGTACAGAAAGAAACACAGCTTTTATAAAGGAACGAATATCATTGTCCGTTCCAACATGATCTTCCGGCTAAAGGATCATGCCCGAATGCTGTTTTTAACTTCTGTCATTACGGCGGTCATTTTAACCGCTACAGGTGTTATCTATATGTTTTATGCTGATTTAGAAAGACAAGAGGAGCAAAGCATTCCCCAATCTGTTGCCTGGGTAGAAAAAGACGCTTCCAGCTTTCAGGTCATGAAGCCTGAGACGGCTGAGAATACATTGAAAAAAGCTGATGCTGACATCAAGTATAAGGTAAATGCCACAGGAATTCCTGTCACTTTTCAATCAGACTCGCCATATGGGAACAGGAAAGCGGAAGCGGAGGCCTTGCTGATTTCAGAGAAAATCTATAATCAAGTCGCAAAGGAAAAAGGTTTCCCTGTTATTCATTTACAAGAAAATGAAGCGTTTATCAATGTTCCTTTTCAAATGATGGTGAAAGATACATTTGGAGAAGGGGAAACAGCAGCATTTCATATGAAGTCAGGAAAAACACTTTCCTACGTCATGAAAAAGCAGCAGAACAAAGGGATATTGATGTCAGTCGAGGGAGTCAGCCGTTTATTGGTTGTCAGTGAAAAGAGCTTTGACAGCCTGACACATGATGTGCCGCTGAAGGAACAGATGAGAGTGGTAGGTTATGAGCTTGAGCATTGGCAGGAGGCGGTGGATGTCTCTGAAAAGCTTGAAAACATGGTGCCGAAAGAACATACATCTGATTTTCAAACGCGTGCTCCCAGTTATCAAATTGTGAAGCAGGGAGTCGCATTAATGCTGTTTATCGGTCTGTTTGTCAGCGTGCTGTTTTTTATCGTGCAAGGAAGTATGCTGTATTTGCGGATGTTTACTGAAATAGAAGATACGAGAGTGCAAGTTTTAGCATTAAAGAGAATGGGGATTACGGACAAAGAGATTCACTCCATCCTTGGAAAACAAATTGGATTTTTGTTCTTCATCCCATTTATCGCGGGCACCATTCACGCCGGCTTTGCGTATGCGGCGTTAAGTAATATGCTGAATTCCAATTTATTTCTTGAGGCCGTGATTGTCATCTTCATTTATTTTGTGTTCCAGGCTGTTTATTATATCGTGACTCGTCATATTTATAAGCGCGCTGTTCTCCAGCATATGTAATATGAAATCCGGTCTGGATCAGACCGGATTTTTGATTTATTGAAATTCTCTTGTCAGATTTTTCGGTGTATTCCCTTGGATGGCCGAGACCATGTTTTCGGCAGCCTGTTTACACATATTGAAGCGTACTTTCGCTGTTGCTGAGCCGATATGCGGCAGTAAAGTCACATTATCTAGCTTCAAAAGGGGATTGTCTTTTGCGACAGGTTCTTCCTCGTACACGTCTAAGCCGGCTCCCCTAATCCAGCCTTCCTGAAGGGCGCGAATCAGTGCTTTTTCATCAACCGTCTTTCCCCGGGAAATATTGACGAAAATTGCTGAATCCTTCATCTTCTTAAATTCGCGTTCCCCTATCATGTGATATGTTTCATCAGTCAGCGGTGTGATGAGCAGAATAAAATCAGATTGTTCGAGCAATGTATCAAGCTCAGCGTACTTGACGCCGATGCTGTCTTCAATTTCTTGTTTGCGATGGCGGTTATGATAAAGCACGTCCATATCGAAGCCGAATTTGGCGCGTCTTGCTGCTTGTTCTCCGATTCTGCCCATGCCGATAATGCCTAACGTCTGATGATGAACATCAATGCCGAAAAGCGCTTCCTCTTCAACGGTTCCCCATTTTCCGGCTCTGACGAAACGGTCCAGTTCGGCAACACGTCTGGCGGAAGATAGAATCAGAGAAAAGGCCAGATCCGCAACTGTGTCATCCAGTGTATAAGGTGTATGAGTGCCGACGACACTTCTTTCTTTCATGGCTTCTATGTCGAAGTTATCATACCCAACGGATTGATTGCTGACCACTTTGAGCTTAGGCGCATGTTCAAGCAGTTCACGATTGATTGACGGTCCGGATGTTCCTGAAGTTAAAAGCCCTTCAGCATCTTTTAATTTTTCAAAAAGCACGTCATTCGGAAGCGTATCCTCCTGCCATATTTCATAACGGCAATGTTCACCGATGAATGCTTCTATCTCTTCAGGAATCGGTTTTGTGATAAATACAAATGGTTTCAACAAGGCTCCCCCTTTATGGCTGTTGTCTCTTTCATTATATCGGAAATAAATAGATGTTAAAAATATAGCTACGTTCATTTGAATTTCTGGTTCTTTTGAACTTAAAATGGATATAAAAATTGAACGAGCAGCTAAAATCGCTTAAAAAAGTTTTTTAATTATCTGAATTCACCTATATTTTTTGTCAGACAAATCATCAATATGCGAGCTGCATCCAGATTATAGGATTCATTAAATATAAATTTTATTATCTTTGAAAGATATAAATTTTTATGTTTTGATTCTACAGTCCAATTATAGTGTCTTTTTTTGAAAGCCTTTTCGCAGCGTATTCCTATGCTATAATTCCTTACTGTAAGCTGGGTAAGAAGGCTTGCAAAATCATATGGATGGGAGATGAATCAAATGGTTTCTTTAACATCAATTTTGGAACACAATCAGCGGTTTGTCAGAGAGAAGAAGTATGAACCGTACAAAACGACAAAATTTCCTTCAAAAAAGCTCGTCATTGTCACCTGTATGGATACAAGGCTCACAGAACTTCTTCCGCAAGCAATGGGACTTAAAAACGGTGATGCTAAAATTGTAAAAAACGCGGGAGCCATCGTTTCTCACCCATTTGGAAGCGTGATGCGAAGCATACTGGTTGCGATTTATGAATTGCAGGCTGAAGAGGTGTGCATTGTCGGCCACCATGAATGCGGGATGTCAGGACTGAATGCGTCTTCGATTCTCGAGAAAGCGAAGGAACGCGGGGTGGAAGAAAGCTGCCTGAATTTGCTGTCGAGCGCCGGACTTGATTTGAAATCATGGCTGACCGGTTTTCACAGCGTAGAAGAAAGCGTTTCCCATAGTGTGAACATGATCAAGAACCATCCGTTGCTGCCGAAAAAGGTTCCGGTTCACGGGCTTGTCATTCATCCTGAAACAGGAAAACTTGATGTCGTCATTAACGGTTATGAAACTGAGCTCATAAACACACATTTATAAGGGAGGTTATAACAAAATATGCGATTCTCAGGGAGATTCAAGGGATACAATTTGCAGAAATTTCAGAAAGACCTGATTGCAGGTATCGTAGTAGGTGTCGTGGCAATTCCTTTAGGGATGGCATTTGCCATTGCCTCGGGAGTCGAGCCTGAATACGGGCTGTACACTGTTGTTGTGGCAGGGATTTGTATTTCCTTGTTTGGGGGATCCAAATATCAAATTGGCGGTCCGACAGGCGCCTTTGTCCCGATTCTATTCGGCATTGTGATGCAGTACGGCTTGGAGAACCTGCTGATTGCAGGGTTTATGGCAGGAGTGATGCTGGTGCTGTTCGGGCTGTTTAAGCTCGGAAAAATCATGAAATTCGTGCCGAAGCCCGTTATCGTCGGTTTTACAGCCGGAATTGCCGTGCTCATCTTCACGGAGCAAATCGCTAATTTTCTCGGTTTGAGAAATGTTGAAAAACACGAGAATTTTCATCACAACATGTTTGAAATTGCACAGAAGCTCGGCACCTTTAATATGTATGCCATTTTGACAGCAGTGATCGGGCTCGTCATTTTGCTTGTATCCGCCAAAGTGATGCCTAAAGTACCGGGTGCTTTATTGGCTCTTCTGATTTCCACACTGGTCGCGGTTGTATTTTTCCCTGACCGCATGGCAACGATCGGGTCAACATATGGAGAAATTCCCCGCCATTTGCCGGAATTTCAGTTCCCGGAGCTTACACTGGATAAAATGGTTATGCTGTTTCCGGCAGCGCTTGTCATCGCGCTTCTTGGCGGCCTTGAGTCGATTTTGTCCGCAATGGTCGCGGATAACATGAAGGGCTCAAAGCATGACAGCAACAAGGAGCTTGTCGGCCAGGGAATTGCGAATATGGCTGCGCCGCTGTTCGGCGGAATCCCGGCAACAGGAGCGATCGCCAGAACGGCAACCAATATTAAAAACGGAGCGGTTTCACCTGTTTCCGGCGTCGTTCACGGTGTAGTCGTTCTGCTTGTCCTGCTCGTATTCGCGCCTTATGCATCCCATGTGCCGCTTGCCAGTATGGCGCCGATTCTCATGGTTGTCGCATGGAATATGAGTGAGCGGAAGGAAGTCGCAAACATGTTGAGACTGAAAAACGCTGATTCCTTTATTTTGGCGGCGACCTTTGTTCTTACGGTTCTGTTTGATCTCATCGTCGGTGTGGCAACCGGCTTGCTGCTCGCATTTGTCTTCTTCATCAGAAGAATGAGCGAAGCAACCCGCATCCACAATCAGGAATCGCACCCTGTTCTGGCGAAGGCGGCAAAGAGAGAAGATCCATCTGTCAGCATGTATGCGATAGAAGGGCCGCTGTTTTTCGGATCAATTGATTCGCTTGAATCTTCACTGCTGGAGCATGTACAGAAAAAGCCGAAGACCCTTATCCTGCTCATGAATAAGGTGCACTACATGGATACGTCGGCTGAAGCAGTGCTTGGGAACGTTATGAACAGAATTAAACGCCACAATGGAAAGCTGATGATTGTAGGACTGCAATCGCAGCCGAAGGAGCTGCTGCATAAAACAGGCCTATTTCACAAAATAGGGAAGCAGCATTTCTTTGATCATCATGATGAAATCACAGGTTAAAAAAAGCGGCCAATGCGGCCGCTTTTTTTATGCATGCTCAAATCGTTTTGTCAGTTTTTCTTGGTGGGCCTTCATCACGTCTTCTAAGGAGACACCGTACATATCAGCAAGAATGGCGATATTTCCAATGACATCTCCCATTTCTTCAATCAATTCTTGTTTTTGCTCAGCTCGTGTCGATTCCTTCTCATCCGGCCGGTCTCTGCCGATCTCATATGCCCTGACAGCCCGGGCCAGTTCTCCGGCTTCCTCCATTAAAAAGCCGACTCGAATAAACGGTCCGTATTCTGTCCAGCCTCTTTTTTCGTAAAACTCCTTCATCCATTTTTCTGCATCAGCCAGCTGCAACATCATCACTCCTGCATTCTTTATGTATTTCATATTGATATTATCACATGAAGGTGGGACAATATATAGTGTGTTTTTTGAATATTTAACACGATATATAGATGCGGAGATGACAAGATGAAAACAATTTGTGTATTTGCGGGGTCAAACCCGGGGGGGAATGAAGCGTATAAAAGAAAAGCGGCAGAGCTTGGCGCGTACATGGCTGAGCAGGGAATCGGCCTTGTCTATGGAGGCTCCCGTGTAGGCTTGATGGGAGCCATTGCTGACGCGATTATGGAAAACGGCGGAACTGCAATCGGGGTCATGCCGAGCGGTTTGTTCAGCGGGGAGGTTGTCCATCAAAATCTGACTGAGCTGATTGAAGTAAACGGGATGCATGAACGAAAGGCTAAAATGAGCGAGCTGGCAGATGGTTTTATCGCTATGCCGGGCGGCTTCGGTACATATGAAGAATTATTTGAAGTGCTTTGCTGGGCGCAGATCGGCATCCACCAAAAGCCGATCGGACTGTACAATGTGAACGGATATTTTGAACCGATGATGAAAATGATCAAATACAGCATTCAAGAAGGGTTTTCTAACGACTCACACCTAAAACTGATCCACAGTTCTTCACGCCCTGATGAGTTAATTGAGCAAATGCAGAACTACTCTTATCCGATTTTAGAGAAAAAGTGGACGGAAATCTAAAGAGTTCCTTCCTCATGGAAGGGGGGTAGTGAGTGAGCAGCCTATCGTATTTGGTCTGAGGGCCCTCCAACAGCCGTTGATACGTATTTCGGGTAGAGAATCGACTAAAAATCGAGTTTTTTGACAATGTGAGATTTCCTAGAAGGAAATCTCTTTTTTAATTTCTTTTTGCTGCATCGTATAATCAGTTGTAATAAAGGACTTTTTCACTAGTTTGGATAATAAGCACAGGTAAGGAGGGGATGAAAATGGCAACATTGTCAGATGTGGCGAAAAAGGCAAATGTTTCGAAAATGACGGTATCACGAGTGATTAATCATCCTGAGACGGTGACAGATGAATTGAAAAAGCTTGTTCATTCTGCGATGAAAGAGCTGAATTACATCCCTAATTATGCGGCAAGAGCGCTTGTGCAAAACAGAACACAGGTTGTCAAACTGTTGATTCTTGAGGAAATGGATACGACAGAACCATATTACATGAACCTGCTGACCGGAATCAGCCGGGAGCTGGATCGCAATCATTATGCTCTGCAGCTTGTGACAAGAAACTCTCTCAATATTGGCCAATGCGACGGCATTATTGCTACCGGCTTGAGAAAGACCGATTTTGAAGGTGTGATCAAAGCCTTTGAAAAGCCGCTGGTCGTATTTGGGGAAAATGAAATGGGCTATGACTTTATTGATGTGAATAACGAGAAAGGCACTTTTATGGCAACCCGCCACGTTATAGGACTGGGGGAGCGGGAAGTTGTCTTTTTTGGCATTGATTTAGATGAGCCTTTTGAACGTTCCAGAGAACAGGGGTATATTCGGGCGATGAATGAAAGCTTTAGAAAAACGAATATTTTCCGGATCGACAATAGTTCTAAAAAAAGTGAATGCCTTGCAAAAGAAGTGCTGAAATCCCTGGACAATCAGGCCGCATTTGTCTGTGCATCCGATCGAATCGCGCTCGGCGTCATTCGTGCAGTGCAATCGCTTGGGAAACGAATTCCGGAAGACGTTGCGGTGACCGGGAATGACGGCGTTTTTCTTGACCGTATCTCCTCGCCTCGGCTGACTACGGTCAGACAGCCTGTTATTGAAATGGGGGAAGCCTGTGCGAGGATGCTTTTGAAAAAAATGAATGAAGATGGTGCTGCCCAAGGAAATCTATTTTTTGAGCCGGAGTTAATTGTACGTGAATCAACTCTGTAAGAGCCTTATTCTGTTATCGGTAACAAGGTAAAAAGGATTGTTCCTGCTATTTCATCATGATACTTTCAAACTAAGAGCCGGCCTAAATAAAACGGAAATCAAAGGGGGAGACATGATGGAATATGCAGCGATTCATCATCAGCCGTTCAGTTCTGATGCTTATTCTTATGACGGGCGGACAGTGCATATCAAGATTCGGACGAAAAAAGGTGATGCAAATCAGATTTCATTAATTTGGGGTGATCCCTATGAGTACAACGTCGGCAGGTGGTCGGCAAACGAGCTGCCGATGAGGAAAATTGCCGCAACAGAAATGCATGATTATTGGTTTGCTGAAGTGGTGCCGCCATTTAGGCGTTTGCAATATGCGTTTGTTGTAACAGACCATCAGGAAGACATCTTTTTCGGAAGTTCAGGTGTATGCCCTTATAACGAAAAAACGCTGGAGACGATCCATTTTTATTTTAAACTTCCATTTGTTCACGAGGCCGATACATTCCAAGCGCCTGAGTGGGTCAAATCAACGGTTTGGTATCAAATTTTTCCGGAGCGTTTTGCTAATGGAAGAGAAGACTTATCGCCGGAGAATGTATTGCCGTGGGGGAGCAAGGATCCGGACGTCAATGATTTTTTTGGAGGAGATTTGCAAGGAATTGTTGACAAGCTTGATTATTTAGAGGATTTAGGGGTGAACGGAATTTATGTAACTCCGATCTTTTCCGCGCCTTCTAATCATAAATACGACACGCTGGACTACTATTCCATTGATCCGCATTTTGGAGATCCGGAGCTTTTTCGCACATTGGTCAGCCAGCTTCATCAGCGGGGGATGAGAATTATGCTTGATGCTGTTTTTAATCATATAGGCAGCGCTTCTCCGCAGTGGCAGGATGTTGTGAAAAACGGAGCTCAATCCCGCTATAAAGATTGGTTCCATATTCACTCTTTTCCTGTCAAAGAAGGCAATTATGATAGGTTTGCGTTTACACCTGATATGCCGAAGCTAAATACGGCTAATCCCGAAGTACAGAGATATTTGCTTGATATTGCTTTGTACTGGATTCGCGAATTTGACATTGACGGCTGGCGTTTGGATGTGGCCAATGAAGTGGATCACGCTTTTTGGAAGACATTCAGGCAAGCCGTATCAGCTGAAAAGCCTGACCTTTATATTTTAGGAGAGATCTGGCATTCTGCCGAACCTTGGCTTAGAGGAGATGAATTTCATGCGGTGATGAATTATCCTTTTACAGAGCCTATGATTGAATATTTTGCTGACCGGGCGATTCCAGCCTCGCGTATGGCCCACCGTGTAAATGCACATTTGATGAATGGGATGAAGCAGGTCAATGAGGTGATGTTTAATTTACTGGATAGCCATGATACAAAACGCCTTTTGACCAGATGCCGCAATGACGAGAAAAAAGCACGCGCTTTGCTGGCCTTTATGTTTGCCCAGACAGGTTCACCATGCATCTATTACGGAACAGAAATCGGGCTGGACGGCGAAAATGATCCTTTATGCCGGAAATGTATGGTTTGGGAAAAAGAAAAGCAAAATCAAGAAATGCTTCTATTTATGAAGCGGTTAATTGCTTTACGCAAACAGGAAAACACTTTATTGACTGAGGGAAATCTTGAGTGGAATCTGCTGGATGACCAAAACAACTTTATTAGTTTTTCACGGACTCTCGATGAAAAAAAACTGACTTATTTCTTTAATCAGGGAGACGCGGCTCAACTTGTCAGTTTACGGGATTTGAATATTGAAAGGAATAAGAAAATCTACGATGTATGGACAGAGCAGCAGCTCCATCATAGCGATGTGATTGCCGTTCAGCCGGGAGAATTTTTTATTTTGGGTGCTGCCGCCCCTGTTTAAATTCTGTTATCGGTAACAAATCAAAAGATGTTGTAACCGCTTTCTGTAGACCCATACATTTGTTATAGATTCATAAATAGAAGGGGGAAAAGAGATGATCCTTTTTAAAAAGGGGTTCGCTTTATTGGCGGCATCAGTCCTGACATTCGGTCTCGCCGCCTGTTCAAATTCAAAAGATCCGGCAAGCTCTGATGGCAAAAAAGTACTGACTGTGTCTGTCGAAGAAACCTATAAAGAATCTATTGAAAGCATAAAAGCAAAGTTCGAAAAAGAGAATGATGTCACAATAAAAATTGTTGAAAAGCAAATGTTCGAGCAATTGGAAGCGCTTCCTCTTGATGGCCCGGCAGGTAATGCACCTGATGTTATGCTTGCAGCGTACGACCGGATCGGCGGTTTGGGCCAGCAAGGACATTTACTTGAAATTAAGCCATCTAATACAAATAGTTTTGGAGATAAAGAAATGCAGCAGGTGACGGTTGACGGCAAGGTGTATGGTATGCCGCTAGTCATTGAAACACTTGTTTTGTATTACAACAAAGATCTCTTACAAACAGCACCAAAAACATTTAAAGATCTTGAAAAATTAACAGAGGATTCCCGGTTTGCGTTTGCTTCGGAAAAAGGAAAATCAACCGGCTTTTTAGCGAAATGGACTGACTTTTATATGTCGTACGGTCTGTTGGCCGGTTACGGCGGATATGTATTTGGAAAAAACGGAACAGATTCCGGAGACATCGGCCTGAACAATAAAGGGGCTGTAGAAGCGGTGAAATATGCGGAGAAATGGTTTAAAACCTATTGGCCAAAAGGCATGCAAGACAATTCAAGCGCTGACGATTTTATTCAGCAGATGTTTTTAGACGGCAAAGCGGGTGCGATCATCGGCGGACCTTGGTCAGCTGCCAACTATAAAGAGGCTAAATTGAACTACGGAGCGGCTCCTATTCCGACATTGCCAAATGGAGAAGAATATGCTCCTTTTGCCGGCGGCAAGGGCTGGGTTGCTTCAAAATATACAAAAGAACCCGAACTGGCTGAAAAATGGCTTGAGTATGCTACAAATGATGCCAATGCTTACGCTTTTTATGAGGATACAAACGAAGTTCCGGCCAATACAGCTGCAAGGAAGAAAGCAGGTGAGCAAAAAAATGAGCTGACGTCAGCTGTGATTAAACAATATGAAACAGCGACACCGACTCCGAATATTCCGGAAATGGCTGAAGTATGGACGGGAGCGGAAAGTTTGATTTTTGATGCGGTTTCAGGAAAAAAAGCGGCGCAAACATCAGCGAATGATGCTGTAAATGTCATAAAGGACAATATCAAAGAAAAGTATGTGAAATAAAACGGCGGGCGTCCGGAAGAATAGAGGGCGAAAAAATGAATACACACCACACATTTGCAAAGCAAAAACGAAAGGCAGGGCTTTTATCGATCATTCCAGGACTTGGGCAGATTGTGAATCAGCAGTTTTCAAAGGGGATCTTGTTTCTTGTCATCACAGGTTTGTTTGCTCTTGAATTAAGCGTTTTCGGCATTCAAGCGCTAACCGGATTGATGACATTGGGAAGTGTTCCCGGTGAAGATCACTCACTGTTTATGCTGATTGAAGGCACGCTGCAATTGATCGTGACGCTGATTTTCCTCATGTTCTATATCTTTAATATTCATGATTCGCGTAAGACCGCCGCTATGAAAGCGGCGGGTTTGGAGGTCAATACAACGGCCAAGGATATGATCTGTCATGCGGGTGATAAAGGGTTTCCATATTTATTTACACTGCCGGCATATATCATGATGGTGTTTGTAATTATTTTTCCGGTTTTGGTGACTCTGTTTGTTGCATTAACAAACTATGATTTTTATCATATTCCGCCTAATAGTCTGATTGACTGGGTCGGTTTTAAAAATTTCTTGAATATTTTTTTCCTTGGCTCCTACCGTGAAACATTTATGAATGTACTGGGCTGGACGATTATTTGGACAATCTGTGCAACAACGCTGCAAATCATTTTGGGTATCGTGACGGCACTTTTCGTCAATCAGGATTTTATAAAGGGCAAGCGGATATTTCGAATGATTTTCTTATTTCCATGGGCTGTTCCGGCTTTTATTACAATCATGAGTTTTTCCAACATGTTTAACGACAGCATAGGGGCGATGAATGCACAGGTGATTCCATTATTAAATCACCTGCCGTTCGTAGAGCTGCCGGCGATCGCGTGGAAGACCGATCCTTTCTGGACAAAGACAGCCCTCATTATGATTCAGACTTGGCTCGGATTTCCATATATTTATGTCATGGTAACGGGAGTGCTTCAGGCCATTCCAGGTGAACTGTATGAAGCGGCAAAGATTGACGGGGCTACTTTTATTCAGCGTTTTCGGCATATTACATTTCCAATGATTTTATTTGCGACAGCACCCGTAATGATTACTCAGTATACGTTTAATTTCAATAATTTCACGATCATCTATTTATTTAATGAGGGAGGACCAGGCAGCGCAGGAGCTGGGGCCGGGTCGACAGATATCTTAATTTCGTGGATTTATAAACTGACAACAGGCACATCACCGCAATATTCCGTTGCCGCAGCTGTTACACTGTTAATTTCTTTCATTGTCATTGGAATTTCCCTGATTGCTTTTAAAAAATCGAATGCTTTTGGCAATGAGGAGGTTATGTAGGTGAATGTGAGAACTGCCAGAATGCTTAATAGAATCTGTACCTATTTATTTTTGACGCTGCTAAGTATTGTCATTATATATCCGTTGCTGATTACGGCATCATCCGCTTTCCGTGTGGGAAATGCGGCGGCTTTTCAGCTCGATTTTTCGGGTTCTTGGACTTTGGATCATTTTAAGCGGCTATTTGACGAGACACTTTATCTTCATTGGTACGGCAATACACTTGTCATTGCGCTATCGGTCATGGTATTGCAGGTTACGATTGTGACGCTTGCCGGGTATACGTACAGCCGCTATCGGTTTGCAGGCCGAAAAAAGAGCCTGGTATTCTTTTTAATCATTCAAATGGTGCCGACGATGGCAGCGCTGACTGCTTTTTACGTTCTGGCAATGCTGATAGGCGCACTTGATCAATACTGGTTTTTGACAGCGATCTATATCGGCGGCGGAATTCCGATGAACACGTGGCTGATGAAAGGTTATTTTGATACTGTGCCGAGAGAAATTGATGAAGCTGCGCGAATTGACGGGGCGGGACATCTGAGGATTTTCGCTTCCATTGTTCTGCCGCTTGTTAAGCCGATGCTTGCGGTACAAGCGCTTTGGGCGTTTATGGCACCGTTCGGCGACTATTTGCTGGCGAAGTTTTTGCTCCGCTCACCGGAAAGGCTGACCATCGTTGTAGGATTGCAGTCCTTCATTTCAAATCCGCAGCAGCAAAAAGTCGCCCTGTTTGCGGCCGGAGCTATATTGGCCGCACTGCCGATATGCGTCTTGTTCTTTATTCTCCAAAAGAACTTTGTGTCCGGGCTGACAGCCGGCGGAACAAAGGGGTAATTCGATGAAGAATCTGAAAAATGAAAGCTTTATTATCCGCTGCCTGAAAGCGGCTGCATCCCCATCTGGTGTTTGCCGTTACGGGAATACATTCAGCTGGCTGCAGCTCTCCTTTCTCTTTATGTTTTTGACGGCCTCCTTGATGGCGCCGTTGGCGGTTTCGTTTATGAAAATGGATCGCTTCAGTGTTACATCTTTCATGCCGTCAGCTATTCAAAAGGTCAATGATCGATTTGCTGATCAATTACAAGGCTTTCAAATCAGAAACGGAAAACTGACGGGCGGGAAGAGCTCTGATCGAATGGAAGATGGACAGAATTTGCTGGCTGTTGATATGAAGCATGAGTTTAAGACAAGCGGTGAAAATGGGCGGTTGAAAGTAACTGGATATGATAACGCTATCGTATTTCAATCTGATCAACTGGTGATCACCGATCAAAACGGAACGGGGTTTTCTGTTGGCTATGGGAAATTGGAGGCTGAGCTTAAGGAACCGAACGTCCATGATGTAGAGGTTTTGATCGACAAATTGTGGTTGGCACAGTATAAGCCGATGATCATGATGCTGGCATATGCGGTAATCTTTATGATCCAGCTTTTTTTAACGGCTGTTATTGCGGGTGGCATCTGGATCACAAAACGATCAAACATGATCTCTATTGCGTCATTCAAGGAAGCAGCATCTACGGCGATTTGCGCCTCGGCACTGCCGGCATGCGCGGCAGCTGCTATCGGTATGGTTCATTTTGACTTGATCACTGTATTGATGATCCATTCGTGTGGCGTCACTTTGATGATCTCTTTTGCATTTAGATATTTGGCCAAAACCCGCCGTTATAATGGAAACTTACATTCGGGAGGAAATTATGATAAATCAGCGGTTATTTGAGATTGATGAATGGAAAATCAAAACAAATACATTTCAAAAGGAACATACACGGCTGCAGGAAAGCCTGACTTCTCTTGCTAACGGCTATATGGGAGTCAGAGGGAATTTTGAAGAGGGCTATTCAGGCGACAGCCACCAAGGCACATATATTGCAGGCGTGTGGTTTCCTGACAAAACGCGGGTAGGCTGGTGGAAAAACGGGTATCCGGAATATTTCGGAAAAGTGATCAATGCGATGAACTTTATTGGCATAGGTGTATATGTTGACGGTGAAAAAGTCGATCTCTATCAAAACCAAATCGAATCATTTGAGTTAGAACTCAACATGAAAGAGGGGATTCTGCGGCGAAGCGCTGTTGTCCGCATTCAGGATAAAACCGTCAGAATCAGGTCGGAGCGATTTCTTAGCCTTGCCGTAAAAGAGCTTTGTGCGATTCACTATGAAGCGGAGTGCCTGACAGAAGATGCTGTTATTACGCTTGTTCCTTACCTGGACGCAAATGTCGCAAATGAAGATTCTAACTACCAAGAACAGTTTTGGCAGGAAGAAGCGAAAGGTGCTGATCCTCACCGCGGCCATTTAGTCGCCAAAACGATCGAAAATCCATTTGGAACACCGCGCTTTACTGTTTCAGCTGCAATGGCAAACGTGACAGAGGGCTTTGTCAGTGAAAGCTCTCAAACAGCTGGAATGTATGTCGAGAATCGCTACAGTTACCAAACGAAGGCTTCTTTGAAAAAGTTTATTATTGTCACGACTTCCCGTGATGTTCGGGAGGCAGAGCTTTTATCGAAAGCCAAGGAGCTTTTGGCGGGTGTTCTTGAGAACGGATATGAAGAAGCTAAACGGAGTCACACTGAGCAATGGAAGGAAAGATGGGCAAAAGCGGACATAGAGATTAAAGGGGATGAGGAACTTCAGCAGGGGATCCGCTACAATATCTTTCAGTTATTCTCGACATATTATGGGGGCGATGCCCGTTTGAATATCGGGCCGAAAGGATTTACTGGCGAAAAATACGGAGGTGCCGCCTATTGGGATACTGAGGCATATGCTGTGCCGATGTATTTGGCGACAGCCGAGCCGGAGGTGACGAAAAACCTGCTTTTGTATCGCTATCATCATTTGGATGCAGCTAAACGGAATGCCGCTAAACTGGGGATGAAGGGGGCACTTTACCCGATGGTGACGTTCACAGGTGATGAATGCCACAACGAATGGGAGATCACCTTTGAAGAAATCCACCGCAATGGCGCGATTTGCTATGCGATCTGCAATTATGTCCAATATACAGGCGACCGTGACTATATGAAAGAATACGGGATAGACGTTCTCGTGGAAGTCAGCAGGTTTTGGGCTGACCGCGTTCACTTCTCGAAACGAAAAAACAAATATATGATCCATGGCGTCACAGGGCCGAATGAATACGAAAACAATGTCAACAACAATTGGTATACAAATGTCATTGCGGCTTGGACGTTGGAGTATACATTAGAAAATCTCGAAAGTATTTCAGCGGAAAAACGCCGCCTGCTTGATGTACAGGAAGAAGAATTGAAGGCCTGGAGAAATATCATCCAGCACATGTACTATCCGTATAGTGAAGACCTGGAAATTTTCATTCAGCATGACACATTCTTGGACAAAGATCTGCAATCAGCGGATGAATTAGATCCAGCTGAGCGGCCTCTTTATCAGAATTGGTCATGGGACAAGATTCTCCGCTCCAATTTTATTAAGCAGGCAGATGTTCTGCAAGGCATTTATCTTTTTCATGACCGTTTTACAATGGAAGAAAAACGGCGAAACTTTGAATTTTATGAACCGATGACTGTTCATGAATCAAGCCTGTCGCCCTCTGTCCATGCGGTTCTCGCAGCCGAGCTCAAGATGGAAAAGAAAGCGCTTGAATTATATAAGCGTACAGCAAGGCTTGATCTTGACAATTACAATCATGACACGGAAGAAGGCTTGCACATTACATCAATGACGGGAAGCTGGCTCGCAATCGTTCAAGGCTTTGCAGGCATGCGCATCACGAATGAGACGCTGTCATTTGCTCCGTTTTTGCCGAAAGAATGGGACGGATATTCATTCAAAATTAATTATCGAAACAGATTAATCAATGTTACGGTTGACGAAATGGGCGCCATCTTTGAGCTTGTAAAAGGCGAGCCGCTGCACATGAAAGTTTATGATGAACCGGTTGTCCTAAACGGACGATGTGAAAGGAGAACGCCTGATGAGTGAATGGTGGAAAGAAGCAGTCGTTTATCAAATTTACCCGCGCAGTTTTTATGATTCCAATGGAGATGGATTCGGGGATTTGCAAGGCGTGATTCAAAAGCTGGATTACATCAAAAATCTCGGGGCGGATGTGATCTGGCTCTCCCCGGTGTTTGATTCCCCGCAGGATGATAACGGCTATGACATCAGCGACTATAGAAACATGTACGAAAAATTTGGGACAAATGAAGATATGTTTCAGTTAATTGACGAAGTGCATCAACGCGGAATGAAAATCATCATGGATTTGGTCGTGAACCACACGTCAGATGAGCATGCCTGGTTTGCTGAAAGCCGCAAGTCAAAGGACAATCCTTACCGGGATTATTATTTTTGGAAAGACCCTAAACCGGACGGCTCAGAGCCGAATAATTGGGGGTCAATCTTCTCGGGCCCGGCGTGGACATTCGATGAAGGAACGGGGCAGTATTATTTGCACTACTTTTCGAAAAAGCAGCCTGATTTAAATTGGGAAAATGAAGCGGTGCGCCGGGAAGTATATGATTTGATGAGATTTTGGATGGACAAAGGCGTTGACGGCTGGCGGATGGATGTGATCGGCTCCATTTCCAAGTACACCGATTTTCCGGACTACGAAACAGATAACAGCCGCAGCTATATCGTCGGACGTTATCATTCGAATGGCCCCCGCCTTCATGAATTTATCCAAGAGATGAACAGGGAAGTGCTTTCTCATTACGACTGCATGACGGTCGGCGAGGCAAACGGCTCTGATATTGAAGAGGCGAAAAAGTACACAGATGCAAGCAGGCAAGAGCTGAATATGATCTTTACCTTTGAACATATGGATATTGATACAGAACAAAACTCGCCAAATGGGAAATGGCAGATCAAGCCGTTTGATGTGGTTGCTTTAAAAAAGACGATGACAATGTGGCAGTCCGCGTTAATGAATGTCGGCTGGAATACCCTGTATTTTGAAAACCATGATCAGCCGAGGGTTATTTCCCGCTGGGGCAATGACGGTGAGTTGCGAAAGCAGTGTGCAAAAGCATTTGCAACGGTTCTCCACGGGATGAAAGGAACACCGTTTATTTACCAGGGAGAAGAAATCGGCATGGTCAACAGTGATATGCCGCTTGAGATGTATGACGATCTTGAAATAAAAAATGCATATCGTGAACTAGTCGTCGAAAACAAAACGATGTCAGAAAAAGAGTTTTTAAAAGCTGTGGCAAAAAAAGGACGGGATCATGCGAGAACACCGATGCAATGGAATGCCGGAAAACATGCGGGATTCACAGCCGGAGACCCTTGGATAGCGGTAAATTCCCGCTATCAAGATATCAATGTGGAAGAGTCCTTAGAAGATAAAGATTCGATTTTCTATTACTATCAAAAGCTCATTCAATTACGAAAGCAATATAAGATCATGGTATATGGAGATTTTCAGCTGCTGCAGGAGAATGATCGGCAAATCTTTTCGTACCTCCGTGAATATCAAGGAGAAAAGCTTCTCGTCGTTGTGAATATGTCGGAAGACAAGGCTCTGTTCGAAGTGCCTCCAGAATTGATTCATGAGCATTGGAAAGTGCTTATTACGAACTATTCGCATGAGCGAGCTGACTTGAAGAGCATTTGCCTCGAACCTTATGAAGCTGTGATGGGCATTAGCATATGAAAGCGGTCATTTTTGATTTAGACGGAGTGATAACAGATACAGCTGAATATCATTTTCTCGCTTGGAAGCACATTGCCGAACAAATCGATATTCCCTTTGACAGGGGTGTGAATGAAAGCCTAAAAGGAATCAGCAGAGAAGAGTCACTTGAAAGCATACTTATCCTTGGCGGTGCGGAAACAAAGTATACAAATGCAGAGAAACAAGAACTTATGCATCAAAAAAATCAATATTATCAAACGCTGATCAGCAAATTGATGCCGAAAGATCTTTTGCCGGGAATCGGCAGGCTTCTTTGTGAGTTAAAAGGCGAAAATATAAAAATCGGGTTAGCGTCTTCAAGTCGCAATGCTCCAGAGATTTTAAAACGTTTGGAGATCATTGATGATTTTCATGCCATTGTTGACCCGACAGCTCTCGCGAACGGGAAACCTGATCCCGAAATCTTTTTAACAGCTGCAGCGCTGCTCGGTGTTTCCCCGGCTGATTGTGCGGCAATAGAAGATGCTGAAGCAGGCATTTCCGCAATCAAATCTGCCGGGATGTTTGCGGTTGGAGTCGGTCATGAACAGTCAATACTTGGTGCTGATCTGGTTGTGAGAAACACTTGTGATTTGACGCTTGAACTGCTGAATGAGGAATGGGAGCAGTATAAAATAAAAAGTTTTTAAGAATCGTTAGAGAATGAATTCCTTCAAATGAAAAAACCTGCAAGAGACATCGCTCTTGCAGGTTGTGCAGTATTACTTTTGTTCTTCTGTGTTGCGAGTCAGGATTTTGTCAATCAGGCCGTATTCAAGCGCTTCTTCAGCAGACTTGAAGTTATCACGGTCTGTGTCCCGTTCGATCACTTCAAGCGGCTGGCCAGTACGTTCAGCAAGGACTTTGTTTAATTTGTCGCGAAGCAAGAGAATGCGTTTCGCGGCAATTTCAATTTCTGTCGCCTGACCTTGCGCACCGCCAAGAGGCTGGTGAATCATGACTTCACTGTTTGGAAGCGCATAGCGTTTGCCTTTTTCGCCGGCAGCAAGCAGGAACGCGCCCATTGATGCAGCCATACCGATACAAATTGTAGATACCTTCGGCTTAATAAACTGCATGGTATCATAGATCGCCATACCGGCTGTGATAGAGCCGCCCGGGCTGTTGATGTAAATAGAAATATCTTTTTCAGGGTCTTCTGCTTCTAAGAATAAAAGCTGTGACACGATGGAGTTCGCAACGTTGTCATCAATCGCAGATCCAAGCATGATGATACGATCCTTTAATAGACGAGAATAAATGTCATACGCTCTTTCCCCGCGGTTCGTTTGTTCAATGACTGTAGGTATTAAATTCATAATGCTCCTCCTTCACCTTTTAGGTAAGTATGTAGTTACATGATACATTTTTGGTCAATAAAGGTCAAACAAAAAGCTGGCTGGATATGCAAAGTCGTCTCTTTTTCCCATTTTCCCCAAAAATACAGGGGTTCAAACCATCATATGTCAGATTGCCAAATCAGATGATGTGTCTGTTTTAAAAAAACCGCTCTTGAAATAGAGGGTTGTTATTTGAATGGAATTATCGTATAATTAGTTGTGCTGACGTTCTCATAACGCAGTCAATATGCGCTCGTAGCTCAGTTGGATAGAGCGGTGGTTTCCGGTACCACGTCTGTCGGGGGTTCGAATCCCTCCGAGCGCGTCCAATAGAACAACAGGAAAGACAAGGGTTTGGCATTGCCGCTCTTGTCTTTTTTGTTTTGTTTCAAAAATCTTTCTCATCGGAACATAAATTTTCCTCCAGCCGGGCACGTTATGAGATGTGCGATATTGAATCTGTAAGGAGGATGAACATGGGTATTTTAAGCGGAAATCCGCAAGATGAACCGATGCATTACGGTGAGGTATTCAGCTTGTGGAGTTATGTGATGGCGGGCAATAAAATGGTCGGCAATTACCAGATGTTATTGCATCATGTCGGTGATGAAGACCTGAAGAAGCTGCTTCGTGAGTCCATTGAGAAGTGCCAAGATGAAATGAAACAAGTCAGTGCGATCCTGAAAGAAAACGGTGTGGCGCTCCCGCCAGCTTCTCCTGAACCGCCGGCTGCAGATCTTAAAGATATTCCGCCGGGTGCGCGGTTTCTTGATCCGGATGTGGCGGCCTCTGCGGCAGCGCAAAATGCTGCAGGTCTTGTGACATGCAGCAAAATTATGGGACAGTCAATTCGTGAGGATATTGCCATGATGTTTGGACAATTCCATATATCTAAAGCGGCAACCGGCGCAAAATACTTAAGGCTGCTAAAAAACAAAGGCTGGCTCATCCCGCCGCCGCTTCATCTTCAAAAACATCAAGACGCTTAACGGCAAGGGCATATACAGCTGTATATGCCCTTATCTTATGATTAAGCCGTAAGACGCAGGCCGATGACCCCGGCGAGGATAAGGCAAAGGGAAATCAGCTGTGGCAGCTGAAATCGCTCCTTAAACCAGATGACGCCGACCGCCGAAACGCCAATACTGCCAATGCCGGTCCAGACGGCATAAGCGACGCCGGCAGGCAGGGCCAGCATCGCTTGTGAAAGGCAGTAAAAGGATAAGCCAAAACCAACAGTCATCACAATGATCGGCCATTTTTTTCTTGTACCGTCTATATATTTCATGGCAACGGCAGCTATAATTTCTTCAATGCCGGCAACCACTAATAAAAACCATGCCATTATTTTTCACCTCCCGGCTGTGATGTGCTTTCTTTCGTAAATAGCTTCATTCCTAAAATACCGGCCAGCAATATAACTAAAAAGAACATTTGCGCTGCTGAGAAGGATTCGCCCAAAACAATTCCGGTGATATAAGTTCCGACGGTTCCGATTCCGACAAATACAGTGTATGCCGCGGCCATCGGGATTTTTTGATAAGAGCGGATTAACAGTATAAAGCTGATTGCGATCAAGATAAAAATGATTATCCAATCTATAAGCGAATCGGCATGTTTAAGGGAGGAAGCCCAAACAACTTCTAAAAGACCTGCAATAAACACAAGCACCCAATTCATATGAAACACCTCTCTATTTTGTGAATGAACGTCAGTCATTTTTAAGGCATTAAAAAATGAGCGGTGTTACCCAGTCATTTTTTAAGCTGTACCTAAGCTTCGTTTTAAGAAAGTAAAGATTTCTTTTTTAAACACTTCAATATTTTCATCTTGTTCAAATCCGATATAGAATCGTTCAGCTGTGTTCTCGACCAAGTTGATAATCGTTCTGGCTGTCCATTTCGCATTGATTCCTTCAGTCACCTCATGGTTTTTAATCGCCTTATGGATGATTTTTTCGAGCCAGGAATAATAAGGCTGATAGATCGTCTCCCATTTTTCCATGGAGTGGTCGATCGCAAGCCCAGAGTAACAGAGGACGATAATATCCTTGTGACGTTCTGTAATGAGAAATGTCTCATCAATTAATATATCTAAAACGGTCCAAAAACCTTCGTCTCCATGCAGTCTTCCTTTGATTTGATCCAGCGTATGGGTGAGAAGATTTTCTGCGATTGCCGGGATGAGAGCGTTTTTAGATGAGAAATACAAATAGAACGTTCCTTGGGCAGTGCCGGCCTTTTTGACAATATCAGAAATAGAGGCCTTGTCGAGACCTTTTTCAGAAATGACTTCAATGGCGGCCTGCAGAATTTTTTCATATTTGCCCGATGTTTGTCTTGGCATAAGGAACACCTCCTGTAATGACTGACTATCATTCATTTTATCGCGGGTATGTGCGTTTGTAAAGAATAAAGAAGCAAGAAAAACTCTTGCTTCTTTATTTATCATAATCAATGGCGGCTTTCGGGAGTCCGGTATACTTTGCCCAGTAGTAAATCGCAAGTGAGCCGATGGCGACCAAAATGAGGTCGATTGGATTGCTGATGATGCCTAAACCGTGTCCGAAAGACCCGATGAAGGAAAAGATCAGCATCATGATATAAAACCCGACAAGCCACCACGCTGATTTTAACTGCTGGGCAAGGCTGACATCCTCTTGAGGCGCATATTTTCTGAAACAGAGATAGATCAAAAACATCACGAGCTGTGAACCGAGCAGCCAGGAAACGGTTGTCCATCCTGACCAGTACACGATAAACGCCGTGAAGATAAAGGAAAGCGGCCCGATAATGCTCATCCCTTTTAAATAAAACGGCCTGTTTAAGTCCTTCGCATTGACCCTCAGCGCAGCTGAAGAAATCGGTGCAATCGCATAAGAAAGAATGAGCGCGACAGAACAGACATTGACGAGCGCGTTCCACGAAGGGAAGGGAAGTGTCCAGAAAATGGACAGGGCAAACGAAAGCCAGAGTGAAGCACGGGGTGTCCCCGTTTCTTTATTCACTTTTGAAAATATGCTAAATAATGTGCCGTTACGCGCCCAGGCGTAAACGAGGCGAGACGTCGTATTCATAAAAATATTCCCGTTTCCTCCGGGAGACAGAATGGCGTCTAAAATGACAAGCGTTGCAAGCCAGCCTAAACCGAGCATAATCGCAATATCTTTAAACGGCAATGAGAACTCCCGCCCGATTGCGGGCCAGCCATGTTTTAGCGTTTCTGTCGGGATTGCGCCAATAAAGGTGACCTGCAAAACCGTGTAAATGATGGTTGAAACGATAATGCAAATGATTAAAGCGATCGGGATATTGCGTTTTGGATTTTGAACTTCACCTGCAACAGCCACAATCGGGTGCAGGCCGAGATACGCAAACATCACGCCGCCTGTCGAAATCGCAGCCTGAATGCCTGTAAAACCAAACGGCGCAAATCCTTCAACAGATAAATTCTCAGGCTGAAAATGAAAGATCAGCACGATAATGATGGTAATCGGTACAATATATTTAAAAATTGATATGATGAAATTCGCCTTAGCGAAGGTTTTGACGCTCCAATAATTCAGCAGGAAAAACAAGCAGAGCAAGGCGAATTGCAAGATCCAGCCAGCAATGGTCGGCGAATCAGATCCTTTTATGGTTAGGCCGGGAAACCAATAGGCCACATACTGACGCACAGCCGTCACTTCAATTGAAATCAGGCTAGTGTAAGCGACAATCGTGACAAATGAAATTAAATAGCCGACAAGATGGCCATGTGAATAAACGGGGTATCGAATGATGCCTCCGGTACGGGGCAGAGCGGCCCCAAGCTCCGCGTACACGAGCCCGATTAACAGAATGATGGCTCCGCCGATAATCCAGGAAAAAGCGCCGGAGGGTCCTGCTTTTGAAGCGACATTACTGACAGCGAACAGCCATGCTGACCCAAAGATGGCACCCATCCCAATCAAAATCAGATCAAACAGCGACATTGATTTTTGAAAATTTCCTTGTTTAGACATCCGCTTCCTCCTTAGAAACCAGCCTTATATTCCTTACAATGCCCAATATGTAACAGAGAATACCGCTCTAATAAAAAAACAGGTGCAGCAAGCGCCGCACCTGAAAAAGTGTAACTAAAACGATAGAAGTATTAACATGGGATAATTTTTTCTATTGTAAAATATCATATACATGATTTAAGTAGTGTTTGCTTAAATAAGCATAATCGTTAATTTGATCAAAGTAGATCATATAGGTTTGACCGGATGGTTCAATTCTTTTGACATAATCTAAATTTACGAGATAACTCTTATGAGTTCGAGTGAATTTCTTACGGTCTAACTTTTCTTGTATTGACTTCAAGGTTTCAGGAGTTTTTATTATTTTTTTTGTACCATGGGATAATGTTACAAATTTTGTGTATCTTTGTTCGGAAGTAATATAAACTATATTTTTTGTTTTGACAAAATCAATTCCCCTATCATTCTTTAACAATAAAAAGTCTTTAGGTTCAAAATGCAAATTCAACCGTATGTTCTTTTTGATTTTTTCCCAACAAATACTTAACCTTTCTTCTGTAAACGGTTTAACTAAATAGTCAATGGCATCAATTTCAAATGCTTTCCATGCATATTCCTTATAACCTGTAGTGAAAATAATTTTTATATTCTGATATCTGGCTTTTACAAGTTTAGCTAATGATAGGCCGTCTAGCTGAGGGAGATCAATATCAACAAATAACAGCTGAGGCTGGTGCTGATCGGTTAAATGAAAGGCTGTTTTACCATCAGATGCTTCTCCTACTATTTCTACATTTTTTCTTATCAAAAATTTTTTTAGGATATCCATAACATGGCGATTATCTTCAGCAATGACTGCATTAACCAACTTGTCCACCTTCTTTTTCAATTATTTTATCAGTTATTATAGGAATAAAAATTGAAAAGGTAGTGCCGTTTTTTTCAGAACTGTTTACTTCAAGCCGTCCTTGTGCTTTATCAATCACTTTTTTGATTGCAGCTAAGCCTAGGCCGGTATGTTTATATTTTGTAGAATACCCTTCTTTAAAAATAAGAGTGTGTTTGTGCTTAGGTATAACAGAATGTTCATTATGAACAGAAATAACCAAAAATGAATTTAAAAGCTGACTGATTCTAACTGATACTTGAGGAACTATTGAATCTTGATTTTTTGTTGCCTCAAATTCAGCATCAAATGCATTATCCAGTAAATTGCCGACTACTTGTATTAGCTCATAGTTTTGCATGCCCGTTTTCGGCATTAAATGTTTAACCTCGATATGAAAGGATAAGTTTCTATTTTTAGCTACCTCGTATTTTGACTGTAATAGGCCAGCGATAGAACTATTGTTTAAATGAATTAAAGTCTGTGAAACATCCAGATCCGCGCATAATTCATTCAAATATATATGTAAATCCTCGTACCTTTTTGATTTAAATAAGTGATTTATAACGTGTAAGTGGTTTGAAAAGTCATGTTTTTTACTTCTTAATGAGAGTATGATATCTTCAGTTTTTTTCGAGTATTTTCTTTCTAAAAGCAGATTAGAATCAGCTTGTAATAATTTAATCAATCTTGTTAGTAGTATGTAAATCAGGAATGGTAAGAGAGCTAGAAAAAATATATGAAATTTATTAGGGAGTTTTAGCAACGATAGAAACAGCGATAATGTAATGGTCAAAAATAACATCAGGATAATTCTTTTATGTGTTTTACTTATTTCAGATGAAAATACTTTATTAATGAATGAAATGAAGAATATTGATTGTATGCTTATGGACAAATATATCAGGGTGAAAATCAGCGATGTGGGGGATATAGATAAGTTACTAACAATCAATAATGAGATCACTTTTGCCATAAGTTGAAAAAACATAATTGAAAGTGTGATAACCATCGAGAAACGCATGCTTAGTTTACATATAAAACCTAAAAACATCAACAATAATATTAAATTTTCCGAAAAGTAAAGTAAAGATTGACCGCTGTTTAACATAATGAAGAAATGAAAAAAAGAGAAAATGAAAATCCTTTTTAAATCTGAGAGAAACAAAATCAAAATGAAAAAAATTGAAAGTTCTCCAATGGAATAATTTAAAATACTCCACAACATAATGACCCTCTCTTTTTCTACAGGGTAATTTTTTATTTCTAATAAATGTAAATCAAGAAGAAAAGATTGTAGGGTGAAAAACAAATTTGTTATAAATTTACTATTTGTATTTAAGATATCATGTTTGTTTTGTGTTTACAATACGATTTTTTCTTAAAATAAAACAATTCCTCTTGAAAGGGAAGAAGCCTCATATTTTATAGCATATTCATAAATGGGGGCGGAGTTCATTTTTTGTCGATAGAACCATTCATCCCGTAAAAAAATTGTTTTATCCTGCTTTTTTATCCTGTTAATTGTTTTTTATTGGATGTAAATCGCTAAAAGCTTATATTTATGTCAAATCAAACAAAGGTGGTTTTAAACGTGAATATAAAACAACCTAACATTATAAGAAATGTAAAACTAACTGAGTCAGATGATGAAGGAGTTTTACTAGATATTGAAAACGGGACCTATTACGGACTTGATGAAGTAGGATTAGATATATGGAAATTGATTGAGCAGAAGAAAGGATTTGATGACATATTGAAAATCATCAGTGAAACGTATAATACTTCACATTACGAGGTGATTAGGGATATAGAGATTTTTTTGAAAGAATTAAAAAATAAAGGATTAATTTCGTGGACATGAGATTAATGAAGATATTCTATTACGTTAAAGCTTTTTTAATAGTTAGACAGATTGACAAGAGCTTAAAAAAAGAAGGGTTCAAACAGGTTTATCACACTTATTTGTCTCCTCCTGCCCCTTTGGATCCTTTAAGGGACATCACAGAAAAAGAATTAAAGTTTATAGAAATGGTACTAGGAGTGGTTGAGAAAGTTTGTTTTCTTTTTTTTGGGAAGGCGAGATGTCTTCATCGGTCAGTTGCGAGTTATCATATTTTTCATAAAAAGGGTATACCAATTGACTTGGTGATCGGCGTAAAAAAGAAACCTTTTACATCACATGCTTGGCTTGAATTTAATGGACAAGTCATTAATGATTCAGAAGATTTCGTTAATGATTTGATACATCAATTTCATACGAAAGAATATAGAAAAATGTGAGGCGGTAGACGATGAGTGGTATTTGCGGTTTATATCATTTGGATAAAAGCCCTGCTGACATAGATTGTTTGAATGAAATGATACGTTCCATTTCATTAATAGGAAATGATCACCAAAATGCATGGGTTGATAAAAATGTGGCACTAGGTAAAACGAGTTTATTTGTTAATCCGGAATCAGTGTATGAAAAAAAGATTATAAAGTCAAAATTTAAAAATTATTATATTACTGCAGATTGCCGCATAGATAATCGAAAGGAACTCTATCGAGATCTACATATAAAAAAAGAGTTTCACCGCACATCGGATACAGAGTTAATATTAGGGGCATACGAGAAATGGAAAGAGAATGCTGTAACAAAACTGGAAGGCGATTTTGCCTTTTGTATTTGGGATGCAGAAGAAAAACAGTTATTCTGCGCGAGGGATCCTTTAGGGATTCGGCCATTTTTTTATAAGGTGACAGCCAGTTCATTTCTCTTTTCCTCCATGATTCGGGCTATTCACAAGACCTATCAAGTAAGTGATTGGAATAAAGATTATTTAGCAGACTTCTTATATAGAAAAGGGATACAGTCGGAAGAAGACACACCGTATCTTGGCGTTAAAAGATTGCCAAAGGGGAGTTTCCTTACTCTTAAGAATGGAACACTTCGTATTACGCCTTATTGGAAGCTAGATCCTAAAAAGAAAACAATATATAAAAACCCTCATCATTACATTGAACAATTTCAAGACATTTTTTTTCACTCAGTAAAAGCCCGAATGCGATCAATGACAAATACAGGTGTCTTCATGAGCGGAGGCTTGGACTCAACTTCTATTTATGCAGCAGCTAAACAATATGATGTCGAGCATGTTTATCCAATATCTTGTGTTTTTGATAAATATAAGGATTCTGATGAAAGGTTTTATATCAGCTATGTTCTCAACAAATACAAAGAGAAAAACTATAAATTTGTAAATAGTGATGATCTTTGGATTCTGAAGAATTTTCCTCATTATTCTATTTCAACTGATGAGCCCAGTAAAAATCAACTATCATATGGAATGCTGGCCGAAACATACCGCATGGTCTTACAAAGCAATACTAAAGTTGTCTTAAACGGCTATGCCGGGGATCAGGTTTTTGGTTTTAGCCCTTATTATATTTCTAAATTTATTCGAAATTTTCAATTTTTGAAGCTTTGTAAAGAAACTTCTAAATTAGCGGCCTCATATAATTATACCTTTTCCGGCGCGCTAAAGGAATTTGGGTTCTCCGCACTTAAAGGGAAACATGAGGATCAAACTGTCCTTCTAGATAAGTATTATGATGAAGCAAAAGAAAGACATGAAATGGAAAATCGCATAAAAGATCCTGGGTTAAAAATGATGTACCAGTATATTGAAAGGTCTCAAGGCTTTGGTTTTGCTCAATTTTTTTCCGAATCATTAGGAATTGAAACCAGATATCCATTTTTAAATGTGAAGCTTATCGAATTTATCTTCAGTATTCCATTAGACCAGAAGATTAAAGATGCTCAAACAAAAGTCCTTCTGAGGCAATCAATGAAGGGATATCTTCCTGATGAAGTGCGGAACAGGCAGGGCAAGACGTCTAATGATGCCCTAATATTTGCAGGATTAAAAAATGAATGGCCTAGGTTGTTTCCTCAATTGAAACATTTAGTTTTAGAAGAGCTGGGTATCATAAAAGGCAGTAAATTCCGGGATAAAATTGTCGAATACAGGCACGGTGTTTTGAGTAAAGGGATGGATTATTTTGCTGCATTAGCTCTTGAATTGTGGCTGCAAAAGCATACGTATCAAAAGGAGGAACATAATGAGCCTTTTCCTGTATAGTATCCCTTTATTAGTTTTGGTAATTGGAGTGATAGTTACAACCAAAAAAATACTTCATACGAAATGGATTTTAAGCCATTTAGTCACTGATACTAAAAAGCTGGATATACTTTTGAAGAATGAGCGTCATATGTTTATATTATTTTTTGATGAGATGACTTGTCGAAATGTCATTAGGAATATGAACATGCTACATAGTGCTTTAAAAGATACTAAAGTTCCTTTTGCCATTATTAATACGCTTGAGGATTACGACTATGAGACAGAAAGCTCTCCGGTGTTTCCGTATGTAGATCACTTTGAAATACAGTATACCCCCACGCTGATATTCGTTAAAAATGGAACAAAACAATCTGTTCACTGTCAAGGGCCAGACCAGTTACAGTTAGGAAAAGTAAATAAGTTTTTATCAGAAACCATCTCAAAAATGAACAGTCACGCTGTATAAGAATCTGGGAGGACTCATGATGTTACTGAATGAGATACTTATGAATGTTTTGTATATAGGGGCAGGTTTTGTTTTCATCAAAAGCAGCACTGGAAAATTAAAAAATCCATATGCTTTTGGAAGGGTTATTGAAAGTTACCATCTGTTTTTCAAAGGAACGCTTACTCTTTTTCTGGCTGCTTTAATAGGTCCGGTTGAACTAGTGGTAGGAATGATGATTATTGCAGAACCATTTCGAGTAGTGGGATTACTCATTGGCATATTGCTGCAACTGATGTTTTTATTGCTGATGTCCTTAAAGCTTAATCAAACTCTGCCGTTCGGCTGCGGCTGTTTTGGATTGCATGCACCCGAAAAGATTTCAGCAAAAAAAGTAATGTTTAACCTGGGATATACAGTATTGTTAGCGGCTCTTATCTCTTTGAATGTTAATGAAGTGATAAGGGAGATGTTACAGTGATGACTACACAAATGAATGGTTCTTTCACTTGGAAACGAGTTTTTTCTCTAGCAGGAAAAAAATGGGGGCTTCTCTCCTTTATCATTTTTACTATACTTGTCCAGTCTATACTGAGCCCAATTACGCCGATTATTGTTGCTGAAATCATTGATAAAGGCTTTTCAGGGACAAGCAAGTTTGGGTTAGAAAAGTTAATCATGATTCTTCTGGCAATTGGGATATGCCAAATTGTAATGCATGTTGTTCAAGATATCCTCATCACAATTTTCACAAATCAGATTATTTTCAATGTAAGAGAGGGACTTTTCCGTAAACTTTATCAGCAATCTATACGATTTTTCACTGATACGAAAATAGGTGAAATCACCTCACGTTTAACGAATGAGGCTGAAAGTATAGCCAATACAGTCTTTAAACCTATTGTTTATACTTCACAAACAGCATTATCATTGGTGGTCACTTTCATTGCAATGGTAGCGATTAGCTGGAAGCTTTCGATAGTTATATTGCTTTTGATCCCTTTGTTTTTTCTTCCTATGCCCTTAATTGGGAGATTTGCTTATAAATATAGCAAAAAACTTATTACTAACATTTCCTTCATGAATTCTTTTCTTACAGAAAATATCAGCATTAATGGCGTAATTCTAAATAAGATATTTGGAAGACGCCGGCAAACTTTTGAAACATTTAAGAATGTAGTACTAGAAATCAATAAGCTAACACTAAAACAAAAATTATTAGGCTCTATTTTTGATAATCTGCTCGCTTTAGCAGCTATTATTGCTCCTTTGTTTGTCTACTGGTTTGGAAGACCTGGTGGTCCTTTTGAAATTAGCGCCGGTATGGCAGTTGCATTATCAGGGTACATTGCTTCTCTATTTAATCCCATTCAGGAAGTGGGACGTATCGGTATCATGCTTCAAAGTGCAAAAATTACGTTCGAACGATTTTTTGAATATCTTGATATGAAGCCCGAACTAGAGGAACCAAAAGATCCAATTATCATTCACGATATAAAAGGGAATATTGAATTGCGCGATGTCACGTTTAGTTACAAAAAAGAAGAACAGACACTTAAAAATTTATCGATCCGCATACCGGCAGGTTCGAAAGTTTCAATAGTAGGATTTAGCGGTTCTGGAAAAACAACAATTGCCTATTTATTGACGAGATTATATAAACCGGATAAAGGTGGGGTTTATATAGATGGTCATGATCTAGAGAGAATAAGTTCTGATTATATATCAAGGTATATAGGATTGATTTCTCAAGAAGTGTACTTGCTGCATACTTCTATTAAAGAAAATATCATGTTAGGAAATCCAAATGCTTCAATTGAAGAGGTCCATGAAGCGGCGAAACAAGCATATATACATGAGAAAATTATAGGTTTACCTGATGGTTATGACACGATTGTCGGAGAACGGGGATATAAGCTTTCAGGTGGAGAAAAACAGCGAATTGCGATTGCCAGAGTCATCTTGCAAAACCCTAGTATTCTTATTCTTGATGAAGCCACATCTTCACTTGATTCAAAGTCCCAGTATATTGTGCAAAATGCCTTGAATGAGTTAACAAAAGGCAGAACAGTTATAACGATTGCTCATCGAATGTCTGTCACCCAATCTAGTGATAGGATCTATGTATTAGATAAAGGAGAAATTGTACAAGCCGGAACCCACGAACGGCTCATGGAGGAAGAAGGGCTCTACCGGGAACTATACCATACGCAAAATAATACTGAACTGGCTAAAGTAAACTAAATAATAAGGAGATAAAAATGCGTAAACTACTCATATCTGTATGTCTTTTATTTTTAGTAGGCAGTCTTATTTCCGGGTTTATGTTTTATCAAATTAAACAAGAAACGATTAAAGCAACAGATAGCTTAATAGAAGATGATCAAAAATCCGAGACAGAGGTTGATCAGCTGATGAACCAATTACAAAATGATCAGAATCAAGACACATACTTATTATCCTCAGTAGGGCTACTCATATTGAGCGGTATTACAGGAGGGGTTTTATGGATATCGAGAAGGAGGAATGAGCCAAATTGAAACGATTCATCATTCCTTTCAGTATTTTATTTATAGCAGGTATATTTATCTATCAGTTGTTTTTCACTGGAAATGTCACTTCCAATAGCCAGGAAATTATTGCAAATGATTTTGAAGTGAATACAGGATCATCAGAAGGCGATTCAAAAGCTAAGATAAATGTGATTGTATTTTCAGATTATGGATGTCAAGCTTGCAAGATTTTAAATGACGATTTGGTAAACATGAAGTTTAAAGAAAATTATATTGATAAACAGCTTGTAAGGTATATTTTTAAACATGTACCAATGGAAGAACATAAAAACGCATACGAATCATCTGCAGCCGCCATTGCAGCAGAAAATCAAGAACGGTTTTGGGATATGAGCAGATTATTATTCGATAATGCGTCTAAATTGGGTAAAACAGATGATCCATCTGATTTATATAAGATGTTAGCTGATCAAATTGGGTTAGATAAAGACGAGTTCAACGATGATTTAGATCATGAGGAAACGAAAGAAGAAATAAGAAAAACAAAAGCAGAATTTAAAAAGTTAGGTTTTCAGGGGACTCCAATTTTAATAATAGGGACAAAAATCATTTATGGAGCTCCATCTGCTAAAGAGTTTAAAGAGACATTAGATTCAGAATTGAAGAAAGTAAATTAGTGTCCAATGCTGTATTCAGCATTAAATATATTAAATTTTATTTATGGGGGAGATATGAAAATGAAAACGTATAGTCAACCTTCTTTAATTGAATTTGGTACAGCAGAAGAGCTTATTCAAGGATGCGGCGGCTGGGGTGTTGAAAACTGGTCAATGGATGATTCTGATTCAAAATATGTATGGATGACTACTGGCGGCCGAAAGCTGTGTATCTGCACTAGCTTATCTGGAACAAAATGTACACCAGTATTGTAATGTAAACAAAATGTAGTACAATTACTTCCTTGCAGCATTGGACAAAAAATATTGGAAAAGGACGTGTACGTTAATGAAAGCATACTCACAACCTTCTTTAATCGAATTCGGTGCAGCAGAAGAGCTTATTCAAGGATGCGGCGGCTGGGGTACAGAAAACTGGACGCTAGATGATTCTGATAGAAAATATGTCTTGGTGACAACGTCAACACGCACAAGTTGTATTTGTACAACAATTAAAGGTGACAGATGTACGCCGTAAGTATAATAAAAAGATAAAGAGCGGTGTGTTAAAATCACCGCTCTTTCTTTATTCTATAACAGAAAGGAAGCATCAACTATGAAAAAAACGTTATTGCTCATTGGAATTGTACTGTCAACTTATCTCTTGATAAGTAAGTGGAGTACAGGATCAGTATATTTTTGTCCGACAAATGGGTGTGATGCCGTGAACAATAGTAAATATTCTATGATTGGGAATATGCCGGTATCATTAATTGGTATAGTAGGATATGTGATGCTTTTTAATATCGAGATGTTAAATATGAATAAAAGGCTAAAACATAAATTGCTGCTTTTTCTGACAGCTATCGGCTGGCTGTTTTCTATCTATTTAATGTATGTATCCTTATTTTATATTCAAGCTCTATGCTTTTATTGTATGCTTTCGTTTACAGTTATTTCTTTATTATTCTTTCTTTATATTAAGCAGCAGTCAAAAGAACATTTGAATATGAATCATGATTTATGAGGTAAAGGCAAATACAGTTTGAAAACGGCCCCTTGCTTATGGTGGTTTTCTGCCGTAATTTTACCTCCATGCACTTCTAAAATTTCTTTACTTATTGCTAAACCCAATCCGGCTCCTCCTGTTTTTCGATTGCGAGAACTTTCTCCTCTGTAGAGCGGCGTAAAAATCTGGTCTAACTCAGACTCATGCAGCCCTTTTCCTTTATCTCGAATGGCAATGACAGCATATTTTTTCTCTTCAAACAGCGAAACATAAATGTCACTGTTTTCAAAAGAAAATCTTATCGCATTGTCTACTATGTTGTAAAAAGCTCTGGAAAAAAGTCCGGGATCTGCATAAACAAATGTATTAGCTTCAGGAATTGATTTTATGAGACGAATTCCCTTTTCCTCTAATATTGCAGAGTAGCCGTTCAGGTAATCGTCAAGTAAGCGGTTTAGATTTACATACTCTACATTTGGTTTTTCTTTATAAAATTCTAGCTTCGTATACGAGAATAGGTCTGACACTAAATGATTCAACATATCCGCTTTATTTCTGCATGTCAGAATGTATTTCTTTGCTTTTTCAGGGTTTTGGTGTATTTGCTTTTCTATTATTTCTAGATATCCCCGAATTGTAAATATTGGGGTTCGCAAATCATGAACGATAGAAGCAATAAACAATTTTCTTTCGTTTTCAAGAGATTGTTGTTTGGCTAATGATGTCTTTAGCTGCAGCTGCATGGACTTAAATCCGTTTGATACTTCATGAATTTCTGTTACACGTGAAGAAGGAAGAGAAAAATTGAAATCCTGTTTTGAAATAAGCTGAGATGTTTTCTCCAGTGCTATCAATGGAATTAACACATGTTTATTCATAAACCATGCAGCTGTCACAAAAAGCATCAGGAGAACAAATAATGCGATGAATACCCCTCCATACTGTTCTAGAAAACTGTTTTCATGTCCATCGAAAGCTTGCAGGGCAGGCCTTTTATCTTGAACATATAAAATGCCTGCGAGTTTTTTTTTCTTATATACATAATATTCTTCAAGAAGATAGTTTGTACTTCCAACTGAGTAATCTGCTGTTTGCCCTATTTTTGTAATCTGATGATTATGTGGTTCTTCTACTGTTGAAAATAAGACTTTTTGATCTTTGTTCAGCAAACGTATCCCTATATGAAGCTCATCAGTTTTAGAACGTATTTGTTTTTGCCACTCTTTTTTGTTCCAATTTTCCGGCTCACTTAGAATGTTTTGTTGCAGCCAAGGCATTATATCCTCAATTTCAATAGAATTTGTTTTTGATTCATTATAAAAATGGACGGCCATTTTTGTAGTAAATATGGGGAGCAAAATAAATGCAATAATGAAGAGAAACAGCCATTTTTTTATTGTCATTCTTCTTTTTTTATGCCCCTTTAACATGTTTAGATTCCCTCCGCAAATTTGTATCCGACACCCCAGACAGTTAGGATCCAGCGTGGTTGAGAGGGGGTTTCTTCAATTTTTTCTCTGATTCTCGCGATAAATACCCTTACTGTATGCGGATCACTATAATGCTCTCCCCATATAAGTTGGATAATTTGATCGTGCGTAAATACTTGATGGGGATGTCTGCTAAGCAGAGATAATAAGTCAAATTCCTTTGAGGTTAGGGAGACTTTTCTTCCGTGTTTATGTACTTCACGGGATAAGTAATCAATTGTAAGGCCGTTGAATGAGTGTCCGGGTTTTTGCTGTCCGGAACGCCGTCTCACTGCTTTGATTCTGGCTACAATCTCACCTGGTGTTGCCGTTTTTACAATATAATCATCACCGCCGACACTTAATCCTCTGATTTTATCGGTTGGATCCTCTTTGGCGCTTAAAAATAAGATAGGGACATCCTTTACTTCTCTTACTTTCTTGCATATCGTAAAGCCTGATTCCCCCGGCATCATTACATCCAGTAGGATACAGTCGACCTCTTGTTTGTTAACAATGGAGAGGGCTTGTTCTCCATTAAATGCTGTTAGGACATTGTAATTCTCGATCTCCAGAAAGTCTTTCATCAGTTCAATAATTTCCGCATCATCATCGACGACTAAAATAGTTTCTTTCATTATCGACATTCCTTTCTGTTTTGTTCCTGAATAACATTATGACGTTTTTTTTGTAATTGCGGAATATGCATAAATAAATCTTGATATTTTATTGATATTTTATTAACGCCCTATTGAGCTTAATTATTTAAAATGAATTTGAAATATAAAATGAGGTGAAAAACATGAGAACTTCAGTCCTTCAAACCAAAAAGTTATCAAAGTCATATGGAGAGGGTGCAAATCAATTTTTTGCACTGAAAAATATTGATTTGGATATAAAAAAAGGTGAATTTACAGCTATTATGGGTCCTAGTGGTTCTGGAAAGTCTACGTTATTAAATATGCTGTCAGGGCTAGATAAACCAACTTCAGGAGAAGTCACACTAGACGGTATTCATTTATCTCATTGTAATGAGTCCCAAATTACACAACTCAGAAGAGATAATATCGGTTTTATTTTTCAGTTGTTTAATTTGATTCCTGTGCTTACAGCAGAGGAGAATGTGACGCTGCCTATACTCCTTGCTGGAAAGAAAGATAAGTCTGCAAATAAAAAGGCAAATGATTTGCTGCAATTATTAGGGATTGGAAGACTCGCTTCTTCTTATCCGTCCCAGATGTCAGGAGGGCAGCAGCAGCGGGTTGCAATTGCAAGAGCGCTTATTATGGAACCTAGTATCGTATTAGCAGATGAACCAACCGGAAGTCTTGATACAAAAACTGGTAATGATATTTTAACAATTCTTCGACACTTTTGCGATACGAAAAACCAATCGCTTATCATGGTGACGCATGATGCAAATGTGGCTTCACATGCGCATCGGATTGTATTTATGAAGGATGGGGAATTAGCAGGAGATATTCAGCTGACTGCGACTCCTAAAGTGAATTTAAGCCATATCACTAAAAGATTAGAGGATGTATACGCATGAAATTAACTGCTCAATTAGCTTGGCGATTTTTAAAAGCAAGAAGAGCCAGGTCTTTATTTGCTGTGATCGGTATTAGTCTTGGAGTTATGCTGCTCATTATTTCGCAAATCATGATGGCAACTTTAGAACAATCAAATGAGAAATCGGTATTGGAAAAGTACGGTAATTTTGATTTAATTTCAGGTTATAACGGATCAACCAAAAAACTGAGTGCGAACGATCTGCAAACGATAAAAGGATTTCCAGATGTAAATCAAATAACACCGATGCTTTTTCCGTATGCAAGCGAAAATATGCCTGCTGCTGTTGCAGCCCAGCCTGTTTATATAGGCTTTAAACATAATCAATTGGCTATGGAGCACCCGCTGGTTTCCATTGATAAAGGGGAATTTCCGCAGTCTAAGGAAGTGGTGATCCCGGCTCGATATGCAAAATCTAAGGGATTGGATATTCATTCTGAAATTAGTTTACCTTTTCCCCCAGGGAAAGATGTAAAAGTACGTGTATCAGGTATTTTGAATGAAAGAGAACAATTAAATAATATCTTCATTTTTGATTATGATTGGATCGCAGCACAAACTCATAATCAAAATAAAGCAACGGCAGTCATGATGAAATTGGATCAATCAGCAGATAAACAAAAAGTGATAGAGGATTTAAAGGAGCATTTTGAAGGTATATCCATTGATAAACGCAAGGCGATGATGACAGAGAAAGAACAACTGGGTGGGTTAAAACCCATTGTCAATGGTTTATCAATTACAGTCTTGTTAGGTAGCCTTTTAATCGTAGTCAGTACATTGCAAATGTCGGTTCAAGAAAGACAAAAAGAATTAGCAACATTAAGACTATTGGGCGGAAAGCCTGCCCAATTGTTTTATATGGTCATCTGGGAGGCTTTGCTGATAGGTATTATGGCTGCATTATTGGGAACGGTTACAGGTACTGCACTATGTTACTCCTTGTCCAATATTGCTGAACAATTTATAGGCTATTCCATTCAATCAATATCAATCCCGGCAATAAGTATAATCATTTCGTTTTTTGGAAGCATTCTTTTGACTGTATTAGCAGCAACAATACCAGCTTTATCGACTAGCAGACTTTCTCCTATAGCTGCATACAGCCAAAAAATTAGTGAAAGTAAAGCAGATTCAAAAAGAACCATTATCGCTCTGACCATGATTTTGCTCTTGCTGGCAATTATGACATTTTCAGTGCATAAAAGTGGAGGAAGTGGAAGCTTCAGTATTCTGTTGGGTGTATCATTTGTACTCATCATGTTTGTGATGACTCCTGTAGCATTGAGGATCATTGTAACGGCACTTACTTTTCTCTTAAGGCCGTTTTATCAAATGGAAAGCATGATTGCCGGAAGAAATGCTCTGAAAAGAATGAGAAGAAGTCAGCAAATTGCCAGAGTGTTAACGTTAGCAGTTATTGTTGGATTAGTTGGGTTTATGATTTTGCAAGCTGTTGTCAGTCAAACAGAAAAAACAATATCAAAACAATATCCGCTTGATTATGTAATACAGGCTACTGAAGCCTCATATGAACCAGGTTTCTCTTCTTCTATTATAAAACAACTTGATAATACGAACGGAGTTGAAGCAATTCCAGTCCAAACAAGCATATTAACACATACTATAAATTTAGATATAAAAAGAGTAGATTCAAACTGGAACGGGCAATTTATGACGATAAACGGAAAAAAAGAAATTTTAACGAGTGTGGGCGGACTGAATTTGGAAAAAGTACAAAACATCATTCCTTTTGACATTGTGAAAGGCCGGATTGATCATCTTAGAGATTATGAGGCAGTCATTACAAAACAATTCTCTGAGGACATTGGGTTCCGAGTTGGAGATGTAGTCACATTGGAACCAGATGATTTAAGTGAAGTTTCTGGCAAGAAGCCATTTACTTTACGTATTGTCGGTGTGGTTGATGAAGTACCTATTTTGCCTGATGAAGATTTGAGATTCTTTACTAATGAGAATACATTAAACGAGTTATTTCATCTTCAAAAAACAGAACAAATATTTTTTAATATTAAGGATCAAAGTGAAAAAGGTCATATAAAGGCGAGTATTGAGAAATTTCTGGAAAACCCACAATATCAAGATACCATTTTGTATGATAGAAAAGAAGAAATGGATAAATTTTATCAACAGTACAAACAGCGCATTGTATTATTGGGAAGCAGCGTGTTTATCATCACCTTAATTGCTCTTGTTGGCTTAATGAATAGTATGGCAAGCAATTTAAGGGAAAGTAAAAAGGAGTTTGCGATGATGAGAGCAATAGGAGGTAAGCCATGGCAAATTGTTCGACTCGCTTTATATGAAGGGATTGTTATTTCTGTAGCGGGAAGTATAATGGGGTTAATTTCAAGTATCGTATTGGGTTACAACTTATTATCAGCTTTAGATGTAAATAATCTTGAAATTCCGTATATGGTCATCCTTATCATATTATTAATAAGTCCGTTACTCGGGATTTTATCTACTCTTCCTTCTGCCTTGTGGCTTTCAAAAAGTAATTTAATTAGAGCAGTCTTTGAAGATTAATTTTTAAAAAACCATCTGATTTAGCTTCCTTTATTTGAATTAAAAGTTAGCAAATTAAACAGGTGCAGCCCGCGCTGCACCTGTTTCTTATTCATGAACTGTATCCAAATGTTTCACCGTTATATTTTTGAATGAGGCTGTGCCGCCGTCAGAATAAAGAGTAATGCCCTTATCTTCAGGTTTTGGGAATACTTCATTTGAAAAAACAGTTTTCCCGTCGCCGACAAATACTTCTATCGTTGTTTTATCGACGAGAATTTTCAAATGCGCCTTTTGTTTGCTTACATCGTAAGGAGCCTTGCTTTCGACATAGGTATTGCTTTTGTCAGGCTGATTTGTGGCCGCTCTGTTGACATACGCATAGCCGCCTTCGGCGAAAATGCCGACATCAATGTGGCGCTTTTGATCTTCTGACTCTCTCAGTCTGACGCCTGCGTTTTTCAGCTCTGACCAAGAAAGATCCATATCAAGCTGGTACGTATCACCTGTGATGGCCAGTGTCTTTGATCCGCTCACATCCTGATCCTCTATTTCGTCAGTTGAAACGGTCAGCTGCTCCAAAGCTTCAATCGGCTGTGAGACGAGGCTGTAGGTGCCGTCCTGCTCCTGCAGCCGGAGTTCGCGTATGACAGAATCTGTGCCGTTAAAGCCGTTCTTCATTGTCGGTGTGTTGTTGGCGTAATCCCAATTGTTCATCCAGGCAAGCGCATACCGCTTTTCTAATGGATCTGTGCTTTTGCCGTCTTCGAACGTCACGCCCCCGTACCAGTCAAAGCCGTGGTCAAGCCATTGGGCTTCGGTCTGATCCGCTGTAAATTCTTTTCCGTCGAAGCTCCCGGTCCAGTAGGCGTACGTATTTGGTTTGCCCCATGGTTTGCCGTTCGCGCTGGCACCGAGAACCCACTTATTCGTTCCGTCACTTGCCCGCATCATGTAGAGATCAGGACATTCCACAATTCCCGCTTGTTCCGTGAAGAATCCGCTTGTGTAATGCCAGTCCTTGAGATTATCGGATTCATAAAAGCCGATTTTTGTTCCTTCAGCCATGACCATTACCCATTTGTTATCCTGGTCATCCCATATGACTTTCGGGTCTCTGAAATCCTTTGTGCCCGGATTAGGCATAACAGGGTTATCACTGTAGGGCTTGAATGATTTTCCTTTGTCTGTGCTGTACCACAAATGTTGCTCCTGCTTTTTGTCTTTGGCTGAAGGCTGTGTCACAATCGCAACAAGTGCATTTTTCCCGAATCCGGCTGTGTTTTCTTTATCCATCACGACAGAACCGGTCCAAATGTCACCGTTTGGGTTTGTATATTTCGGGATAGCCACGCCTTCATCGGTCCAGTGCACCAAATCCTCTGAAACGGCATGGCGCCATTCTGTGCCGTTGCCTTTTGGATAATCTTGGTTATAAAGATAGAAATAATGATACTTCCCATCAAAATAGAGCGGTTTTTGGGGATCATTTTTCCATTTGTCGGGTGCCGTAAAGTGATATGCAGCCCGGTAGTCTGGCTTATATGTTGGTTTTGTTTTTTTGACAGGTTCTTCGTTTGGCATTAAATCGATAAACAGCAGTATTCCTGCAAAGGTGAGGAATACGGTTAGCCATTTGCCTGCTTTTTTATAGTTCATAGGGGATTCACCTTTATGATGTTGATAAGAAATAAAAGAAAATGCCAATAGGATATCGGCATTTTCTTTTGCGTTTTTATTTGTTAACTGTTAATTGTCCTTGTTCAAGGATGCTGTCTTTTACAACAGATGTTTTCTTGCCTTTGATGTTCAACAGGAAGCTTGGCGCAAACGTTGCTTGTCTGTCAGCAAAGAATCCTCTGTTTGTCATGTAGCTTGTAATCACGACATTGTTTCCTTCAGCTTGAGGCACAGCGAAGTGTGAATAAGTAAAGGTCACATCGTTAGGATCAAGATCCATTTTTAGCACGAGGCCTGTTTTGTTCAGCGGCTTGTATGGGCCAGTTAAGGAATCAGAAACATAACCAAGCATGTAAATGTCGTTAGATGTGATGCCGTCGATCGTCATTTTTGATCCGCGAGAGTCAGTGAACAGATACCATTTGCCATTCATTTTAAAGACGTTCGCGCGTTCGATTTCATCTGTAACTGTGTTAGATGCAATTAGCGGTTTCATCACTTTTTTCAGTGTGTAGTCATCGTTTAGCTCAATGATACCGAGTGCGCCGTTTGCTAATTCAGCTGTGCGTTTTTTATCGCTTTGCAGAAGTTTTTGACTTTCTTGACGGAAGAATGATGTGCTTTTGCCATAGTATGCTTTGTTAAATAAAGATTCTTCGCCTTGGTAGCCATCTTCAGTTCCAGTGTTTGCTTCAAATACTAAGTATTTGCGGCCTTTATCTTCTACGTAGTGAGGATCTCTCAGCGTATGGTTATCGCCTGAGCTGTAGTTGCCTTCATCGATAAACTGCTGTACATTTTGATACGTTTTGCCGTCACCGTCAAAGATTGATTTATAATCCTCTACACCGTTGATGTTCAAAGAGCTGTCTGTTGTTGATACGTTAACTTGTGCAGTTGTCAGTGTTTGTTTACCGTAATGTTTACCCGAGAAATCAGTGTAGAATAAACGGATTTTTCCGTCAGATGTAAATGTAGCTGAACCAGACCATTCTTGCGTTTGATCTTTTAGGATAGAATCATTTGCATCGAATTTGTCGCTGTCTTTAAAGACGCGTCCAGCGTTTTTCCAGCTGTCAATAGACGTTTCGCCGACTTTTTGATAGAACATGTAAATGGATGTGTCATCCGCATTTTTAGGGTCTCCGGCTAATGCAAAGACGATGTGGTAGCCGTGATAGTTTGCGACTGTGCCGTCAGCGTTTTGCAATGGCCAGCTGTCCCAAACGTCCAGACCTTTTGCAGAAGAGATATTTTTAATTGTGGATGGATCGAATTCAGGCACCTGATATTTTTCATTTTTTTGCTGTTCAGGGATTTGCAGCATATCATGGCGGGTAATGTGGGTAATGCCGTAAGTTTCCTTATACGGTTTTTGGTTCGTTTCTTTCGCAAACGCTTGAGTCGCGCCTCCTGCCAGCAGTGCAGTAGTAAAGGTTAATACTGTTGCTTGTTTTGCAAACTTTTTGATGTTCATCGTTCATGTCTCCTTTTTTATGTACTGTGTTAGCGGTCTGCTTCGTCCAGCCCTCCTGTTTGAAGATGGCAAGTCAGTTACGCACAATAAAAAAAGACCTAAAATATGTAAGGGGTGACGCCAAAGAATACACTTTGCCCTTTACACATTTTAGGTCTTGCCTGCTTTATCAGTAACAAACCTGCGTGATTTACTTTTCGACATCATTCTATTAGACTCTCGTTTGGATTGCAACTGGTCTATTTTCCTCTTTTGTTTGATAGAAAATCATAAAAGGATTTAAAAGTTACAGGTCTAAAGAACTAATACAGATGGCTATTTCTTTTCATTCTCTGTATTTTTTATAACGCCTGATGCATGGGCATAAAGTTACCTTTTGAGTAATGATTCAGAAAATGATCATCTAGGGTGAAGCATGCCTTGAAATTCATCTTGGATGAAAAGCAGTAATTCGTTCAATGTCAGTAACGACCAATATAATAATGTATTGCTAGCCAACAAATGATAGAAGCGAAAGATTTTTAAGGAGGAAAAAGTCATGCCGCCACGGCCATCAAAATGGATTAAGAGGAACGATCGACCGGAACCTCTTTTATCACCAAGTGTCATGCAAGGCAGAAATGGTAACACCCCAACCTCTCAACAAAACCAGTCCTTCGCACCAATTACTAACCAGCCTATTTCTGCTTTCAGAGCCACGAGCAATATGAATTTGTCAGTGGCTGCAAATGCAGCTAGCGGAGTCTTATTTCAAAATGAGCAATTTGATTTGGCGAATGAATATAACCCCGACACATCTACATTTTCACCAAGAACAGCAGGCGTATATTCTCTTAATGCATCAGTTGAGTTTCAAGCGAATGCGAATGTTGACTTCAACTTAGAAGTCGTATTTCTCGTGAATCAAGATGTGGTAGGCGGAAATAATGAAACTCAAGCAGGGAATCTCCCGGCAGTCGTAGCCATTACGGAAATTCTTCAGTTAAACGCCGGAGATACGGTGACAGTTGCAATGAGAAGTACTGCCGCCGGAACAATTCAAGCGACTACGAGAACTCGTTTTGCAGCCGCTAGAGTTCCTTCTCTGACTTCGTAAAAAGGGGATATTTGATTCATGTAAATCTAACAGATATATTAAAGTTGATTTTTCCTGTTTGAGGAATGATCAACTTTTTTATTTTCAAAATATTTGAAACATTAATAGCTTAGTAACGTACAGAGATATGGGAGGTGGAAGAATGAAGCAGACTAAAAGGAAGCATCTCAAGACGTTATTTGAGACATTAGGCGAAAAACATCAGTTCAACGGGACGATTCTGGCTGCGGAGGATGGCGATATCTTATATCATCACTCTTTCGGTTATGCGGAACTGAAGGAAAAACGCCCCTTGCAAACAAACTCTTTGTTTGAGTTAGCGTCTCTGTCAAAGCCTTTTACAGCTTTGGGAATCATATTGCTGGAGGAGAAGGGGATTCTTGGGTATGAAGACAAAGTGGAGCGCTGGCTCCCGGATTTTCCGTATCAGGGTGTAACGGTTAAGCATTTATTGAACCATACGTCAGGGCTTCCTGATTATATGGGATGGTTTTTAACAAATTGGGATCCACACAAGATTGCGGTGAATCAGGATATTGTGGATATGCTGATGAATGAGGGGCTGCCTGGTTATTTTGAGCCGAATGAAGGCTGGCTGTACAGCAATACGGGGTATGTGCTGCTGGCGGTTATTATTGAAAAAGCATCCGGCAAGAGCTATGCGGATTATATGAAAACATGTATTTTTTCACCGGTCGGCATGAATGAAACGAGAGTGTATAATAGGAGGCTTCGGCCTGAGCGGATGGATCATTATGCATATGGATATGTGTATGATGTACATTCCGAAACGTACGTCCTACCTGATGATCTTGAGGAAACGAACTACGTTGTGTACCTCGATGGCATACAGGGAGACGGTACAGTTAACTCTGTCACAAGTGATTTGTTTCGATTTGATCAGGCTTTATATCAGGACAAATTGATCAGCGATGCTTCTAAGGAAGCCGCGTTCTCTCCTGTACAGCTGAACAATGGGGAAACAATCGATTACGGTTTTGGCTGGGTGCTGCAAAACAGTCATGAAAAAGGACGGATCGTCAGTCACAGCGGAGGATGGCCCGGCTATTCGACGACGATGATCCGATATATCGATCATCGTAAAACGCTGATTTATTTGAGCAATAAGGAAGAGGATGCTGAATATGAACAAGCAATTCTGCAAGCGGCGGAAAATATTTTATTTGGCCAGCCATATAAAATCCCGGGACGTCCTGCTGATAAAAAGAAAAAAGATATTGATCCGGCGATATACAGCCGCTATGTGGGAAGCTACGCTTTTCAGGACGGAACGGCTGCACGGGTGACAGCCGAGAATGAACGGCTTTATTTGGAGATCACTGGACAGCTGAAACTAGAATTGTTTCCTTCCTCGGAAACCCGTTTCTTTCTGAGGTCATTGTCTGTTGAAATCGAATTTTTGTTAGGTGATGATGCTGTGAAAAGCTTTATCCTTTATGAGGATGGCTCAGAAGAAGAAGCAGTCCGCACGATTTAGAAAGGAATGAATTTGATGATCGGAATATTAGCCGGAATGGGGCCAAAATCGACCTCGCCGTTTATTGATAAGGTAATTGATTACTGTCAGAAGCTGTATGGGGCTTCAAACGATATTGACTATCCGCACATGATGATCTATTCATGTCCGACACCCTTCTATGCAGATCGTCCCGTAGACCATGATGAGATGAAAAGAGCGATTATTGATGGAGCGGTAAAGCTCGAGAAGACAGGTATTGATTTCATTGCTCTTCCTTGTAATACGGCACATGTGTACTATGAAGAGATTCAGCAGGCATTGTCGGTTCCCTTATTACATATCATTGAGGAAACGATAAAAGAGATTCCGCATCCTGCAAAAAAAGCGGTGGTTTTAGGAACAGAACCAACCATCCAATCCGCCATCTACCAAAAAGGGCTGGAGGCAAATGGACAAGAAGTTGTTCACAAGGACCATTGGCAGCAGGCTGTGAACCAGCTTATTGCCGGCATCAAACAGCCGAATCATATACAGCATACACAAGCATTGTGGCAGAAGCTATATGAAGAAATCAGTCAGCATGCAGACATCATTATTTCAGCCTGTACGGATTTAAATGCGGTGTTAGATCATATTCAAAGTGAGATTCCGATTATCGATTCCTCTGACTGTCTTGCAAAAAGCACCGTCAGCACATATCTTGCCTATCAAAGCTAACAAGGACTGTCTACAAACAGTCCTTGTTTTTTTATGCTCCTATTGTTTGACAGCTACATGCAATAATGTTAAAGTAAACATGTAAATAGTTACATGTTTTTTTCTGAAGGTGAGGTGGTGCTTATGAAGAAGCCGGTTTTAAAACCATTCGCCTCTTTAGAAATTAAGGTTGATCCGCCTATTACCATTGGTGAGACAGACCTGGGACTGAGACGATTGATTCCGATTCGTTCGGGAACAATAACCGGAGAAGTAAAGGGACGTATTTTGCCGGGCGGTGCCGATTCACAAATCATTCGCGCTGACGGCAGAACAGATTTATCTGCCAGGTATGTAATCGAAACAGCAGATCATGAACTCATTTACATCGAAAACAATGGAATACGGCAAGTCAGCGAGCCGTTTCGAAAACAAGCCGCGGCCGGGGAAATCATTGATCCGGAGCATGTTTATTTCCGTACGGTGCCGACATTTGAAGCAGGCAGTGAAGCCTATCAATGGTTGCATGACCGCTTGTTTATCGGTTCCGCAGAAAGAACCCCTGATTACGTTCGACTAGACATTTATGAAGTACAGTAAAGACTAAGGAGAGTGTGAAAGATGGAAAACTTTATCGGAAGCCACATGATTTATACTTATGAAAACGGATGGGAATACGAGATCTATATTAAAAACGACCATACAATCGATTATAGAATTCATAGCGGAATGGTTGCCGGACGCTGGGTTCGGGATCAGGAAGTCAATATTGTCAAACTGACAGAAGGCGTATATAAAGTTTCTTGGACAGAGCCGACAGGCACAGATGTTTCATTAAACTTTATGCCGAATGAAAAACGCATGCACGGGATTATTTTCTTCCCGAAATGGGTGCATGAACATCCTGAAATTACGGTCTGCTATCAAAATGACCACATTGATCTGATGAAAGAATCCCGCGAAAAATATGAAACGTATCCAAAATACGTTGTACCTGAATTTGCGGAAATTACATTTCTGAAAAACGAGGGTGCCGACAATGAAGAAGTGATTTCGAAAGCTCCTTATGAAGGAATGACAGACGATATTCGCGCGGGAAAATTGTAAAAAACAGAAAAACCCGGGATAAAGAGAATTACTTCTCTTTCCCGGGTTTTCTTTTTGCTGAATATGCGGGAACCATCACAATTCCTGCGAAAAACAGTATGATTCCAGTCCAGCGTATGAGCTGATAATAGGTTGTGTCCCGTAAAAATACAACTGCAGACAAAATGATGATACAAGCTGCCACAACGATGACAGCGCCAATGTAGCCGGTTTTCCCCATGGTTATTCTCCTTTTGAAGGGAATAGTTTTTGCCTTTTTTCAGATTCAGGATCCTTCTCTATCGAAATCTCTGAATCTAAAATCAGCGTCTCTCTCGTTTCTTCATGATACGCCGGCCAATTTACATCTTCAGTGCTTGGGTTTCCTGTTTTGGCGAACGTGGTCCATGCCGATTGTATGGTGTGAGAAAGCTGTTTCACCTCATCTGTAACCTCTGCTTTTGCCATCCGTTCTAACCCGTCCAGATTTCCAAAAACAAAAGGAAGCTCTAATGCGTGAAACGCTTTATTGTACGGCGGTTTATCCGAATGCCAATCGAATCGGTACATCCAAACAGGCGCATAATGGGACTGGGCGGAGGCACAGGCGACGGCCGGGCGCCAAAATAACAAATCAGTCATCATATGAATTTGGCTTTCCAGAGAACGTGGATATAGATCGGCAGCTTTCTTGGCCAGCGGCTGCCCTAATAAATACTCAAGCGCAGCATCAAACGTTTCCTGAGAATGAATGTCTGAGTCCGGGGTGAAAAATAAATATCCTTCATCGCGGTTTGTTCCGATTAACAGCGGAATGCCGGCAGCAGCACCTTCTGCGATCGCTTTTTCTGGTTCAGCAGGCAGCGTTTTCGGATCAAGAGCGGGCTGGAAGAGCAGCTGAAAGAGATTTTCATTTTCTGCTTTCCGTAGCTGATCGGCCGCATTAAGCAAATCTTCCGTAGATACAGTATGCAATCTGTCCAATTGGCTCTCGGAAATCCCAAGGACCTTTAAAAAGGCTGCCGCGGTGCTTGCCGCTTTTTCCTTCGTCATCGTTCGGGAAGCGCCGCTTTCCATGATGGCTTTCTGGAAAAGGCCTTTTGCCGCAGGCATAGCGAGCAGTGCGGCAATGCTCATGCCGCCTGCGGATTCTCCAAATACCGTTACGTTATCTGGATCACCGCCAAACGCAGAGATATTGTCTCGCACCCATTTTAGTGCGGCGGCTTGGTCCAGCAGCCCAAGATTATCGGAATATGTCTCATCAAACGAAGACAAATGTAAAAATCCAAATAGCCCTAGCCGATAATTCAGTGTAACGACAATGACTTCTCCCTGTGCTGCAAGTCTTGACCCACCATATAATGGCTCACTGCCTGCCCCGAGATAAAAAGCGCCACCGTGAATCCACACCATGACAGGCAAGTTTTGACTCGGAGTGTCAGGCGCAAATACATTGACATACAGGCAATCCTCAGACTGCTGGGGAAGCTCCCCATATGAAAGTGACAGCAAATCAGGCGGCTGCGGACAAATCGGGCCGTACGCTGTTGCATCCAGTACGTCCTCCCACACGTCAGGGGGCTCCGGTGCTTTAAAACGCAATTGTCCGATAGGCGGCTTTGCATAAGGGATGCCTTTCCATATATGTACGCCGTTTTCTGTTGTGCCTTTTACTTTGCCGTAATGAGTCGTGACTGTTTTATGAGACATCGCTTTCTCTCCCTTTTTCCCCCATTATAAACAGATTTACCCTGCGGATGCGAATGTAAGCCCTTAACCAATATTCATCTGCCCATCGTTTTGAAAAAGGATTTGACTTCCTGGACGGTCAAACCGATTTCTCTTGCTTCCGCCATCAGCGCTTTCCATTCTTCTATATTGGATTCTGTCAGTTTACGGTTGCGGTAGGATGCGGTTTCGGGCTGTTCTTTCTTCAGTCTGTTCGTAAAAGTGAACAATTCTTCCTTTTCCATTCCGGCTTGTACGGCTTGCACAAGATGTACGCGCCATTCTTCTTCACCGCCGCTGATTTTTTCATACATCATTGTTTCTGCGTCGAATAATTCTGTTAATTCAACATCCAGTGTGGTGGAAACTTTTTTTAAAAATTGAACGGACGGATTCGTATGAACGCCTCTTTCAATCTTGCTTAAATAGGATTTAGATACACCTGACTCAACAGCCAGCTGATTTATAGAATAGCCTTTTCTTTTACGGTACAAACGGATAATTCTTCCAATCATAATATGAAATTCTCCTCTATTCCTGTCGTTATTTCGTTCATTATAAGGAATTATTCGTTCTTTATAAAATTTAAAATAATAAGGGAAGTGCAGTAAATAAGAGGAAAATCATGATTTTGTTCTCTAAAGAGAACCTATTGGCTTATTTTGCAATTTTTAAATAATAAAGTTTTCTTTTATAATCCAATCATTAACAGAAAGGGGCGCGGGAAGCCTGAAGGCTATGAATACATGAATGAGAATATGAGTTTTAAAGAATTATATGCGATTGTCAGACACAGATTCGTGCTGATTCTGCTCATCACAATCGGCGTCACCCTTATTACGGGGTTTGTGCAATTTAAGGTTATTTCCCCGACCTATCAGGCGTCGACGCAAGTGCTGGTTCATGAATCAGACGGTGAAGAAAACTCGAATCTCAGTGACATCCAGCGAAATCTTCAGTACAGCAGCACGTTCCAATCGATTATGAAAAGCACTGCCTTGATGGAAGAGGTCAAGGCGGAATTGCATCTTTCTGAATCGGCTTCCTCGCTGAAAGGAAAAGTGATTACCAGCAGTGAAAATGAATCAGAAATTATCACCGTTGCCGTCCAGGATCATGATCCGGCGAAAGCGGCTGAGATTGCGAACACATTAGTGAATAAGTTTGAAAAAGAAGTAGATGAAAGAATGAATGTACAAGGCGTACATATTTTATCAGAGGCGAAAGCTTCGGAAAGCCCGATGATCAAGCCGGCCCGGCTGCGAAATATGGTCATGGCTTTTGGCGCTGCTGTCATGGGCGGCATTACACTGGCATTTTTTCTGCATTTTCTCGATGATTCGTGCAAAAGCGCACGTCAGCTCAGCGAGAGAACCGGATTGCCATGCTTAGGCTCCGTCCCTGATGTCCAAAAAGGGCGGAATCGCGGGATAAAACATTTCGGGGAGTGAAGCGAGTGATCTTTAGAAAAAAGAAAGCAAGGCGAGGTTTGGCTCAAATATCCGTTTTACACAATAAATCAATTGTTGCGGAACAATATCGCACCATTCGGACAAACATTGAGTTTTCATCCGTCCAGACCAACTTGCGGTCTATCCTCGTCACCTCCTCTGTGCCTGGTGAAGGTAAATCGTTCAGTGCAGCGAATCTTGCGGCTGTCTTTGCGCAGCAGCAGGAAAAGAAAGTGCTGCTGGTGGATGCCGATTTAAGAAAGCCGACCATCAATCAGACGTTCCAGGTTGAGAATGTAACCGGGCTGACAAATGTGCTGGTCGGAAATGCTTCACTCAGTGAGACGGTGCAAAAGACACCGATCGATAACTTATATGTGCTGACAAGCGGACCGACCCCCCCGAATCCGGCTGAATTGCTGTCTTCAAAAGCAATGGGAGATTTAATCTCGGACATCTATGAACAATTCAGCCTCGTCATCTTTGATTCCCCTCCGCTTTTGGCTGTTGCAGATGCTCAGATTTTAGCAAATCAGACAGACGGCAGCGTGCTCGTCGTCTTAAGCGGAAAAACGAAAACCGATACCGTCCTGAAAGCGAAGGATGCACTGGAACAATCCAATGCAAAGCTGTTAGGCGCACTTTTAAACAAAAAGAAAATGAAGAAATCGGAACACTATTCCTACTAAATGGATTGTAAAGGTGATGTCTCCTGACCTGTATCAATGGAGGCACTCGGCTCTGCTGTGGGCAGCTGATATTGCTGCCTTAGATGCTGGTCGTCGCTGGCGGGGCGTGAGGACGGGTTAAATGCCCACTTATCTGATATATACATAGGACGTGTTGTCGGTTTAGCTGCTGCCGATTTTTTTGAGGACGAAAACCGCCGCAGCTAAACCGATAAAAGAATTAGGGGGGAAAAGGTTGAGTTACCGGAGAAGACTGTCAATGATTATTGCGCTGGATACTTATCTCGTTTTAAATTCAGTTATTGCAGGATATCAATTTTTAAAAGATTCCTATCAATTTTATGACTCCGGAGCATTATTGCTTACCGCTGTCAGCTTGCTCCTTAGCTATCATGTATGTGCTTTCCTGTTCCGTCAGTATAAACAGGTGTGGACATACACCGGAATCGGCGAGCTGATCGTCCTGCTTAAGGGCATTACCCTTTCAGCCGCTGTGACTGGCGTCATACAGTATGCTGTGTATCATACGATGTTCTTCCGTCTGTTAACCGCATGCTGGGTGCTTCAGCTTTTGTCTATCGGAGGAACCCGTGTTTTGTCCAGAGTGTTAAAAGAAAGCATCAGAAAAAACCGCAGCGCCTCGTCCCGCGCCCTGATTATCGGGGCGGGCTCAGGAGGGACTTTGATGGTCAGGCAGCTGCTTTCAAAAGATGATCCTGACATCATACCTGTCGCTTTTATTGATGACGACCAAACGAAGCATAAATTAGAAATTATGGGGCTTCCCGTGATCGGCGGAAAAGAAAGTATCATGCCTGCGGTGCAAAAGCTCAAAATTAACTATATTATTATTGCCATTCCTTCACTCCGCACCCATGAGCTTCAGGTGTTATATAAAGAATGTGTACGAACTGGAGTAAACATCAAAATTATGCCTCATTTTGATGAAATGCTGCTTGGCACACGGACTGCCGGGCAAATCAGAGATGTAAAAGCAGAGGATTTGCTCGGCAGAAAGCCGGTCACCCTCGACACAAGCGAAATTTCGAACCGCATCAAAGGAAAAACAGTTCTCGTCACGGGAGCGGGTGGATCAATCGGCTCGGAAATCTGCCGACAGATCAGCACGTTTCAGCCTAAAGAAATCATTCTGCTCGGCCATGGAGAAAACAGCATTCATTCAATTTATACAGAGCTGAACGGACGGTTCGGCAAACAGATTGTGTTCCATACGGAAATTGCGGATGTGCAGGACCGCGATAAAATGTTTACCTTGATGAAAAAGTACGAGCCGCACGTTGTCTACCATGCAGCTGCCCATAAGCATGTGCCTTTAATGGAACACAATCCTGAAGAGGCTGTCAAAAACAACATCATCGGAACAAAAAATGTCGCGGAAGCAGCCGATATGTCGGGGACAGAAACGTTCGTACTGATTTCATCGGATAAAGCGGTAAACCCGGCCAATGTGATGGGGGCAACAAAACGATTCGCCGAAATGATTATTATGAATCTCGGAAAATTCAGCAGCACCAAATTTGTCGCTGTCCGCTTCGGCAATGTGCTCGGGAGCCGCGGCAGCGTCATTCCGATTTTCAAAAAACAGATTGAAAAAGGCGGCCCGGTGACGGTGACACATCCGGCGATGACCCGCTATTTCATGACGATTCCCGAGGCCTCAAGGCTTGTCATTCAGGCCGGGGCACTGGCGAAGGGGCGTCAGATTTTCGTTCTCGATATGGGAGAGCCCGTAAAGATTGTGGATCTTGCCAAAAACCTCATTCATTTGTCCGGCTACACGACTGAGCAGATTCCAATCGAATTCACAGGCATTCGTCCCGGTGAAAAAATGTATGAGGAATTGCTGAATAAAAATGAAGTGCACGCTGAACAAATCTTTCCGAAAATCCATATCGGCAAAGCGGTGGACGGCGATTGGCCAGTGCTGATGCGCTTTATCGAGGATTTTCATGAGCTGCCGGAAGCCGATATGAGAGCGAGGCTGTTTGCGGCGATCAATACATCAGACAAAATGACGGCTGCCAGTGTTCATTAGGGGGAGTGAAGATGACGAAAAAGATCTTGTTTTGCGCGACTGTTGATTATCATTTTAAGGCCTTTCACCTCCCTTACTTTAAATGGTTTAAACGAATGGGCTGGGAGGTTCATGTCGCCGCGAGCGGACAAACCAAGCTGCCGTATGTGGATGAGAAATTCTCCATCCCGATTCGCAGATCACCCTTTCATCCTCAGAATCTGGCCGTTTACAGACAGCTGAAGGACGTGATCGACACCAATCAATATGACATTGTCCATTGCCATACGCCGGTCGGCGGCGTGCTCGCCAGACTAGCGGCGAGGCAGGCAAGGCGGCACGGAACAAAGGTGTTGTACACAGCGCACGGCTTTCACTTCTGCAGCGGAGCGCCGATAAAAAATTGGCTTCTTTACTATCCGGTTGAGAAATGGCTTTCGGCATATACCGACTGCCTGATCACGATCAATGAAGAGGATTACACTCGGGCAAAAGGACTTCAAAGGCCGGGCGGAATGACGCGGAAAATTCACGGCATCGGCGTCAATACCGAGCGTTTCCGGCCTGTCAGCCCGAAAGAGCAGCAAAGACTCAGAGAAAAACACGGATTCCGTGAAGATGATTTTATATTGGTTTATCCAGCTGAGCTCAATCTGAACAAAAATCAGAAGCTGTTAATTGAAGCCGTAGCCTTGCTGAAAGAAAAAATTCCGTCGCTCTGTCTTGTTTTTGCCGGAGAAGGGGCGATGGAACAAACGTATCGAACGTTAGCTGAAAAGCTTGGCGCTTCCGGCAATGTCCGTTTTTACGGCTTTTGCCGCGACATACATGAGCTGATTCAGCTGGCGGATGTATCTGTCGCATCCAGCATTAGAGAAGGCCTCGGCATGAATGTGCTTGAAGGGATGGCGGCGGAAAAACCGGCGATCGCCACGGATAACCGCGGGCATCGGGAAATCATCCGCGACGGAGAAAATGGTTTTCTGATCAAAATCGGTGACAGTGCTACTTTTGCCCGCCGGATTGAACAGCTTTACCATAAGCCGGAACTCTGCCGAAAGCTGGGACAGGAAGGCCGAAAAACAGCCTTGCGCTTTTCGGAGGCGCGAACGGTGGAAGAAATGGCAGATATTTATTCCGCGTACATGGATATGGATACAAAGGAGAAAAGCGTATGAACTCAGGACCGAAAGTTTCTGTCATTATGGGCATTTATAATTGCGAACGTACTTTGGCGGAAAGCATTGAATCCATTCTCAGCCAATCCTATAAAAATTGGGAGCTGATTATGTGCGATGATGCGTCAACAGACGGCACGCTCCGCATCGCGAAGCAGTATGCCGCTCATTACAGCGACCGCATCAAGCTGATTCAAAACAAAACAAACAAGCGGCTTGCCGCTTCATTAAATCATTGTCTTTCGCATGCGACAGGCGAATATATCGCCCGCCAGGACGGAGACGATCTTTCGTTTCCGCGCCGTCTGGAAAAGCAGGTCGCGTTTTTAGAAAAACACCGCCACTATCAGGTGGTTGGCACCGGCATGCTTGTATTTGATGAATGTGGCGTAAGGGGCACACGCATCCTGCCTTCTGTTCCAGAGCCGGCCATCATGGCAAAAGGGACCCCGTTTTGCCACGGAACGATTATGATGAGGGCGAGCGCCTACCGCACGCTGAAAGGCTACCGTTCGGTGCGGCGGACGAGACGGATGGAGGATATTGATTTGTGGCTTCGCTTTTTTGAAGAGGGCTTCAGGGGCTACAATCTCCAGGAGGCCTTGTATAAAGTAAGGGAAGACAGCGATGCATTCAAACGGCGGTCATTTACGTATTCCATTGACAATGCCATCCTTGTCTATCAGGCATGTAGGCGCTTGAAGCTTCCTTTATTTGATTACATATATATCGCAAAACCGTTAATCCGCGCGTTTATGCCCCCAGCCGTGATGAATCGCTACCACAAAAATAGAGTGACGAACCAAAAGGAAGGGCTTGTCAAGCATGAGTAGCAGCCAAAAACGCGTGCTCCATGTTCTCAGCGGTATGAACAGGGGCGGCGCGGAAACCATGGTGATGAATTTATATCGGAAAATGGACAGAAGCAAAGTACAATTTGATTTTTTAACGTATCGAAATGATCCGTGCGCTTATGATGAAGAAATTTTATCTTTAGGCGGGCGGCTTTTTTATGTCCCGAGCATCGGACAAAGCAATCCCCTTACATTTGTGAGGAATGTGAGAAACACGATAAAAGAAAACGGGCCGTTCAGCGCGGTCCATGCCCACACGGATTTTCAAACGGGCTTTATCGCCCTTGCGGCAAGGCTTGCCGGAGTGCCGGTCAGGGTATGCCATTCCCACAATACGTCGTGGAAAACCGGCTTCAATTGGAAGGATCGCCTGCAGCTGATGGTGTTTAGGCAGCTTATCTTGTCGAATGCGACAGCATTGTGTGCCTGCGGAGAGGATGCGGGCAGGTTTTTATTCGGGCAGTCCAACATGGAACGGGAGCGCGTTCATCTCCTTCCGAACGGGATTGATCTTGATTTGTTCGCTCCAAATGGGCAGAGGGCTGATGAAGAAAAAACAGCACGCGGCATAGCGGCTGACCGTATGATCATTGGCCATGTGGCCCGGTTTCATGAAGTGAAAAACCACGCGTTTCTACTGAAGCTTGCTGCACATCTCAAGGAACGAGGGGTTCGCTTTCAGCTCGTTCTCGCAGGAGACGGGCCGCTGCGCGAGAAAATGGAAGAGGAGGTGCGGCGGCTGAATCTGCTTTCAGAGGTCCTTTTTTTAGGCACTGAAGAACGTATTCATGAATTGATGCGCACATTTGATGTGTTTGTCATGCCGTCTCTGTACGAAGGCTTGCCGGTTGTGCTTGTGGAAGCGCAGGCATCGGGGCTTCCATGCATCATTTCAGACAACATTACAGAAAAAGTCGACGCCGGTCTCGGGCTTGTGACGAGATTGAGTCTTTCTGAGCCGATCGGTATCTGGGCTGAAACCATTGCAAGGGCGGCCGCCTCAGGCAGGCCGAAGCGGGAGCTCATCAAAGAAACACTTGCCGAACTCGGCTACGATGCACAGCAAAATGTAGGAGAGCTGCTGAATGTGTACAACATCAGCAGCGGAAAAGGACTATAAACGATGATTGTATATGCCGTCAATATGGGAATTGTATATATTTGGTCTTGGTTCGCTAAAATGTGCGGCGGCCGTGACGATTCGCTCGCTACGGGGTATCGGCCGAATAAGCTTCTGATCTGGATTCCGCTCGCCTCACTTGTGCTCGTGTCGGGTCTCCGCTACAGAGTCGGCACGGATTTTCAGACGTACACGCTGCTGTACGAAATGGCGGGCGATTATCAAAACGTGTGGCAGATATTCGGTTTCGGGACAGCGAAAATGGCGACAGATCCGGGCTTTACCGCACTGCTTTGGCTGATGAATTTCATCACGAAAGATCCCCAAATCATGTATATAACGGTTGCGGCCGTGACCTACAGCTTTATTATGAAGACACTCGCTGACTACGGAAGGCCGTTTGAGCTGAGTGTCTTTTTATTTTTAGGAACCTTCCATTATTACGCGTCTTTTAACGGCATCAGGCAATACATGGTGGCCGCTGCTTTGTTTTGGGCGATCCGTTATATCATCAGCGGGAACTGGAAGCGATATTTTCTGATCGTGCTGATCAGCTCGCTCTTTCATTCCTCGGCGCTGATTATGATTCCAGTGTACTTTATTGTCAGAAGAAAAGCCTGGTCACCGGCGATATTCGGCCTATCCGCTTTATTTCTCGGCATGACGTTTTTATATCAAAAATTTATTTCTGTGTTTGTCGTTGTGCTTGAAAACAGCTCATACAGTCATTATGAAAAATGGCTCATGACAAACACAAATGGAATGAATGTGATCAAAATCGCTGTCTTGGTTCTGCCGCTGTTTCTCGCCTTTTGCTACAGAGCGCGTCTGCGGAAGCTGTGGCCGCAAATCGATATCGTCGTCAATTTGTGCCTGCTCGGGTTTTTGTTCGGGCTTTTGGCCACAAAGGACGTGATCTTTGCCAGATTCAATATCTATTTCGGCCTGTATCAAATGATCTTAGTCCCTTATTTCGTCAGGATCTTTGATGAAAAATCGAATGCCCTTATCTATATCGCTATCGTTGTTTGTTATTTTCTTTACAGTTATTTGCTTATGCCGGTTGATTCGTCCGTTCTGCCCTACAGAACGATTTTTTCCCGGTAATTTATGCAAGAGGAGCCGGTCATTATGGAAACACCTGCGGTTAGTCTGTTAGTTGCTGTTTATAACACAGAAACATATATCAAAACGTGTCTAGAATCATTGCGGAATCAGACGGTGGACAATATTGAAATCATCGTCGTCAATGACGGTTCAGCAGACGCCAGCCCTGATATCGCGGAGGAATACGCCAAAAACGACAACAGGTTCAGAGTGATACATCAGGAGAATCAAGGGCTCGGCGCGGTTCGGAATAAAGGCATCGAGGCGGCACGCGGCGATTTTATCGCGTTTATCGATTCAGATGATTGGATCGAGCCTGATTATTGCGAGCGGATGCTCCAGGCAGCAGGCGATGAAACTGATCTGGTCATTTGCAATTACGCCGCGGAGTTTGAGGACACTGGAAAAACGATGCTCTCTGACATTGCGGAAACCTATCAGTGGCAGCCGAAGGAGCACTATATCAAGGCGTTATTCGAAGGGAAGGTCAGAGGGTTTTCATGGAACAAACTTTACAGAAGAAGCATGATTGAAGCACACCGGCTGTCGTTTCCCCTCCGAGGCGAGCTGGAGCATGTCGAGGATCAGTTTTTCAGCTTCCGGGCTCATTTTTTCGCCCGTTCGGTATCCTATGTAAAAGCGCCGCTCTATCATTACAGAATTCACCTATCATCCATCGTGCAGCGCTATCAGAAAAAACTGTTTGAATCAGGACTTGCGCTGTATGAGGCGAATGCGGCTTTTTTACAGGAGAACAACAAAATGGAGGAGTACCGAAAGGAGCTTGATACCTTTATCGTGCTTCACAGCAGCATCTGTATGCTGAACGAATGGAAAACAAGCGGCAGCGGCCGGCTGTTTGAAAAGCTTAGAAATGTCGGCGTGATTTGCGCGGACCCGGTGTTTCAGGAGAGCCTCTCAAAAACGGGTACTGCGACTTTTGATGCAAAACGGTCATGCCTGCTTCTGATGGCGAAATACAGAATGATTCCGTTCGTCGCTATGGCATCGGCCGTGTATCAGCGGGTAATCGAGTACAAAATGAGGAACAGAGGGTGAGGACATGTCGTTACAATCGTTGAAAATCAATCTTGCAGAATGGCTGCTGCTTAAGGTCAAATACCCGTCCCAATATTGGCTGGGTGCGGCCGATCAGCCGGTAAAGGCCGCAGCACATCAGAAAAAAATCATACTGACCCTGCTGCCGTCTCATGACAATTTGGGAGACCACGCGATTGCTTATGCCAGCAAGGCATTTCTTGAGCGGGAATATCCCGATTTTGACATCGTCGAGGTCGATATGAAGGACATTTACAAATCAGCGAAAGCGCTGCTCCGCTCGCGCCATCCGGAGGATATGGTCTTTATCATCGGCGGCGGAAACATGGGGGATTTATACCGTTATGAGGAGTGGACGCGCCGCTTTATCATTAAAACATTTCACGACTATCGAGTTGTCCAGCTTCCGGCAACGGCTCATTTTTCTGACACGAAAAAGGGGCGCAAAGAGTTGAAACGGGCACAGAAAATTTATAATGCGCACCCCGGCCTATTGCTGATGGCTCGGGATGAAACAACGTATCAATTTATGAAACGGCATTTTCAAGAAAAAACGATTTTGAAGCAGCCGGACATGGTGCTGTATTTAAATAGAAGCAAGACCCCCGCAGAGCGCGAAGGGGTTTATATGTGTTTGCGCGAGGATCAGGAAAGCGTCCTTCAGGAGGATGAGAGAAACCGGGTCAAGGCCGCGCTTTTTGAAGAATTCGGCGAAATCCAATCCTTTACGACAACGATTGGGCGCCGGGTCAGCCGCGACTCACGGGAGCAGGAGCTTGAAGCGCTGTGGTCTAAGCTGCAAAGCGCAGAAGCTGTTGTCACTGACAGGCTTCACGGCATGATTTTTTGCGCGCTGACAGGAACGCCGTGTGTTGTCATCCGTTCCTTCGACCACAAGGTGATGGAGGGCTATCAATGGCTCAAAGACATCCCATTCATGAAGCTGATTGAACATCCGGACCCCGAGCGCGTGACAGACGCAGTAAAAGAGCTGTTAACAAAAGAAACACCCCGTGCCGGCTTTCCGAGAGATGTGTATTTTAAAGGGCTACGGGACAAAATCAGCGGTGAAGCGCAATGACCCCGGTCGTCAGCATTGTTGTCCCGATGTATAACGTTGAACCATTTATAGAGGAATGCATCGATTCTCTGCTTCGTCAAACGCTTTCTGATATTGAAATCATCCTCGTGAATGACGGAACTCCGGATCGTTCAGGCGAGATTGCAGAGGACTATGCAAAACGGGATGCGAGAATCCGGGTCATTCATCAGACAAACGGCGGGCTGAGTTCAGCGCGAAATGCGGGAATAAAGGCCGCGCGGGGCACGTACATCGGCTTTGTCGATGGAGACGATTATGTATCTTCCGCCATGTTCCAGAGGCTGATTGAAGAAGCGGAGGAGAACCGGCTCGACATCGCTGGATGCGGTTTTTACAAGCAGTCAGCGGACAGTCGGGTATATGTGCCGCCGCAGCTTGACACAAACCGCGTGCTGACAAAAGCGGAAATTGCTGAACGGCTCAAACATGCTCACGAAACGAGATTTATCTGGTATGTATGGCGTTATGTTTATCGCCGTGAGCTTTTGGAAAGGGCGAATCTGCTGTTTGATGAAGACATCCGTTTTGCCGAAGACTCCCCCTTCAATTTGTCCGCTTTTTTCGAAGCGGAGCGGGTGAAAATGCTGGATGAAGGCTTGTACATCTATCGTGAAAACCCGAACAGCCTGACAGAAATGCCTTATAAGCCGGCGATGGATGAACAGATTCAAAAGCAATATCAGGCTAAAATCGCATTCTACAATCATTACGGTTTAGCAGGTGTATGTAAAGAAGATTTAAATGTGTACATTTGCAAGCACCAGCTTCCGATGCTTCTGGCAAATGCCTGTGCTTCTCCAAATCCGCCGAAAGACATCAAAAAGCAGATCAGACAGATTTTATCCTATGACATGGTGCGGCAGGCTGTCAGAAATACACCGTTTCAGCATGAGAAATTATTAAGAGGCGAGCGTTTGGTATTAGGCCTGTGCAAATTGCGGCTCATATTTCTCATCAAGCTGTTTTTCGAGCAGCGGGGGACGATGAAAGGCAGTGCGAAGCAGGCATGAAATTCACGATAAACTTCAGCGCTAATCTCACGGCTTTTCTCTTGTCCGTATTCCTGTCAGTCTGGATGACGCCTTTTATTGTCAAAACGCTTGGTGTGGAAGCGTTCGGCTTTGTTCATTTGACACAAAATGTGATTAATTACTTTTCAATTATCACCGTGGCGCTCAGCTCGGTTGTCGTGCGGTTCTTTTCTGTCGCCGCCCACAGGGGAGAGCGGGATAAAGCAAATGCGTATATCAGCAACTATTTGGCGGCGTCTGTTCTGATATCATTGCTTCTTTTGCTGCCTCTTGCGGGTTCGGCTTTTTTTATTGACCGTATCATGAACGTGCCGCCAGCGCTTTTGGCCGATGTGCGTTTGTCGATTTTGATCGGCAGTCTGCTGTTCATTTTAACGTTTCTGATGGCGGGTTTCGGCGCTGCTCCATTTTATGCCAACCGCCTATACATCACCAGCTCAATTCAGGCGGTGCAAATGCTAGTACGCGTGCTGTCTGTGCTGCTCTTGTTTGCATGCTTCACGCCGAAAATCTGGCAGATCCAGCTTGCCGCTTTAACTGGTGCTGTCATCGCGTCTGTGCTGTCTTTCTATTTCTTCAAAAAGCTGATTCCGTGGTTCTCGTTTCGTATGAAGGATCTTTCATTCCGCACAAGCAAGGAGCTGTTTCAGGCGGGCACATGGAGCTCCGTCAATCAAATCGGCGTCCTGCTTTTTTTGCAGATTGATCTATTAACCGCCAATTTGGTGCTGGGGGCGTCTGCATCCGGGAAATACGCGGCGATAATCCAGTTTCCGCTGCTGCTGCGCAGCTTGGCTGGAACAGTCGCATCCCTGTTTGCGCCGCTTATGACTTCGTATTATTCAAAAGGCGATATGGACGGATTGGTGAATTACGCTAACAAGGCAGTGAGGCTGAACGGTCTTCTGCTTGCGCTTCCCGCTGCCTTATTGGGCGGTTTGGCGGGGCCTTTTCTGACGATCTGGCTCGGACCGTCCTTTTCGTCTATAGCACCGCTTTTATATATTCATGCCGGATACTTAGTGGTCAGCCTCGCCTTTATGCCAATGTTCTATATATGGACCGCCTTTAATAAACAAAAAACACCGGCGATCGTTACCCTGCTGTTAGGCGCGGTGAATGTGGTGCTGGCCGTCGCGCTGAGCGGGCCGGCTCATCTTGGCCTGTACGGCATTACATTGGCCGGGGCGATTTCTCTTATTTTAAAAAATGCCATCTTTACGCCGCTTTACGTATCCCGCATTACCGGCTACAAAAAGCACGTGTTCTTCAAAGGCATAATCGGGCCTCTTTCAGCAGCTGCGTTTGCCTGGGCGGTCTGTGAGGCGATCCGGTTCTTTGTGAAGATTGACGGCTGGACATCACTAATAGCAGCGGGAATGACAGTCAGCTGCTGCTACGCCGTTTTCGCTTTTACGCTCGTTTGTACGAAAGAGGAAAGACAGCTGGTACTGAAACGGTTTCGAAAAACGAAAGGAGCTGTGAATCTTTGATCCTGAAACGACTTTTTGATCTGACGGTCGCCATTCTTTTATTGTGCTGTACGAGTGTCATCATTTTGCTCACCATCGCCGTTGTCAGGCTGAAAATAGGATCACCCGTCTTCTTTAAGCAAGTAAGGCCGGGCCTGCACGGCAAACCGTTCACCCTTTATAAATTCCGAACGATGACGGATGAACGGGACAGTGAAGGAAATCTGCTGCCTGATGAAGTCCGGCTGACGAAAACGGGCAGGCTGATCAGGAAGCTGAGCATCGATGAGCTTCCGCAGCTGCTGAATGTCCTAAAAGGCGATCTCAGCCTTGTCGGTCCGCGGCCGCTTTTGATGGACTATCTGCCGCTTTATACAGAAAAGCAGGCACGGCGCCATGAGGTGAAGCCGGGTATCACAGGCTGGGCGCAAATCAACGGCAGAAACGCAATTTCCTGGGAAAAGAAATTTGAATTCGATGTTTGGTACGTTGACAACCGATCATTTTTTCTCGATTTGAAAATTTTATGTTTGACGGTGCGAAAAGTGCTTGTTTCAGAAGGGATTCAGCAAACCAATCATGTGACGGCGGAACGGTTTACAGGAAGCGGAGATGTGTCCTCATGAGAAACGTGGCCATTGTGGGTGACGGCGGACACGGAAAGGTGATCAGAGAGCTGATAAACGCCCGGCCAGACACGCGCTTAACCGCTGTGCTGGATGATAAATTCAGATCGTTTGAAGCCGGAAAAGAGTGGTGCACAGGCCCGCCGGAAGCCATTTCTGAAGTGCGCAGGCTGGTCCCCGATGTGTTGTTCCTGATCGCCATCGGAAACAACAGTGTCAGAAAACAGCTGGCAGAGCGACTGGGACTGAAGAAAGAAGAGTTCATTACATTGATTCACCCGACAGCCATCGTCAGCAAGTCCGCTGTCATCGGGGAAGGGACCGTAATTATGGCGGGCGCGATCATTCAGGCGGATGCGCGTATCGGCGCCCACTGCATCATCAATACGGGTGCAGTGGCAGAGCACGACAATCAAATCAGCGATTATGTCCATCTTTCCCCGCGTGTCACGCTGTCAGGAGCGGTTGTTGTTCAGGAAGGCGCTCATGTCGGAACCGGCGCGTCCGTCATACCGCAGCTCACAATCGGAGCCTGGAGCACTGTCGGCGCCGGCTCCGCGGTGATCCGTTCCATACCGGACAGGGTAACGGCGGCCGGTGCCCCGGCGCGCATTATTTCTTCCATTCAAACAGAAAACAAAGGATGATTATATGCATAAAAAAATCTACTTATCTCCCCCTCACATGAGCGGCAGAGAGCAGCACTATATTTCAGAAGCCTTTCGCTCAAACTGGATTGCGCCGCTTGGGCCTCTCGTGAATTCATTTGAAGAACAATTGGCTGAACGCGTCGGCATAAAAGGGGCGGCTGCGGTCAGCTCTGGAACGGCGGCGATTCATCTGGCGCTGCGTTTGCTTGAGGTAAAAGAAGGAGACAGTGTGTTTTGCCAGTCCTTCACATTTGTAGCAACCGCCAACCCGATTTTGTATGAAAAAGCGGTGCCTGTCTTTATTGATTCTGAGCCTGATACGTGGAATATGTCCCCGAAAGCCCTTGAACGAGCACTGGAGGATGCGAAAAGAAACGGAAAGCTGCCAAAAGCGGTCATTGCCGTCAATTTATATGGGCAAAGCGCGAAAATGGATGAAATCGTAAGCCTGTGTGATGCATACGGAGTTCCTGTCATTGAGGACGCAGCCGAATCTCTCGGCACAGTATATAAAGGGAAGCAAAGCGGGACATTCGGGCGCTTCGGCATTTTTTCATTTAACGGGAACAAAATTATTACCACATCGGGGGGCGGGATGCTCGTTTCAGACGATGAAGCCGCCATTGAGAAAGCACGATTTCTCGCTTCGCAGGCACGAGAGCCGGCTGTTCATTATCAGCACAGCGAAATCGGACACAATTACAGACTGAGCAATATCCTCGCCGGCGTGGGCATTGCCCAGCTTGAGGTATTGGATGAGCGGGTGGAGAAAAGAAGGGCCATTTTCACAAGATACAAAAATGCACTCGGTCACATAAACGGCGTCCGCTTTATGCCAGAGCATGCAGCAGGTGTATCCAATCGCTGGCTGACCACGCTCACACTTGATAACGGGCTGAGCCCATATGACGCGGTTCAACGCCTTGCGGAAGAAAACATTGAAGCGCGGCCGCTGTGGAAGCCGCTCCATACCCAGCCGCTGTTTGAGCCGTCTTTATTTTATTCTCATGAAGATACAGGAAGCGTATGCGAAGATCTTTTCAAACGAGGGATCTGTCTCCCATCAGGGTCAAATCTGACGGAAAAAGAACAAGACCGGGTCATTGATGTGCTAGTACACTTATTCCAAACTGCCGAGGTGAAGAAATGGACAGCAAGTATTCGATGATCAGCCTGAAACAGAAACTGTCCGGGCTGCTCGATGTCATTCCGAAACAGTCCGAGATCATATATGCCGACTATCCTCTATACGGAAATGTAGGGGATTTATTTATTATGAAGGGAACAGAAGCATTCTTTAAAGAACATGGGATCCGGGTCAGAAAACGCTGGAATCCCGACAATTTTCCAGTTGGACGAAAGCTGGATCCGAACCTCATCATCGTCTGCCAGGGAGGCGGCAACTTCGGGGACTTGTATCCGTATTATCAAGGCTTTAGAGAGAAAATCGTCCAAACCTATCCGAACCACAAAATCGTGATCCTGCCGCAATCAATTTATTTTCAAAACAAAGACAATCTCAAACGGACAGCGGAGATATTTTCTAAACATGCGAATCTCCACATCATCACAAGGGAAAAAGCCTCCTATGCAACAGCACAGGCTTACTTTACAAGCAATCATATTAAGCTTCTGCCTGATATGGCTCATCAGCTGTTTCCCGTCGTTCCAACGCAGCAGCCGATCAATCAAAAGCTGAGATTTATCAGAACAGATCATGAAGCAAACAAGGAGCTTCAGGAAGACGCAAAAGCGGAAAGCTACGATTGGCGCACGGTGCTGTCAGCTTCAGACCGCCGGACGATCGCTTTTCTGCAAACGCTGAACGTCTTGAACAAAAAAGCGGGCAACCCTCTGCCCATCGCGTATATATGGGAAAAATACTCGGATTATATCGTTAAAAAAGCGATTCGGTTTTTCAGCCGTTACGAATCGGTAGAAACGTCAAGGCTGCACGGCCACATCTTGTCTTCTCTTCTTCAAAAAGAAAACACGGTCATTGATAATTCGTACGGGAAAAACGCCAATTACTATCACACCTGGATGGAAGGCGTGCCGAATACTCGACTCATCCAGAGCGCTTCAAAGAAGGAAAACCTTCCTGCTCACATGTGAGCGGAAGGTTTATTTTGATTCTCCCCGTTTGACTTTGTTGTACGCTTCATCTAAATGCTGAATCCGTTTCAAGACGACTGCGTTTTTCGTCAGCTGGTCCTGCACAAGCGTTGAGACGACGGAACGGTAGTAACTGTTCATCGCGTGGATTTTATCCTCAGACTGATTCATTTCAATATGCTGTTTGAAATTCTCAATAAAATAAGGTACGGAAAAAAGTTCAGACATTTCTTTGGCAGCTCCTTTTTCATAAATGTATACGGTGCGATCTCAATCATGTACAATGAAGAAAGGGGAGTGAGCAAGATGGATATGAAACTTCAGCAAGTACAAGTATTAAAGCCTCAACTGACACAGGAGCTCAGGCAGGCCATCACGCTGCTTGGCTATCATTCGGCAGAACTCGCCGAATACATTGATGAGCTCTCACTGGAAAACCCTCTTATTGAACGAAAGGAAACAGACACACCGCCACTATCTTACCATAAAATAAACAAAAACAGGATGAATGCACAGGAAGCAGGCCTTCAATTAAGTGATCCGCAAAAAACATTGCAGGATGTGTTAAAACAGCAGTCACTTGATATGAATTTGACAAACTCTGAAAAAAAGATTTTCAATTATCTGATTCATTCGCTTGATTCGAACGGGTACTTGGAAGAAGAAGTGGAGGAGGCAGCACGGCGACTATCTGTTTCAATCAAGGAAGCGGAAGCTGTTTTGGCAAAACTCCAGTCGTTAGAGCCGGCTGGAATCGGTGCAAGATCTCTGCAGGAATGTATCCTTCTTCAATTACAGCGGCTGCCGAACAGAAATGAACAAGCGGAAATGCTTGTTTCAGCTCATTTTGATGCTTTCGCGCAAAAAAACTGGAAAGCGCTTTCAAGAGAAACAGGAATTCCGCTTCATACCATTCAAGATATCTCTGATGACATCGCAGCTCTTCATCCAAGACCGGGCCTTCTATTTGCCCGGCCAGAGCAAGATGTGTATATCGAGCCTGACATTTTTATCACCGTGAAAAACGGGCACATCGCAGCGGAGCTGAATACCCGCTCGTTTCCAGAGATAGACCTGCATCCGCAGTACAGAACGCTTTTATCGTCCGGCTCCTGTCAGGATACCGCCTCTTATTTATCTGCAAAATATCAGGAATGGCGCTGGCTTAGCCGTGCGCTGCGACAGCGAAAACAGACGATTACGAGAATTGTAAATGAGCTGATCACGCGCCAAAAGGATTTCTTTCTGAAAGGGCGAAGCGCAATGAAGCCGCTGACTCTCAGGGATGTAGCGGACTGCCTAAGCCTTCATGAATCAACTGTGAGCCGGGCAATTAAAGGGAAAACGATACAAACGCCGTACGGACTGTTTGAGATGAAACTCTTTTTCTCAGCAAAAGCCGAGGCTTCAGGAGATGGAGATGCGTCTAACTATGCAGTCAAAACGCATCTTGAAGACCTGATCAATCAAGAGGACAAAACAAAACCGCTCTCAGATCAAAAGCTAGCTGATTTGCTATATGAACAGCACGGCATCCAAATCTCCAGACGAACCGTGGCAAAATACCGCGATCAAATGAACATTCCGTCATCGGCGGCGAGAAAACGGTATAAATAAAATCCTCCCTTGACGGGAGGATTTTTTTACGGAATCATCCAGCTGAACACATGATGCTGCAAAAAGGTGATGATACAAACGAGCAGCAGCAAAAACAAGCTGTGCTTAATCGTAAAGCGGAAAAGATCTGATTCCTTTCCGGCGAGTCCTACCGCGGCGCACGCTACCGCAATTGACTGCGGCGAAATCATTTTTCCTGTGACACCGCCTGATGAGTTGGCAGCGACAGACAGAACCGGGTCCATGCCGACTGATAATGCGGTGACTTTCTGCAGGTTGCCGAACAGCAGGTTGGCAGAGGTATCTGAGCCGGTAATGAAGACGCCGAGCCAGCCGAGAACAGGCGAGAAGAAGGTAAACATTGAACCTGTCAGCGCGAGTGTCATCCCGAGTGTCGTGCTCATTCCAGAGGAATTGGTGACATAGGCAAAACCAACGACAGAAGCAATGGTCAAAATCGGAAACTTCAGCTCTTGGATTGTTTCCTGAAAAACAGCTCCCCAGTTTTTCCACGAAATCGCCGTGATGAACTTTGACAGCACAGCGGCAATCAATATCGCGGTGCCGGCCGAACCAAGCACCTCGAGCTTGTAAACAGCTTCAATCGGCGCACCGTCAGCATTGACAATTTGATTGTTCAAAAAAGGCACACCGGGGGCAAAAGTCAATTTTTCTCCAACAGCATTCAGCCACTTCAAGAAAACAGCGGAGCCTTCATAATGCCCGGTCAGCGCCGATTTGACAGATGGAATGCCCCATACAGAAATCATCACTGTCAGCAGCAGAAATGGCGACCAGGCCTTGAATATCTGTCCGCCGCTGTACGCAGGTGTTGCTGAATTTGTTTTCGCCGTTTCAATCGCAGCGGCCGATTCCTGTTCACTGGCAAACCGAAATGTTGTTTTCGGCTTCCACCATTTTAAAAACACAGCAAGTGCAGCCATCGAAACCAGAGCGGACAAAACATCCGGCAGCTCAGGCCCTAAAAAATTAGAACTGAGATATTGAACAACAGCAAAGGAAACACCGGAAACGAGAATCGCCGGCCAAACTTCAAAGGCTTTCCTGAACCCGCTCATGATAATGATTAAATAAAGAGGAATAAATACGGATAGAAACGGCAGCTGCCGCCCGACCATTTGCGAAATCTCCATCGCCGGAATCCCTGTCGGCCCTTCTACAGCTGTAATCGGAATCCCAATCGCCCCAAAGGCGACCGGCGCCGTATTGGCGATCAAACAGATTCCCGCCGCATAAAGAGGGTTAAAGCCGAGGCCGACCAGCAGCGCGGCAGAAATGGCGACCGGCGCCCCGAAGCCCGCCGCTCCTTCTAAAAAAGCACCGAATGAGAAAGCGATCAGAAGCGCCTGAAGCCGGCGGTCATCGGTAATCGAGAGAACAGAGCTTCGAATAATATCAAACTGTCCCGTTTTCACAGTGATTTTATACAAAAAAACAGACGTTACAATGATCCAGCCGATCGGCAAAATCCCGTATACGGCTCCTTGTGTAGCGGACATCAGCGCTTTTTCCGCCGGCATCCGATAAACCAATACAGCAATCACAAGCGCGATCCCCAAGGTGGACAAGCCCGCTGTATACCCCTTCATCCGTTTAATCGCGAGTGCCCAAAAAAAGAAAATAATCGGTACAAGTGCGGCAAGCGCAGATAAAAGCAAATTTCCCCCTATAGGCGTAAATGCCTGTGTCCATTGCATCCCAAACCCCTCCTTGAAACATAAACTGGCGTCATATGTAAGCGGTTTCTGAAGATGATATGATCATCTGATGACTGGGTAATAAGACCAGTTACCTAGCATTATATTTTGAAAAAAATCAAAGTACAAGACTTTTTGACAAAATTGTCAAAATCTTTTGGCGGCCCCCAAAACAGAGTATAATAGATCGTAACCAGCCAGACCTACAAGTTACGGGGTGAATTGCATTGAAATACAAACAGATTAAAACAAAGAAAATATATGAAGAAGTGGCGGATGCACTATTAGATATGATCAAAAACGGCGAATTGAAGCCGGGAGATAAATTGGACTCCGTTCAGGCGCTTTCTGAAAGCTTTCAAGTCAGCCGCTCAGCGGTCCGCGAAGCACTTTCTGCATTAAAAGCGATGGGGCTTGTCGAAATGAAACAGGGAGAAGGCACGTACTTGAAGGAATTTGAACCGAATCAAATTTCTCAGCCGCTCTCAGCCGCGCTTCTTATGAAAAAAGAGGATGTCAAGCAGCTGCTCGAGGTCAGAAAACTGCTTGAAATCGGCGTGGCGTCATTAGCTGCTGAAAAAAGGACAGAAGAGGATCTCGAAAGAATTCATGCTACGTTAAAGGAAATGAGCAGCATTGAAGCGGACGGGGAGCTGGGCGAGAAAGCAGACTTCGCATTTCATCTGGCGCTTGCTGACGCTTCCCAAAATGATCTTCTCAAACATTTGATGAATCATGTTTCATCATTGCTGCTGGAAACGATGAGAGAAACACGGAAAATCTGGCTGTTTTCCAAAAAGACCTCAGTTCAGCGGCTTTATGAGGAGCATGAACGGATTTACAAAGCCGTGGCAGCACAGGATGGAGTGCAGGCGGAGGCTGCCATGCTGGCGCATTTAACGAATGTGGAAGATGTGCTTTCGAGATATTTCGAGGAAAATGTGCAATAACCAACTCATTTCCCGGGCAATTCTGCCGGTGCCGCATGATACAAACAACCGAGACTGAGCCGCAAATGGTTCAGTCTTTTTACATGATGCAGCAAGGGCTTTGTGCACTTGACATTTGCAGAAAAGAAAGTAAAATATTTTACTAAAATGAACGGCAAGCTGAATAATGGAGGCAGATGCAATGGCGACAATTAAAGATATCGCGCAGGAAGCGGGATTTTCGATTTCAACCGTTTCCCGCGTTTTAAATAACGATGAAAGCCTTTCTGTTCCTGATGAGACACGGGAGAAAATCTATGAAGCGGCAGAAAAGCTCAATTACCGCAAGAAAACAGTAAGGCCGCTAGTGAAACATATTGCGTTTTTATATTGGCTGACAGATAAAGAAGAATTAGAAGATGTCTATTTTAAAACGATGAGATTAGAAGTAGAGAAACTGGCGAAAGCATTCAATGTCGACATGACCACTTATAAAATATCGGATGGAATCGAAAGCATTCCTGAACATATCGAAGGGTTTATTGCCGTCGGCACATTTTCTGATCAAGAGCTGGCTTTCCTCAGAAATCTCACTGAAAACGGCGTCTTTATCGATTCAACTCCTGATCCAGATCATTTTGACTCGGTAAGGCCTGATTTAGCCCAAATGACAAGGAAAACGGTAAACATCCTGAGCGAGAAGGGGCATAAGACCATCGGGTTTATCGGCGGCACATACAAAAATCCCAACAACAATCAGGATGAAATGGACATCCGTGAACAAACCTTTAGATCCTATATGCGGGAAAAAGGCATGCTGGACGAGCGTTATATTTTCTGTCATCGCGGGTTCTCTGTAGAAAATGGCTACCGCCTGATGACAGCAGCGATTGACACATTAGGTGATCAGCTCCCGACCGCTTTTTTGATCGCGGCGGACCCGATTGCAGTAGGCTGTCTGCAAGCCCTGAATGAAAAGGGAATTGCCATACCGAACAGGGTGAGCGTTGTAAGCATCAACAACATCAGCTTCGCAAAGTATGTTTCGCCTCCTTTGACGACGTTTCATATTGATATACATGAATTGTGTAAAAATGCTGTTGAAATGCTGCTTGAACAAGTGCAAGACAAAAGAAGAACGGTAAAAACATTATACTTGGGGGCGGAATTAATCGTCAGAAAGAGTATGAATTAACAATGGCTTAGGAGACTAAGTCATTTTTTATTTAGGTAAAAAAATTTACTGTTGGAGGTAAATAGTTTGTTTACACATTTTCTCAGGCGTGCTATATTATTTTAAAAGCGCTTTCATTCATACCGAAAGGGTGACAATCAATGAAAATGGTAAAAAAGTGTTCCGTACTCATGCTCTGCTCGGCTGTCAGTTTATCCTTGGCGGCTTGCGGCCCAAAGGAAAGCAGCAGTGCCAAATCAAGCTCAAAAGGGTCAGAGCTTGTCGTGTGGGAGGATAAAGAAAAGAGCATCGGCATTAAAGACGCCGTTGCTGCGTTTGAAAAAGAGCATGATGTAAAGGTTAAAGTCGTGGAAAAACCGTATGCCCAGCAGATTGAAGATTTGCGGATGGACGGACCGGCCGGCACGGGGCCTGACGTGTTAACAATGCCCGGTGACCAAATCGGAACGGCTGTGACGGAAGGATTACTTAAGGAATTACATGTCGAAAAGGACGTTCAATCGCTCTATACTGACGCTTCCATTCAGTCTCAAATGGTAGATCAAAAGCTTTATGGGCTGCCTAAAGCGGTGGAAACGACAGTGCTTTTTTACAACAAAGATCTCATCTCAGAGAAGGAATTGCCGCAAACGCTGGAAGAGTGGTACGACTATTCTAAAAAGACAGCTGACGGAAGCAAGTTTGGATTTTTAGCCCTGTTCGATCAAATTTATTACGCGGAAAGTGTGATGAGCGGATACGGCGGATACATTTTCGGTAAGAATCATGACGGCAGCTATAACCCGTCTGACATCGGGATCAATCATGAAGGCGCTGTCAAAGGTGCGGCGCTGATTCAGAAGTTTTACAAAGAGGGCTTATTCCCGGCCGGCATTATTGGAGAACAAGGGATTAATGTGCTGGAATCACTGTTCACAGAAGGAAAAGCCGCCGCGATTATTTCGGGCCCGTGGAATGTAGAAGCCTTTTCGAAAGCAGGAATCAATTATGGCATAACGAAACTGCCGAAGCTAGACAATGGGAAAAACATGAGCTCCTTTATCGGCGTCAAAAGCTACAACGTCAGTGCGTTTTCAAAGAATGCGGAGCTGGCGCAAGAATTAGCCGTTTTTCTCGCGAACGAAAAGAATTCTAAAACACGATATGAACAATCGAAGGAAGTCCCTGCTGTGAAATCCTTAGCCAATGACCAGGCTATTATGAAAAGCGAGGCGGCACGGGCTGTTACTGAACAATCCCGCTTCTCAGAGCTGACGCCAAATATCCCGGAAATGAATGAAATATGGACGCCGGCTGATTCGGCATTACAAACGATTGCAACAGGAAAAGCGGATCCCAAACAAGCATTGGATCAAGCAGCTGAAACGGCCAAAGGACAAATCAAGGCAAAGCACAGCGGAAAATAAAGAGAAAGCTAGATTTGTATTGTAAGAGAGGTGAAAACGGTGCAGCATCGTCAAATCGCTTTGTTCCTGTCAATCATCCCGGGGCTGGGGCAATTTTATAACAAGCAATGGATAAAAGGTTTTGTCTTTCTTTCCTTAGGCGCATCGTTTTTTGCGGTCTTTGGAGATCTGCTCAATATGGGGTTTTGGGGAATCTTTACTCTGGGAACAGAAGTGCCGCGGGATAATTCCGTGTTTCTCCTGGCGGAAGGGATTATCGCTGTGATTGTGACCTGCTTTGGCCTTGCGGTGTATTATGCGAATCTTCGCGATGCGTTTCAAAGCGGAAAACGGCGTGATGAAAACAAGCCGTTGGGTTCCCTAAAGGAACAATACCAAAATATCATTTCTCAGGGCTATCCTTATGTTGTCAGCGGCCCATCTTTGTTTATTTTAATATTCGCCGTGGTTTTTCCTATCTTGTTCAGCTTTGCAGTAGCTTTTACAAACTATGATTTGTACCATTCCCCTCCTGCTAAATTAATCGATTGGGTCGGTTTTCAAACCTTCTCAAACATCTTCACAGTTGATATTTGGAGGTCGACTTTTTTTGATGTGCTGGCTTGGACGGTGGTTTGGACACTTGCCGCATCCACACTGCAAGTCAGTTTAGGGATTTTTCTCGCGATCATTGTCAATCAGAAAGACATTCGTTTTAAACGCTTTTTCCGGACGATTCTGATTTTGCCCTGGGCCGTTCCCGGATTTGTAACGATTTTAATTTTTGCAGGGCTGTTTAATGACAGCTTCGGTGCGATGAATCACGACATCTTGGCTTTTTTCGGGATAGAGCCTCTTCCGTGGATGACAGATGCCAATTGGTCTAGGCTTGCGCTGATTCTCATGCAGGGCTGGCTTGGGTTTCCGTACATCTTTCTTGTCTCAACAGGCGTGTTGCAGTCGATCCCGGACGATCTGTATGAAGCAGCCACGATTGATGGCGCTTCTGTCTTCGCAAAGCTGAGATACATCACGCTTCCAATGGTGTTCATTGCCATGGCTCCGATTATCATTACTCAGTTTACGTTTAATTTTAATAACTTTAATATTATCTATCTATTCAATGGCGGCGGTCCGGCTGTCACCGGATCAACAGCTGGCGGGACAGATATCCTCGTTTCGTGGATTTATAAATTGACAATGCAGTCCAGCCAATATTCACTCGCCGCAGCTTTAACGATTTTATTATCTGTGTTCGTCATTTCCATTGCGTTGTGGCAGTTCAGGCGGACGAAGTCTTTTAAAGAGGAGGCATGAGGCATGCTGGCAGATATGAAGGTCAGAAAATATATCCGTCTCCTTTTCTCTTACTTGTTGTTAGCCTGTATGACGGTCATCATTGTTTATCCCCTCCTTTGGACGGCAGGCGCTAGCTTTAACCCCGGCAACAGCTTGATCAGTACATCCATCATTCCGAAGCATCCGACATTCGACCATTACAAGGAATTATTTGCGGGCAAAGAAAGCCTTCAATATGTGCAGTGGTATATCAACTCAATGAAGATTAGCCTGTTTACGATGGCGGGGTCTTTGATCTGTGTGACATTTACCGCCTATGCGTTTTCGCGGTTTCGATTTAAAGGGAGGAAATACGCTTTAACTCTCTTTTTATTGCTGCAAATGATTCCCCAGTTTTCGGCTTTAATTGCCTTGTTTGTATTGGCGCAAATCTTGGGGATGATCAATAGCCATTGGCTGTTAATCTTGCTTTATATCGGCGGCCTGATCCCGATGAATACGTATTTGATGAAAGGGTACATGGATTCCATCCCGATGGATTTAGACGAAAGCGCCAAGATTGACGGGGCCAGCAGCACAAGAATCTTCTTCCAGATTATTCTGCCATTATCAAAACCGATGGCCACAGTGGTCGCTATGAACGGCTTTACCGGCCCGCTCGGAGATTTTGTGCTGTCCTCAACGATATTGAGAACGCCTGAATCATATACATTGCCCGTCGGCCTATTCAATTTAGTGAACGATGTCATGGGGGCCAGCTATACGACATTTGCGGCCGGAGCCCTGCTCATCAGCATCCCGGTTGCCGTCATCTTTATCATGCTGCAAAAGAATTTTGTGTCCGGATTAACCGCAGGGGGAACGAAAGGCTAGGAGAATAAGGAGGAGAATATGATGTCGAAGCTTGAAAAAACGCACGTAACAGAAGCAAAATTTATGCTCCACGGAGGAGACTACAATCCTGATCAGTGGCTTGATCGGCCCGATATTTTAGCTGATGATATCAAGCTGATGAAGCTTTCTCATACGAATACGTTTTCTGTCGGCATTTTTGCATGGAGCGCGCTTGAGCCGGTGGAGGGCGTATATCAATTTGAATGGCTGGATGATATTTTTGAACAGATTCACAGCATAGGCGGCCGGGTCATATTAGCAACGCCAAGCGGAGCGCGTCCTGCCTGGCTGTCGCAAACCTATCCTGAAGTTTTGCGTGTCAATGCTTCCCGAGTCAAACAGCTGCACGGCGGAAGGCACAACCACTGCATCACATCAAAGGCCTACCGTGAAAAGACACGTCACATTAACCGGTTATTAGCAGAGAGATATGGCAATCATCCGGCGCTGTTAATGTGGCATATCTCAAATGAATACGGGGGAGATTGCCACTGCGATCTATGCCAGCATGCTTTCAGGGAGTGGCTGAAATCGAAATATGACAACAGCCTCAAGGCACTGAACCATGCGTGGTGGACTCCTTTTTGGAGCCATACATTCAATGACTGGTCACAGATTGAAAGCCCTTCGCCGATCGGTGAAAATGGCTTGCATGGCTTGAATTTAGACTGGCGCCGGTTCGTCACCGATCAAACGATTTCGTTTTATGAAAATGAAATCATTCCGCTGAAAGAACTGACGCCTGATATCCCTATCACAACGAACTTTATGGCTGATACACCGGATTTAATACCGTATCAGGGCCTCGACTACAGCAAATTTGCGAAGCATGTCGATGTCATCAGCTGGGACGCTTATCCGGTTTGGCACAATGACTGGGAAAGCACAGCTGATTTAGCGATGAAGGTCGGCTTTATCAACGACCTGTACCGAAGCCTGAAGCAGCAGCCTTTCTTATTAATGGAGTGTACGCCAAGCGCAGTCAATTGGCATAACGTCAACAAGGCGAAGCGCCCGGGCATGAATCTGCTGTCGTCCATGCAAATGATTGCCCACGGTTCGGACAGCGTTCTCTATTTCCAATACCGTAAATCACGCGGGTCATCAGAAAAATTGCACGGGGCAGTAGTGGATCATGACAATAGCCCGAAGAACCGGGTCTTTCAAGAAGTGGCCAAAGTCGGCGAAACATTAGAACGGCTGTCCGAGGTTGTCGGGACGAAGAGGCCCGCTGAAACCGCTATTTTATATGACTGGGAAAATCATTGGGCGCTCGAGGATGCTCAGGGGTTTGCGAAGGCGACAAAACGTTATGCGCAAACGCTTCAGCAGCATTACCGCACATTCTGGGAACACGATATCCCTGTCGACGTCATCACGAAAGAACAAGATTTTTCACCATATAAACTGCTGATCGTCCCGATGCTGTATTTGATGAGCGAAGGCACCATTTCCCGTTTGAAAGCGTTTACGGCTAACGGGGGCACTTTAGTCATGACGTATATCAGCGGAATTGTAAATGAGCATGATTTAACGTACACAGGCGGATGGCATCCGGACCTGCAGGCTATTTTCGGGATTGAGCCTCTTGAAACTGACACGCTGTATCCGAAGGATCGAAATGCTGTCAGCTATCGCAGCCAAACATATGAAATGAGGGATTATGCAACGGTGATCGATGTCAAGACCGCATCAGCAGAAGCGGTGTATCAAGAAGATTTTTATGCGCGTACGCCAGCGGTGACAAGCCATCAATATCAGCAGGGCAAGGCGTATTTTATCGGTGCGCGTCTAGAAGATCAATTTCATCGGGATTTCTATAAAGGACTGATCACAGACCTGTCGCTTTCTCCTGTTTTTCTGGTTCGGCACGGAAAAGGCGTCTCCGTACAAGCGAGGCAGGATCAGGACCATGATTATATTTTTGTCATGAATTTTACGGAAGAAAAGCAGCTGGTCACGTTTGATCAGAGTGTGAAGGATATGATGACAGGAGACATATTGTCAGGCGACCTGACGATGGAAAAATATGAAGTGAGAATCGTCGTAAACACACATTAGGCTGATGCTCCGCTCGATTTGGGCGGATTCTTTTTTCTTGTATATTTGAAAACGCTTACTTTGGAGAGAGGGGTGGAATCATGAGAAGAAGAGTGAAAATGTTCTTTGCGGCTGTTATCGTGTGGAGTGCATTCAGTTCAACGGGATATGCCGCTGCCATTGAGGGGGAGAAACATGTACCAGAGCTTCAGACAGATGAGCTTTTCGTTAAAAAAGTAGAGGGTATGAACAAGGATTTTATCAAAGGGGCAGATGTGTCCAGTGTTATTGCTTTAGAAAACAGCGGCGTCACCTTTTACAATACAAGCGGAAAACCTCAGGACATCTTTACAACCTTAAAACAAGCTGGCGTCAACTATGTTCGCGTCCGCATCTGGAATGACCCGTATGATTCAAATGGCAACGGGTATGGAGGGGGAAACAATGATATCCAAAAAGCGATCGAAATCGGAAAAAGAGCGACAGCGAACGGAATGAAGGTGCTGGCCGACTTTCATTATTCTGATTTCTGGGCCGATCCTGCGAAACAGAAGGTGCCCAAAGCTTGGACGAATCTCAGCTTTGAAGCTAAAAAAGCAAAGCTCTATGAGTATACGAAACAAAGCCTTCAAAAGATGATCAAGGAAGGCGTCAACATCGGCATGGTTCAAGTCGGAAATGAAACAACAGGGGCATTTGCCGGCGAAACCGATTGGGCGAAGATGAGCCAATTGTTTAACGAAGGAAGCCGAGCGGTCAGGGAAACAAACCGCGGCATTCTGGTCGCACTGCATTTTACCAATCCTGAAACGACTGGAAGGTATTCATTTATTGCAGAAACACTACGCAAAAACAAAGTGGATTATGATGTGTTTGCCAGCTCGTATTATCCTTTCTGGCACGGCACAGTACAGAATTTGACCTCCGTGCTGAAGGCTGTCGCTGATACGTACGGCAAAAAAGTTATGGTCGCGGAGACATCATACACCTATACCGCTGAGGATGGCGACGGTCATGAAAATACAGCGCCAAAAAGCGGGCAGACGCTGCCATATCCAATGTCCGTTCAAGGCCAGGCAGATGCGATAAGAGATGTGATGCAGGCTGTAGCAAATACGGGCACGGCAGGACTTGGCGTTTTCTATTGGGAGCCTGCGTGGATTCCAGTCGGGCCGAAAACGCAAATAGAGAAAAACAAAGTGTTATGGGAAACGTACGGGTCAGGCTGGGCCTCCAGCTACGCTGCCGAATACGACCCTGAAGATGCCGGGAAATGGTATGGGGGAAGCGCTGTGGATAATCAAGCTTTGTTTGATTTTAACGGACACCCGCTGCCTTCTTTGCAGGTGTTTCAATATGCGGAGTCAGGACATAACCCGAAGAAACGCTGAAACAGAAAATCCATGAGATGTAACAAATCATTGTTATGTCTCATGGATGTTTTTATTTCAAATCAACTACTATAAAACATTCGTCATCACTTTTATGATGGGCTTCCTTATGTTGATGCAGTGATGTAAGCATTTTCTCTTTCAGGTCGGTAATAGGAAACTCGGGATGCTCCTTCAATAAATCAAATAAATAACATGAAGCCGTAGGGTCCATCACGCCATCTGTATAAAGAAGCAGCCTTCCGCCCTCCGTGTATGGAAGGCTGCTTGACTGAAACACCGTGTCTTCAAACATCCCGATCGGAGGCGCAGTTGCCTGCAGCAGATTTTGGGTTCCTCCGGCGCCCTGCCATAATGCCGGGGGATGCCCTGCGTTGACATAATCAATTCTTTGCCGGGCTGTATCAATCTCGAGATAAATGGCAGTGCAATAATGTCTTGCTTCCTCATCATTTTGAAACAAGCTGTGAAGATGGCGGTCTAATTCTTTCATGACTTTGACGGGACTGAGACCTTGCGTGATCTGGCGCTGGAACAAAGGATGAAGAGACATCGTAATCAAAGCAGATGAAATTCCATGACCCATCACATCAAGGATAATAATGCCGTAACGGTGTTCATCGATTTGATAAAATCCGTATAGATCACCTGATAAGTCACTGGATGCTTTGTAATAAGACTCAATCTGAATCTGATCATTTACAATCGGTTCAGTCAACGAGTTTTCCTGAATCTTTCTGGCGAGCTCAAGCTCTCTTTTGGTGTTTAATTTAAATTGCTGATTTTGTTTGTTGATCTCAAGAAGCTCTTCTTGTTTAGCCTTCAGCGTTCCTAAAGCAATCTCTAATTCTGCATTGGCTTTCTGTTTGGCAAACAAAGCTTCTTGGGCCGCGTTTCTGGCCATCAGCAGTTCATTTTCATATTCATTTCGCTTCTGCATCGGAATCAGAACACACTCGGTGACAGATGCCCCGCGATCAGCTCTTACAACCGCATTGACAAGGACGGGAATTTCTTCTCCATCTCTTGTTTGCAGGGAAATGTACATTTCTTCAATGTGCTGCTCCAGTTTCAAAAGCGGAACAAAATAAAGCTGGTAGAAAAGCTGTGCGGAAACGGTCAAGATCGTATCCATATGCTGGCCGATTACCTGTTCCTGCTCATATTTTAGGATGTTGAGCAGGGTACGGTTGACCGCTATAATTGAACCCTCTTCTGACAAAGTGAGGAAACCGCATGGTGCATTATTCAATTGTTTGTCCATTCAGAGGGTCACCTCTATCCCTTTCGTTCCATATCACACGTGTGCTTTCAAATAATCGCTGATCAGCTGTATCGTCTCTTCAGGATGGCTCATGTGGGGACAATGCCCGCGAGCCTCCATTTGTTTCAGCCTGCTATAAGGCAGGTGCTTATGCATATACTCACCTACTGCTGCCGGTGCGATGATATCATCTGCGCATTGGAGAATAAGAGAGGGAACCGTTACCTTCGAAAGATCCTCCCGGTGATCAGAAAAAAACGCTGCTTTCGCGAATTGGCGGGCAATCACAGGGTCAGTAGAACAAAAACGGCTTTCAAGCTCTTCCCTGATTTCAGGCCGGTCTGGCTGATTCAGAACGGTGGCCGCAAATACAGTTGCCCAGCCTATGTAATTTTTCTCCATCATCTCCAGTAAACCAATTAGCTGTTCCTCCTCAAATCCTCCGTAATACTCAGGCGGATCATTCAAATAGCAAGGAGAAGGGCCCACCATCACCAGATGGGAAAAGAGTTCCGGACGGCGGATGGAAGCAAGCATCCCAATCACAGCTCCGACAGAGTGACCCACAAACACGGTATCTTCCAGATCTAGAGCTTCACAAACATCTAGAACATCTTGGGCATAGCCGTCAAGTGTCCGGTAACGATTCAGGTCATATGCGCGCAAATCTGAATGTCCCGAACCGACGTAATCAAATAAAATGACCTGATGATCTTCTTCGAAGGCCGGCGCCACGGCATTCCACACGCTTTGATCGCATCCAAAACCAGGTGCAAAAATGATAGATGCTTTGCCGCTGCCCTTCACCTTCACATCATTTCGAGACAAAATCGCTTCGTTCATGATTGGCTCCTTTCAGCTGGAAAGATTAAATGTGTATTAACTTTCTGTTTTATTTTAAGCTTGAATGTTCTATTAAATTTGTTCCACTTTATAGTACAACGTTATATGTACCTTTGAAAGACAATAAAAGGTTTTGCGGATTTTTTAGAAGAGTAATCTATTTCAAAGCACAAATTTCTTAATAAAAAAACACTCCAACTTTTTTAATAGTAGGAGCATTCGCTTTTATTATATATTAAAATGTAATTGTTTGGTTGAAAAATCATCTGAATCAAAACCCGATAAATACTTATATGATTGGGGGGGGGTAAAATCTTTATCAAAATCCCTGGGATTTATTGGTTTATCATACTTGATAAACCTTTTTATTTTTATAGCAAATCCATCATCTCTACCAGAAAAATATTCTAAAAAAGAGTCTTTTGATATTCCAGAATATGAGGAAGTTTTTCTCCATATTTCTATTGGTGTATCATTTATTATTTTATCAATCGTAAATTCACCAATTATTTTTCCAACGGGCATTGTTGAATATATTATCACGGAATCAACTTTTTTTTTGAAAATTCTTTTTCTATATTCAAACTTTTTTGTCCCATTTATGATTTCTTCAACATATTCAGGTTTAATTGATAACAATACCTTCACTTACTCCACCTTCTTTTAGTATCCGCTTAAAATGTTCATCAGTTAATTTAATAAATGACCAACGTGTATTTCTATCTAGACCAATACCGTCCGCTAATTTTTTTCTAATTAATCTTTTGGTTAACGCTGCATTGTAGGTCATTTTTATTGCATAACATCGACCACGATCATACCATGATTTTAAGTCATCTTTATCAAAAATACTATAGGTGGTAGCATACGCATAGAAGTCCTCAAAATTAGCAAATTCTTTTTGACTTTTCACCTCTTCTACTATACAAACTGAAGTAGCCACCGCTGTATATTCGGCAGACATGCCCTCACTTTTTGTTCGATACATAACTAATATGTCCCCAGGATTTGCTTGGTTTACTCTCATTGTTGTCACATAAGTTTTATGAATACTATTTGTGATTGTCACATCTTCTAAAATATCAATATTCTCATTATTTAATATTGAGTCAGGAAACATTACTGAGTGGTATTTTGGATATATAGCTAATAAAAATTTTTGCTTATTTCTTATGTTTATCAATGGATAATCTAATAATATATTGTTTTTTACTTCTCTAAAATTTTTAACTAATACTAATTCACCATTTTTATCAGCTGCTCTATTAAAACCGTACTTTTCAAACAATTTAACAAGTGCATCATGCTTCTCAAATATTGTTACATAACAAAGATCAACTTTACCAGCAATAGCATAGTCGAGAGCTTTTTTGATAAAGCGTTCACCTAATCGAGTTCCATGAGGATTGATTTTTAATGTACCGATTTTTAAGGCATTTATACATTGAATATTAGGTGTAACGTCAGTTATAGGCCCACTTTCGTATTTTAAATAGAGAAACCCATTCACTAGACCTTTTTCATAAAGAACGTAGGCTTCTTCATCTTTTTTTCTTTTAAACCAATTCTCAAAGCCATCATAATCTGCTTTAAGTGAATCAAAGAAAGGATCATTAATGTCAATATCTCTAATTTTAACTTTCTCAAGGTAGTTAGTCATATATATCCTCCTAATTCTTAGTCTAATAGTTGCTTTATGAAATGAGACAATTCATCTTCTGTAGAAGACATTGGATTATAAAAAAAATAAGGAATCTCTAATTTTTTTGCTATGTATTCGGAATATTCGATCTCGGTAGATTGAAGAGATTCAAGTAAATCGATATCATAGCTAATATTATCACGACATTTAAGTCTTTCAGCTATTGTTTTGGTTGAATTAGTCAAGACTATTATTGCTTTAGGGGATAAGTCAATGAATGTTTTTTCATCTATTTTAGTTATTTTTCCTTCTTTATTCAGTAAACAAAAATGGCCATCTAAAAAGTAATTTTCATACTTTATCTCATCAATTGCCTCCTGTAAGAAAGTCTGATTTTGGTTAATGTTTTTTATTTTTTTACTCTTCCCGAACTGTTCTTTCTTTTTTTGAGATATTAAGTTACTTGAAGAGAAGTGCATTAAATTAAACTTACTTTTTAGTTTATTACAAATAAATGACTTACCTACACCATGAATTCCCCCGATAAAAATCAATGTGTTGACCTCCTAGTTTTAAAGAGTTGTTTAGTTTGACTTGAAAACTTTTTTTGAAAAAAGTTAATCGCATTTATATTGTCTATGTTTTGTTTCTAACTCTAATACAAGTAATGTCTTTTTAACTAAGTTTTCTCTCTTATCACATTTTAAACCTTTTTTCTACCAGTTAATAATCAAAAACACCATTTTAATATTATAAATAAATTATACAACTGAATCCTTATCGATAAAACAGTAAATTGAAAATGAAGAAAAATATGTAATGATTTTTTGGATTACCTAGGCACCTGCGGCGGGAAAGAATATGACATTTGTCACTCAATCATCATGACACCCCATACTAACATCATCATCTCAGTCATTTTACAATCAATGTAAGCCATCAGGAGGTGCTCATGTGATGAATGAGGCAGTATCAGTAAGCAATGTGACAAAACATTTCCAGCAAAAAACAGCTGTAAACAACATCAGCTTCAGCATTGAAAAAGGAGAAATTGCAGCCATTCTCGGACCGAATGGGGCAGGGAAGACGACCGTTATCTCCATGATATTAGGATTGCTGAAACCGACTAAGGGAGAAATCAAACTATTTAACCGGCTTCCCGATGATCAACGGGTTCGCGAAAAAATAGGCGTGATGCTGCAGGAAGTGAGTGTCATGCCGGGGCTAAAGGTGAATGAAATCCTCGAACTCTTCCGAAGCTATTATCCGAATCCATTGTCCATGAAAGAACTCGTTTCGTTAACAGCACTCACAAAAGAAGACTTGAAAACAAGAGCAGAAAAATTATCCGGCGGACAAAAACGCCGTTTGAGCTTTGCTTTGGCTCTTGCCGGGAACCCGGAGCTGCTTATATTCGATGAACCGACAGTCGGAATGGACACATCATCAAGACATCGATTCTGGCAGACCATTCATGGACTGGCAGATCAAGGGAAAACGATTATTTTCTCAACTCACTATTTACAGGAAGCAGATGATGCCGCACAGCGAATCTTATTTTTTGCTGATGGACGGCTTGTGGCAGACGATTCACCAATGCAGCTCCGCTCTAGGATTCAAAAACAGTCTGTTTCCTTTACGCTCCATTCAGATGAATCATTGGAAAAGCTGTCTCGTCATCCGGAAGTAGAGCGAGTGATCCAAAAGCATCAGAGAACCATCATCCAAACATCAAATACAGACAAAGTGTTAGCGCTGATCTTTCAAGAAAACATACATGCACGCGATATTCGAATTGAGCAAGGAACGCTTGATGAGGCATTTCGCCAGCTGGCTGACGGAAACAGGGAGGCGATGTGAGTGAACATGCTCCAGAAGCAAAGCATAGCTGAAATGAAAAGGGTGCTTAGGAATAAGTACTTTGTACTTTGGTCGCTGATGATGCCGATTGCTTTTTATTATCTCTTTACCAATGTAGTGAATACCAACGTCCCTGATCAACGTGCATGGGACGCCTATTACTTAATGTCGATGACAGTCTTCAGCGTGATGGGTTCTTCCATCATGACGCTTGGAATCCGTATGGTTCAAGAACGGTCACAGGGCTGGACTGCCTTTATCCGCATTACGCCTCTTCCGGATCATATTTATTTATCAGCTCAGATGATTGGCCAAAGTGTGATTCACGTTTTATCCATTACCGTCATTTTTCTTTTCGGCGCCATTATCAATGACATTGCCTTGTCACCGTTTGAATGGATCATGAGCGGACTGTGGATTTTGTTTGGCGCATTGCCGTTTTTAGCATTAGGCACACTAATAGGCCTCATGAGAAAAGTAGAAACAGCGGCCGGAATCAGTAATGTGCTTTACATGCTGCTGGCTTTAGGCGGTGGCATGTGGATGCCGTTTGAGGTCATGCCTGACATGATGCAGAACATTGGCCGGTGGCTTCCGTCTTATCATTTCGGGAGCGGAGCGTGGGAACTTGTCCGAGGCGAATTCCCATCCTGGAAAAATATTCTGATATTAATCGCTTATTTGATGCTCTTCATGCTACTATCTAAGTATATTAGAAGAAAACAAGAAGCGGTGTAATACATGAAAAAGGCAATATCAATTTTCCCGAAGCAATTCGGGTTTTTCCCTTATATCTTTCTGGTGTACACCATTATGCCGTTCCTCTCTTTATTGAAAGAATCAGGCATCAAACAGGTGATTGGATATGGCATGCTGGTCCTTTTTGTCGCAGCATATCGCCAGTTGTTCTGCAGCTTGGGCAGAGGATCGTTTACGTGTTGGCTCATCGTGCAAATGGCAGTTATTTTTATATACAGTCTGTTTTATGATATCAGCTATATGTACTTAGGTTTTTTCCCGGCAAACTTTGTTGGGTATTACAGAGAGAAAACGAAGTTTAACCGTGCTTTCTGCGGTTTAATCTTCATGCTGCTGCTCCCTTGTCTGTATCAATTATTTGCGAATTCGGTCTCAATTCGGGAGCTTTTCTCTATTCTTCCATTTCAGGTCATCATGCTCATTTCTCCATTCGGAATCCGTTCTATGTTTCGGAGAATAGAGCTTGAAACGAAGCTTGACCAAGCAAACGAACAGATAAGGGAACTCTCCAAAAGGGAGGAGCGCGTTCGAATCGCCCGTGATCTTCACGATACCCTCGGCCATACCCTGTCGCTCCTTACATTAAAAAGCCAGCTGATTCAGCGGCTGGCAACATCTGATCCAGAACGGACACGGCTTGAGGCAAAAGAAATGGAAACAAGCTCACGAGCCGCACTTAAGCAAGTTCGTGAGCTTGTTTCTGATATGAGAACGGTCACGATGACGGAGGAGCTCGCCAACATTCAGCACATATTAAAAACGGGGAACATTACCTTTCAATACGAAGGAGACGAAGACTTTTCAGCAATATCTCCCGTCACTCAAAACATTATCAGTATGTGTATGCGGGAAGCCGTGACCAATATCATCAAGCATAGCAAAGCAACCCACTGCGCCATCACCATTTCTCAGTTTGCTGACAAAATGAGGATTGTCATACGGGATGACGGAAAGGGAGCGGCAAAGGAGAAAACATTTGGGAATGGCTTGCGGGGAATGGAAGAACGGCTCATGCTCATTGAAGGCGGATTAACGCTTTCAGTCCATAACGGAACGGTTTTGACACTGACGATTCCGCTTATTAAAAAAGCAGAATGATAGGAGGACGAAAAGAATGATTCGTCTGTTTATTGCTGAGGACCAGCGAATGCTTTTAGGCGCTTTGGGATCTCTGCTTGATTTAGAAAAGGATATGACAGTCATCGGACAAGCATTAAACGGGGAAGAGGCGTTAAAAGCCATTTTGAAGCTGGAGCCGGATGTGTGCATCATGGACATTGAAATGCCGGTTCAAAGCGGGCTGGATGTGGCAGAGGCATTAATGCAAAAAGGCTGCGGCAGCAAGGTCATTATATTAACCACCTTTGCCCGCCCCGGATATTTTGAACGCGCCGTCAAAGCCGGCGTACATGGCTACCTGCTGAAAGACGGGGAAATTGACGATCTGGCCGATGCCATCCGAAAGTGTGTAAAGGGAAAACGAGTGTTCAGCCCGGAGCTGACGTTTAATATGATTCGAGACGAAAATCCGCTCACCGTAAGAGAGCAAGAAATTCTGCGGCTGGCGGCTTTAGGCAAGACAACAAAAGATATTACGCTTGAACTCTATTTATCTCAAGGCACAGTCCGAAACTATATATCAGAAATCATCCAAAAGCTTGATGCGAAAAATCGGACAGAAGCCGCCAGCATTGCTGAGGAAAAGGGCTGGATTTAACCATATGTTTTTCACCATCACGGCACTCCTGGGAGATCAGGAGTGTTTTTTATATGCCCGCAAATGAAAATATCCCCAGAAAACCCTTTCCTTCCATTATCAGAATAGTGTACGATATTCATATAGTTATTTTAACTCAGGTCATCTGATGACCTGATCATATATTGGGGATGAGAGAGGGGTTCATCATGAAAGTCTCACTTTTTGTCACTTGTCTTGTTGATATGTTTCAAACAAACGTAGGAAAAGCAACGGTTGAGCTGCTGGAGCGGCTTGGGTGTGAGGTTGATTTTCCGGAGGGGCAGATCTGCTGCGGCCAGCCGGCTTACAACAGCGGTTACGTGAATGATGCCAAAAAAGCAATGAAACGAATGATTGAAACGTTTCAGGAGTCAGATTATGTCGTCAGTCCATCCGGTTCCTGCACCACAATGTTCCGGGAGTATCCGCACCTGTTTAAAGATGACCCGAAATGGGCGGATAAAGCGCAGAAGCTTGCGGATAAAACGTATGAATTAACGGATTTCATCGTGAACGTCCTCGGGGTGGAGGATGTCGGCGCAACCCTTCATAAAAAAGCAACCTTACATACGTCATGCCATATGACAAGGCTCCTCGGGGTATCGGAGGAGCCGATGAAGCTGCTGAGCCATGTGAAAGGGCTTGAATTCACGCCGCTTCCGGGTAAACACAATTGCTGCGGATTCGGAGGAACATTCTCCGTCAAAATGGCGCAGATCTCTGAACAGATGGTCGATGAAAAAGTCGCGTGCGTAGAGGAAACGGAAGCAGAGGTGCTGATCGGTGCTGACTGCGGCTGTTTGATGAATATCGGGGGACGGCTTGACCGAAAAGACAAGAATGTCAAAGTGATGCACATCGCCGAAGTGCTCAACAGCAGATAAAACTGGATTCAGAGGGGGAAAGGATCATGGCGATGAAAATCGGTACTGACGCTTTTAAAGAGCGGGTATCACAGGGGATTGATAATGAATTTATGAGAGGCGCTGTTTCAGGTGCGCAGGAACGTCTGCGGACACGGCGCCTTGAAGCAGCCGAAGAGCTGGGAAACTGGGAAGAGTGGCGCTCGCTATCAGAGGAAATCAGGCAGCATGTCCTTGAAAACCTCGATTTCTATCTCGGCCAGCTTGCGGAAAATGTGGCGAAAAGAGGCGGGCATGTCTATTTCGCGGAAACATCGGAAGAGGCGTCTTCTTACATTCGCGATGTCATTCAAAAGAAGAACGGGAAGAAAATCGTGAAATCAAAATCAATGGTCACAGAGGAAATCAATCTGAATGAGGTGCTGGAACAGGAAGGCTGCGAAGTCGTCGAAACCGACCTCGGCGAGTATATTTTGCAGATTGATGATCATGATCCGCCGTCACATATCGTAGCGCCCGCCCTTCATAAAAATAAAGAGCAGATACGCGATGTGTTTAAAGAGAGGCTGGACTATCAACATACAGAAAAACCGGAAGAGCTTGTCATGCATGCGCGCACCATCCTCCGGGAAAAGTTTCTGGAAGCGGATATCGGCATTACCGGCTGTAACTTCGCCATCGCTGACACGGGCTCTGTCAGCCTTGTGACCAATGAAGGTAACGGACGGCTTGTGAGCACTTTGCCGAAAACGCAAATCACCGTGATGGGCATGGAGCGGATTGTCCCGTCATTTTCTGAATTTGAAGTGCTTGTCAGCATGCTGACAAGAAGCGCTGTCGGACAGCGGCTGACAAGTTATATTACGGCTTTGACAGGCCCGAGGTTGGAAGGGGAAGTGGACGGGCCGGAGGAATTCCATCTTGTCATTGTTGACAATGGCCGCTCGAACATTCTCGGTACGGAATTCCAGTCTGTGCTGCAGTGTATCCGCTGTGCTGCATGTATCAATGTCTGCCCTGTGTACCGCCATGTCGGCGGACACTCTTACGGCTCAATTTATTCGGGGCCGATCGGAGCAGTTTTATCGCCGCTGCTCGGCGGTTATGACGATTTTAAGGAGCTGCCGTACGCGTCTACATTGTGCGCGGCTTGTTCAGAAGCCTGCCCGGTCAAAATTCCGCTTCACGAGCTGCTTCTCAAGCATCGCCAGAACATCGTCGAAAAAGAAGGAAGAGCGCCGATTAGCGAAAAGCTTGCGATGAAAGCGTTCGGACTTGGCGCGTCCTCTTTGTCGCTTTATAAAATGGGCTCAAAATGGGCGCCAGCCGCCATGACGCCTTTTACAGAGGACGAAAAAATTTCGAAAGGGCCCGGCCCGCTCAAGAGCTGGACACAGATCCGCGACTTCCCGGCACCGCATAAATCAAGATTCAGAGACTGGTTTACAGACAGAGAAACAAGTGAACGCACGAAGGAGGAGCAGTGATGACGAAGGGAACCGTTCAGAATCAGGAGAGCTTTTTAAACCGGATCGCATCACGCCTGGGCCGTGAAAGAAGAACAGGAGGCGTGGCAGTCCCTGAGTGGGCGCACCAGCCGCAATATAAAACACTTGAAGGATATTCAGCAGATGACTTAGTGACAGTGCTCAAAAACCATTGTGTCAAAATCCATACAGAGCTGATTGAAACCGATTCAACCGGCCTTTACGATGCTCTTCGCGAGCAGGTCAGCCGCTTTTCCGGAGGCCCTGTCATCATTCCGAAGGACCCCCGCTTTGAAGCATACGGATTAAAAAGTCTGCTCACCAAGGACTGGCCGGGCGAAGGAACGTCAGTCTGGGAGTGGGATGCTGACAAAGGCGAAGAAAATATCAAAAAAGCGGAGCAAGCCAATGTAGGGATTACATTCAGTGAAATCACGCTGGCTGAGTCGGGAACGGTTGTCCTCTTTTCTTCAAAAGATATCGGCCGGTCTGTCAGCCTTCTGCCAACGACCTATATTGCGATTGTGCCGAAATCAAGCATTGTGCCGAGAATGACGCAAGCCAGTGATATCATCCGCCAAAACATTGCGGACGGCGTCACTGTTCCTTCATGCATCAACTACATTACCGGACCGAGCAACTCAGCCGACATCGAAATGGATTTGGTCGTCGGGGTGCATGGACCTGTAAAAGCCGCATACATTCTCGTCTCCGACCGCTGATCTCAAAAAGCCCGGCATATGCTGCCGGGCTTTTTGCTTGAAAAAACTTCAACTTCCAATTTTTTGGCCGATGAGAAGAGTATGACTTGAAAAAGGAGGAAATGCGATGAAAAAATGGCTGATTATTGCTGTTTCACTGGCGATTGCGATCGTGCTGTTTATGTATACAAAAACAGAAGCGAAGGCAGCCGGCATGACATTAGGCTACACCACTGGAGATACGGCCTCATACAATTCTCTTACGAAATATCATTCATACATGAATTCCATCGCCACAGATACGTTTGCCTTTGAAAAAAATGGACAAGTCATTGGCGATGCCCCGAGCAAGCAGCTGACATATGCGAAAAAGAAAAAAATCAAGACATGGGCTGTCATTTCAAACTATAATGACGCCATATACGATTTTGACGGAGATTTAGCAAAGCGGGTCATGAGTAATAAAACAGCGAAAAAACGATTCACAGATCAGCTGATAGCACTAGCCAAAAAGCACTCATACTACGGTATCAATATCGATTTTGAAGCAGTGCATCCAGAAGACCGATCCAAATACTCAAGCTTCATTCAATATGTCTCACAGGCTCTGAAAAAGAAACATATTAAAACAATGGTTTCCGTTCCGGCCAAAAGCGCCGATGATCAAAACGATGACTGGAGCTGGCCGTATGATTATGCGAAAATCGGTAAATATGCCGACTACGTACAAGTCATGACTTACGACGAACACGGCATATGGGGCGAGCCGGGATCAGTGGCAAGCACAAGCTGGATCAAAAGCTCTCTGCAGTTTTCAGTCAAAAAAATCAAAGCCAATAAAGTCATTATGGGAATCCCTGCGTACGGCTATGACTGGGATGTAAAAGACGGAAGCGGCAGCGCCATGCGGGAATGGAATGAACTTAAGTCCCTCATCAAGAAGCAGAAAGCAAAGCCGGCATTCAACAAAAAATCAGGTTCGATGACGTTTTCTTACGTTGACAAAAAGAAGCATAAACATGTCGTGTGGTATGAAAATGAGAAAACCGTTCAAACGAAAAGCCATCTGGCAAAGCAATATAAAATAGCAGGTGTCTCAGTCTATGCATTAGGAAACGAGTCAGAATCCTTTTGGAAAGCCATCCAAAAAGGGACAAAATAACAGTTTCTTTTTTCTCTGAAGTTATTGACAGGTAAAAGAGAAGCACGTATATTATGTTAATATATTCAGATCATAAAATTTAAGTTTTTCAGAAAACTACAACACATAGAATGGGAGCAGTAAAAGAAAGAGATCAGAAAAGAGAGCTGCGGGGTGGTGCGACGCAGCCTGATTCTTCTTTGAACTCGCCCGGGAGTGGTAAGACGGAACGGAATAGATTGAATATTCCCTATGTTTTAACGGCTAACCTTCGTTACAGGTCAAAAGCTGGATTCTTTACGAAGAATCAACAAGAGTGGTACCGCGGTCAGCCAAAGGCTCGTCGTCTCTTTATCTATTAGATAGGAGACGGCGGGCTTTTTTTGTTTTTGAAAATGAGAAGGAGAGGTACAAGAGGATGAAAAAGGACAATCAGACGTTAAAACGCACGATGACGTCCCGCCATATTATGATGATGGCGCTGGGCGGAGCAATCGGCGCAGGTTTATTTAAAGGGAGCAGCTCAGCGATCGATGTGGCAGGTCCATCTGTCATTATCGCATACCTGCTCGGCGGAATTATTTTGCTGTTTATTATGCAGGGGCTCGCGGAAATGGCTGTGCGCAACCGTAACGCCAGAACCTTCCGAGATCTTGTCCAGCAGGTATTAGGAAATTACGCTGCTTATTTCTTGGATTGGATATACTGGAAAATGTGGGTGCTTAACATTGCGGCTGAAGCTGTTGTCGCTGCGATCTTTATTCAATATTGGCTGCCGGGCTGCCCGATCTGGGTGCTGGCATTAGGGATTTCTCTTATCGTCACGATTGTGAACTTGCTTTCTGTTAAAATCTTTGCCGAAACTGAATATTGGCTGGCAATGATCAAGATTACCGTTATTATTGTCTTTATTATTTTAGGATTATTGCTCTTATTTGTATCATTCGGTGATCATACAGCTGCCGGGTTTTCAAACCTGACAGAGCACGGCGGATTTTTCCCGCATGGCGGCACAGGGCTGATTACGGCGATGCTTGTCGTGATCTACTCCTACGGCGGTACAGAAATTATCGGTGTGACGCTTGCTGAGACAAAGAATCCTGAAAAGGTTGTCCCGAAAGCAGTCCGCAGCACATTGACACGGATTGTCGCGTTCTACCTGCTGCCGTTTTTCATCATCGTCAGCCTGATTCCATGGAATCAAGTCAATTCCGTTCCAGAAAGTCCTTTCGTCATGGTCTTTAAAATGGTAGGCATTCCGGGCGCGGATCATATCATGAACGCAGTCATCCTGCTGGCGATCATTTCTTCAATGAATTCAGGTTTATACGGATCATCACGCATTTTATATACACAGGCTACTGACGGAAGGCTCCCGAAGATCTTTTCGAAGCTCTCATCGAAAAATGTACCGATGCTTGCGATTCTGATGTGCACTTCCTCTCTCTATATTGGCGTATTGATTTCTCTGTTCGCAGGAAGCCAAACGTTTAATTACTTAATGGGATCTTTGGGGTATACCGTTTTATTCATTTGGCTGATCATCGGATTTGCTCATTTGAAATCGAGAAAAGAGCAAACAGAAACACCGGCCTATTATGTAAAATGGTTCCCGTACACGACATGGTTTGCGGTTTTGGCGTTACTCGCCATTCTGATCGGGGTCATCATGACAACGTCAATTGTCATTACCCTCATCACTGCCGCGATTTATCTTTTGATTACAATTTTTTATTGGATCAATGGACGTAAACATCAGTAAATGAGAAACCTCTTGTCACAACGACAAGAGGTTTTTTTATTATTGTGCAGCCTTCTCATTTACACCAATCGCCGCCGCTTTCTGTGCTTTTGATTTAGAATTCACGAGGCAGATGCTCGTCACAATCAGCAGCAGACCCGCCAAGAGGCTTAAGGTAAGCGGTTCATGAAGGAAAATGGAGCTTGCCACGATCGAAATGAGCGGAATCAAAAAGGTATAGGATGCGACCTTGCTTGCTTCCCCTGAACCGACAAGGGTAAAAAAGACAAGCCATCCAAGCGCGATAACGAAGACAGAGATGAACAACAAGCTCGTAATAAACGGAACTGTCCATTGGATCGCAGAAAAGCTTTCTGTCCAAAAGCCGGATATAAGCAGAAACACGCTTCCGATCGTCAGCTGCAAAGCGACCATCCAGATGGAATCGACGCGGCTGCCTGTTTTTTTCATATATATTGTCCCGAGCGCCCAACTGAGTGCGGAGCCGAGAGCCAGCAGAACCCCAATGACAGAAATATGCCCGCCAAAGCCTGCGGCACTGATGACAGCTACTCCCGCAAAACCGAGGATAAGCCCGATCACTTTCAGCGCAAACATGGATTCGCCGAGCCAAAGCCAAGAAAACACGCCCATCAGCACCGGCTGAAAGAAGACGATCGCGGAAAACAGTCCCGCCGGGAGGTAATTCAGCCCGATCGTTTGCAGGCCGTAGAATAACGTAATATTTAAAAGTGCAGAAACAAGATAAATCGGCCACGTTTCTTTTAATCGCAATTTATGAATACGCGGCAGTGCGACGATGACTAATAAAAGCCCGCCGATCAGCGTCCGGATGCCCGCGAACAATAATGGCGGCGAATAGGCGAGCGCTGCTTTCGACAGCGGCCAATTGATGCCCCACGTGATGACGAGAAAGGCGAGAAGGATAGCTGTCTTCGTTTTTGAAAGCTGTTTCACTGTTAAATCACTCCTTGTAGAACTTTTCCATTATGATACTGTAGAATATAAGATAAATAAAATGAATCTTTTTTATAAGGAGCATAAGTAAATTGTTATGACCATTACACAATTAAGGGTTTTCGTAAAAATAGCTGAAACGGGGAGCTTTACAAAAGCGGGGCAGGCGCTGAACATGACACAGCCGGCTGTCAGCCATGCGATTTCTGCGATCGAGGCTGAGCTTGATGTGAAGCTGATCATTCGTGACCGCCGCAATGGCCTGATGCTGACCGATACGGGGAAAAAGATCTTAGTCCACATCAGGGAAGTCTTAAAAGGCATTGAAAAAGTTGAGCAAGTGGCAGCCGCGGAAAAAGGGCTTGAACTGGGAACGATCCATATCGGCACATTCTCAACTGCCTCGGCTTATTTTATGCCGAAGCTGATCAGTGAGTTTAAACAAAAATATCCGAAACTGGAGCTTGTGCTGCACGAAGGAACGGTAGATGAAGTCAAGGAGTGGCTTCACACGCGGATGATAGATGTCGGGATTCTTCTGTATCCGACGGAGGAAATCGAGTACATTCCGCTGAAAAAAGACAAAATGTCCGTCGTTCTCAGGGACGATCACCCGCTTTGCAGCCGTTCGGCCATTACGCTGAAAGATCTCGATCACGAACCGATGATCGTCTGTGACGGGGGCTATGAATCACCTTTTATCGATATGTTCAGGCAGGCGGGCGCTACACTGCACGCCGCTTTTACAGTCTATAACATTAACACCTCGATCAGTATGATCAGAGAAGGACTGGGCCTGGCGATCTTATCAGAAATGTCCATGTCGGGCATGCCGCTGCCGGAGCATGTGGTGACGCGGGATCTGGACCCGCCGGTATACCGTGATGTGCAGCTTGCTGTTCCGTCGCTAAAGGAGGCTTCTCTGGCGGCTAAACTATTTATTGATATGGCGCAGGAGCTGTTTGGGGCAGAATAACGATGCCAAACCGTTCGTTTTATATTGTTCGAATTTCATCGAATCAAATTCTTTTATTCCTGATTGCAGTTGTGTTATGGTGTGATAGAAGTCCTTTCGATCATGACTTGACAGCTTGAGGCTGTTTACTGATATCACAATTGCAAAGGAGAAAAACATGTCTACTCAACAACGCAAAGATACCTTGCTTTCTGTCTTGAATTTATCTCCGGTTGTTCAGGGAGGAACGGTTGCGGAATCATTCCGAAACAGCATGGACTTGGCGCGCCGTGCTGAGGAATGGGGCTATCATCGCTACTGGCTCGCTGAGCATCATAATATAGAAGGTGTCGCAAGCTCTGCCACCGCGGTTCTGATTGGCCATATTGCGGGCGGCACAAAGAAAATCCGCGTCGGTTCCGGCGGTATTATGCTTCCGAACCACTCATCACTAGTGATTGCCGAGCAATTCGGCACACTGGAAACGCTGTATCCCGGACGGATTGATCTGGGGCTCGGACGTGCTCCGGGAACGGACCAATTGACAGCAAGAGCGCTCCGCAGAAACATCAACAGCGGTGAAGATTTCCCGGAACAATTAGAGGAACTGCGCAATTACTTTAAACCGTCCGGAAATGTGCGCAATCAAGTCCGCGCCATTCCGGGAGAGGGCATAGATGTGCCGATTTGGCTGCTGGGCTCAAGCGGCTTCAGCGCCCGTCTGGCAGGCGAACTAGGTCTTCCGTTTGCATTCGCCGCTCATTTTTCACCGGCGAATACGGTTCCCGCTTTGGAGCTGTACCGCAATTCCTTTACGCCGTCAGACGTGCTCGATGAACCGTATGCGATGGTCGGCGTCACCATTATCGCGGCAGATACAAACGAGAAAGCGCAGCACCTTGCGACTTCGCATTATCAAAGATTTCTTGATCTTGTCCGCGGCACGCCGAATCAGCTTAAGCCGCCTGTTGAGGATATGGATCAAATCTGGAGCCCGTATGAAAAAGCGATGGTCAATGAGCAGCTGAGCTCGACGATTGTCGGCGGTGCGGAAGAAGTGAAGGCGAAGCTCGAAGACTTTGTCAAAACGACACAGGCTGATGAAATTATGGTCAACTCAGAAACCTTTGAGCATACAGACAGAATGCGTTCGTTTGAAATCATCGCAGACGTTTGGAAAAACAGATAACAGCTATAAAAAAAGCAATGTAGCGGGGAGACCCATACATTGCTTTTTTTATTCATTCAGTTTTCGTGCGGACTGGCGGATGATCAATTCAGGCTCAAAAATGACATCCTCCTGCTTCGGCTTTTTATGCTCTAAGCAGTCAATGACATATTTGGCAGCTGCTTTTCCGAGCACGGATTTCGGATGCTTCACAGAGGTTAATTTCACCTCGGAGATTTGCGCAAAATGCGAATCATCGTACCCGACGATAGACATATCCTCCGGCACTTTGATATCCATCTCCCGCAGCATATCAATCACCTTCAGCGCAATTTCATCGTTATAACAAAGAATGGCTGTCGGCATATGCTTGCTGTTTTTCTCCAGTGTGGCCTTCACTTTCTCCAGCAGCTTTGATTCTTTTTCCTCCGTCGTAAATGTCACAATCATATCCGGAGAAGGGAATAGCTCACGATCCCGGTGCGCCTGAATAAACCCGTTCATCCGCTTCACACCTTGTGTATCATCAGCTTTAAAAATGCCCATCATGTGCGTGTGGCCGAGAGAAAGGAGATGCTCAGCCGCCATCATGCCGCCTTTCACATCATCCAAGGTAAAACTCGGTGCGGCAAGCTCAGCGTATGAAGCGTTAATCATCGCGAAAGGAATTCCGTTTTTCTCCAAATTTAAATAGTAGCCGATATTCGGCGTTTGCAGGGCGCTTTTTGTCGGCTCCACGATAAGTCCGTCGATATTCTGGGACAGCAGGTTCTCTAACCCTCTTCTTTCATTGTCCGGGTTGTTGTTTGTGCTGGTCAGCAGCATGGAATATCCTTGCTCGCTTAAATAGGACTCGATTCCTCTGATGATGCTCGGGAAAATATAGTCTGATATGTAGGTTGTCAGAACACCAATCGTTTTATTGGAATGCAGCGCTGACTTAGCAGAGCGTGAAGCGACAAAGGTTCCCCCGCCTTGCACGCTGTACAGCAGACCTTGTGATACGAGGTCTCCGATCGCTTTGCGAATGGTATGCCGGCTGACGCCGAATTGCTGCATTAACTCGTTTTCGGTAGGGATCTTTTGATCAGGCAGTATTTTGCCTTGATTAATCCATGAACTGATTTCTTCTTTTACTTGAGCGTATTTTGGTAACATATCTATTCCTCCAAAATGTATACGGACAAATTTCAGTATATCACAGCGTTCTTTGTAAGAAAACATTGACAGAAAATGCAAACAAGATTATTCTATATTTGTACGTACTAATTAAATGAAATTTTCGTTAAATTTTAATATAAGTACGTACAATTATAGAAGTAAATGTAAACGCTTTACTCAACATTCGGGAGGGCAGGGAAATGAAGAATACTCCAACTCAATTAGAACCAAATGCTCCTGTAACAAGAAGCCATTCAATGGGATTTGTCATTTTGATCTCATGCGCGGCGGGACTTGGCGGCTTATTGTACGGCTATGACACGGCAGTGATTTCAGGCGCCATCGGTTTTCTGAAAGATTTATACAGCCTGAGTCCGTTTATGGAAGGTCTTGTGATTTCCAGCATTATGATTGGAGGAGTGGCGGGCGTCGGGATATCCGGATTTTTAAGCGACAGGTTCGGACGGAGAAAAATTTTAATGACAGCCGCTTTGTTATTTGCGATATCAGCAATTGTTTCGGCGCTTTCTCAAGATGTGTCTACCTTAATCATTGCAAGGATTATCGGGGGCCTTGGGATTGGGATGGGCTCATCACTCTCTGTTACGTATATTACGGAAGCGGCGCCGCCAGCCATCCGAGGAAGCCTTTCTTCCTTATATCAGCTCTTTACGATATTGGGCATATCCGCAACGTACTTTATTAATCTCGCTGTGCAGCGGTCTGGAACATACGAATGGGGCGTTCACACCGGCTGGAGATGGATGCTTGCTTATGGAATGGTGCCGTCCGTGATCTTTTTCCTCGTATTGCTCGTCGTGCCGGAAAGTCCGAGATGGCTGGCGAAAGCGGGCAAAACAAATGAAGCTTTAAAGATACTGACACGTATTAATGGAGAAACTGTCGCAAAAGAAGAATTAAAGAACATAGAGAACTCTTTAAAAATAGAACAAATGGGGTCGCTCTCTCAGCTGTTCAAGCCGGGTCTCAGAAAGGCGCTTGTCATTGGAATCCTGCTGGCGCTCTTTAACCAAGTCATCGGCATGAATGCGATTACTTACTACGGGCCGGAAATTTTCAAAATGATGGGATTCGGTCAAAATGCCGGATTTGTGACAACCTGTATCGTCGGTGTTGTAGAAGTCATTTTTACAGTTATTGCAGTTTTGCTGATTGATAAAGTCGGACGAAAAAAATTGATGTCAATCGGTTCTGCTTTTATGGCTATTTTTATGATCTTAATCGGAACGTCGTTCTACTTTCAGTTAACAAGCGGATTTATGCTGATCTTCTTTATTTTAGGTTTTGTGGCGGCGTTTTGTGTATCTGTAGGGCCGATCACATGGATTATGATTTCTGAAATCTTCCCGAATCATCTTCGGGCGAGAGCCGCAGGGATTGCGACCATCTTCTTATGGGGAGCAAACTGGGCGATCGGACAGTTTGTGCCAATGATGATCGACTCATTCGGGCTCGCCTATACATTCTGGATCTTTGCAGTGATTAATATCCTTTGCTTCCTGTTTGTCGTTACGATCTGCCCGGAAACAAAGAACAAATCGCTCGAAGAGATTGAAAAGCTCTGGATAAAATGAAAACGCTTTAAAAGGGCGGCCCTTTCTATTGGAAGGGCTGTTTATGTTGGGATGCACCTTATGCCGTTTTCTGTATAAGATAAAGATATAAAGGAAAAAATATTGCTGGATAAAACCCCGCGGCATGAAAACTCTGCGAATATTGTCGATGAATTGGCTCTTAACAGTTGAATAAACAATTCCACCCTGTTAAAATAATTAAAGAAAGCAGAAATAATTTTTTTTGGCTATGATGGGACGTTTTTTGTCATAGCGGGACATATAATGTCCAGCAAAAAAAGGAAGGAACGTTTGAGTCATGAACCAGTTAATACAAGCTCAAAAAAAATTATTGCCTGATCTTCTGGTCGTTATGCAAAAGAGGTTTGAAATCTTGCAGTATATCAGGCTGACAGAACCCATCGGGCGAAGAAGCCTGTCTGCCAGTCTCGGAATCAGCGAGCGTGTGCTGAGGGGCGAGGTTCAGTTTTTAAAGGAACAGAACCTGGTTGATATTAAAACAAACGGCATGACATTGACAGAAGAGGGCTACGAACTGCTTTCCGTTCTGGAAGATACGATGAAAGATGTTTTAGGTTTGACGCTTTTGGAAAAGACATTAAAGGAACGTTTAAATCTAAAGGATGCCATTATCGTATCCGGAGACAGCGACCAATCCCCATGGGTCAAAAAAGAAATGGGAAGAGCAGCTGTCGCATGTATGAAAAAAAGATTTTCAGGCAAAAATATCGTCGCTGTAACTGGCGGTACGACAATTGAAGCTGTCGCCGAAATGATGACGCCGGATTCTAAAAACCGCGAGCTTTTGTTTGTGCCCGCAAGAGGCGGTTTAGGCGAAGACGTGAAAAACCAGGCGAACACCATATGCGCGCATATGGCGGAGAAGGCTTCAGGCACTTACCGGCTTTTGTTTGTTCCGGGACAGCTGTCACAAGGCGCCTATTCATCTATTATTGAAGAGCCTTCAGTCAAAGAGGTGCTGAACACCATTAAATCAGCGAGTATGCTGGTTCACGGAATCGGCGAAGCTAAAACTATGGCTGAGCGGAGAAATACGCCTTTAGAAGACTTAAAGAAAATAGATGACAACGACGCGGTGACAGAAGCGTTCGGCTACTATTTTAACGCGGACGGCGAAGTGGTCCACAAAGTGCATTCTGTCGGAATGCAGCTGGATGACATAGACGCCATCCCCGATATTATTGCGGTAGCGGGCGGATCATCAAAAGCCGAGGCGATCGAGGCTTACTTTAAAAAGCCCCGCAACACGGTTCTCGTCACAGACGAAGGAGCCGCAAAGAAGTTATTAAGGGATGAATAATCCCTCAATATAAATATCTCTCACTTATTTAAAGGAGGAAACAATCATGGCAGTAAAAGTCGGTATTAACGGTTTTGGTCGTATTGGACGTAACGTATTCCGCGCAGCATTAAACAATCCTGAAGTTGAGGTAGTAGCGGTTAACGATTTAACAGATGCTAACATGCTGGCTCACCTTTTACAATATGATTCTGTACACGGAAAATTAGACGCTGAAGTTTCAGTTGACGGTAACAACCTTGTTGTTAACGGCAAAACAATTGAAGTTTCTGCAGAACGCGATCCTGCTAAACTTAGCTGGGGCAAACAAGGCGTTGAAATCGTGGTTGAATCTACTGGTTTCTTCACAAAACGCGCAGACGCTGCGAAACACTTAGAAGCTGGCGCGAAAAAAGTAATCATCTCTGCTCCTGCTAATGAAGAAGATATCACAATCGTTATGGGTGTTAACGAAGATAAATACGATGCGGCTAACCACGATGTTATCTCTAACGCATCTTGCACAACAAACTGCCTTGCGCCGTTTGCAAAAGTACTTAACGATAAATTCGGCATCAAACGCGGTATGATGACAACTGTTCACTCTTACACAAACGATCAGCAAATCCTTGATCTTCCGCACAAAGACTACCGTCGTGCGCGTGCAGCAGCTGAAAACATCATCCCAACATCAACTGGTGCTGCTAAAGCAGTTTCTCTAGTTCTTCCTGAACTAAAAGGCAAACTGAACGGTGGAGCAATGCGTGTTCCAACTCCAAACGTTTCTCTAGTTGACTTGGTTGCTGAACTGAACCAAGAAGTAACAGCTGAAGAAGTAAACGCAGCTCTTAAAGAAGCGGCTGAAGGCGATCTTAAAGGAATCCTTGGCTACAGCGAAGAGCCATTAGTTTCTGGCGACTACAACGGAAACAAAAACTCTTCTACAATCGATGCCCTTTCTACAATGGTTATGGAAGGCAGCATGGTAAAAGTAATTTCTTGGTACGATAACGAAAGCGGCTACTCTAACCGCGTTGTTGACCTTGCAGCTTACATCGCAAAAAAAGGTCTTTAATTTATAGCTGAAAAAAGGACCTGACTTGGTTCTTTTGAATAGAAGCGCTATAATGAAAGCGGACAAGGGAAGGGGACGGACTCCCTTTCCCTTTTTCCATGAAGACCGGCTTTCAGAAAACGTTCTGTGAAAGAGAAACGACCGCGTTTCAGCAGTTTTGCCGGCGCTTTCGCCTAAGGCCGCTGCCCTGGCTTCAGACGAACTGCCCTGTGCCGAAAAAGACTGCGATCTGCCCTGGCGGAGTTATCGCTTGACCAGACGGTTTCACGTTTTTCGTGCTGTATGCAAACCATTTTGAAGGAGGATCTCCTAGGCATGAATAAGAAAACTCTCAAAGACATCGACGTAAAAGGCAAAGTTGTATTCTGCCGCGTTGACTTTAACGTTCCAATGAAAGACGGGGAAGTAACAGACGATACACGTATCCGTGCTGCGCTTCCAACAATCAAACACCTTGCAGAACAAGGCGCGAAAGTCCTTCTTGCGAGCCATTTAGGCCGTCCGAAAGGCGAAGTGGTTGAGGAGCTTCGTTTAACTCCTGTCGCTGCACGTCTCGGCGAACTGCTTGGCAAACAAGTGAAAAAAGCAGATGAAGCTTACGGCGATGCTGTAAAAGCACAAATTTCTGACATGAAGGACGGAGACGTTCTTGTATTGGAAAACGTACGTTTCTACCCTGGTGAAGAGAAAAATGATCCTGAGCTTGCAAAAGCATTTGCTGAGCTTGCAGATGTATATGTAAATGACGCATTCGGTGCTGCCCACCGTGCTCACGCATCTACAGCTGGAATTGCCGAGCATCTGCCAGCAGTTGCAGGTTTCTTAATGGAAAAAGAGCTTGACGTACTCGGAAAAGCGGTTTCTAACCCTGACCGCCCGTTCACAGCAATCATTGGCGGAGCGAAAGTAAAAGACAAAATCGGTGTGATCGAAAGTCTTCTTGATAAAGTAGACAACCTGATCATCGGCGGAGGTCTTGCTTATACATTCGTTAAAGCGCTTGGCCATGAAGTCGGTAAATCTCTTCTTGAAGAGGATAAAATCGAGCTTGCGAAATCATTTATGGACCGCGCGAAAGAAAAAGGCGTTAACTTCTACATGCCTGAAGATGTACTCGTTGCAGATGATTTCTCTAACGATGCAAACGTGAAAATTGTGCCGATCTCTGAAATCCCTAGTGATTTAGAAGCAATCGACATTGGTACGAAAACACGCGAAACGTATGCTGACGTAATCAAAAACAGCAAACTTGTCGTGTGGAACGGACCGATGGGCGTATTCGAAATCGACTTGTTCGCTCAAGGAACAAAAGCGGTTGCGGAAGCATTGGCAGAGGCGAAAGATACATACTCTGTCATCGGCGGAGGAGACTCTGCGGCAGCGGTTGAAAAATTCGGCCTTGCTGACAAAATGAGCCACATCTCAACAGGCGGCGGCGCATCCCTTGAGTTTATGGAAGGCAAAGAGCTTCCAGGGGTAGCTGCACTTAACGATAAATAATCTCAAAACTGCTATAAGGAAGTGGAACAGATGAGAAAACCAATTATCGCCGGTAACTGGAAAATGAACAAAACACTCGGCGAAGCTGTCAGCTTCGTTGAAGAAGTGAAATCTTCCATTCCAGCAGCAGACAAAGCGGAAGCTGTTGTTTGCGCGCCAGCACTTTTCTTAGAAAAGCTTACTTCTGCTGTTAAAGGCACTGACCTAAAAGTCGGCGCTCAAAACATGCACTTCGAAGAAAGCGGCGCGTTCACAGGCGAAATCAGCCCGGTTGCACTGAAAGACCTTGGCGTTGACTACTGCGTCATCGGCCACTCTGAGCGCCGTGAAATGTTCGCTGAAACTGATGAAACAGTTAACAAAAAAGCACATGCTGCTTTCAAACACGGCATTGTGCCGATCATCTGTGTAGGTGAAACGCTTGAAGAGCGTGAAGCCGGCAAAACAAATGATCTTGTTGCTGACCAAGTGAAAAAAGGCCTTGCTGGTCTTTCTGAAGAACAAGTTGCTGCTTCTGTTATTGCTTATGAGCCAATCTGGGCAATCGGAACAGGCAAATCTTCTACAGCGAAAGATGCGAACGACGTGTGTGCGCATATCCGTAAAACCGTCGCTGAAAGCTTCAGCCAAGAAACTGCAGACAAGCTTCGCATCCAATATGGCGGAAGCGTAAAGCCTGCAAACATTAAAGAATATATGGCAGAGTCCGATATTGACGGTGCTTTGGTCGGCGGCGCGAGCCTTGAGCCACAGTCATTCGTTCAATTATTGGAGGAAGGTCAATATGAGTAAAAAACCAGCTGCACTCATCATTCTTGATGGGTTCGGATTACGAAACGAAACAGTAGGAAACGCAGTCGCTTTAGCGAAAAAACCGAATTTTGACCGCTATTGGAACCAGTATCCTCATCAAACATTGACTGCTTCAGGCGAGGCTGTAGGTCTTCCTGACGGACAGATGGGGAACTCCGAAGTGGGTCACTTAAATATCGGTGCGGGACGTATTGTGTACCAAAGCTTAACACGCGTAAATGTTGCCATTCGTGAAGGGGAGTTCGAACGCAATCAAACATTCCTTGACGCGATTAGTAACGCGAAAGAAAACAACAAAGCTCTGCACCTGTTCGGTCTTTTATCAGACGGCGGCGTGCACAGCCATATCAACCATTTATTCGCGCTGTTAAAGCTTGCGAAAAATGAAGGGCTGACAAAGGTTTACATTCATGGTTTCCTTGACGGCCGTGATGTAGGTCCGCAAACAGCGAAAACATACATCAAGCAGCTGAACGATCAAATTGAGGAAATCGGTGTTGGAGAAATCGCCAGCGTTTCCGGACGCTACTACTCAATGGACCGCGACAAACGCTGGGACCGTGTAGAAAAAGCGTACCGCGCAATGGCGTACGGCGAAGGCCCGACATACCGCAGCGCAATGGATGTTGTGGATGATTCATATGCGAATGGTATCTACGATGAATTCGTGATTCCATCCGTCATCACAAAAGAAAACGGTGAGCCTGTTGCGAAAATCCAAGATGGCGATTCTGTGATTTTCTATAATTTCAGACCGGACCGCGCCATCCAGATTTCTAACACGTTCACAAACAAAGACTTCCGCGATTTCGACCGCGGCGAGAATTATCCGAAGAACCTGCATTTCGTTTGCCTGACTCACTTCAGTGAATCAGTTGACGGCTATGTGGCGTTTAAACCGATAAATCTTGATAACACAGTCGGAGAAGTATTATCTCAGCACGGATTAAAACAGCTTCGAATTGCAGAAACTGAAAAGTATCCGCACGTCACGTTCTTTATGAGCGGCGGCCGTGAAGCTGAATTCCCGGGTGAAGAGCGTATTCTCATCAACTCGCCGAAAGTTGCAACATATGACTTGAAGCCTGAAATGAGTGCGTATGAAGTGAAGGACGCGTTGGTCAAAGAAATTGAAGCTGACAAGCATGACGCGATCATTCTTAACTTCGCAAACCCTGATATGGTCGGCCACTCCGGAATGGTTGAACCAACAATTAAAGCAATTGAAGCAGTGGACGAATGCTTAGGCGAAGTCGTTGACGCGATTCTCGCTAAAGGCGGACATGCTATCATTACCGCTGATCACGGTAATGCTGACATTCTGATTACAGAATCAGGCGAACCGCACACTGCGCATACGACAAACCCAGTCCCTGTGATTGTTACGAAAGAAGGCATTACGCTGCGTGAAGGCGGAATCCTAGGCGACCTTGCACCAACGTTATTAGACCTTCTCGGTGTTGAAAAACCGAAAGAAATGACAGGAACATCTTTAATTCAAAAATAAGTTGAAATCAAAAGGAGAGACAAAACTCATGCCATACATTGTTGATGTTTATGCACGCGAAGTATTAGACTCCCGCGGCAACCCAACAGTTGAAGTTGAAGTATATACAGAATCAGGAGCTTTCGGCCGCGCATTAGTGCCAAGCGGAGCTTCTACAGGTGAATACGAAGCAGTTGAGCTTCGTGACGGCGATAAAGACCGTTACCTTGGAAAAGGCGTGTTAACAGCTGTTAACAACGTAAACGAAATCATTGCTCCAGAGCTTCTTGGTTTTGATGTAACTGAACAAAACGCAATCGATCAGCTTTTAATCGAGCTTGACGGTACTGAAAACAAAGGCAAACTCGGTGCGAACGCAATCCTTGGCGTATCTATGGCTTGTGCGCGCGCAGCTGCTGATTTCTTACAGATTCCTCTTTACCAATACCTTGGAGGATTCAACTCAAAAACGCTTCCTGTACCGATGATGAACATCGTAAACGGCGGAGAGCATGCTGATAACAACGTGGATATTCAAGAATTCATGATCATGCCTGTAGGTGCTCCTAACTTCCGTGAAGCACTTCGCATGGGCGCTCAAATCTTCCACAGCCTGAAATCAGTTCTTTCTGCTAAAGGAATGAACACAGCTGTAGGTGATGAAGGCGGATTCGCTCCAAACCTTGGTTCTAACGAAGAAGCGCTTCAAACAATCGTTGAAGCAATCGAAAAAGCCGGCTTCAAACCTGGCGAAGAAGTGAAGCTTGCAATGGATGCTGCATCTTCTGAGTTCTACAACAAAGAAGACGGCAAATACCATCTGTCTGGCGAAGGCGTTGTGAAAACATCTGCTGAAATGGTTGACTGGTACGAAGAAATGGTTTCTAAATATCCAATCATCTCTATCGAAGACGGACTTGACGAAAACGACTGGGAAGGCCACAAGCTTCTTACTGAGCGTCTTGGCAAAAAAGTTCAGCTTGTTGGTGATGACCTCTTCGTTACAAATACGAAAAAACTTGCTGAAGGTATCAAAAACGGCGTAGGCAACTCTATCCTGATCAAAGTAAACCAAATCGGTACATTGACTGAAACATTCGATGCGATCGAAATGGCGAAACGCGCAGGCTACACTGCTGTTATCTCTCACCGTTCTGGTGAAACAGAAGACAGCACAATCGCTGACATCGCTGTGGCAACAAACGCAGGACAAATCAAAACAGGTGCTCCGTCTCGTACGGACCGTGTTGCGAAATACAACCAGCTTCTTCGCATCGAAGATCAGTTGGCTGAAACTGCTCAATACCACGGTATTAACTCTTTCTACAACTTAAACAAGTAATAAAATGACCGCCGAGATATGTCTCGGCGGCTTTTTTGTGCTTTTAGAGATCCAAATAAAGCCTCACCATATCACGGCATTGAATGCCGTTTTCAAAGATCTCCTCATCGTAGTGTCTGATAAAAAAATCATGGTCAATTGCTTGAAGGCGAAACCCGCATTTTTGATAAAGCGACAGTTGATGGATGCTGGAATTTCCAGTGCCAATCTCAATCACCTTTGCTCCCATGTGTTTCGCTTTTTCAATGGCGTCGCGGATAAGAAGCTTGCCAATGCCCTGTTTTTGCATTGTTTGTTTTACTGCGATGTTAACGATTTCTGTGGTTTGCGGTCTAGTTGTGATGATCACGTATACACCAGCTAATTCGCCCGATATATAAGCTGTGTAGCATTCTCCTCTGGCAATGTATTCATCAACAATCTCTTTTGAAGGATCGGCAAGCAGCAGAAGCTCATACAGCGCTTGATCATGGTTTATTGCTTTTTGAATGGTGAGATGTTGCATCGTCATTCCACCTTTTCATATGTTTATAGAGATATTTTCGTGATTTCCTCCAATTTCATACCATTCTATTATAAAATATGTAACATAGGAAATATGTACAAAATAGTGGATAACAAATAGGAGGAAAGTCACATGTTTTGTAAGGAATGCGGTCAAAAAAATAATGAAGGGGCCAAGTTTTGTAAAGAATGCGGCACCCCGATCGGTGGGAGCAGCAGACAGGTACAAAAAGAAACAGCAAGCACTGCTGAAACGAGGCAGGCTCCGCGAAAACCAATCCCTAAGAAAACCATCATTTTATGGAGCAGCATTGCCGCAGCGTGCGTCATATTATTTGCCGCATATAAAACCGGAGCGTACTTTACTTCAAAGGATAGGTTAGTTGACAAGTTTGAACAGGCTGTAAATGATGAGGATAAAGACCAAATCGCGTCTCTCCTTACGCCGGTAAATGACAAGCTTAAGCTTACTAAAAATAATGTAAAACCGTTTCTTACATATTTAAAGGATCATCCTGACAAAAAAGATGAGCTTTTTGCATCACTGCGTGCTGAAACACCTCAAAAGGATATCGTATACGCAGAGAAAGACGGAAAAAGCCTGCTGATATTTGACCATTATGACTTAAAGATAGCACCTGTTTATTTTGAAGTGACCAGCAATTATAAAAATACCGATCTATATGTCAATAAAGAGGATGCCGGATCTGTAAAGAAAGCGGATCAAGCACAAACCCTCGGACCGTACATTCCCGGAGAATATACAGTCTCAGCCAAACTGAAAAACGATGTAGTCGATCTTGTGAAAAAGGAAGACATTCAGGCGGTTGGCGATAACAGCTTTCGTGTGGATCTCTCATTGGAAGCAGACGATGTGACATTCAGCTTAGCAGATGACATCAAGAGCGGGAAGGGAGATTTGCTGATTAACGGCAAATCGATTCATAAAGACCCGTTCAAATCCGTAACTTACGGTCCGCTTCTGACAGACGGATCAATGACGGCTGCGGTCGAAGCGGAATTTCCGTGGGGAAAAATAAAAACAGCGGGCGTTCCGATCGATCATAAAGATATGGAGTTACCATTAATTCCTGATCAAGCTACACAGGAAACGATTATGAACACGATTGTCAAAGCCACAAAACAGTACTCCAAAGCGCTATCAGACGGGAATACAGCCCAGATGACAGAGGCGAGTGCCAAATGGAAGGCAGAGACGAAGGATACCGTCGATTCTATGAAAAACACGGATTCATATTTAAAAGACAAGTACTTAGAAACTGATTTTGACCTGGATACATTCGCACTCTCTCAGGAAAATGACGGGACGTGGCAGGTATCGGTAACAGGGAAAGAACTTCACCAGTCTGCTTCGTATAACGACTATTCAAAATCCGAAATGACTGATAACAGTCCGAGTTACGAATATCTCCTTTCATATGATAAAAAACAGAAGAAGTGGATTTTCGAAGATGCAGAATCAACATTCGAATCTGCCGGAACAAATGTAAAGAAAATCAAAAATGATAAACCGGAGACATACACATCCGCCTGGGCAGGCTCGAAAAACAAAAACAGTGAAAGCTCTGCAAGCGGTGATGTTACAGATGAACAAGTGACATTATTTATGGGCAGTTATCTGCAAAGTCAGGCAGATGCCGTCAATCAAAATAATTTCTCACTGATGGCAGACAGCCTTGAAAAAGGCAGTTCCCTTTATTCCGACCAGCAGCATCTCGTAACGAAATTAAATAAAGAGGGGACAACAGAAGACTTTAATAACTATAAAGTGAAAAGCTGGAGTCAAAATGGATCAGCGATTACGATTAAGACGTATGAAGAATTCTATATCACAAAATCAGGCGGCAGTCCAAAGCTTAGAACATATAACTGGACCTATACCGGTACAGTGAAGGACGGAAGAATTTATTTAACATCGATTCAATAAAAAACACCCCTATCACCAGCAGGTGATGGGGGTTGTTTTTTAAAAGAACATATAACGGAAAATCTCTTTAATATAGTGTTCGATAATAAGCTGAAATGTAACGCAGGTGATCAGATAAATCACAATCGTTGAGTAAATCATATCAACCTTTCCTTTATATGAATGCTGGTAACTGCTCAGCATTGCAGGAGGAATGGCAAAGAATGCACCGATTAAACCAACGGCTAACACGGTGAAGCAAATGTCTGTTTGTAATAAAAACAATAAAAGGGCAAGAATCAAAATAGCTGTAAACGGAATGAGAAACGCACCAAATCTGGAAAATGAATCTTTAAAAGATACTTGGTTTCCCGCGAGTTTCAAGGCGAAAAAGATCAGTGCATGCAAACCGAAAATAAACAGGGCAAAGTAAATGGTTGGCTCTAAAAAGACTGCTGTAAAGCTTACGCTTCCGGGACCGTCTGAAAAAAGAGTATAAAACATCAAAGGGGTCAGCAAACTGAATAGAACCATCGTAATAACCGCGCTGATCAGCTGTTCTCCTTCTGTTGTTTTACATTCCTGATAAGGGCGTTTCAGGACGGCCAGGACAAAAGAACCGAACTGCTTTGCCGCTTGTTTTGCAGCGGCTCCAGTTTGAACTGCCTGCTGCTGGCCTGATTGACCAGGGAGCGGCGATCCGCATTTCTCACAAAACTTTCCGCCATCTGTTTGATGGCCGCATTGAGGACAATACATAAAATAACTCCTTTATCTGTAATATAGGGAAAATAGACTAATAGTTTTATTATAAAAGAAAAAAGTTGTAAAGTAACCAATATTCATACAAAAATACCACACAAAAAAAGACACGAGCCTAATACCAGCTGTGTCTTTTTTTATGTTAGTTATTCATATATTTCTCAAATACATCTCCAAAATCCTTAATATGATACTGCGAGCGAACGGATGTCAGCCATCTGAATCCGAATTCAGTCAGCTCTTTATATTGTGTTTCAATATTGACGTGTTCGGGGCGGGTATGGTGAAGAATCGTCACGGCTTTATCCAAGCTTTGTTCCGCTTGATTGATTAAAATATCATTTTCATAGGTTGTTTCAGCGATGCGAAGCAGTGCTTTATAAAGGTCTTTTAACTTTTCAATTTGGTCTTTGTGCACATCGATGTCGAATTGTTCACCGCCCAGCTTGAACTTAATCTCAACATCCAAATCGACTTTTCCGGCAGTTTCCAGAAAAACATCAGAGATTTTATATTGCGAATAAGGATAGCGTTTCAACGTTCGTTTTGAGGAAGTGGCGCGTGCGCCGTCTACATGGATCAGAGCCAGATTCGTAAAGCAGTATTCGTCTGCTTTCGTTTTAATCAAGAAATAAATTTTTTCATTGTCTTCATGCATGACATAGTCATCAGAATCTGTTTTGTCATAATCCTGAGGTTCGATAATTTTTCCGATATCAGATAAGCCCAGTGCATCTGCTGCAATTTTTTTGAACATCTGTATACGTCCTTCCTATTCCATTTGTCACTTCATTGTAGCATGGAGCGTTTCTGACAGGCTATAAACGTTTATCAAGAAATCGCCTTCTGCTACAAGGGTGGAGAATATTTCTTTTTTCCTATGCAGACACTGATAAAATCCTAAAACCGAATTTTAAAATTTTATTAACAAAAGAAAGCAGTTCCCCTACTTCAGGGAACTGCTTTCTTTCGTTCTAGGCACGTATTGAAAGACTTCCTCACTCTCAAAGAATTCAATCAATCTGTTCAGCCAGTCATAGTAATGGAGCCATTCTCTTAATTCATTCAGCAACTGATTGACTTTCTCTTCCGCTTCCGGGGTTAGCCCGTCCCTTTGTAAAAGATCAGTCAGCTCCCGGTTTAATTTTTTATACAGCACTTTGTTTTTGCTTACGACCTTTGTCCAGTTCGCCGCAAATAAAGAAATGAAGGTTTGATAATAATCCTGCTCGACGTCATATAGGTCTTTTCGTACGCCTTTTTCAAACACCTTTTCGGCAATATTGGCATCGATCATTTCGCGGACAACTTGGCTCATCCGTGTTTTGCTCATGCCTGTTGCCTCCGAGAGCTCGCTTAAGGTCATCGGTTTTCGATTCATATAGATAATTCCAAGCACACGCCCGACAGTTGAAGGCATTCCAAACGTATGCATATTTTCGGCAATCTTCTCAATGAGATGCTCTTCAGCATGTTCAATGATGTCGAGAGCAGTTTTTTCCACAGCTGATCATCCCTTCAAATGGCAATTGATGGTGTCAATATAACATATTTCTGCCAGTTGTTGAAAATAGCTGAATACAGAGGAAGAGGGAGGGATCCGGCGTAATTGTAAGAACACCCTCTCCGTCTTGGTCATAACAATAAATAATCTGTAAATAACATATAATTTCAACACATTGTAAACTTTTTATTTTACAAAGTTCAAACTATAATAAATAAAGATTATACTTTTCAGAAAATTTAAAGGAAACCTGCGGAGGTGCACGGATTGCTGAAATTGGAACAAGTATCAAAAGTATATAAAGGCGGCAAAAAAGCTGTGAACAGCATTGATTTAGATATTGCCAAGGGCGAATTTATCTGTTTTATCGGCCCGAGCGGCTGCGGAAAAACGACGACGATGAAAATGATTAATAGATTGATTGAACCATCGTCAGGAAAGATCTTTATTGACGGAGAAAATATTATGGAACAGGATCCGGTTGAGCTGAGGAGAAAAATCGGTTATGTGATTCAGCAGATTGGTTTGTTCCCCCATATGACCATCCAGCAGAACATCTCACTCGTACCGAAACTGCTGAAATGGCCTGAGGAAAAACGGAAAGAACGGGCGAGAGAGCTGTTAAAGCTAGTCGATATGGGCCCGGAATATTTAGACCGTTATCCCCATGAGCTCAGCGGCGGTCAGCAGCAAAGAATCGGTGTGCTGCGCGCACTGGCTGCGGAACCCCCACTCATTTTGATGGATGAACCGTTCGGAGCGCTTGATCCGATTACGCGTGATTCCCTTCAGGAAGAATTCAAAAAACTGCAGAGAACCTTAAATAAAACGATTGTGTTTGTAACCCACGATATGGATGAAGCGATTAAGCTTGCTGACCGGATCGTGATTTTAAAAGCGGGAGAAATCGTTCAAGTCGGCACACCTGATGAGATTCTCCGGAACCCGGCAAATGAATTTGTTGAAGAATTTATCGGGAAAGAACGCCTGATCCAGTCAAGGCCGGATATCGAGCGGGTTGAGCAAATGATGAACAGAACGCCAGTGACGGTGTCAGCGGACAAAACGCTTTCCCAGGCGATCCAGCTAATGAGAGAAAAACGTGTCGATTCACTGCTCGTTGTAGACCGGCAAAATGTGCTGAAGGGCTATGTTGATGTGGAAATGATCGATCAAAACCGCAAAAAAGCGAGCGTCGTTGGCGATGTATACCGCTCCGATATATATACCGTGCAAAAAGGGGCGCTTCTTCGCGATACGGTCCGAAAAATCTTGAAGCAGGGCATCAAGTATGTTCCTGTGGTGGATGAGGAGAACCATTTAGCAGGAATTGTGACGAGAGCAAGCCTTGTTGATATCGTATACGATTCCATATGGGGTGAGGAAGACCAGCTCATGACGATCTGACCAGGGGAGGAGCTCTATTAAGATGAATCAAATGATGACTTTTTTGCAAACGAACGGCGGAGAGCTGTTGTATAAAACAGGAGAACATTTATATATTTCACTCATTGCCGTTGTATTGGGCATTATCGTTGCAGTGCCGCTCGGTGTTGCTCTCACTAGAATGAAAAAAGGCGCAGGCACGGTTATAGGCGTGGTCAACATTGTGCAAACCCTGCCGAGTCTGGCGATTTTAGCCTTTTTTATTCCGCTTCTCGGTGTAGGAAAAGTGCCTGCGATTGTCGCTTTATTTTTCTATTCGGTGATGCCGATCCTGCGCAATACGTATACCGGCATCAAAGGTGTCAACAAAAATCTGCTGGAATCGGGAAAAGGGATCGGTATGACCGGCTGGGAGCAGATTCGGCTCGTCGAAATCCCGCTGGCGATTCCGATCATTATGGCGGGAATCCGCACGTCAACGATCTATTTAATCGGCTGGGCGACACTTGCCTCGTTTATCGGGGGCGGCGGTCTCGGTGATTACATTTTTATCGGCTTGAACCTGTATCAGCCTGAATATATTATTGGCGGCGCCGTGCCGGTCACGATCCTGGCGATTATTATTGATTATGTGCTGGCCGTGACAGAACGAAAGGTGACGCCGAAAGGATTGCAAGGGATGAAGGAAGTTTCGTAAGGAGTTGGCTCTGTTGAAAACAAAAAAAATCAAATGGCTCGGCGCTCTCGCTTTCGCCTTTGTCCTGCTGCTGAGCGGCTGTTCTCTGCCGGGGCTCGGCGGCGCTTCAGACGATACGATCAAAATCGGGGCGCAAAGCATGACAGAATCAGAAATTTTAGCAAACATGATGGCGCAGCTTATTGAACATGATACAGATTTGAATACCGCTTTAGTCAAAAACCTCGGGTCAAACTATGTTCAGCACCAAGCGATGCTCGGCGGTGACATTGATATTTCTGCCACGCGCTATTCCGGGACGGATTTAACAAGTACCCTCGGCAAGGAAGCGGAAAAAGATCCGAAAAAAGCGCTGAATATTGTGCAGAATGAATTTGAAAAACGCTTTGCCTATAAATGGTTTGATTCCTACGGATTTGATAACACATATGCCTTTACCGTGACAAAAAAGTTTGCGGAAAAGGAGCATATCAGCAGCGTGTCTGACCTGAAGAAAAACGCTTCCCAATATAAACTGGGCGTCGACAATGCCTGGCTGAAACGGAAAGGCGACGGGTATAAAGGCTTTGTCAGCACGTACGGATTTGAGTTCGGCACAACCTATCCGATGCAGATCGGGCTTGTCTATGACGCAGTCAAAAACGGGAAAATGGACGCTGTTCTGGCTTATTCAACAGACGGACGGATTAAAGCCTATGATCTGAAAATCTTAAAAGACGATAAACGTTTTTTCCCGCCGTATGACTGTTCACCGGTGATTCCGGAAAAGGTGCTTAAGGAGCATCCGGAGCTTGAAGGCGTTATAAATAAGCTGATTGGGCAAATCGATACGGAAACGATGCAGGAGCTTAACTATGAGGTGGATGGCAAGCTGAAGGAGCCGTCTGTCGTAGCAAAGGAATTTTTAGAGAAACATCATTATTTTGATTAAGAAAAGAGGCAGATTATATGGAAGTACTACAGCAGCTAGGCACTTACTATTCGCAAAACGGCGGTTACGTGCTGCAGGAGTTTTACCGCCATTTTCTGATGTCGGTGTACGGCGTTTTGTTTGCCGCCATTGTTGGGATTCCGCTCGGCATCCTGATAGCCAGGTACAGAACATTAAGCGGATGGATTTTTGCGATGACGAACGTCATTCAGACCATCCCGGCCCTCGCCATGCTCGCCGTGCTGATGCTTGTCATGGGGCTGGGCGCTAATACGGTGATATTGTCATTATTTCTGTATTCTCTTCTGCCGATTATCAGAAATACGTATACAGGCATTATCAGCATTGAACACGCCTATCTTGAATCCGGAAAAGCGATGGGAATGACAAAATTTCAAGTCCTTCGCATGGTCGAGCTTCCGCTTGCGCTTTCTGTCATTATGGCCGGCCTCCGCACCGCGCTTGTCATCGCCATCGGGATTACGGCAATCGGGACATTTGTCGGTGCAGGCGGTCTCGGAGATATCATCGTCAGGGGATCAAACGCAACAAACGGAACCGCGATTATATTAGCAGGCGCAATCCCCACGGCTCTGATGGCGGTGATAGCCGATTTGGTCATGGGCTGGCTTGAGCGCGCGTTAAGCCCGATTAAAAAGAAAAAGAAGAAAAACCTGGCCGGCGCCGCATAAGAAAAAACGCCTTGTGAATGACAGGGCGTTTTTTTACGGCTTCGGCACATATTTAAAAATCTCTTCGCTTTCAAAAAACTCAATCAATCGCCCGAGCCAATTATAATAATCGAGCCATTCTTTTAGTTCCTTCAGCAGCTCATTCACTTTTTCTTCCGCTTCAGGAGTAAGCTCTTCGTCCAAGACGCTGAGCAGTTCCCGATTGAGTTTTTTATGCATCATTTTATTTTTGCTGACGACTTTGCTCCAAGTGGCTGAAAACAGCGTGATAAACGTTTGGTAGTAGTCCTGCTCAACCTCATATAAATCTTTTCGCACGCCCTTTTCGAACACTTTCTCGGCGATGTTGGCATCAAGCATTTCCCGCACAACCTGGCTCATGCGTGTTTTGCTCATGCCGGTCGCTTCAGATAATTCGGCCAGCGTCATCGGTTTTCGATTCATATAAATAATGCCCAGCACACGTCCGACGGTAGAGGGCATTCCAAATGCATGCATGTTTTCCGCGATTCTTTCTATTAAATGGTCCTCAGCTTGTTCAATGATCGTTATCGGATCTTTCTCCAACGGTTTCAATCCTTTCAGCTAACAATTCCGATGTCAATATACCACATTTTTGATGCGGCGGAAATGCCGCATCAAGAGAATTTGGCAGGAAATTGGAGCAATAAGGAGATCATTACAGGTCAATGCGGGTAAATCAGCGTTTATACATACTTTATAAATAATATGAACAAATTGTAAACTTTTTATTTTATAAACTTTATTCTATAATGGGAACCATTCAATTGTCTGAAAAATTAAATATGAACTGAACGAATTGAATAAACTTAACTTTGGAGGTGCGATGTTTGCTGACATTAGAAAATGTCTCGAAAACATACAAAGGCGGCAAAAAAGCCGTGAACAACGTGAATCTTAAGATTGCAAAAGGTGAATTTATCTGTTTTATCGGCCCGAGCGGCTGCGGAAAAACAACAACAATGAAAATGATTAACCGATTAATTGAGCCTTCTGCCGGCAAGATTTTCATTGGCGGTGAAAACATCATGGAACAGGACCCGGTAGAGCTTAGGCGTAAGATCGGCTATGTCATTCAGCAGATCGGCCTGTTTCCGCATATGACTATTCAGCAGAACATCTCACTTGTCCCTAAGCTGTTGAAATGGCCGGAGCAGCAGCGGAAAGAGCGGGCCCGTGAGCTTCTAAAATTGGTCGATATGGGGCCAGAATATTTAGACCGTTACCCTCATGAATTAAGCGGGGGGCAGCAGCAGCGAATAGGTGTATTACGGGCACTTGCCGCGGAGCCGCCGCTTATCTTAATGGATGAACCGTTTGGGGCACTCGACCCGATTACGAGGGATTCCCTTCAGGAAGAATTTAAAAAACTGCAAAAAACCTTACATAAAACCATCGTATTTGTTACCCACGATATGGATGAAGCGATTAAACTGGCAGACCGGATTGTGATTTTAAAAGCGGGAGAAATCGTTCAAGTCGGAACGCCCGATGATATTTTGAGAAATCCGGCAGATGAATTTGTTGAGGAATTTATCGGCAAGGAGCGGCTGATCCAGTCATCCAGCCCGGATGTAGAACGGGTTGACCAAATTATGAACACGCAGCCTGTAACGATCACCGCGGATAAAACGCTTTCTGAAGCGATTCAGCTAATGAGGCAGGAGCGTGTCGATTCATTGCTTGTCGTCGATGACGGGCACGTTCTGCAAGGCTATGTGGATGTTGAAATCATTGATCAATGCCGGAAAAAAGCCAATCTCGTAGGAGAAGTTTTACATGAAGATCTTTACACAGTATTGGGTGGCACACTGCTGCGAGACACGGTCCGCAAAATTTTAAAACGGGGTGTTAAATACGTACCTGTTGTGGATGAAAACCGGCGTTTAATCGGAATTGTGACGAGAGCGAGTCTGGTCGACATTGTATATGACTCTCTCTGGGGAGAAGAAAAGCAGCTCGCGGTATTGTCATAGGGAGGCGATAAGTTGTGAATCATATTGTTCAATTTTTGCAAACCAACGGGGGCGAGCTTCTTTATAAAACATATGAGCATATCACGATATCGCTCATTGCTGTTATTTTAGGCGTACTCGTTGCCGTACCCCTCGGGGTTGTGCTTACTAGAATGAAGAAGGGCGCCGGCACCATTATCGGCATCGTTAATATCATTCAGACGCTGCCGAGTCTGGCGATTCTCGCCTTCTTTATTCCGCTCCTAGGTGTCGGGAAGGTTCCAGCCATTGTGGCTTTGTTTTTCTACTCCGTTCTGCCGATTCTGCGCAACACGTACACCGGCATTCGCGGCGTCAACAAAAATCTGCTTGAGTCTGGCAAAGGCATCGGCATGACGCCGGCTGAACAAGTCCGCCTGGTGGAGCTGCCGCTTGCCGCGCCTGTGATCATGGCGGGAATCAGAACATCGACGATTTACTTAATCGGCTGGGCAACGCTCGCTTCCTTTATTGGAGGCGGCGGTTTGGGTGATTACATTTTTATCGGACTGAATTTATATCAGCCGGAATATATCATCGGGGGCGCGGTGCCCGTCACGATATTGGCAATTGTAATAGATTACGTGCTGGCGGTGACTGAACGAAAACTGACACCTGCCGGCATGCAGAGATTGAAGGAAGTTTCATAAGGAGGCGGCTCATGAAAAGAAAATATCTCAAATGGATGATCGGGTTAACGCTAGCAGCAATGCTGACGTTGAGCGGCTGTTCACTTCCGGGTCTCAGCGCTGCTTCAGACCAGACCATTAAAATCGGCGCGCAAAGCATGAGCGAATCAGAAATTATCGCCAGCATGCTTGGGCAGCTGATCGAACATCATACTGATCTCAAAACAACAACCATTAAAAATCTCGGCTCCAACGCGGTGCAGCAGCAGGCCTTAATGAACGGGGAAATCGACATTGCGGCCACAAGATATACGGGAGACGCGCTGACAGGAACGCTGAGAATGGAACCTGAGAAAGATCCGGAGAAAGCGCTGGCGCTGACACAGCGGGAGTTTAAAAAAAGATACGATTTAAAATGGTATGACTCCTACGGGTTTGATAATACATATGCCTTTACGGTCAGCAAGGAACTGGCCGATCAATATCATTTAGAAAACGTATCAGACGTTAAAAAATGGGCGCCGCAATTAAAGCTGGGTGTCGATAACTATTGGATGAAGCTCAAGGGAAACGGCTATCAAGATTTTACGAAAACCTACGGCATGACATTCGGAGGCACGTATCCAATGCAGATCGGGCTTGTGTATGACGCGGTGAAGAGCGGAAAAATGGACATTGTGCTTGCGTATTCGACTGATGGAAGAATCAAGTCCTATGGTCTTAAAATGCTAAAGGATGATAAGCAATTTTTCCCGCCGTACGACTGCTCTCCGGTTGTTCCGGAACAAGTGCTCAAAGAACATCCTGAGCTTGAAGGCGTCATTCAGAAAATGATCGGGAAAATCGACACAGCCACAATGCAGGAGCTCAACTATGAAGTCGACGGCAATTTAAAAGAGCCGTCTGTCGTTGCCAAGGAATATTTAGAAAAGCATCATTACTTCGAATCATGAAAGGGGGAAGAAGCCAATGAATGTGCTTGAACAGGTCATGACGTATTATGCGCAGAACGGCAGCTACGTTATGGAAGAATTCGGCCGCCACTTTCTCATGTCGGCTTACGGCGTTTTGTTTGCCGCTGTCGTCGGGGTTCCGGTCGGAATCCTCATTGCGCATTATCGCCGCTTGTCAGCCTGGGTGTTCGCCGTAACAAACGTTATTCAAACAATCCCGGCGCTCGCCATGCTGGCCGTCTTGATGCTTGTCATGGGGCTCGGCGCAAACACGGTGATTGTATCATTATTTCTGTATTCCCTTCTGCCGATTATCCGAAACACGTACACAGGCATAGTCAGCATTGAACATGCCTACTTAGAATCGGGAAAAGCAATGGGCATGACGAAATTCCAAGTTCTCCGGATGGTTGAGCTTCCACTCGCGCTTTCTGTCATTATGGCAGGCTTGCGCACGGCTCTCGTCATTGCCATCGGGATTACAGCGATCGGAACATTTGTCGGAGCCGGCGGCCTTGGAGATATGATCGTCCGCGGCTCAAACGCGACAAACGGAACAGCGATTATTCTCGCCGGCGCGATACCGACTGCGGTGATGGCGGTTGCAGCTGATTTGCTCATGGCCTGGCTGGAGCGGGCATTAAGTCCGGTAAAGAAAAAACGAACCAGAGCGAAACGCGTTCAAACAGCTGCATAGAATAGAAAAAGAGGCTTGGATGACTCCAGCCTCTTTTTTTTCTTTAGATTGTAAACTGATCCATCTTCTCATTAAGCTCCTTCGCCAGCTTCTCAAGCTCTTTAGCATTCTGGAGCACTTGATCCATGGAATGGGCGGACTGCTCGGTAATCGAAAATGTTTCTTCAATGCCGGCGGCCGACTCTTCAGATACAGAAGCGATATTTTCAATCGATTGATTGATGGTAATTGATTGGTTTGTTAACTGCTTCAGGCCATCCGTTACTTCCTTAATGCTGTCTGCAACGTGAGTGACCGATTGTCTGATATGCTGCATAGCTTGTCCGGTGTCTGTCAGGTTTTCTGTTCCTTTTTCGACTTCTGTAAAGCTGCTTTCTAAGTACCCAATGACAGTGTGGATTTCCTGCTGTGTCCCGTTGACAATCCGGGTAATATCCTGGACGGAATCAGAAACGCCGTCAGCCAGCTTTCTGACCTCCTCTGCCACAACGGCGAAGCCTTTGCCGCTTTCTCCTGCGCGGGCAGCCTCAATTGCGGCGTTAAGTGACAGCAAATTCGTTTGCTCGGCAATGCCGTTGATGACCTGAACGAGCTTGTTGATATCCTGAGAATGCTGTTCTAGTGATCTCACTTTATGCACGGCCTCCTGAACGATATGATGTATGGTTTTCATTTGCTGTAATGACGTATCCATATTTTCGTTTCCGCTTACTGCGAGTTCGAGGACGTTTTGAGACGTATCGCTGATTGTGATGCCGCGATTATAGGCTTTATCAATGCTTTCAGTGAACTCATTCATTGATTCTGCAATTGTCACGGCGTCTTGGGCCTGCTGTTCAGAGCCTTCAGCCATTTCGTTCATTGTTTCGGTAATATGTTTGCTGCCGGATCTCGTTTCATTCGTTGCGGTTGCCAGCACTTGTGAAGAAGAAAGAACCCGGATTGATATTTCTTTGGAGTACCCGACAATATCTCTCAGATTGCCTACCATTTTTTGCAGTGCCTCGTTCAGATCGCCGAGCTCGTCTTTTGATTTGAGCGGCTCCATGTCATTCGACAGATCTCCCTCGGCAATATGATTGGCAGACTCCTTCATGCGAGTGATAGGCCTTACAATGTTTCGCGTGATATAAAGCCAGATGAAAATACTGATAATGATCGATGCTGACAGAAGCAAAGCAGTGTAAATGAGCCCTTTATGGTATACGTCCTTCGTTTCTTTTACCGCTGTGTTGCTGCCTTTTTTATTAAAGTCAACGAGCTGAGTGACTGATTTTTTCATATCCTCAAATCTGGCCTCAGTCTGCACCAATAAACCTCTTGCTTTGTCCATGTCATTCGTGCGGCCGCTTTCTATAATTTGCGCATGAATATCAGTATAGGTGTTTACTTCAGTTTGAAGCTGCTCAAACAGTTTCTGTTCTTTGTCATTGGAAATCGTTTTTTCGTAGCTATCAAGCTTTTGATTGATGTCTTCAAGGATCTGATTCATGTCTTGTTCAAGCGTATCCATTTTGCTTTTGTCTGTGAAAATCAGAAAATCCTTTTCTTTAGAAGACAGATGCTCGGTCAAATAATTAATCGAAGTAATTTCTTTGATGCCGTCAATCCATTTTGTGTTGATTTCATCTGTCTTTTGAATGATGTGCTGCATATTAAAAGCGCCTATTCCGCCTATAAGTAAATTGATCAGGATCAGTGTCAAAAATACCAGGCTGAATTTGCGGGAAATCGTCAGTCGCATATAGTGGTCTCCTTTAGAAACGTAATGTGTGGATGTACTATATATCGGCTGAGAAATCGTTTTTTCACTGGAAAATAAAAAATAAAAAAACGGCTCCTTTTCTCGTCTTTGAGATCAGAACCGTTTTAGTAATTAGTCAAGAAAGGAAGGGTCAATCCAATCCGTTGCCCATTTTGAAATCTCACCCAAAATGGGGGCTAGCGCCTTTCCTTTATCGGTCAATGAATATTCGATGCGAACCGGAGTTTCCGGGATGACATCCCGCTTCACCACTCCTTCAAGCTCAAGTTCTTTCAGCCGTTCTGACAGAACTCTGCCGCTTAGATTTGGAAGTGCTGCTTCAATTTCGCTAAATCGCTGCGACCCGTTCAAGAGCTGAAATACGATCAAAGCGACCCAGCGTTTACTCAAGATGTCGACTGCTTTTTCAAATCTAGGACACATTTCTGATTGGTTCATACTTTTCACCTCGTCTGTCACTATTATAACGCAAATAACGAGGGAAGGTATGCAAGCGTGATTGATAAAATGCAGAAAGAGAAGCAGGGGATTATGAAGAAGAGGCGCGTTTTTTCGCTTCCGAGGCTAAAAAATCGAAGTATTTGCTGAGATTTTCAATATCCTGCTTTGAGAGATGTTCCCATTTTTGGCTGTTGAAAATCGGAAGGTGCTCCGCTCCGCGAGTGACTGCAGTCTGGTAAATGTCATAAATGGACTGATAGCTTTCCGAAGCCTCGCGGATTTCTTCTGGAAAGGCTTGAATATGACCAGCGGCAGCCATCAGGTTTTCGTAGGGCACTTTCAGTACTGCCGCCAGTTTTTTGATAGTGGCAGGTTTTGGCGTGCCCCGCTTGCCGTTTTCAATTTTTGAAATGGTGGCCGAGCTGATGCCTGAGTACACCGCAAGCTGATTCACTGTCAGTTTGCGGGCGCGGCGCAGCTCCCGTAATTGCTGTCCGAACGGTGACATGGTGATCGCCTCGCATTCCTATCAAGAGTTAGTCATCAGCAGACCGTTTTTTGGCTTCGTCTGATATAAACGAAAAATAATGATCCAGCATGAGCAAATCCTCTTTATTGAGATATTGCCACTTTTCGTTCTCAAGAAGAGCAAGGTTTTTCAGGTCATAGGCCTCTGCTTTTTCAAGCAGCTTGCACTTCGTTTCATAAGGAGCTCTGTCTTCATGTACTTCTTCGATGTAACCAGCCTTATACATAAGCCCTTCGTAAGGAATTTTTAAGGCTTCCGCCAGTTTTTTGATGGTGGCAGGTTTGGGAACGCCCCGTTTGCCGTTTTCGATTCTGGAGATGCCGGCCGCGCTTACGCCAGAATAAGTCGCCAGCTGGTTGACTGTTAACTTTCTCTCTTCGCGCAATGCCCGCAATTGTTCGCCAAAGCTTTCCATATGTCTCACCCCGTCCCTCACTGTTACTCATATTTTAGTATGTTTATTGACTAAAGGGAATAGGTAGGCTGGAAATGTATTGACAAAAGTTAACATAAGCCGTAATGTAAAAGTATAGAAAAAAGTTTTTTCAGGAACGGAAGGTGAGGAAAGTGCCAGTAGAAAAGATACAGATTAGACGTGATTATGTCTTGCAGTATATGGTCAATAACGATTATTCCCTTAATCAGCTTGCGCTGGAAATCGGAGTCTCACCCGCCACACTGAGCCGCGTGCTGAATGGAGAAAGACGGCCGGGGCAGCTTGTGATCGGTAAAATGCTTCACTATTTTAATTTGAAATTTGAGGATCTTTTTTACTATGATTTTATTGACAAAAGTCAATAAAGCGACAAAAAACGCAAGGAAGCCAAGCGTTTTCTATTCCTATGAATGATGTGTCAGCACAAACCCTGTCACCAGTTCGTTGCATGTTTTCCATTGTTTTGTCGGCAGCTGATGCCCTTGATATTCCAATCTGAAAAATTCGGCATGGCTGCAAGCTTTGCGGTAATAGCCTGAGGCTGGGAAGGTCCAGTCCCGCAGGCCGCCATACATAAACAGCATGGGCATGTGTAAATGGGGCAGCTGTTCAATGCAGTTGTAGTGGAGAGAATCCTGATAATATTGATGCCAATGGGCAAGGTCTGCTTTTTTCATATGGCCTGTTAATAGGTTTCGAAGTTCTTTGTTTTTTGTATGGCTGACGGCGAGGATTTTTATGAGCAAACCGGCGTTTTTCTCAAGCAGATACATCCCCGTCTTGTGTATCTTCTCTCCGATTACGTTATGGACAGCCGGGTAAGCGCCGGAGAGAACAAGATGTGACACTTTGTCCGGGCGGGTAAAGCCGATATGCTGGGCGATTAAGCCACCGGCGGAATATCCGAATAACACAGCCTTATCAATGTGCAGAGCGTCCATGAATTGCACGATCTCATCTGCGTAATAAGAAATAGAGGCGGGCTGATCCGCGTGATCACTGTCGCCGTGGCCGCTTAAATCGGGAAAAATCACCCTGAAATGCTTGGAGAGAAGGCGCTGATAATAAAAGACCATACGTCCCATGCCCGGCGGGTGGATAAAAATGATAGGCATTCCCTGTCCATATTCCTCATAATAAAGATGTTTTCTGCTGGTTATGCTGATAAGGGGCATCGTTTTTCTCCTTTTGACCTTTTCATATGAATAGGGTAACCAAGATAAAACGTCTTATCCGGCCTTTTGGCGTCTGATACAGCGTGACATGCCAACCCTTTTCATGTAAAATAGAAGTAATGTAGGCCAGTGAGTCTGGAGGTGTAAGGGATGCACGCGGTTTTGATTACCTTATTGGTTATCGTCAGCATTGCACTTATTATTGTCGTTTTGCTTCAATCCAGTAAAAGCGCCGGATTATCTGGTGCGATTTCAGGCGGAGCGGAGCAGCTCTTCGGGAAACAAAAAGCAAGAGGTCTTGATTTGATTTTGCACCGCATCACGGTAGTGCTGGCAGTCTTGTTTTTCGTGTTAACGATTGCGCTTGCTTATATCCTATAGGGCAATGTTTGTATAAGGTCTGATGTGAAGTCAGGCCTTTTTCTCGTTTCTGGCTGATATTCAGAGCGTTTTTTTCTAATCAAACTGTGGAAAACTAAAATGATCGTGCAGATAGAAAGGGAGACATGAGCATGAAAGTTGTGACACCAAAACCATTTACATTTAAAGGCGGAGACAAAGCGGTGCTTTTGCTGCACGGCTTTACAGGAAATACAGCGGACGTACGAATGCTGGGACGTTATTTGAATGAACGGGGCTATACATGCCACGCGCCTCAATATGAAGGACACGGCGTTCCCCCTGAAGAACTTGTACATACAGGGCCTGAAGACTGGTGGAAAAACGTGATGGATGGCTATGAATACTTAAAATCTGAAGGCTATGAGAGCATTGCTGCCTGCGGACTGTCGCTTGGCGGGGTTTTTTCGCTGAAATTGGGTTACACTGTACCCATAAAGGGAATTGTCCCAATGTGCGCGCCAATGCATATTAAGAGTGAAGAGGTCATGTATCAGGGCGTTCTTTCATACGCTCGCAATTACAAAAAGTTCGAGGGGAAAAGCCCGGAGCAAATTGAAGAAGAAATGAAGGAATTCGAAAAAACGCCGATGAACACCCTCAAGGCGCTGCAAGACTTAATTGCCGATGTGCGAAACAATGTCGATATGATTTATTCACCGACATTTGTGGTGCAGGCCCGTCATGATCACATGATTAATACAGAAAGCGCAAATATTATTTACAACGAAGTGGAAACTGATGAGAAACAGCTGAAATGGTACGAGGAATCAGGCCATGTCATTACGCTCGACAAAGAACGTGACCTCGTCCATCAGGATGTGTATGAATTTTTAGAGAAGCTCGATTGGTAATCAACAGGAGGTCGGATAATGGAAAAAGAAGCATTTATGGATAAGCTTCTCTCGTTTATGAAGGAAGAGGCGTACAAGCCTCTGACCGTTCAGGAACTTGAGGAGATGTTAAATATTACGGAAGCCGAGGAGTTTAAAGAGCTCGTCAAAGCGTTAGTCACTTTGGAAGACAAAGGGCTTATCGTACGGACGAGAAGCGACCGCTACGGCATTCCGGAGAAGATGAATTTAATAAAAGGAAAGATTTCAGCGCATGCAAAAGGATTCGCCTTTTTGCTGCCTGAGGATACGTCATTAAGCGATGTGTTTATTCCGCCTACTGAGCTGAATACGGCAATGAACGGCGATATCGTCATGGTTCGGCTGAATTCACAGTCAAGCGGCTCAAGACAGGAAGGGACCGTCATCCGCATTTTAGAAAGAGCGATTCAGCGGGTTGTCGGTACGTATACAGAAACAAGAAACTTCGGCTTTGTCATTCCGGACGACAAAAAAATCACGAGTGACATCTTTATCCCGAAAAATGGGAAAAACGGAGCGGCGGAAGGGCACAAGGTTGTTGTCAAGCTGACGAGCTATCCTGAAGGCCGCATGAACGCAGAGGGCGAGATTGAAACCATTCTCGGCCACAAAAATGATCCGGGCATTGATATTTTATCGGTCATTCATAAGCACGGCCTACCGGGAGAATTTCCTGCTGACGCAATGGAACAGGCATCAAGTACGCCTGACACAATTGACGAAAAAGACCTGAAAGACCGCCGTGATCTCCGTGATCAGGTGATTGTCACCATTGATGGTGCGGACGCGAAGGATTTGGATGATGCAGTTACCGTGACGAAGCTTGATGACGGAAGCTACAAGCTTGGCGTTCACATTGCTGATGTCAGCCATTACGTAACCGAAAACTCGCCGATTGACAAAGAAGCGCTTGAAAGAGGGACGAGTGTGTATTTGGTTGACCGAGTCATCCCTATGATTCCGCACAGACTGTCAAACGGCATCTGTTCCTTAAATCCAAAGGTTGACCGCCTGACACTTTCTTGTGAAATGACAATTAACAGTCAGGGACAGGTGACGGAGCACCAAATCTTCCAAAGTGTCATCAAAACAACGGAAAGAATGACTTATTCAGATGTGAATAAAATTCTTGTTGACGATGACGAAGAGATGAAACAAAAATACGAGCCTCTCGTTCCGATGTTCAAAGATATGGAGCGCCTGGCAGAAATTCTGCGCGATAAGCGGATGAACCGCGGCGCCGTTGATTTTGATTTCAAAGAAGCGAAAGTGCTTGTCGATGACGAAGGCGCGGTTAAAGACGTTGTCATCAGAGAACGCTCTGTCGCCGAGAAACTGATTGAAGAATTTATGCTTGTGGCGAACGAAACGGTAGCGGAGCATTTCCATTGGATGAATGTACCGTTTATATACCGGATTCACGAAGAGCCGAATGCTGAAAAACTGCAAAAGTTTTTAGAGTTCGTGACGACATTTGGCTATGTGGTGAAAGGAACGGCGGGAAATATTCATCCGCGCGCGCTGCAAAGCATTCTGGACGCTGTGCGTGACAGACCTGAAGAAACCGTTATATCTACTGTCATGCTCCGTTCGATGAAACAGGCGAAATACGACCCGCAAAGCTTGGGGCATTTTGGTCTGTCAACGGAATTCTATACGCATTTCACATCACCGATTCGCCGTTATCCGGACTTAATCGTCCACCGTCTGATTAGAACGTACTTAATCAACGGCAAAGTCGATGAAGCGACACAGGAAAAGTGGGCTGAACGCCTGCCGGATATCGCCGAGCATACATCAACGATGGAGCGCCGTGCAGTTGACGCCGAGCGTGAAACGGATGATCTGAAAAAAGCGGAATACATGCTTGATAAAATCGGTGAAGAGTTTGACGGGATGATCAGTTCAGTGACAAACTTCGGAATGTTCGTCGAGCTGCCGAATACAATCGAAGGACTCGTCCACGTCAGCTTTATGACGGATGACTACTACCGATTTGACGAACAGCATTTTGCGATGATCGGCGAGCGGACAGGCAACGTCTTCCGCATTGGGGATGAAATCACAGTCAAGGTTGTCGATGTCAACAAAGACGAGCGCAATATCGACTTTGAAATCGTCGGCATGAAGGGCTCTCCGCGTCGTCCGAGAGAACTGGACAGCAGTCGGAGCAGAAAACGCGGAAAGCCTGCCAGAAAGCGCGTCCAAAGCACCAATACGCCTGTTTCTCCAGCTCCGTCTGAGGAAAAAGGGGAGTGGTTCACTAAGCCGAAGAAGAAAAAGAAAAAACGCGGCTTCCAAAACGCGCCGAAACAGAAACGGAAAAAGAAGAAATAGCAGCTCAACCAGCAAATAGGGCCGCAGCGCTCTATTTGCTTTCTTTCGGAAACAGCTTTTCATTGTAGCGGTACGTGACATTTGGTAAAATAGAGCGTATCGCAAAAGGTGGACAGTTTTTCCTTAGAGAGAGGAGGTTCTGGCATGCCAAAAGGGTCAGGAAAAGTATTATCTCAAAATAAGAAAGCCAATCACGATTATTTTATAGAAGAAACCTATGAAACAGGCATCGTTCTGCAAGGAACCGAAATCAAATCGATTCGCGCCGGCCGCGTAAACCTTAAGGATTCCTTTGCCAAAATCGAACGGGGAGAAGTGTTTCTTCACAATATGCACGTCAGCCCGTATGAGCAGGGAAACCGCTATAACCACGATCCGCTCCGGACGAGAAAGCTGTTAATGCATCGCAAGGAGATTAATAAGCTGATCGGGTTAACAAAGGAAAAAGGCTATTCCCTCGTTCCGCTGAAGCTGTATTTGAAAAACGGCTTTGCCAAAGTGCTTCTCGGCCTTGGAAAAGGGAAGAAGAACTATGACAAACGGGAAGACCTGAAGCGCAAGGACGCGAAGCGGGAAATCGAAAGAGCGTTCAGAGACAGTCAAAAAGGCTTCTAAAGGCATAGTGCTTGATTCAAAAATCAGGCCTGTGCTATACTGTGTTCACGATCAGATCATAACGCTTTTCATTTCAAGGATTTGACAATTGAAAAGAACCGTGATCGTGTTATAATAAGACTATAGCCAGTTTGAGTGAGAGCTTGATATTTTCTCCCGTATTTCCCTTATAACAAGGGGACGTTACGGATTCGACAGGGATGGATCGAGCTTGAGCTGCGAGCCGAGAGGCGATCTCGTAAACACGCACTTAAATATAACTGGCAAAACTAACAGTTTTAACCAAAACGTAGCATTAGCTGCCTAATAAGCGCAGCGAGCTCTTCCTGACATTGCCTATGTGTCTGTGAAGAGCACATCCAAGTAGGCTACGCTTGCGTTCCCGTCTGAGAACGTAAGAAGAGATGAACAGACTAGCTCTCGGAAGGCCCGCCCGCAGGCAAGAAGATGAGTGAAAACATAAATATGCAGGCTACGCTCGTAGACGCTTAAGTAATCGATGTTTCTGGACGTGGGTTCGACTCCCACCGTCTCCATACATACTGACAATAAAGCAGAACCTCTTTGAGGGTTCTGCTTTATTTTTTCTCCAGATCACAGGCACCAAAAAGTGCGTACTTCCATTTCAATCCCAGCTGTTTCATACTGATTGCAGAGCAGATGTTTCACCAAACGCATTTCTGTCAATAAATAAGAGGAATCAAAAACGGAGGGATGAACGAATGAAGCTGAATTTACAAGGAAAAACCGCACTGGTGACTGGTTCGACATCGGGAATCGGAAAAGCCATTGCCTCTTCGTTAGCTGAAGAAGGCGCGGCAGTGATCATTAACGGACGCCGGGAAGAGAAAGTGAATCAGACGATAGATGAATTGAAAACACAACATTCTGAAGCGGTACTATATCCGGCTGCATTTGATTTGGGAACAGAAGAAGGCTGCAATGAGCTGTTTCAGGCATATCCAGAGGTTGATATTTTGGTCAACAATTTAGGGATTTTTGAACCGGCGGAGTACTTTGATATTCCCGATGATGAATGGTTTCGTTTTTTTGAAGTGAACATTATGAGCGGGGTAAGGCTGACACGCAAGTATTTGCACAACATGATAGAGAAAAAAGAAGGGCGCGTGATTTTCATTGCCAGTGAAGCGGCGGTTATGCCGTCACAGGAAATGGCCCATTACAGTGCGACAAAAACGATGCAGCTGTCCATTTCCCGCAGTTTGGCGGAGCTGGCAACCGGCACGAATGTCACGGTCAACACCGTCATGCCGGGCTCTACCTTAACAGAGGGTGTGGAAACCATGCTGAACTCGCTGTATCCTGATGAAAACCTGACTGTTCAAGAAGCTGAGGCACGTTTTATGAAAGAAAACCGGCCGACATCCATTATTCAAAGACTGATCCGTCCGGAAGAAATCGCCCACTTCGTTACATTTTTAAGCAGTCCGCTTTCCTCCGCGATCAATGGCGCGGCGCTTCGGGCGGACGGCGGTTTGGTTCGCAGTGTCTTTTAAACCTCTCCTTTTGGGAGAGGTTTTTTTATGTGTTGTTGATTTCCATAAATTGCTGTCGTATAATTTTGGTACCAATATAGTTTTATTAGTACCGAAAGCGAGGGATTGATTTGGAAAAAAGAATTCTGGAGGAAACCATCCGGCTGATCAGGCAGAAAGGATTTTCATTTACGATGAATGATTTGGCAGCAGTGCTGGGAACGAGCAAGCGGACGCTCTATGCGCATTATTCATCAAAAGACAAGCTTGCGGAAGCGGTCGTTGAGCAATTTATCGCAGAGATGAAGCAAATGGAAAAAGACATCTATGAAAATGAAAGTTTAGACATTCTTGAAAAAGTGAAAAAAATGCTGATCGGTCTTCCGCAGGGGATGGAACTGCTGAATATGGGATTATTAAGTGATCTGAAGAAATACCATTACGATGCGTGGCTTACATTAGATACGTTTATTAAGGAAGAATGGACAATTGTCCTTGAATTATTAAACGAGTGCAAACAGCAAAAGAGAATCAGAAGCATCAATCCGGACCTGTTTGTTCACATGTATATAGGAAGCATCAACCAAGTGTATGATCCCGAATATCCGCTCAAACATCAGTTCACGACAGGAGAGGTTCTTGAATCGATTGTAGATGTATTGTTTAACGGCATAACAGCTGATGAGGAGGCTGATGCTACGTGAATTGGGTGTTTCTATGCTTAGCGATTCTGTTTGAAGTTGCCGGGACGGTCAGCATGAAGCTATCGTCGGGTTTTACAAAGCTTACTCCCAGTGTCCTGTTGATTTTCTTTTATGGCGGGAGTCTTTTCTTTCTGACGCTTACGCTAAAATCAATTGATGTCTCTGTCGCTTATGCTGTATGGTCAGGGATGGGGATTGTCCTGATTACAGTCGTTGGTTTTTTGTTTTTTCAAGAGAATGTTAGCGTCATGAAACTCATTTCAATCGGATTGATTATCGGCGGTGTTGTGTCTTTAAACCTGATCGATCATCGGGCGCAGTCTGAGCCGATACATAAAAGCGGGCAGTACAAATGAGATATATGAAACTGTTTTTTCTCGTGACTGATATTGGTTTTATCTTGTACTGGCTGTCAGCTGGGTTTTCGCTGATACCGGAAAGCTGGGCTTTTAAACATCATGACCATCCGTTTATGATCGCCTGGAACTGGTCCTTTTTCCCGCTGGATATCCTGATCTCTTTCACAGGATTGTACAGCTTGTACTTGCAGCGGAAGAACAGTGCTGACTGGAAGCTGATGGCGCTGATTTCTCTTGTACTGACCTGTTGTTCAGGCCTTCAGGCGATTTCATTCTGGACATTCAGCCGGGACTTCGATCTTGTTTGGTGGCTGTTTAATGGGTATCTATTGATTTATCCTTTATTTTTTATTCATCTTCTCTTAAAAGAAAGCAAATGGACAAAGCAGTGCTGTTAGGCGCTGCTTTTATTTTTGTCTTTTTTTAAATCGCCGCAAAATTCGATTGAAGAACATGAACAAATCATTGCGGCATGTAGGGAAAAGGATCGGAAAAAAGCTGCTGAGTTGACGTACAGCAACTGGATCAAGCCGATTCAGGATATTGCGAATAAACTGATGTAAAGCAGGCAGAGACGTATGGTCTCTGCGAAGGCGTTTTTGGGGCATACTATAGTGAATAATCGGGAAAAGTCCTATACATTCATAGAAAAGGATTTTGTCAAATGAACAAAACTGTTGAGAACAATCAAAGAACCATGCCCAGCATCGTGAAGGATGCCTTTCGCATTCATGCGAATCCATTTCCATGGAAAAAGGCGATCGGATCAGGGATCGCTTCAGGGTTTCCTGTGCTGATCGGCGCATTGGCGGGTCACACGGATTATGGTTTAACTGCAAGCATCGGGGGCTTTGTTTATTTATATGCGGGCGGTGAATCGTATAAAAAGCGCGCTTTGAAGCTGCTCTTGGTTTCCATTGGGATCGCGCTCTCATTTGGATTAGGCACTATTTTGTCTGGGACGGTTTGGATAATGGCGGCTGTCCTGGGCTTGATTGGTGCAGCTGCGATGTTTATTTTTAGCGCGCTCGGTATACAAGGTCCTGCGCCGATGTTTTTTGTCCTTGCCTTTTTAGTCAGCTCCGGGCTGCCGGCCGATCCTTCACAAGCGTTGTTCAGATCGGGACTGACGTTTCTCGGCGGCATTTTCGCCATGGGTATCGCCTTAATCGGCTGGTTATGGAACAAACATGGACCGGAGGAGGCGGTGCTGCAAAAAACATATCATCAGCTGGCTGCATGTCTTTCAGCCGTCGGTACGCAAGGCTTTCATAATGCGCAGCATCAGACGGTGCTTATGCTCAGAACAGCTCGTCAAACGGTTCTCGGCAAGGGGAACAGGCGGAAAAAATCACAGTATGATGAACGATTTTTCCGCCTGCTCGAAAAAGCTGACGACATATTCCTTGCCATTATTCATTTTTCAGCTGAAACGCCAGACAGAGAGACGGCCGAGATTGAAAAGGCACTCCGTCAAACCGGAGATGCGCTGGGGCATGCTCGTAGTTCCAGTGCGTTTCAGATTAAAGAGAATGAATCTGAGCCAAGCCGGAAGCTGTTTGAAGAAATCAATGAGGCTTTGTCTATCGCTTCAGGACGGAATGATAAGCAATCGGACGGGGAACCGAGCCGCCTGCCAGCCTCTTTTTACTTTTTGAGAAATGCCTTTGACTGGCAGTCTCCCGTTTTGATACGGGCATTAAAGTACGGAATTGTGCTGTTTGCCGCCGATATGTTTGCCCTCACATTCGGCTTTGCACGCTCCTATTGGATTCCGCTTTCGGCAGCAGCGGTCATGCTTGGCACTACTGTTCTCTTTACGCTTCACAGGGCCAATCAGCGTTCAATCGGAACCGTGATCGGTGTTGGGCTGGCAGGAGCAATCCTGTTTGTTAAGCCGGGCGGTGTTTATATTGCGTTGTGTATTGCAGCGCTGCAATGTCTTCTTGAGATGCTGATTGTCCGCAATTATGCGCTGGCGGTTCCTTTTTTGACCGCAAATGCGCTTGTCATAACAGAAAGCATGCATGGCGGCTCGGACGTCGGTTATTTTATGATAGCGAGGCTGACGGATGTAGCTGTTGGCAGTGTAATCGGGCTATTGGGAACGATGGTTTTGTGGAGACGGTTTTCAACGAAGCGGCTGCCTGAACTAATGCGGGACGTGATTCGGCTGGAAGGGCACTTTATGGAGAAACTGTTGACCGGGCAGAAAGCAGACGAGAACAAGTTAAGGGTGAGTCTGGTTAGGCTTCGGGATGCGTATGACAAGGCGCTTGGGGACTTTCCTAACGCGAATGCAGATGTGCTTTGGCCTGCCATTTCCGGTGCTCAGCACTTAGGGTATTATTTGCTCTCGGCCCAAGCCCATCATCGACCGCCTGCTCCGTTTTCTGAAAAAGAGATGAACCAGTTAAAAGTGTTTTTTGAACAGGCTGAGCAATCCGCTTTGATGAAAAGGATGCCGGCTGACATACAAGTGCAGCATATTCCTTATTACCCGCGTATCAGTAAAGAGCTCTCCGCACTGTATTCGGGCTTGCGGACAGCTTTCGAAAAGAGAAGTAATCTTTAATTCAAGATGTTTTACTTGAAAGTAATTTTTAGTGCCCCTATAATAAAGACTAATAGAGAAAGAATAATCATGATGCGTCTGTATGATAATAATTGATGTGTGATTTTTAAAAACGAAAGGGCTGGTAAAAATGGCAAAAGTATTGTATATCACTGCTCACCCGCATGATGAAGCAACTTCTTACAGTATGGCAACAGGTAAAGCATTCATCGAATCTTACAAAGAAGCGAACCCAAATGATGAAGTTGTACATATCGATTTGTACAAAGAAAACATCCCGCACATTGACGCGGATGTATTCAGCGGCTGGGGCAAGCTGCAGTCAGGCACAGGCTTTGACGAGCTTTCTGAAAGCGAAAAAGCGAAAGTGGGCCGTCTGGGAGAGCTTAGTGATCAATTTGCATCTGCTGATAAGTACGTATTCGTTACTCCTTTATGGAACTTCTCATTCCCGCCAGTAATGAAAGCGTATCTTGATTCTGTTGCAGTTGCAGGAAAATCATTCAAATACACTGAACAAGGCCCGATCGGCTTGTTAACTGATAAAAAAGCGATTCATATCCAAGCGCGCGGCGGCTACTATTCTGAAGGCCCTGCGGCTGAAATGGAAATGGGTCACCGCTACATCGGCATCATGATGAACTTCTTCGGTGTACCATCATTCGATGGCATTTTCGTAGAGGGACATAATGCGGAGCCTGATAAAGCACAGCAAATCAAAGAAGACGCGATTGCGCGTGCGAAAGAAGCAGGAAAAACATTTTAATGAAAAAGCCTCCCTTTTCTTGGGGAGGCTTTTGTTTATTTCACCAGCATAATGGTTCGTTTCTCTTCACTGCTTTTCATCGCGGCTTCAATGATGCGAATAACATCAATTCCTTCCTCAGCGGTGACGGGCAGCGCAGCGCCTTCTCGTATACTCTCTGCTACTTTGCGGTAATAGGTAAGGTAGGAGCCATTTACTGATGGGATGGTTTCTGTTTTTTTGTCCGTGCCATGAACGGTTGTCAGCTTTCCGTAAAACTCCGGATCATCCGCTCCCCAGCTGTCATCCTCCGGTTTTCTTCCCGCTCTGAGTGCGTCTTCCTGTCCGTCGATTCCGTATTTCATAAAGCTGGCATGTTGTCCGTGGATTTGATAACGAGGGCCGTTTGCCGGAACGATCGATCCTCCGTATAGAATGGCTTGGAGTTTGCCGTAATCCAGAGTCAAATGAAAATAGTCAACGGTTTCGGCATTTTCACGCTGGGCCATTACGTTTGCAGTCACGGCTTTTGGCAACCCGAACAAATGCAGGGCTTGGTCTATGATGTGGGAGCCGAGATCATACAGCGTACCAGTGGCCGAGCCTCCTTTTTCCCGCCACCGTGCTTGAACCTCAGGTCTGTAGCGGTCATAGGAGACTTGATATGTATTGATATCTTCAAGGGATCCGTCAGCGATCAGCTTTTTAATCGTTAAAAAGTCGTTATCCCAGCGCCGGTTATGATAGACACTTAACAATACACCTTTTTCATCGGCAGCCTTCTTTAATTTCTCCCCTTCTTCGGCCGTCGCTGTCATGGGTTTTTCGATCACAACATGTTTTCCGGCCTGAATGCATGCCATAGCGTGCTCGTAATGAAGGCCGCTCGGTGTGGTGACAATGACAAGCTCAATGGCCGGGTCATTTGTGATGTCCTCAAGTTCATGCACAACTTCTGCATCCGGAAAATCCCGTTTCACTTCTTCTGTCCGCGATGTCATGACTTTGCTGATGTGATACTCTTCCAGAACAGCAAGCAGCGGCGCGTGAAAAACAGAACCAGACAGTCCGTACCCTAATATCCCAACCTTTATCGTATCCACTTTTCTTCTCCCCTTTAAAAGCGTTTTCACAAGAGATATATACCCTCCTGTATAAATGGTAAAACCTAACTGATTCATTTTTTTGCGGCGGCATGCTTAGACAACAGTTTGGACAATCAGTATAATGGGAATTAATATAAGAAACAGAGGTGTACGCATGGAGAAGCATAACGAACATAAAGCATTAAACCATAAAAGCTCGAAAGAAAAGGATCAAATCACAAACCGGCTGAAACGGATAGAAGGCCAAGTCAGAGGCATTCAAAATATGGTGGAAAACGATAGATATTGTGTAGATATTCTTGTGCAGATTTCAGCTGTTCAGGCGGCAATGAAAAATGTGGCGCTTCACTTGCTTGAGGACCACGCCCATCACTGTGTAGCAGATGCCATCAAAAGCGGAGACGGGGAACAGGCCATTTCTGAGCTTTTGGACGTATTTAAAAAGTTCACAAAATCATAAAGTCTTTTTTTGTTGCAATACCCTACGGGGGTATGGTAGGATGAAAACAGAAAGATAAACAGGAGGAATTCAAATGGAACAAAAAACATTGCAAGTTGAAGGAATGTCTTGTCAGCACTGCGTCAAAGCTGTGGAAACGAGCGTAGGAGAACTGGACGGCGTCAGTGCTGTTCATGTCAATCTGGAAGCGGGAAAAGTCGATGTTTCGTTTGATGCTGACAAAGTATCAGTCAAGGACATTGCGGATGCGATAGAAGATCAGGGCTATGATGTAGCCGATTGATTCAAGGTGTCGCGCCTTTAGGGAGGCGCGATATTTCTTTCATTTTTATATACCCCCCGGGTGTATATAAAGGAGTGAGTAGATTGAGTGAACAAAAGGAAATCGCGATGCAGGTATCGGGTATGACCTGTGCGGCATGTGCCTCCAGAATTGAAAAAGGCCTGAAGCGGATGCCCGGTGTGACGGATGCCAATGTCAATCTGGCAATGGAAACGTCAAATGTCACCTACGATCCCGCTGAGACAGGGGCTGCAGCGATTCAGGAAAAAATAGAAAAGCTGGGCTATCACGTCGTGACAGAAAAAGCTGAATTCGATATTGAAGGCATGACTTGTGCAGCCTGTGCCAATCGGATTGAAAAGCGGCTTAACAAAATAGAAGGCGTCACAAATGCTCCTGTAAACTTCGCTTTAGAAACGGTCACGGTCGAGTACAATCCAAAAGAAGCGTCTGTCGGCGATTTGAAAGAAGCGGTAGATAAGCTGGGATATAAGCTTCAGCTGAAGGGTGATGAGGAACGAGAAACGGAAGCTTCTAAAAAGAAAGAAGAACGGAAGCAAACGGCGAGACTGATCTTTTCAGCGGTTCTGTCATTTCCATTGCTTTGGGCGATGGTGAGCCATTTTACGTTTACATCGTTTATTTGGGTGCCGGATATATTCCTCAATCCGTGGATGCAGTTTGCGCTGGCGACACCGGTCCAGTTTCTGATCGGCTGGCCGTTTTATGAGGGTGCGTATAAGGCGCTCAGAAATAAAAGCGCCAATATGGATGTATTGGTCGCGCTCGGAACAACGGCTGCTTATGCTTACAGTCTTTATCTTACCATCCAAAGCCTTGGTTCCCATGGGCATACAGACGGCCTTTACTATGAAACAAGCGCGATTTTGCTGACGCTGATTTTATTAGGCAAGCTGTTTGAAACAAAAGCAAAGAGCCGTTCTTCGGATGCAATTAAAAAACTGATGAAGCTCCAAGCGAAAACAGCGACTGTCGTAAGAGACGGACAGGAGCAAATCATTCCGATAGACGAAGTGCTAGTCAATGATATTGTTTACGTCAAACCGGGCGAACGAATTCCTGTTGACGGGGAAGTGGTTGAAGGCCGCTCGGCAGTAGATGAATCGATGATTACAGGAGAAAGTCTTCCTGTTGACAAAGATCCAGGTGACAGTGTGACAGGTGCAACCGTCAACTCAAACGGCTTCCTGAAAATCAAAGCTGTCAACGTTGGAAAGGATACGGCACTTTCTCATATCATCAAAATTGTCGAGGAAGCACAAGGGTCAAAAGCGCCGATCCAGCGTCTCGCTGATCAGATTTCCGGCATTTTTGTGCCTATCGTATTGGGGATTGCCGTTCTCACTTTCCTCATTTGGTATCTTTGGGCGGCTCCCGGCGATTTTGCCGAAGCGATCAGCAAGTTCATTGCGGTTCTTGTCATTGCATGTCCTTGCGCCCTCGGCCTTGCCACTCCGACGAGCATTATGGCCGGATCTGGGCGCGCTGCTGAATTCGGAATTCTCTTTAAAGGCGGCGAGCATTTAGAAAAAACACATCGTCTCGATACGATTGTTCTTGATAAAACCGGAACTGTAACAAACGGGAAGCCGCGACTGACTGATGCCATTCCGTTCGGCCGTTTTGAAGAAACAGATCTGCTTCAATTTGCGGCGGCAGCCGAAACGGGATCAGAGCATCCGCTCGGTGAAGCGATTGTTGTCGGTGTGAAAGAAAAAGGGCTTGAGATACCGAGGCTGACCCGCTTTGAAGCAAAGATTGGCGCAGGCATTTTGGCTGAAGCCGGAGGCAAAACCATTCTCGTCGGCACAAAAAAGTTAATGGAGAGCGAACAGGTTGAGCATGGTGCACTTCTTGCCCAAATGGAAGAACTTGAGGCAGAAGGAAAAACGGTTATGCTTGTATCCATTGATGGAGAAGCAGCGGGACTTGTAGCCGTTGCCGATACGATAAAAGACACGTCTCGGAAGGCCGTGGCCCGTCTGAAAGAGTTGGGCCTGGATGTCATCATGATGACAGGTGACAATCACAGAACTGCAGAAGCGATTGCGAAGGAAGCGGGAATTACAAGTGTCATTGCCGAAGTCCTTCCAGAACAAAAGGCGGCGGAAATTTCCCGCCTGCAAAAAGAAGGCCGTCAGACGGCCATGGTGGGCGACGGAATTAACGATGCGCCGGCGCTTGCCACAGCCGATATCGGCATGGCGATTGGAACAGGCACGGACATTGCCATGGAAACAGCGGACATTACGTTGATTCGCGGAGATTTGAACAGCATTGCCGACGCCATCCGCATGAGCAGATTAACAATGAAAAACATTAAACAAAACTTATTCTGGGCGCTTGGTTATAACAGCCTCGGTATCCCAATCGCAGCGCTCGGATTTTTAGCGCCGTGGATAGCGGGAGCAGCAATGGCATTCAGCTCCGTTTCTGTTGTTCTGAATGCGCTGCGTCTGCAGAAAGTAAAATAAAAACCGGCCATATGCCGGTTTTTGTTTTTCATTGACACTTTCTTGGAAAACGACATATAATAGACGTAACCAATATATGAGTATGTGCTCATATATATAAATTCAATACCAATACTCATTGATACGCTTTGAAGAGGGAACCCTAAATCGGAAGGTAAGGTGAGACTAGTGAAACAGGAATACGTTCTGGACGGTTTGGATTGCAGCAATTGTGCCCAAAAAATCGAAAACGGAGTCAAAGGCATAAAAGGCATTGACGGATGTGCGGTTAATTTTGCGGCAAGCACCTTGACTGTCTCAGCCGATGGAAAAGAAGAGCAATGGGTCACCAATAAGGTGGAGAAAAAAGTGAAATCAATCGATCCGCATGTAACGGTTCGTCAAAAGCATAAACAGAAATCAGCTGATGACGGCTATCGTCATCGAATGATCAATATGCTGATCAGAATGGCGGCGGCTATCATACTCGGAGCAGCAGCATATGTCGTTCATTCCGGAACCATTGAATTTATACTTTTCCTCGCTGCCTACTTGATCATCGGCGGTGACATTATCATCCGTGCAGTCAAAAACATCAGCCGCGGTCAGGTGTTTGATGAACATTTCTTAATGGCTCTTGCCACAATCGGTGCTTTTCTGATTCAGCAATACCCTGAAGGCGTAGCCGTTATGCTGTTTTACCAAATCGGTGAGCTTTTTCAAGGAGCCGCGGTCAGCCGGTCCAGAAAATCAATCAGTGCGTTAATGGACATACGGCCTGATTACGCCAATGTCAAAACAGAGAACGGCATCGAACTGGTTTCTCCGGAGGACGTACAGACAGGAGACATCATTGTGGTCAATCCGGGAGAAAGCATACCCCTTGACGGTAAGGTCATGCAGGGATCAGCGATGGTTGATACGTCTGCTTTGACAGGTGAGTCCGTTCCGAGAAAAGCTGCAGAAGGACAAGATGTGATGTCAGGCTTTATCAATCAAAACGGCGTTCTGCATATTGAAGTCACAAAGGGCTACCAGGAATCTGCAGTATCAAAAATATTAGATTTGGTTCAGAATGCGAGCAGCCGCAAAGCCCGTACAGAAAACTTTATCACGAAGTTTGCCAAGTATTATACACCTGCTGTTGTGATCATCGCGGTATTGCTGGCCTTTGTCCCGCCGCTGGTGATTCCTGGCGCCGCACTTTCCGATTGGGTGTACCGTGCACTTATTTTCTTAGTGATTTCTTGTCCATGTGCGCTTGTGGTCTCTATACCGCTCGGTTTCTTTGGCGGAATCGGCGCAGCCTCAAAGGCCGGAGTGCTTGTGAAGGGAAGCAATTATTTAGAAGCCTTGAATCAAGTCAAATACGCGGTGTTTGATAAAACAGGAACATTAACAAAAGGAAGCTTTGAAGTGACAGAAATCAAACCTGCGGAAGGATTTACAAAGGACACATTACTTGAAGCGGCGGCATATGCTGAGCTTCACTCCCAACATCCAATTGCTGAATCTGTGCGTAAAGCTTACGGGAAAATACTTTCATCTGATGCGATAGAGTCATACGAGGAAATATCCGGCCACGGCATTTTTGCAAAAGTAAACGGAACAGAAATCCTTGCTGGGAATAAGAAGCTCATGGATAGAGAACAGGTTAAGGGCGTCCCGGATGAACATGCCGGAACAATCGTGCACGTTGCTGTTGATCAACGCTATGCCGGAGCAATCATCATAGCGGATGAAGTAAAAGAAGATGCAGCACAGGCGGTTGCTGATCTGAAGTCGCTTGGAATCAAACAGACAGTTATGCTGACAGGTGATTCGAAACAAACGGGAGAAGCCGTCGGAAAACAGCTTGGCATCGACGAGGTGTATGCGGAGCTGCTGCCGCAGGATAAAGTGTCGCGGGTCGAAGCATTGGAAGCCAAGCTTTCGCCAAACGAAAAACTCATTTTTGTCGGTGACGGCATCAATGATACGCCGGTGCTTGCGCGCGCGGATATCGGAGCGGCCATGGGAGGCCTTGGCTCAGACGCCGCGGTAGAAGCCGCAGACGTCGTGCTGATGACAGATCAGCCGTCGAAAATAGCGGAAGCGATTCGGATTGCGAAACGGACAAGGCGAATCGTGTGGCAAAACATCGGCTTTGCTTTAGGAGTAAAAGCGATCTTTCTCATTCTTGGAGCATTTGGAATTGCGACCATGTGGGAAGCGGTTTTCTCAGATGTCGGCGTTACCCTGCTCGCTGTGGCAAACGCCATGCGCGTTATGCGTCTCAAAAACAGATAAATTGTCGGAGAGAATTCATTTTTTCGGGGTTTTCTTATAGGCACTTGTCTTGTTAAAATAAAGAAGTGGGTCAATTGCGATCCGCTTCTTTTTTAATTTGAAAACGATGAGGTGTCGGAGTGAAAAAGAAACAGCAGTCTTCTGCGAAATTCGCGGTCATCCTTACGATTGTGGTTGTTGTATTGCTAGCAGCCATTGTAATCATTAATAACAAAACGGAACAAGGCAATGAAGCGGTTTCCGGACAGCCTTCTATCAAAGGCCAGCCTGTGCTTGGCAAGGATGATGCACCGGTAACTGTAGTAGAATTCGGAGATTACAAATGTCCGTCTTGTAAGGTGTTTAACAGTGACATCTTCCCAAAAATACAAAAAGACTTTATTGATAAGGGCGATGTGAAATTTTCATTCGTGAACGTCATGTTCCATGGAACAGGTTCAAGATTAGCGGCTCTTGCATCAGAAGAAGTATGGAAAGAAGATCCTGACTCTTTCTGGGCATTCCATGAAAAGCTGTTCGAAAAACAGCCGGACACAGAACAGGAATGGGTGACCCCAGCCGTTCTCGGTGATCTTGCAAAAAGCACCACAAAGGTAAAACCTGAGACGCTCAAGGACAATCTTGATAAGGAAACATTCGCTTCTCAAGTGGAAAAGGATTCTGACCTTAATCAAAAAATGAACGTAAACGCAACACCGACGATTTACGTAAATGATAAAGTGATTAGTGATTTTTCAGATTATGATGAAATCAAAGAAACAATAGAAAAAGAGCTGAAAGGGAAGTAATCATATGAAAAATAGAATTGTATTTTTATATGCTTCCTGGGTTGTGGCTCTTGTCGCTATGCTTGGCAGCCTGTATTTCAGTGAAATCAGAAAGTTCATTCCATGTGAACTGTGCTGGTACCAGCGTATCCTCATGTATCCGCTCGTCCTGATTTTAGGCATCGCCACCTTTCAAGGTGACACACGCGTGAAAAAATATGTGCTCCCCATGGCGATTATCGGGGCATTTATTTCGATCATGCACTACTTAGAGCAAAAAGTGCCCGGCTTTACCGGCATTAAGCCGTGTGTAAGCGGCGTGCCGTGCTCAGGCCAATATATTAACTGGTTTGGTTTTATTACCATTCCATTCCTGGCCTTGATTGCTTTTATCCTGATTATCGTTTTTATGTGTCTGCTGAAAGGCGAAAAATCTGAATAACAAAAAAGCGCCCGCTGTATGCCGGGCGCTTTTTTTATCTCGAAAACTCATGCTCGATAGCGTTTGGTGTACTCTCTCTAAATTTATCTTTTTTTATCGTGAAATTGTTATTGATTTTACGCTTGAGCGATTATAAAATCTAGAGGTCGTCAGAAAATTTAACAAACATAAAGGGAGTCATCAGAATGGCTTGGGAGCTGCTCAGTGTGATTGGTATCATTGCGTTTGCAGTCAGCGGCGCAATCGTTGCGATGGAAGAGGAATATGATATTTTAGGAGTTTATATATTAGGGATTGTCACAGCTTTCGGAGGGGGAGCGATCCGCAATTTGCTGATCGGTGTTCCGGTGTCAGCACTATGGGAGCAGGGAGCGTACTTTCAAATCGCGCTCTTATCCATTACGATTGTGTTTTTGTTCCCGAAGCTGCTGCTGAAGCATTGGAATAAGTGGGGCAATTTATCAGATGCGATCGGTCTCGCAGCCTTCGCTATCCAAGGCGCATTGTATGCCGTCAAAATGGGCCATCCGCTTAGTGCCGTCATCGTGGCAGCGGTGCTGACGGGAAGCGGCGGCGGAATCATTCGCGATCTTCTTGCCGGGCGCAAACCGCTTGTGCTGAAAGCAGAAATTTATGCGGTCTGGGCGGCTCTCGGCGGTTTAATCGTCGGCTTGGGCTGGCTGGGAAACTCGTTCGGCTTGTACGTACTGTTTTTCGTGCTCGTTGTTTGCCGCGTTTGTTCCTATATGTTTAATTGGAAGCTGCCAAACCGTTCTTTTCGTTTAGATAACTAACATTAAAAAACCGATTTCAATTTTGAAATCGGTTTTTGTGCATATAAATAACCCAAACCTTGATTGATATTGGGTGAATGTGCTAAGATAAATTGTATTTGCGTATTTTTATCATATATTGAATATATGTATCCAATTATATTTTACAGTATTTCTTCAGTGTTTGTCAACTATTTTCTGGAGGTGCCGTTCATGAATCAGCAGGATAAGGAATGGAAGGAAGAGCAGTCAAGAATAGATGAGGTGCTGCAGGAGCTCGGCAAAAAAGAGCGGTTTCTGGAAACGTCTGCGGGCGGGTTAAAGCATGATATTATCGGATTAAGAAAAAGCTTTTGGGAGGATGTTACGGTTAATCTTGATGATGCCCATGAAGCGGTTGAAACGATGGCAAGCATTAAGCAGCAGGCAGAGCTGCTGTCAGATCGGGAACGGAATCATCGGCGTATGGATCAGCAGCTCAAACGAATTCATCAATTAAAAGCTTCGCCTTATTTCGGCCGGATTGATTTTATTGAAAACGGTGAGGAGCAGGCAGAGCGAATTTATATCGGTTTAGCTTCTTGTATGGATGAGAAGGAGGAACACTTTCTGATCTATGACTGGAGGGCGCCGATATCAAGCATGTACTACAATTATTCCCCAGGAAAAGCGGAGTACGAAGTGCCCGGTGAAACGATAGAAGGAGAAATGGTACTGAAACGCCAGTTTATCATTAAAAACGGCGCTCTCAAGGCGATGTTTAATACTGATATGACGATCGGCGATGAAATGCTGCAAGAAGTATTAAGCCATCACTCTAATACCCAAATGAAAAACATCGTGTCTACGATCCAGAAAGAACAAAATCAGATTATCCGTAATGAAAAAAGTAAATTCCTAATCGTGCAGGGAGCGGCTGGCAGCGGGAAAACATCGGCAGCGCTTCAGCGTGTCGCTTATTTGTTATACAGGCACCGCGGCGTCATAGATGCCGGACAAATCGTTTTATTTTCTCCCAACTTTTTATTTAACAGCTATGTCTCCTCTGTTTTGCCTGAGTTAGGGGAAGAGAACATGGAGCAGGCGACGTTTCAGGAATATATCGAGCATCGGCTTGGCCGCAAGTTTCAATGTGAAAGCCCCTTTGATCAGCTTGAATATTGTCTGACTGAAACAAAGGATGGCGGTTTTCCAACAAGGCTTGCGGGAATCACATGTAAGGCGGGATTATCTTTTCAGCAATTCATTGATGAATACGTCACACGGCTGTCCTCTGAAGGGATGATCTTTAAAAATATCATCTTCCGCGGACAAAAGCTGATCACAAAGGAACAAATTCAATCCTATTTTTACTCACTGGATCAAAGACAGTCCATTCCGAATCGGATGGAGCAAACAGCGAAGTGGCTGCTGAGTGAGCTAAACAAGCTTGAGAAAAAGGAACGTCGTAAGGATTGGGTCGTTCAGGAAGCTGAGCTGCTCGACAAAGAGGATTACCTGGACGTGTACAAAAAGCTCCAGGAAAGGAAACGGTTCAGTGAGAGTACGTTTAACGATTATCAAAGAGAGCAGCAGCTGCTTGCCGCTATCATTGTAAAAAAGGCTTTCAAACCGCTCAAACAGGCGGTCAGACTCCTTGCATTTCTTGATGTGAAACAGCTGTACCTGCAATTGTTTTCTGGCTGGGGAGGGGAATCTCAGCATGAGAAGATGGCAGCAATAGGAGAGCTGACCCGATCGGCATTTGCGGAAAATAAATTGCTCTATGAGGACGCGGCACCGTTTCTTTATATGCAGGATCTGATTGAAGGCAGAAAGAAAAATACGAAGATCAAACATCTTTTTATCGATGAAGCTCAGGACTATTCACCGTTTCAGATGGCGTACATGAGAAGCATTTTTCCGGCTGCCAGCATGACAGTGCTCGGTGATATCAATCAGTCCATCTACGCCCATGCCATACATGGCGCAAAGCGTATGGATGCGTGCTTTGAAGGTGAGGCGGCTGAATATGTTCGTTTAAAGAGAACGTACAGATCGACAAGGCAGATTGTCGAGTTAACAAAAGCGATGCTTCAGGATGGAGCGGACATTGAGCCTTTTAACAGAAATGGGGAAATCCCTCGCGTTTTTAAAACCGAAGGACGTGAGGACCTGTGTCAAAAGCTTACGAAAGAAATTGAGCGGCTCAAGAAGCAAGGTCACGAAACGATAGCCGTCATTTGCAAGACTGCGCAGCAATGCGTACAGGCGCATGCACGCATGAGTGAATATATAGATGTTCGACTGATTCATAAAGAAAATCAAACATTCCAAAAGGGAGTTTGTGTCATTCCGGTGTATTTAGCGAAGGGAATTGAGTTTGACGCAGTACTTGTCTATGATGCTTCAGAAGAACATTATCAAACAGAGCACGATCGCAGGCTGTTATACACTGCCTGCACCCGTGCGATGCATACGCTGACGGTGTTTTATACAGGTAAGGCAAGTCCGTTTGTAACGGCTGTGCCGTCTCATTTATATGAGAATGCTGAATGAAGAGAAGGGAACCCTTCTCTTTTTTTATTTAAATGAAATAAGGCGGTTTTATCATTAGGATTCTTAATAGTTATCATCATGTAAATATATTTTACTTAAGCCTAGTATTCCGGTAAAGTTCAATTAGATGCAATTTTCGATCAGTTTATAACTTTGTGAGGTGGATACGTTGCAACTTCAGGTAATGAACAGTCCGTTTAATCAGGAGCAGGCAGAGCTCCTTAACCGCCTTCTGCCAACCTTGACCGAATCTCAGAAAATCTGGCTGAGCGGATATTTATCCGCGCAATCTGTTTCCGCCCAAGAAACTGCGGGGGCGCCGGCGGCAGCGTCTGCAGCAGCGGCGGCACCGGCCGTTTCAAAGGAAGTAACCGTTCTTTACGGTTCACAGACGGGCAACGCACAGGGGCTTGCAGAAAATGCCGGCAAGCAGCTTGAGCAGCGCGGTTTTCAAGTAACTGTCTCGTCCATGAGCGATTTTAAGCCGAATCAGCTGAAGAAAGTAAATAATCTTTTGATCGTCGTCAGTACGCACGGTGAAGGCGAGCCGCCTGATAACGCGCTGTCGTTTCATGAATTTCTCCATGGAAGACGGGCGCCTAAGCTTGAAGCTCTTCGTTTTTCTGTTTTGGCGCTTGGTGACAGTTCATACGAATTTTTCTGCCAGACAGGGAAAGAATTTGATCAGCGCTTAGAAGAACTCGGCGGAAAACGGATTTCTCCGCGCGTTGATTGCGATCTTGACTATGATGAGCCGGCAGCCGAATGGCTTGAAAGCGTATTTGAGGGTTTAAGTGAAGCCGGGGGCGGAAGTGCCGCGCATGCTCCAGCAGCGCCTCAAACCGGTGAGTCTTCCTATTCCAGAACAAACCCGTTTCGGGCTGAAGTGTTAGAAAATTTAAATTTGAACGGCAGAGGATCAAATAAAGAAACACGCCATGTGGAGCTGTCTCTTGAAGGCTCTGGCCTGACTTACGAGCCTGGTGACAGCCTCGGCGTTTATCCGGAAAACGATCCGGAGCTTGTCGAGCTGCTGCTTAAGGAAATGAATTGGGACCCGGAAGAAATTGTGACGCTTAATAAGCAAGGTGATGTCCGCCCGCTGAAAGAAGCGCTGATTTCTTACTATGAGATTACCGTTCTCACAAAACCGCTTCTTGAACAGGCAGCCCAGCTGACAGGCAGCAATGAGCTTAGAGAGCTTTTAGCCCCGGGGAATGAGGGGAATGTAAAAGCGTATATTGAAGGACGCGATTTGCTTGATCTTATTCGTGATTATGGCCCGTTCAGTGTATCTGCGCAGGAGTTTGTCTCGATTCTGCGAAAAATGCCGGCCCGCCTCTATTCGATCGCGAGCAGTTTATCCGCAAATCCGGATGAAGTGCATTTAACAATCGGTGCAGTCCGCTACGATGCGCACGGCCGTGAACGTAAAGGCGTCTGCTCGATTTTATGCGCGGAGCGTCTGCAGCCGGGAGACACACTACCGGTTTATGTCCAGCACAATCAAAACTTTAAGCTTCCGAAAGATCCTGAAACGCCGATCATCATGGTTGGCCCTGGGACAGGCGTCGCGCCGTTCCGTTCCTTTATGCAGGAGCGCGAAGAGATGGGAGCGGAAGGAAAAGCATGGATGTTCTTTGGCGATCAGCATTTTGTCACGGATTTCCTTTATCAGACAGAGTGGCAGAATTGGCTCAAAGACGGTGTGCTGACAAAAATGGATGTGGCATTTTCACGTGATACGGAAGAAAAAGTATATGTGCAGCACCGCATGCTTGAACAGAGCGCGGAATTGTTCGAATGGCTTCAAGAAGGCGCGGCCGTGTACATTTGCGGTGATGAAAAGCACATGGCGCATGACGTCCATAACACATTACTTGAAATTATCGAGAAAGAAGGCAATATGAGCCGCGAAGAAGCGGAAGCTTATCTTGCCGATATGCAGCAGCAAAAACGCTATCAGCGTGATGTATACTGATTTGACTTGAAAGGAGTTTTTCAACATGGTGACCAAAATCTTAAAAGCACCGGACGGCTCTCCAAGTGATGTTGAACGCATAAAAAAAGAAAGTGATTATTTGCGCGGCACACTGAAAGAAGTGATGCTCGATCGGATCAGTGCCGGAATTCCGGATGATGACAACCGCCTGATGAAACACCACGGCAGTTATTTGCAGGATGACCGCGACCTCCGCAATGAACGCCAAAAGCAAAAGCTTGAACCGGCATATCAGTTCATGCTGCGCGTGCGTATGCCAGGAGGCGTTTCAACGCCTGAGCAATGGCTTGTCATGGATGACCTTTCTCAGAAATACGGGAACGGCACATTAAAACTGACGACACGTGAAACGTTCCAAATGCACGGGATTCTGAAATGGAACATGAAGAAAACCATTAAGACGATCCACTCAGCTCTTTTGGATACGATCGCAGCCTGCGGAGACGTAAACCGCAATGTCATGTGTGCATCGAATCCTTATCAGTCTGAAATCCACTCAGAAGTATACGAGTGGTCTAAAAAATTAAGTGATGATCTGCTGCCGCGGACGAGGGCATATCATGAAATTTGGCTTGATGAGGAGAGAGTGGCTGGCACGCCGGAAGAAGTCGAGCCAATGTACGGACCGCTCTATCTGCCGCGGAAATTTAAAATCGGTATTGCTGTTCCGCCGTCTAATGATATTGACGTCTTTTCACAAGACCTTGGATTCATTGCGATTGTTGAAGATGGCAAACTGATCGGTTTTAACGTGGCCATTGGCGGCGGTATGGGAATGACGCATGGCGACACAGCGACATATCCGCAATTAGCCAAGGTGATCGGGTTCTGCCGTCCTGAGCAACTGTATGACATTGCTGAAAAAACGATTACAATTCAGCGTGATTACGGAAACCGTTCTGTCCGCAAAAATGCGCGATTCAAATACACGGTTGACCGCCTCGGTTTAGAAACCGTAAAGGAAGAATTGGAAAACCGTCTCGGCTGGAGCCTGGAAGAAGCGAAGCCGTATCTTTTCGATCATAACGGCGACCGCTACGGCTGGGTGGAAGGCATTAAGGATAAATGGCATTTTACGCTGTTTGTTGAAGGCGGCCGTGTGACGGATTACGATGATTATAAGCTGATGACAGGCTTGCGGGAAATCGCCAAAGTTCACACAGGCGAGTTCCGTCTGACAGCCAATCAGAACTTGATTATTGCGAACGTTTCAAGCGATAAAAAAGATGAAATCAGTGCGTTAATCGAGCAATACGGACTCACTGACGGCAAGCATCATTCAGCGCTCCGCCGCAGCTCTATGGCGTGCGTTGCTCTTCCGACCTGCGGATTGGCAATGGCTGAAGCAGAACGTTACTTGCCGACCTTTTTAGATAAGGTTGAAGAGATCATTGACGAAAACGGCCTTCGTGATCAGGAAATCACCATTCGCATGACAGGGTGCCCGAACGGTTGTGCACGCCATGCGCTCGGTGAGATCGGATTTATCGGAAAGGCGCCGGGCAAATATAATATGTATCTTGGCGCTGCATTTGACGGAAGCCGTTTAAGCAAAATGTACCGTGAAAACATCGGTGAAGAAGACATTTTAAGCGAGCTGCGCGTCCTTCTTTCCCGCTATGCGAAAGAACGCGACGAAGGCGAGCACTTCGGTGACTTTGTCATTCGCGCCGGTATCATTAAAGCAACGACTGACGGCACGAATTTTCATGATTGATAAAGAAAGACGAGAGACAGGGAATAGCTCCCTGTCTCTTTTTATCTGAAATTTGCTCTTCGGCAAAAAAGTTCACTGTGAGCATATCATGAGAAATAATACCCTAAAAAGGGTACTATAAAAGAAGACAAGTGTGGAGGGAACTCCTGCGGAATCACATATCGGATGCAAGGCCATCCTAGCCTAAAGCCTCTTTTAAACAAGCAGCTTCATCGACTCATCATGCACGAACACAACAGACGAAGGAGGTCATGCATTTGGACATATTTTTAGTTGTTCTCGTTTTATTAACGATTATTGCGATATCCAATATCGTGAACCGGTTTATTCCGTTTATTCCAGTGCCTCTGATTCAGGTGGCGCTTGGGATTCTTGCCGCCTCATTTCCACAGGGGCTTCATTTTGAATTAAGTACTGAATTGTTTTTTGTTTTGTTTATCGCGCCTCTTCTATTTAATGATGGGAAGAGAACGCCGCGGGCAGAGCTTTGGAATTTAAGAGCCCCGATTTTATTGCTTGCACTCGGTCTTGTATTTGCGACTGTGATTGTAGGAGGCTACACGATTCACTGGATGATTCCTGGTATTCCGCTGGCAGCGGCCTTTGGACTTGCGGCCATTCTTTCACCGACTGATGTCGTCGCTGTCAGCGCATTATCAGGAAGAGTGAAAATGCCAAAAGGGATTCTTCGTCTGCTTGAAGGGGAAGGGCTGATGAATGACGCATCAGGTCTGGTAGCCTTTAAGTTTGCGATTGCGGCAGCAGTGACCGGTGCATTTTCATTAGCACAAGCGGCTGTCAGCTTTGTCTTTATTTCTCTCGGAGGCTTGCTGTGCGGGGTTGTCATTTCGTTCTTCATTATTCGTTTTCGCCTCTTCCTGCGCCGCCTTGGTATGCAGGATGTCACGATGCATATGCTGATTCAAATTCTTACGCCGTTTGTCATTTATTTGGCAGCGGAAGAAATCGGCGTTTCCGGCATTTTGGCCGTTGTGGCGGGAGGCATTACCCATGCAGTTGAACAGGATCGTCTGGAATCAACGATGATCAAGCTGCAAATCGTCTCCTCAAGTACGTGGAACATTATTTTATTTATTTTGAATGGCCTGGTCTTCGTTATTCTTGGGACGCAGATTCCGGACGTCATTTCTGTCATTTTTAACGACACCGCCATCAGCAACATGAAGGTGATTGGCTATATCCTTGTGATCACATTTACGCTAATGCTCCTCAGATTTCTGTGGGTGCTGTTCTTCTGGAACGGCAAGTGGTTCTTTAATAAGGATCAGAACATCTATAAACCTGGTCTTCGTTCGACGCTGTTAATTTCGATTTCCGGCGTGCGCGGAGCTGTAACACTGGCGGGTTCTTTCTCCATACCGTATTTTCTGGAGGACGGCACGCCGTTTCCGGAAAGAAATCTGATTCTCTTTCTAGCAGCCGGCGTCATTTTATGCACACTTGTCATTGCCACCGTTGTGCTGCCGCTTCTGACTGAAAAAGAAGAAGAGGACGAGGAACGAAATAAGAAGCTGCTGACGGCGAGACGCAAATTGATCAAAACAGCTCTCCAAACGATTAAAGAGGACATGAATGATACAAACAAAACGGCCTCTCTTGCGGTGATAGCTGAATACAATGAGAAAATGAAAAATCTTCGTTTTCAGCAGTATACATCATCTAATCGTATCAAGAAGCAAGAGCGAAAAGTCCGTGCGCAAGGGGTTAACGCTGAGCAAGAGGCGCTGGTGAAAATGCTGGAGCGAGGGGACATCCCGGAAGAAACGGCAAACGTGCTGCAAGAACGGTTTAATGAATTAGAAATTTTGTATGCCAACCCATTTAAGGTCGGATTATCAAAAACAAGGCTCAAGCGGCTGATGTATTGGATTTTCTTCGGTGAACATAAAAAGCCGGAGATGTCGATTTTAAATGAAGCGGGATTGATACGGGCAACGAGAGTGAAAACGGCAAAAGCAGCGATAGACTATCTGGAAAAACATAAAACGGAAGAACATAAAGAAGTGTTTTTATCTGTCATTTCGTTTTATAAACAGTTGATTTTCAGGCTGGAGCACAGCCATCATGAGCTGAAATCAAGCGCTCATTTTGAAAATCAGAAGCTGGAAGTGAAGCTGAAGGCTGTGCAGGCGATCAGAAATGAAATTCAGACGCTCTTTGAGGAGCGGGAAATTTCCCGGGACATCTCCCATGAGCTTCGCCAATACATTAATGATGTGGAAGCCGCCATGCTTGAAGGCGGCGAATAAAAAGCAGCAAAAAAGCTGGCGTTAGAGCGCCAGCTTTTTTCAATATTAGGGGCGATGGAATTCGACAGTGCTGCCATCCCGGTCGAACCAGCCTCTGAAGGCCCAGTTGATCCAGCCGCCATCACCTTTGTTTGTAAAGGTTCCGTCTTCAAATACCCAAATGCCGTACGTAATGCCGTCGTAAACGGCTGAACCGTAAAATTGCACACCGTTTAAGTGATCTTCATATTCCTGGCTTAAATTAAATACCATGACATTGTATTTTTGGCCGGAAGCGTAGAAGGAAGACTCCATGAGGTTTTTCACAAATCCATCCCGGTTCTGTGCGGATTTAATGGCGTCCGCAATCTGATTGGCAATGCCAAGCACATCAAGGTTTACATTTAAACCGACCTCAGCGGCAGTTGTTCCGGCTGTTGTTGTCTGCGAGATCTTCGGAGCGGGGTTTTCTTCAGCGGAAGCTAGGGACAAAGGGGCAATTGTCAAAGCGGCACCAAGTGCAAGTGTCATTGGAATACGAATACGTTTCAATGTGGTTCCTCCTTTGTATATTGTGGTTTACACTATTCGCATACCCTGCTCACTTTTTTTGTAATCTCAATATTGTTAAAATAGGAAAAAAATAGTACACCGGTTTAACCGTACTGTGAAAAAAGAAGCAAAAAGAGGCTCTTAAGCGTATTATTGGTATCGGCTGAGAGGAATGTGAGATAATATAGACACTTACATTTCAGTGAAAGGGTGGATGTTCAAGTGCCAACAAGTTTAAAAGATACTGTAAAGCTACATAACGGAGTTGAAATGCCGTGGTTCGGTCTTGGTGTTTTTAAAGTAGAAAACGGAAGTGAAGCGACTGAATCTGTGAAAGCGGCAATTAAAAACGGCTACCGCAGCATTGATACAGCAGCTGTCTACAAAAATGAGGAAGGCGTTGGCATCGGAATCAAGGAATCCGGTGTGGCAAGAGAAGAGCTCTTCATTACATCAAAAGTATGGAATGAAGATCAAGGCTACGAAACAACGCTTGCTGCCTTTGAAAAAAGCCTGGAAAGACTTCAGCTTGATTACTTAGATCTATATTTAATCCACTGGCCTGGCAAGGATAAATATAAAGATACTTGGCGCGCGCTTGAAAAGCTGTACAAAGACGGCAAAATCCGCGCGATCGGCGTCAGCAACTTCCAAGTTCATCATTTAGAAGAGCTATTGAAAGATGCTGAAATCAAACCGATGATCAACCAAGTGGAATTTCACCCGCGTTTGACGCAAAAAGAATTAAGAGATTACTGTAAAGCGCAAGGCATCCAGCTTGAGGCATGGTCTCCGCTCATGCAGGGACAGCTTCTGGATAACGAAGTGCTCGCACAGATTGCTGAAAAGCACAATAAATCTGTGGCTCAAGTGATTTTGCGTTGGGACCTTCAGCATGAAGTTGTAACAATTCCAAAATCCATCAAAGAACACCGTATTATCGAAAACGCTGATATTTTTGATTTCGAATTGTCTCAAGAAGACATGGACAAAATTGACGCATTAAACAAAGATGAGCGTGTCGGCCCAAATCCCGACGAGCTTCTGTTTTAATGAAAAACTCCCCGTCACGGCACGGGGAGTTTTTTAGTGTGTGTTTTTCTGTTGAATGAAAAACAGCATCAAAAAGGAAATGAAAACGATACAGACGACCCACGCCCAGGCAAGGGCATTGTTGCCGGAATCCAATGCGACATAAATGGCCGTCGGCAGTGTTTGCGTGACACCGGGGATGTTCCCTGCAAACATGAGTGTGGCGCCAAATTCTCCGAGCGCCCGCGCAAGGCTGAGGATGCTTCCGGTCAGCAATGAAGGATAGGCGAGCGGGACGGAAATATGGATAAATACCTGCCATCTGCTTGCGCCGTCTACCATTGCCGCGCCCTGTATATCGGGATCAATGTCAGCAAACCCGGTTTTGGCGGATTGATACATTAGCGGAAAGGCCACAACAGCCGAGGCAATCACAGCGGCCCACCAGGTGAAAATGACAGGCTGCTGAAAGACCCATTCGATGGCTTGTCCAATGAAACTGTGCTTTCCGAAAATGACGATCAAAATAAAACCGACAACAGTAGGCGGAAGAACGAGCGGAAGCATAAAAAAAGTTTCGAGAGCCGTTTTTCCGAAAAATGATGCCCGCGACATCCACGCTCCAGCCAATGTTCCGAGAATAATGACAACAATTCCGGCAACTGCCGCCACTTGGAAGGAAAGCACAACAGGTGTGAAAAACTCTGAAGCGCTTATGCTATTCGGCAGTAAAACCATATTTCTCAAATACTTTCATTGCTTCATCAGATTGCAGGTAATCGTAAAATTCCTTCGCTTCCTTACGGTGTTTTGTATCTTTTACAATTCCTAACGGATAGACAATCGGGCTGTGTGTATCTGCTTTTGCCTCGTCAATAATTTTGACCTTTTTAGAGATCAGTGCATCTGTTTTATAAACAACACCTGCATCCACATTGCCGGTTTCAACATAAGAAAGAACTTGGCGAACGTCTTTTCCGTAAACGATCTTATCCTTCACTTTGTCCCATAGAGACAGCTTTGTCAGTGATTCTTTCCCGTAAGCTCCTGCCGGTACGGATTCCGGCGTTCCGAGGGCGATTTTTTCTGAGTCAGCCAGATTGCTGAAGCTTGTCACAGGTGACTCTCCGTTTTTCGGCACGACCAGTACAATTTCATTACCGACTAAATCAGTGCTGTCTTTTTTGGCGATATCTCCATCATCCACCAGCTTTTGAAATTTATCCTCAGCAGCTGAGAAGAACAGATCTGCCCCTGCTCCTTGAGAAATTTGTTTTTGTAAGGTGCCGGAAGAGCCAAAGTTATCTTGGATTGTAATGTTTTGATGTTCTTTTTCGTAGTTCTTTTGGATTTCCTCAAGCGCATCCTGTGCACTGGCGGCAGCTGAGATCGTTAACGTTACTTCTTTCTCGCTGTCCGTTGAAGACTGGTTTGCAGAGCAGCCTGCTGCAAGCAGAAAAGCGGTTAAGGCTGCTGTTAGAATGGAATACTTTTTAAACATAATTGCACCCCTTATGATTAGTTATATCTAATTATAACTGATTATGTTTGGTTTATGTGGGTTTTTTTACATTCGATGAAAAGGTATAATGAAGTAGGAGAGTGATGAATATGAATGAAACCTCTTCCTATACGATAGAAGAAGTTGCAGGTCTGCTGAAGGTATCAAAGCTGACCGTTTATGATTTGATTAAAAAAGGCATGATCCCTGCTTACCGTGTCGGCAGGCAGATGCGTGTGGATGAAGAAGATTTAAAGCAATACAAGATGAATATGAGAATGTCTCAGCCCATTCCTATAGCTGAAGAGCCGAAAAAGATGCAGGAGGCGGAGCCGGACGGCAGACCGAATGTCATGATCAGCGGACAGGACATTTCGATGGATCTGCTCAGCAAGCATTTGGAGAATATCATTCAGGAGACGCCGCTCCGCAAATACAAAGGAAGCTTAAACAGCCTGATTGATATGTATCAAGGCAAGTGTGACATTGTCAGCCTCCATTTATACGATGCCGAAACGAGGCAGTATAATGCGCCTTATGTAAAACGGATTTTGTCAGGTGAACCGTTTTGTCTGATCAATGTCGTTCTCCGCAAAGCCGGACTGTATGTTCAAAAAGGGAATCCGAAAAACATTCAAGGCTGGGAAGACTTGAAAAGAACCGATATCCGAGTTATCAACAGGGAAAAGGGTTCGGGCGCAAGAGTGCTCCTTGATGAACAGCTTGGCTTGCTTGGTGTGAATTCGGCTGATGTAAAGGGATACAGCGATATCGTGTCCGATCATTACGCTGTCGCTTCACAAGTCTCAAGCGGACAGGCTGACGCGGGAATCGGAGCGCAGCATGCTGCACATATGGGCAGTGTTGATTTTATCCCGCTCATTGATGAACAATATGATATCGTCATTTTGAAAAAACATGAGCAGCTGCTGAAGGCCGTGAAGGAGATCTTGAATTCTGAGGAATACAAGGCGAATCTGTCTCATTTAAACGGCTATCAAACGAAGCTGACCGGCAAAGTGATGTTTGAAACGTAAAAAATCCCTCTGTAAAGAGGGATTTTTTATTCATAAAAACGGAGCAGGTCACCGTTTAAGATTTTATCAGAGAGAGACAGTTCTTCGTTTGCTTTCTCCTTATAAGAAAGGCACGCATCCTGATCTTCCAGCACTTCCCCTGTTTTTTGGCTGTAGCACGTGTTTTTCGTGTATACATAGTCGTTCGTAATAAAACTGCCGTTTCTCAGCACGGCGAACGGGGTGCGGTCGTTGGACAGCAAATCATTGCCAAATTGAATATTGCCTTTTGTATCAACGCCGAGCAGATGCATCAGTGTCGGCCTGACATCGACCTGCCCTCCGGCATCAGAGATGGTTTCTGGCTTTTGATCTGTGATTCCCGGGATATGTATGATAAACGGCACCCGCTGGAGCTGAACATTGTCATACGGAGTGATTTCATTTTTTCCTAAAAACTCAGCCATCGCATCGTTATGGGCTTCTGAAATGCCGTAATGATCTCCCATAAATACAATCATCGAATTTTCGTATAAGCCTTCGTCCTTCAGCTTTTTGATAAAATGCTTCAATGCCTCATCTTCATAGCGCACCGTGGTCACATAGCGGTTTAACAGGTCGCTGCTTGAATCGTATTCATCAATCAGCTGATCCTTCTCATCGATCTCAAACGGAAAATGATTCGTTAACGTGATGAAACTGCTGTAAAACGGCTGCGGCAGGCTTTTCAGCTTGCCGGCGGACTGCTCTAAAAATTCCTTATCCTTTAAGCCCCAGCTTGTCGATGACCCGGGAGTGACATGGAAATCATCAACATCAAAAAAGCGGTCAATCCCAAATGTTTCGTACATCACATCTCGGTTCCAAAATGTTTTATGGTTGGCGTGAAAGACGGCTGAATAATAATCATGTTGCTTCAGCGATTTGTACATTGTATGAAATTGATGGTCGCTTTTCGTGAAAAAGACGGCGCCGCTAAGGGAAGGATATAGTGAGTTAGCGACGATGAATTCTGAATCAGAAGTTTTGCCTTGTTCGGTTTGCTGATAGAAATGATCAAAGTAATAGCTTTTTTTGATGAGATCATTCATGAACGGAGTGATTTCTTTTCCATTTACCTTTTCATTCAGAACAAAGCTTTGGGTCGATTCAAGCGTGACAAAAATGACATTGCGCCCCTTTGCCAGCCCGAATTTGCTTGGGGCAGGCTTGCTGTAGTCTGCCTCTGTGTAGTTTTTAATGGTGGTCATGCTGTCTTCATCTGCAAATGCTTTCGCGCTTATATTCACAGTCTGAGAAATCGTATCGTAGATATGGAACTGAAACAGACCGATGCTTTTGACGAGCATTTCCCGGTCAAAGGAATGTGCCAAAAGCTTCGGCTGCTGTACTTCTGCAAGTGCCAGGGTGCATAGAATCATGCCGCAGGAAGCTGCATAGTACCGTTTGACTGTGCGGGGGGCGGCTTTTGTCTGCGGATGCTTCTCTTTTCTGGCCAGCAGCAGAAGAAAAACCAAATCCGCAAACAGGGCGATAAACAGAGGATTGAACAGTTCTTTTACACTGCTGCCCATATCGCTCATGTTACTGGCCTGAAACAAAACCGGGATGGTAATAAAATCGATATAAAAGCCGTAAAAAATCGTATTGGAGATCAAGATAACAGTCAGAACCAAATTGGCAATCAGCAAAAAGACCCGCTGTTTGTTTTCTTTCAGAAGCAGGCCGATCCCGAATAAAGGAAGGATAAAGCTGAGCGGATTGATCAGCAAAATCAGCTCCTCCAACAGAGTATCGATCTGCAAATCAAAGCCCAGTTTATAAATCACATACGTTTTGATCCACATGAATACGATCGAAAAACATAAAAACCGCTGATTGGGAAAAAAGGTTCCTTTCATCAATATGACTCCTCACGTTTCCTTGATCTCTGCATGAAATGCTTCTTATGTAAAACCTACTAAAAACAGTCCGTTCAGACAAGTGTCAGCACTCACGTTTAAAACATGCGCCCATGAAACAGCATATAAAAATAATAACATGAAGCAATTGTCAGGCCGGCTAACACAAGCTGCTCAGAAAAACTGCCTGTCTTCATATATAATGGGAGCCGTACGCGAATCGTTGAAGGGAATAATAATTTGATTCCGTTCACCGTCCAAGCGTCAAGAACCAAGTGGCTCGCCATTCCGATCATCAGCCCGGTTGATATGTTTTTATTTGGAATATATGTGGCTGTGATAAAAAACATGATGAGCAGAAACAGCAGGCTGTGCGTAAAGGTTCTGTGTCCAAAAACAGAGCTGACCGCTTTCGATAAGATAGGAAATCTTCTCCCGATTTTACTTTGTGTGTGGCAGATATCGGGTATTAATGCCCCAACCGCGCCGGACGCAGCCATAAGCACTGGATCAAATCCATAATAATAAGCCGCTGCCGTACAAGAAGCGATGCCTCCCATGATGTGTGTTTTTCCTGTCATTTCTCGCTTCTCCTTTTATCTTTTGCAAAAATCTCTGAATTACAAATATATCAAGAGAATGTATGTTTGATCAACAGGACTTTGGACGATAAAAAATTTCCCGCATAATTTTTTAAGGAAAAAGGCATCTTAAAAATGTACCTATTTTCTAAAAGAGGTGATTCGAATGGGTTTCTTTAATAAAGATAAAGGAAAACGTTCTGATAAAGAAAAAAACGTAATCCAGGGAGCTCTTGAAGATGCCGGTTCAGCTCTAAAAGATGATCCGCTTCAAGAAGCTGTGCAAAAAAAGAAAAATAATCGATAAACCACAATGCGGATAGGGCTTGGCTCTATCCGTATTTTCCATCTGTTCCCTTTGACAGATCACTCTTTCTTTGATAACCTTCTGGAAGTAACTGAATAATTAAATCCTCACTCTTTCTCAGTGAGGTAGAGGTTGCGCGGATGATGAGTCACACATGCCAGGCTGACAGGAGCTGTTAAACATGTGTAAAAGGCATCAGCGCCGAAGTGTGGAGAAAGCCGATCCTTCTCTATGCTGGGACTGTATCTGAATAAGTGCAGGACTGCCGCGTGCTTTTTCGCGGAGGGCTATCCGGAGATCAAGGGTGTGTGTTTCTTTAAGCATGGACTTTTGTTCAGGCTTTTTTTGCGTTTACATGATCTCGGGGTCTGGTCCGTACAAAGAATCATGGAGGTACTGGAATGGAACAGACGAAAAAATGGGGTTTTTGGTTATTAACGGCGTTTGTCGTTGGAAATATGGTTGGATCAGGAATTTTCTCCTTGCCGAGCTCGCTTGCTTCAATCGCGAGTCCGTTAGGCGCCACGTCCGCCTGGCTTTTGACAGGTGCCGGCGTGCTGATGATTGCACTTGTCTTCGGGCACTTGTCCATTCGCAAGCCTGAACTGACAGCGGGGCCGCAAAGTTATGCAAGAGCGCTGTTCTCTGATCCGAAGAAAGGGAACGCTGCCGGTTTCACAATGGTGTGGGGCTACTGGGTGGCGAGCTGGATCAGTAACGTGGCGATCATCACTAGTCTCGCCGGTTACTTGACTTCGTTCTTCCCGATCTTGGTTGATAAACGTGAAATGTTTTCGATCGGCGGGCAAGAGGTGACACTCGGTCAATTGATGACGTTTGCTGTATGTACGATCTTGTTATGGGGAACGCACACGATTCTTGTTGCAAGCATTAACGGTGCAAGTAAATTGAACTTTGTCACAACGCTTTCTAAAGTATTAGGTTTTGTCTTCTTTATCGTTGCCGGATTGTTTGTGTTTCAAACGACATTATTCGATCATTTTTATTTCCCGATTCAAGGAGAAAACGGCACAAGTATTGGAATTGGCGGCCAGGTGCATAACGCCGCGATTTCTACACTGTGGGCGTTTGTCGGAATTGAATCAGCGGTTATCCTGTCCGGCCGTGCGAGCTCTCAGCGTGATGTGAAACGTGCGACAATTACCGGCTTGCTGATTGCTTTGAGCATTTATATTATTGTGACTTTAATTACGATGGGTGTTCTGCCGCATGATAAGCTTGTCGGCTCTGAAAAACCGTTCGTTGATGTGCTTTATGCGATTGTCGGAAACGCGGGAAGCGTCATTATGGCACTTTTGGCAATCCTTTGTTTATTCGGAACGATGCTCGGCTGGATATTGCTTGGCTCTGAGGTCCCATACCAAGCCGCTAAAGCAGGAGATTTCCCGGCATTATTTGCGAAAACGAATAAAAAAGGAAGTCCGGTTATCGCACTAATTATTACAAACGTTATGTCACAGGTCTTCATTTTCTCGGTTATTTCCCGGACAATAAGTGACGCATTTACATTTTTAACGACAGCGGCAACGCTTGCGTATTTAATTCCGTATTTGGTATCAGCGATCTACAGCTTGAAGCTTGTCATCAAAGGTGAAACGTATGACCAGCTGAAAGGCTCCCGTGTAAAAGACGGATTGATTGCAATATTAGCATGCGTGTACTCAGTGTTTGTTATCGTAACAGGCACAGCGGATTTAACGACATTTATTCTCGGCATCGGTTTATTCTTTGTCGGTCTGGTGATTTATCCGTTTGTGATTAAGAAATTCTCGAAAGAAAAACAAACATAATAATCCGAAAAGGTACGGTTTTCTTTTCAATAAAAAACGCTGCAATATCAATTGCAGCGTTTTATTTATGTTGTGTTTGTATTTCATCGCTTGAGCGTTTATTTCCTTTATAGATAAAATAAAGGGCAATCATCATAAAGAGTAATGCAAAAGAACGTTTCAAATCTAAAGGTATGACTAAACTATGGAACCAGCCAAAATGATCAATAATCAATCCAATTACAAGCTGGCCAATGATCCCAGCAATATTTGTTGCAATGACCCCGATTCTTGGTACAGCCATAACAGTGAGAAGCAAATACATAGTACCCAAAAATGCAGCACTTAACTGCCATTTAGGTGCTTCTAGTATAGCAAGCACATCTCCATGGCCGAAAAAAAGAATAAAAATGAGAAGAAACATAAATCCGGTTATAAAAGTTAAAAGTGTTGTTTCAATTGTTCCAGCTTTTCGGCTAAAGGTGCCATTAATAGACGATTGTGCACTTAATGTGATGCCGCCCAATAAAGTGAATAAAATCATAAATATACCCATTTTAGACCTCCTAGTAAATTAAAATAAGAGCAATAATCATCGAAATAACTGCAAATATTTTTTCTTTATTGATTCTCGTTTTCTTGCTGCCAAGCCAACCATAATGTTCAATAATCATACTCATTATTAATTGGCCAATAATAACTGCTACCATAGTGAGTCCAACACCAACAAAAGGAACACTAATCACAATAGATGTTAAATACACAACACCTAAAACACCTCCAAGAAGTGACCATTTAGGTGCTTCAACAGCATATGAAAGTTTCCCTTTTCCAAAGAATATCCACAGTAAACCCATAATGATTGAACCCATAAAGAAATTATAAAAACTAGTTTCGAGTTGGCCTATAGTTTTTCCTAGTTCACCGTAGATTGCTCCCTCAAAGCTAAGTGCTGACCCTGCTAATAACGCTAGTATATATGCGAAGTAACGCATTAGATCCCTCTCCTTATATATTTAAATATCTAGAATTATCGATATTAAGTAGATTGAAAACAGAAATCATCCAGTTTAGATTTCTGTTTTAAAATATTCAGCTATCTGCTGAATCACTTCTTCATTTCGCCTGTAATAGGTCCATTGACCATACCGAACAGATTCAAGCAGGCCAGCATTCTGCATCAAGTTTAAGTAATGTGAAACTGTAGATTGAGAAGCTTTGGCTTTTTCTTGAATATCCCCTACACATACTCCCCCTTTAACACTGACCTCCTTTGGCAGGTGAGCGCCTTGTTTAGGGAAATGCTTCTCCGGTTCCTTCAACCAATGCAAAATGTTAAGCCGAGTTTCATTTGATAAGGCCTTAAATACATCGATTGGTTTCATGGTCATATTATATATCGATTTTTTTCGATATGTCAATTTGGAAAGTTATTAATGCTCATTAGGCACTGTTACTTATTATTTTGCCCTGTTTAAATAAATCGTCCCATTCTTTTTTGATAATAAGCAAAAGAGCCGTATCTAGGGCGGCTCTTTTATTTATTTTGTTAAGCTTTCCGTAATAAACTTCAGCTGGCCCTCCAATGAAATCGGATCTGTGAAATAGAAGCCAATCGGGTCAATCTTATAGACATGGTCATTTTTAACGGCGCTTAGGTTCTTCCAAATGGAGCTGTCAAATACGCCGCCATCGTCACCGCCTGATTGCCATGGGCCTGCGAAAATATAATCCCCGGCGAAGTCAGGGAGCTTCTCTAATGAAATACTTGTATATCCAGGGCCCTGGTCAATGGCTTTTTCCTTTGTCAGCTTTGTAGCCTGCAGGCCGAGATCTTTGTAAATGATGCTTCCGCCTCTTCCGAAATCTTTACCGAATACGTAAATGTCTTTTCCGTTCGTTTGCATAATGGAAATGGTTTTGTCACCGACGGCTTTTTTGATTTTTGTTTTAGCTTCCGCAACTTTTTTATCCCACTCAGCCAGCCAATTTTCGGCTTTATCTTCAGTTCCCGTCATTTTTGCAAATTCTTTCAGCTGTTCGATGTTGTCGAGCTTATCGTATTTTACCGCGACAGTCGGCGCAATTTTTTCAAGCTTTTTCATATCAGCGCCTTGCGTTGTCCAGACGATAATCAGGTCAGGGTTCAAATCAATGACTTTTTCAACGGAAGTGCCGTCTCCGATGTTTGTGACACCGTCGGTTTTTCCTTTGTAGTAAGGGTTTTTAAATACATTCTCAGGCGCACCGACGACGTTGATGCCCAGTGTTTTGAAGTATCCGTAGTAGCCGTCTGCCATGACAACCACTCGTTTAGGGTGTTTAGGAATTTTTACATTTCCGTTTTCAGCCTTGTATGTAAAGGTTTCTTCGTCTTTTGAATCAGAGGAAGAGCCTTTGCTTTCTGAGTTATTCCCGCAGGCTGCCAGCGCTGCGATCAATAGGAGGGCAAAAAACGCTGCTCCGATTTTCTTGTATGTATGGGTCATATCTCATACCTTCTTTCTGAAAGATAGATGATAAAGAGAATCATTATCAATGTGATTATACCATCGCAAGTGCCGGTTGGCACGATATTTTTGTAAATATATTCTCATTTTTATTTAAAACGCTCTATTAAATCAGCGGAAAAAAGTGATATACTGGAACAGCAATTGATAATCATTATCATTGATGAAAGGAAGTACGGCTGTTGAGTCAAAAGAAAAATATACAGACCACATCAGAAGAAATCCAATGGACGTCAAGGTCATTTGGCGCAGTCATGGTCCTTATTGCAGGGATATGCTTGCTATGCCTTGGCGCACTTTTATCCATATCCCTCGGTGCTGCGGATATTCATTTGCGCACTGTGTGGGACGCCATTTTTCATTTTCAGCCGACAGAGACGTCCCACCAAATCATACATGATCTCCGGCTGCCGAGAACGGCTGCGGCCGCGCTTGTCGGGGCTTTATTAGCGGTATCAGGGGCGATTATGCAGGGGATGACGAGAAACCCTTTGGCAGAGCCTTCGATTATGGGCGTTACATCGGGCTCTGCGTTTGCCATTTCGATTGCGTTTGCCTTTTTTCCCGGACTTTCGGCTATGGGGCTTGTGCTATGGTCCTTTGTCGGAGCGGGGCTGGGGGCATCAACGGTAATGGGCATCGGCATGTTTTCAAAAGGCGGACTTACGCCTGTAAAGCTTGCTCTGGCGGGAACAGCAGTTACTTATTTCTTTACGGGCATTTCAACTGCTATCGCAATTCGCTTTGATGTTGCTCAGGATATCAGCTTTTGGTATGCAGGCGGAGTAGCGGGTGTGAAATGGTCAGGTGTCCAGCTTTTGCTTATCGCAGGGGCTGTCGGTTTAACGCTTGCGTTTATCATCGCCCGGTCCGTGACAGTACTAAGTCTTGGTGACGATCTGGCGAAAGGGCTTGGACAATATACATCAGCGGTGAAACTGGTTGGCATGCTTGTCGTTGTGATTCTGACGGGAGCTGCAGTTTCTATTGCCGGCACCATCGCATTTATCGGGCTGATCATTCCACATATTACCCGGTTTTTGGTCGGTGTGGATTATCGGTGGATCATTCCTTGCTCGGCTGTGCTCGGCGCTGTTTTGCTTGTGTTTGCTGACATTGCGGCAAGACTCGTAAACGCGCCCTTTGAAACGCCTGTCGGCGCGCTGACCTCTCTCATCGGCGTTCCCTTTTTCTTTTATTTGGCACGTCGTGAAAGGAGAGGGCTGTAATGAAAACAAAAACAAAAAAACCGCTCGTTGTGATGGCTGTGACCTTTATGCTCATCGTGCTGGTCTTTTTTATCAGTCTAAATTTGGGCGTCATCAAAATTGCACCGCTTAAAACGCTTCAGGTCTTTTTCGGCCAAGGAACGGCACGTGACGAGCTTGTCTTATTTGAATTCAGGCTGCCCCGGATCATCCTTTCCTTGCTCGTTGGGGCTGGGATCGCTGTTGCCGGAGCCATTTTGCAAAGCGTGTCTCAAAATGATCTGGCAGAGCCCGGTATTCTCGGAATTAACGCCGGCGGCTCACTTGCTGTTGTGCTTTTTATTTACTTTTTTCAAGGATCAGCTTCAGATCTCAGCTTTTTCGGAACATTTATGCTGCCGTTCAGTGCTTTGGCAGGCGCAATCCTCGCCGCGTTTCTCATTTATCTTCTGGCTTGGAAAAAAGGTGTGACTCCGATTCGGCTGATTTTAGTCGGCATTGGCGTGAATGCCGGATTTAACGCCCTGTTGCTGATTTTTCAGCTCAAGATGGACCCTCATGATTTTATGCAAGCGGCGGTTTGGATCTCCGGCTCGATATGGGGGGCGAACTGGAATATGATCTGGGCAATCCTCCCTTGGATTGTGATCTTGCTTCCGTTTACTTTATATAAGGCGCGCTATTTGAACATTTTGCAGCTCGGAGACCAATTAGCGACCGGGCTGGGCACTGCTGTTGAAAGGGAAAGACGGATTCTCCTTCTGGCAGCGGTCACTCTTGCCGCTTCATGCGTGGCAGCTGCAGGGGGCATCGCGTTTCTCGGATTGATTGCGCCCCATGTGGCAAGAAGGTTTACCGGTCCCCGTCACCAGACGCTGATACCGGTCTCCGCCTTCATCGGCGCATTTCTGTTTTTGCTCGCTGATACGCTGGCGAGAAATGTATTGGCACCGTCAGAAATTCCGGTCGGACTTGTCATTTCCGTGTTAGGTGCGCCTTACTTTATTTATTTATTGATGAAAGCGAATTAGAGGAGGGGGCCGAATATGAATTCATTATCAACAGATCAGCTTGGAATCGGTTATGGAGACAGGGTAATAGTAGAGGATTTAAATATCTCGATTCCTAAAGGGAAAATTACCACCTTAATTGGCCCGAACGGCTGCGGGAAATCAACGATATTAAAAACAATGTCCAGAATTATGCGTTCACATGCAGGTGCCGTCTATTTAAACGGCAAAGCGATTCATAAAATGTCTACAAAGGACATTGCGAAAGATATGGCGATTCTGCCGCAGACACCTGAAGCGCCGAGCGGTTTAACGGTGTATGAATTGGTGTCGTACGGCAGATTTCCGCATCAATCAGGATTTGGCAGATTAAATGATGAAGATCGCCAAATTATCAAATGGGCGCTTGAAGAAACAGGCATGGCTGAATTCGCTGAACGGCCGATTGAGGCATTGTCAGGCGGACAGCGTCAGCGCGTGTGGATTGCCATGGCGCTTGCGCAAGGGACGGAACTGCTGCTGCTGGATGAACCTACAACGTATCTTGATCTTGCACACCAGCTTGAAATTCTGCAGCTGCTAGACAGACTCAACAAAGAGCAGGGGCGGACGATTTTAATGGTCATTCATGATCTTAACCATGCAGCCCGTTTTTCTCATTATATGATCGCACTCAAAAAAGGCACGGTCATCAAAGAAGGCACTGCACTGGAGGTCATGACTCCGGACATTTTGAAGCGGGTATTTCAGATTGATGCTGAAATCGTGACTGATCCCCGTACAAATAAGCCTGTGTGCTTGACCTATGACCTGATTAAAAACGAAAAAACGCTTCTTTCAGTGTGAGAAAAATCCCGGTTCTGAGCCGGGATTTTTTATTTTCAGCTGTGAAAATACCATTTTTCTATTTGATTCCCTCATTTCAATAAAAAGATTGCAAGTCTTTTTGAATTAATAGATAATATTGGTTAGAATGTTTCGAAAATATTACATAGTTTACAGAAAGAGGAGATCGTTGTGTCCAAAAAGAAAAAATGGCTTATTGGCGGTGCGATATGTGTTGGTGTGCTTGTATTGGCGGGGATCGGCGCCGGCGGTTTTTACTTTTTTACTCACATGAACCGAGTTGCCGTATCAACGGAGCCCTATGCTGAATCAGTAGCGGTATACATGGGAGGAGAATCAGAATCAGGCCAAACGTTTTCTGGAAAGGTTGAACCTGAGAAACAGCAGAAAGTATACATAGATTCAGAGAAAGGCAGCATTAAAAAAACATACGTCAAAGAAGGCGATCAGGTCAAAAAGGGCGATAAGCTTTTTGAGTATGAGGGCGAAGATCATTCTGACGAAGTTGAGCAAGCCAATTTGCAAATTGAAATGACAAACCTCCAAATCAGCCGTTTGCAAAAATCAATAACGGAAACGGAAAAACAGCTGAAAACGGCCGGAAAAGAAGAGAAATCACAGCTTCAAGATGAGCTTGATCAGGCCAATTTCGATTTGAAAACAAGCCAGCTTGAGCTGAAGCAGCATCAAAAAGAGCTGGCTGCCCTGACGAAAAACAAAGGTTCCAATGTGATTACAAGCAAGCATGACGGGATCGTTCAAAGCGTCAATCAGGATATCGCTGACGGAGCAACAGGTGACCAGGCAGCAGGTCCGTATATCCAGATTGTTTCGACGGGCAAATATCTCGTCAAAAGCCAAATCAACGAGCTGTTAATGGACACAATCAAAAAAGGCAGCAAAGTCAGAGTCACGCTGAAAACAGGCGGTGAAGGCGAGTGGAAAGGAAAGGTCACCTCGATCGGCAAGCTTCCGGCGGGAGCAGGCGAGGGGGAGGAGTCAGAAAGTTTTGCTGAAGAAGAAATGAATCCCCAATCCTCTAACTATCCGTTCACAATTTTATTAGACAGCCATAAGGGCCTTGAAGTCGGCTATCATGTCAACATCGAAGTGATGAGTGATGATGCTGATGCGGACAAGATCAAGCTGCCGACCGACATGGTGATTCAGGATGACGGCGAACCATATGTGTGGAAAGCCGATGAGAAGCAGAAAGCGGTCAAACAGCCTATTGAAATCGGTGAGACTGATGAAAATGACATGGTAGAAATTAAGAGCGGCCTGACGCCGGAAGATTATGTGATCTATCCTGATCCCGCGGTCAAGGAAGGAAAGCAGGTTACAGTCAATGCTGACACTGAATAATATTTCGAAATCGTACAAGCTGGGAAGAGAAGAAGTTCCAATCTTGAAACATATCAATCTGACTGTCCAGGCGGGTGAGTTTCTGGCTATTATGGGGCCTTCCGGTTCTGGAAAGTCAACGTTAATGAATATCATCGGCTGTTTGGACAGGCCAACCTCCGGAACCTATACGCTTGACCAGATAGATATATTGAAAGGGAAAGACGGTGCCTTAGCCGAAATCCGCAACGAATCAATCGGGTTTGTGTTTCAAACCTTTCATCTGCTGCCGCGTCTTACCGCGCTGCAAAATGTTGAGCTGCCGATGATCTACAATAAAGTGAAGAAAAAAGAGAGAAGGCAAAGAGCTTATGAAGCCCTGGAAAAAGTCGGTTTAAAAGACAGGGTCTCTTACAAGCCGCCGAAGCTGTCCGGCGGGCAAAAGCAGCGGGTGGCGATAGCGAGGGCCCTTGTCAATCAGCCGAGGTTTATTTTAGCTGATGAACCGACCGGGGCGCTTGATACCAAATCAAGTGAACAAATTTTATCGCTGTTTTCCGAACTGCATCAGGAAGGCAAGACCATTATTATGATTACCCACGACCCGGACGTCGCCAGAAAAGCTGACAGAACGGTTTTTATCCGGGATGGAGAATTGGTATTAGATGAGAGAGGGGATATCAGCCATGCTTGAACATATTCGAATCTCCTTTCAATCAATTTTCTCTCATAAATTAAGATCGATTCTGACAATGCTCGGTGTCATTATCGGCATAGCGGCAATCATCGCGATTGTTTCGATGCTGAAGGGCCAAAGCGAACAATTAAAGCAAAGCATGATCGGCATGGGAAATAACGCGATCAATGTTGTCTACCAGCCGTCGGGCGGAGAAGAGGAGGGCGGCGGCCCTCAGGTTTCGTATACGTCCGCGCCGCCTGTAGCTGAAGAAACAGTAAAGGCGATCAAATCTGATCCTATGGTCAAAGGATTATCTTTATATTACTTGTCTGAAGGCGCGAGCGTTTTTCATTTAACAAATGTTTCGTACCCTCAAGTGTACGGTGTTGACGGTGATTACTTTGATATGTTCCCAATCCGTATAACCGAGGGGAGAAAGCTGACGGAAAACGATTTAAACAGCACCCGCCAAGTGGTGATGATCAATGAAGCTGCCAGAGATGAACTGTTTCCAGACGGAGACGCTCTGCATAAAAACATTGAGATGAATGGTGTGCCATTTAAGGTTGCCGGTGTTTTTAAAGAAAAAAATCAGCAGGAAAGCATGTTTGAAGGCGACTACGCAAACCCGGTTTTGTACGTGCCGAAAAAAGTATGGCCGCTCATTGAAGGCTTTGACGCACCAACGCAGATTGCCGTGCAGGCCGATTCCTCTGAGCATATCCAAGAAGCCGGCGTAATGGCTGCGGATCTTTTAAACCAAGGACTGTCTGAAGCTGAGCTGGAAAAAGCAGAGTACAGTGTGATGGATCTTCAGGAGATCGCGCAGGAAGTGGAGTCCTTTAATCAGTCATTTGCATTGCTGCTTGGCGGGATCGCCAGTATTTCACTTTTGGTCGGCGGTATCGGCGTCATGAACATCATGCTCGTTTCCGTCACGGAGCGCACGAGGGAAATCGGGATTAAGAAAGCGCTCGGTGCTAAGCGTCGTGTGATTTTATTTCAATTTTTAACCGAGGCTGTCGTGCTGACAAGTATTGGCGGAATACTCGGTGTGCTGGCAGGCTTCGGCATCGCTAAGCTGCTGACAGTCGTTTTTCCGATGCCTTTTATTGTCTCCGTTCCGGCTGTTGTCGGAGCACTCATCTTTTCAATGGCAGTCGGCATTATTTTCGGCTTGCTTCCGTCCATTAAGGCATCGAAGCTTCAGCCTGTAGACGCGCTTCGCTATGAATAAAAAGAACGCATTCAGTTGGAATGCGTTCTTTTTTTAGCTGGGAAGAGCCGAGTTGCATTTGTCTAAAATCAGAAAAACAGATGCGACAATCATTTCTTCTGTGGTGGACAGCCAGATGTCGCTGATCAATTGGTCTGTTGTATGAGCAGTCATCCACAAAAACAGCAGCTGTACGATGCCGGCAAGGAGAATGAATAGGCGTTTTCCTGTCTTAAAAAATGTAAAACTATGTATCATCAGGCGTTCAAATGGTTCAAAGCATAACCCGAGGACAAGGAATAACACGGCAAAAAGCAGGACATGAGCTGCTGAGCGGTAGCTCGTTCCCGCTAAAGAAAACAAAGTAAAAATGATTCCAAAATAGGTCAACACCACTGCTGCTGCGGCCAGCATGTACTGTATGGAGAGCCGCAATAAACGTTTTGAAGAAGTTTGTTGTTTCACTGGTTCAGCTCCTTTTTAGTGCTTGCAGAGAACGAGTGCTCTCTGCAAGCTGCAAGTCTATTATTTACTGCATTTCTTTTTCACAACCGGATGTTTCTCCTTCGAAAGGACATCGGTAAAGTCTTTGCCTAAGTCAAGGTGTGCTTGAACAAATTTTTCAGGAAGCATGGCAAGCCATTGGTTTAAAGAGACATCGGCATAATGGTCGTCTTTGAAGATTTCTAAAAAGACAAGCGGTTCATCCCCGATGTTTTCAACGTAATGACCCATTGCAAATGGGACATATCCGACATCACCGGCCTGGTAGTTAAACGTTCTGGCATGGCCGTCAGATGCAAAAACGGTCATTCTTGCTTTGCCGGAGATGTAATATTGCCATTCGTGAGTATTCGGATGCCAATGCAGCTCTCTCATGGCGCCTGGTTCTACCGTCACGAGGGCAGATGCGATTGTTTTAGACACTGTAAAGTTTGTCGAATCCGCAATGTATACTTTTCCTCCCTCTGATTCAATCGGCTCCTGTTCAAGAAGGCGGTAAGTAAACGGGTAAGGCACTTCGCCGTTCGGCCCTTCCACAATGTCATCTTTTAAGCTGCCTGGGATTTGGTTTTCAAATATATATTTTTCTTTTCCCGGCAGATTGGCGATTTCTTCTTTTGTCACGCCAAAGTTCGCAGCAATGACTTCTTTAGGGGTGTGGGCAAGCCAGTCTGTCAGCTGGAACGTGCTGTTTTCAGAGAATGATCCATCGTCAAACACGAGCAGGAACTCGGCTCCTTCATCCAGCGCTTGAATGGAGTGCGGCAGGCCTGACGGGAAGTACCAAAGATCTCCTTCACCTACATCATCAATAAAGCTGCGCCCTTTTTCATCCACAATTGTGACTCTAGCACTTCCGTAAATCATATAAGCCCATTCTGCTTCTTTATGCCAATGCAGCTCGCGAATGGCACCTGGCTTCAGCCGCATATTTACAGATGCAAGGTTTTCTGAGATCGGCAGCTCCCGTACGGTGACTTCACGGGCATATCCGCCTTTTTCTAATCGGTTATGAGTATCAGAGAACGAAAATTTCATATTGCTGACGGTTCCATGATCGGTTTCCGGCGGAACGAGCATATCAGGATTTTGCCGGTCTCTTTCAATATTGCGCGGGATTTTCACCGTGGCTCCTTTGTCTCCTCTGATTGGCTGCGGAATGTCGTTTTGTTTTTTCATGTAACTGTCTCCTCCTTAAAAATAAATGTTAAGCAGAAAGAGAAGGTGAAAGGCCTTTCGTTTTCCCTTCTGTCTTGTTAAGTGAAAAAAAACAGTAAAAAGTCAACTTCGATTGAAAATTAATTTTTTGCTTTCTGGTCTTTCAGCTCTGTCATCAGTTCTATCAGCTGATCAAACTTTTTCTCAAATCGGGTCAGCAGGTACATTGCAATCAGCGCAGGAAACCCCAGATTACCGATCTGTTTTACGACTTCCTCTATAAAAACCTGATCCATGGAAAATACCTCCCTTCTTTTTTGGCAGTCATGTATGTAAGTGAAGGAAATCCAAGAAAACGTAAACTGCAGCCGGAGCATTTGCACAAGCGCTAGTCAGAAAGTAGTAGTTTACTTTTTTTTGCTTTCCTTCATTTAATTTAGTAGGGAGGCGGTTTGATGGACTATCAAGGTCTTTTGCGGTCAAAATGTAAGGAGATAATGAAGCATCCCATCGTGAAGCATTTTTTGAGCAATCCTCAGCATTACCGTTTGTTCAAAAACCTAATGGAAAGCCCGAACGAAAAAGATGCAAAATCATTGGACGAGCAATTCAGGCAATTTTATAAGGAGATCCGCATCGTCAAGTATATGAATTCAATGATTCGCATCTTTTCTATTGATTTTGATAAGCGGGTTCGCAAAAACCAAAAACGGTATCCGCTGACGGTTGATCATCCTGAAGCAGGAGAACGCCTTCCTTCCGAAACAGGAAGTGATGCGTTTGAAGCATTTTTAGACCGGCAGGATGATTTGAGCCAGCATGTCCAGGATTATCAGCTTTATCAAGCGATCCAGAAGCTGACTGACAAACAAAAAAGCGTGCTGACAAAAGTCTATCTTCACGGTGCCACGATGCAGGAGATTGCGGATTCATTAGGAGAGTCACGGCAAAACATCTCCAACATTCATAAAAAGGGGCTTGAGAATATCAGAAAGCAGCTAGCGGCGCAAAAAAAGGGGGAAAGTAAGCTGTGAACGGCCAGTTTGAACAAAAGAAACAAAAAGACGACATGTATGACATTGAACATCTGATTACATGCTTTTCGCCGATGATCAGAAAAAAACTCAGCAATACGTCCTACCAAGAAAGAGAAGATTTGGAGCAGGAGCTGAAGATCAAAATGTTTGAAAAGGCTGATATGCTTTTGTGCCAGGACGTTCCGGGGTTTTGGGAGTTTATTTTGTATATGGTGGACGAGAATTCATAACTTTCATCTGAAAATACGAATAAACGGGAACTTCCATGTTCCCGTTTTCTGTTTGTCATGCCCGGCAGACTTTCCCTATTCAAAAATGTACCAAAAATAAACGATATAATGATAAGATGAAAAAAACAGTGACAGAAAGGAACATAAAAGTGGAAAATGCGTCAATTTTAATCGTAGACGATGAGAAAGCGATTGTGGACATGATCAAACGCGTTCTCGAAAAAGAAGGTTATCGAAATATACTGGATGCTGCAAGCGCAGAAGAAGCAATTCCGGTTGTGAAGGCCAATAAGGTTGATTTGATCGTGCTGGATGTTATGATGGGCGGAATGTCCGGTTTTGAAGCCTGCACGCTGATCAGAGAGTATTCAGATGCTCCGATTTTTTTCCTGACGGCAAGATCATCCGACGCGGACAAATTGTCGGGCTTTGCGGTTGGGGCTGATGACTATATCACAAAACCATTTAATCCGCTGGAATTAGCAGCGCGGATCAGAGCGCACCTCAAGCGCACATATCAGTCGAAAGAAACGAGCTCAAATCAAACCTATACATATGATTATTTTACATTTTCTCCGCAAAATGCCGAGCTGATCGTAGGCGGGGAAGCTGTCGCTTGTTCAGCTCAGCTTTTGCAGCTATTGCAGTATTTTTGTGAACATCCTAATGTGGTGCTTTCCAAAGATCAAATTTATGAAAAAGTTTGGGGCTATCCTTCCTATGGCGACAATAACACCGTTATGGTTCATATCCGCAAGCTTCGGGAAAAAATTGAGCGCGATCCGAGCAATCCGGAGTATATCGTCACCGTTCGCGGTCTCGGCTATCGTTTTATCCCAAATCCTGAAGGCAAGCGGTCATGAGGTTAAGATGGAAGTTTCTGTTTCACTTTTTCGGGCAGATGCTAATTGTAATCCTGCTGCTTACGGTTATGCTTGTTGCTTCGTTTTTCTATTTAGACGCTCGGTTTAGCGATGCGGAATCCAATTCAGGGCTGACAAAGGCAACAACTGACACACTTGAAGCATATCTCGATGTAAACGAAGATGGGTCATGGGAAGTGGATAATTTTCTGAAGAAATCTGTCGATAAACAGCATGGCTGGATGCAAATCATTGATTCGAAAGGGAAAACCGCTTATTCGTACAGCGTGCCGAAAGACGTGCCCGGCACCTATACCAAGAAAGAGCTTTTGTCTATTTATAAAACCAAAAAGCTTCATAACTATAAGCTGAATTACTGGGCCATCAATATTGAAGATAAGTCGTATCTTCTATTGTCCGGCTGGAAATCAAAGAGCGAACAGCTGCTGACTTCCGTTGAAAAGCGAGAACAAAAGATAGATTCTCTAGCACATTATAAGTCCAGTACCATCGACTATATTAAGCGGGAAAAAGGTGCCATTTACCTATTAGACAGCAATGGAAACATTATCCACAGCATCAACAGCACAAAAAGTGAAAGAAAAACGATGAACCAGCTGGAGCTGCTCAAATACAGCTCTAAACCTTGGAACTATAAACGGGAAATTTCCGTTAAGATCCTTAATAAAGACAGATGGATGGTCGCTACGGTGCCGAACCCTGTCTATGTAACCGATCAGGAGTTTAACAAATCATTTCTGAAGGTTGTGCTAAAGGCGATGTTCCTGATTATGGGTGTTCTGTTCCTGTATATCATTTGGATGACTGTTTGGTATATGTTCCGATTCGGGCTGCCGATTTTTCACACGATTAAATGGCTGGTCAATCTATCTAAAGGGAAACTCGAGGAACCGAAAAACCGGAAAGGCCGTCCTATCAGCAAAAACAAAAAGGGGAAAATCAAACAGCCGTACCGCTTCTTCGGTGAGATTTTTGAATCAATGGATCAGCTGACTGAAACGCTGAGGCGGGATAAAAGAAACAGAGAAAAAATCCAGGCGACAAGGGAAGAATGGATTGCCGGTTTGTCGCATGACTTAAAAACACCGCTTAGCAGCATTTACGGCTACAGCATGATGCTCGAGTCGAAGCAGTATGATTGGTCGCCGGAAGAAGTGAAAGAAATGGGACAGGTTGTCAGAGAAAAATCTGAATACATGTCCAAGCTGATTGAAGACTTAAATTTAACGTATCGGCTGAAAAATGATGCTCTTCCAATTGAGAGAAAGCTCACAAGCCTTATCCCGTTTTTTAAAAATGTCATTGAGGATTTTAAGAAAAATCCATTTTCTGAAGGGTATGATATCTCCTTTGTATCCAAAGAAGAGCATATTGAATTTGCGCTTGATGAAGCGTGGTTCAGGCGCATATTAGAAAACCTGCTGGGGAATGCCGTGAAGCACAACGACAAAGGAACGGAGATTCAGGTCATTCTGGAACAAGCAAAAAATCATATTTCTTTGAAGGTAAAGGATAATGGGAAGGGAATGGATGAAGAAACGATCACCAATTTGTTTAACCGTTACTACAGAGGGACGAACACAAAAGATCCTGCTGCCGGAACGGGCCTCGGGCTTGCGATTGCCAAGGAGCTTGTCCATCTGCATAACGGGACGATTCATGTGAACAGCAGAATAAACATTGGATCAGTCATCACCATCCTTTTCAAAAAACAATAAACATGTGGTTTGGACACCTTTTTGCCGGGAATAACAATATGTAGACTGAAGCTAAAGAGGTGTAGCACATGGATGCAGTATTGGAAGCAGACACTAGGGCAGTCATTGGTGAAGGCCCGTTATGGGATGAAGAAAACGGCCGCTTATATTGGGTTGATATCTTAGGGAGCGAGCTCCACATCTTCGACCCTGAAGAAAAAGTCAACCGGTCGATCAAATTTAAATCCTTTGTGACGGCGCTTGCGAAATACGCAAAGGATGAACTGATTATGACGATGAAGGACGGGTTTTACCTGTATCATCTTCAGGATGACAGCCTGGAAAAAATCAAACAGCCGAAGGACATGCATGAGAGCCTGCGTTTTAATGACGCTAAATGTGACCCGTACGGACGGCTTTGGGCGGGGACGACGAGCATGGAAGGCGAACAAAAACAGGCCTCGCTGTACCGTTTGGACCTAGATGGCAGTCTTGCCAAAATCAAAGATCAAGTCTCTACCTCAAACGGTTTGGATTGGGATCGCGAGCGGAATTTGATGTATTACATCGACACGCCGACGCAGGAGATTGTGCGTTACAGCTATGATCCCGAAAGCGGAGGTGTCTCAAATCCAGAACCCGTCTATCGTTTTGATCAATCAGACGGATTGCCGGACGGCATGACAATCGACCAAAATGGCATGCTGTGGGTGGCGCTGTTTGGCGGCAGCCGCGTTGTTCACATTGATCCGTTTCAGAAAAAAGAAATCGATTCAATCAGCGTGCCGGCCAAATATGTCACGTGCTGCGCGTTCGGCGGCAGGGACTTAAAAACCCTTTACATTACAACGGCAACGGAACAAATGACAGAAACAGAAAGATACGAGCAGCCTCATGCGGGAGGATTGTTTTCAGCAAAATTGGAAACAGGCGGGTACCAGCCGGTTCCATTCGCTGGAGACGTATAAAAAAACGCATCCGAAATACGGATGCGTTTTTTGCATATTACAGAGAACGGATAATGCCGCCTTCCACACGCTGTGCCGTGCCGTTGATGGCAGATGCGGCGTCAGACGCGAGGAATACGATCGTGTTAGCAACTTCTTCTGCTGTCGCGTATCGCTGAATAAGAGAAGTCGGCTCATTGACTTTAAAATAGTCCTTAATGAATGTATCTGTATCCTGGCCGGCAGCTTGTGCGGCACCTTCCATATAGGATGCGACGCCCTCTGTCCAAGTGGGCCCCGGAAGCACTGAGTTGACCGTCACATTCGTGCCTTTCGTCATTTCAGCCATCCCTCTTGAAAGGCTGATCAGCGCCGTTTTTGTCATGGAGTATGGAATCATCGTTGGAAGCGGTTTGATGCCTGCTTCACTTGCGATATTTAAAATGCGTCCGCTGTTTTTGGCAAGCATTTTTGGAAGGAAGTGACGGCTTGTCCGAACCGCGCTCATCACGTTCACTTCGAAATATTGATTCCACTCTTCATCTGTTACATCGGCAAAGTCTTTTACCTCGAAGAAACCAAGGTTGTTGACAAGGATATCGATATCACCGATTTCATTTACTTTTTCAATAAAAGCCGCTGCTTCATCTGTTTTTGACAAATCGGCAGCCGCACCGTGCACGGTTCCATATGCAGAAAGCTCTTCAACTGTGCGATCGACAGTCTCTTGTTTGCGTCCGTTGACAATGACAGCCGCACCCTCTTGCAGAAAGCTTTTTGCTGCAGCTTTCCCGATACCTGAAGTCGAGCCGGTGATTAAGACGAGTTTGTCTTTTAGCTTTAAATCCATAAGAATCATTCCTTTTTATACATGATGGTATTAAGTATACAAGAACAAAATTAGTGTTTACGAGGATTTTGCTTCCATACATATACCGGGTGAAAAGTCATTCAGGACGCATATACAAGCCTGTCAGTCATATAGTATAATTACTCCGAAAAAAGGATACGAATGTCAAATAGGTGCCGGTCCGTGAACAACAGCCGGCTTAATAGGGAAACCGGTAAAAGCCGGTGCGGTCCCGCCACTGTAATTGGCCATAGCGCCAAGAGCCAGGATACCTGCCTGTTTGATCAGCACGAAGTCTGCGAGGACAGATGATGTGTAAACAATAGGCTTTTTTGTGTTGTTTACAGCATCTTTACCATCGTAGAGATGCTTTTTTTAGTTCACTTAGGAGGAAAGGTTATGAAGAAACTAGCCGGAATATGGACTGCGCTTCTGCTGGCTGCTGTTATGATGACAGGCTGCGGAAATGCTGCAAATCAGGAGGACTCCAAGGCAAAACAAAAGACAGAAGCGTTTCCTGTCACCATTGATGATGCGTCAAATCAAGATGTGACAATCAAAAAGGAGCCGAAAAAGATTGTTTCATTAATGCCTAGCAACACAGAAATTACATACGCTCTCGGCCTCGGTGACAAAGTGGTTGGCGTCACCACAAACGATACATATCCAAAGGAAGTCAAAAAGGTTGATAAGGTCGGAGATATGAATGTAAACGTTGAGAAAGTCATTTCTCTCAAGCCGGATCTCGTTCTTGCCCATGAGTCTTCCATGTCAGCGTCAGCGGATGCCATCAAACAGCTGAAGGACGCGGGCATTACCGTGCTGACTGTCAATGATGCACAATCATTTTCCGAGGTGTACAAATCAATCGAAATGATCGGAGAAGCTGCCGGGGCAGAGAAAAAAGCCGATCAGCTCGTGAAAAGCATGAAATCAGATTTGCAGGATATTCAAGAAAAAGCGAAAACCATTTCAAAAGACGAGGAGAAAAGCGTATTTATCGAGGTTTCTCCTGATCCTGACATTTACACAACCGGAAAAGACACGTTTATGAATGAAATGCTGAATGTCATCCATGCTAAAAACGTAGCAGCGGACCAAACAGGCTGGGTGCAAATGACAGACGAGGCGATCGTAAAACTCAATCCTGATGCTATCGTTACAACGGACGGAGTGAAAGCGAAAGCAGTGGAAAAACGCGATGGCTGGAGCGAAATCGATGCTGTGAAACATCATCGCGTGTATGATGTGGATCCTGATCTTGTGACACGCTCCGGCCCCCGTCTGATCGAAGGGGTCGAAGAACTTGCGGAAAGCATTTACCCGGATACGTTTAAGGAATAATTGTTACTCCGCATATATCATCAGTTTTTCATTTTTAGCCGTGAGCATCATATTAGGAATTTCTTGCGGCAGCCTGCAAATTCCTATACCTGCTATCTTTCGTGTCTTTTGGCATGAAGGCTTTGGCGGCTCTATCGGTTCTGATGACCCGATGTACACCAATATTATGATGAATATCAGACTGCCGAGAGTTGTGCTGGCCGCCCTTGTGGGGGCGGCTCTTTCTATCGCAGGGGCTGCTTTTCAGGGGCTGTTGAAAAATCCTCTTGCTGACCCCTACACACTTGGTGTTTCATCCGGTGCTTCAGTCGGAGCGGTTGTGACCCTATTCTTTAGCCTGCAGCTTCCTGTTATCGGAGGGTTTACACTCCCGGTTGTGAGTGTAGCCGCGGCACTTGCCACGATGGCGGCGGTCCTTTCCTTCAGCCGCCTCGTTCATGCTTCAATGTCTGTTTCTACCCTGATTTTGACCGGTGTCATCATTAACTCTTTTTTGGGCGCATTTATTTCTCTTATCATTGCTTTGACAGGCGACAACCTGCTGCCGATTGTGCATTGGCTGCTCGGCAGTGTCTCCATGAGGGGCTGGAGTTATGTTGTTCTGTTTCTCCCGTTTTTTCTTTTGGGAACCGTTTTACTGATCGTCAATGGAAGAGAGCTGAACGTAATGACATATGGAGAAGACAAAGCAAAGCTTCTCGGAGTCAGTGTTCAGCAGAGAAAAATGCTGATTTTGATAGCTGGCTCTCTTTTGACGGGAAGCGCTGTGGCTGTATCCGGCACGATCGGCTTTGTCGGTCTTGTGATTCCGCATATCACAAGGCTTTTGTGGGGAACGGACCATCGGCATTTACTGCCGCTGTCCGCCTTGCTCGGAGCAGGTTTTCTTGTTTTAGCTGATCTGCTTTCCAGAACGATCATTGAGCCGATTGAACTGCCGATTGGGATTATTACGTCCTTGGCGGGGGCACCTGTTTTTGCCCTTATTTTAATTCGGCAGCACCGCGGGGGGAGAAGCTTATGATGAAGGCAGAAGGGCTGTCGGGAGGATACGGAGACAGCCGGCTGATCAACAATGTCAGCTTAACAGTGGAGAAGGGTGAATTTCTCGGTATTCTCGGCCCTAATGGAAGCGGAAAAACCACGCTTTTACACTTGCTGACTGGTACGCTGCCGGCCAAGGAAGGCAGTGTTTATTTGGCTGGCAAACCGCTGGCAGACTATAAACCGAAGGAACTGGCGCAAATCATGGCCGTCCTGCCGCAAAAAACGGATCAAGCCTTTACCTTTACCGTCAAAGAAACTGTAGCCTTCGGCAGATATCCATTCCAAACAGGGCTGTTCAGACAGCAGACTGAAAAGGATGAAGCCATTGTACAGGAAGCAATGGAGCAAACCGGAGTGGCCGCTTTTGCAGGAAAATCGATCCGCGATCTAAGCGGAGGGGAACAGCAGCGGGTGTATTTGGCCCAAGCTTTGGCGCAGCAGCCGCGTATTTTATTTTTGGACGAGCCGACAAATTTTCTCGATCTGGCTTATCAAAAAGAACTGCTTGATCTCATCAAACGCCTGACAAGAGAAAACGGATTGGCAGCTGTCAGCGTTTTTCATGATTTGAACACCGCGAGCCTGTACTGTGATGAGCTCTTGTTTATGAAAAATGGTACAGCCGGGCCTAAGCAAAAGCCGGAATATGCGGTCACAGAACATCACATAAAGGCCGTGTACGATACAGATGTCACCACCTTGGTCCATCACAGCTCCCCAAAACCGATGATTGCGATACAGCCTGAAAAAGACAGCGTGAAGCAGCAGCTTATCCCGTTTGAATCTTTGCTTCAAACGGGGCATGATGACATTCTTCTGCAAACGGAAATCCCGCTCCGTACACTGTCCTCAGCGCCTGTCGGTGCAGGGTTTTCATGGAGCAGGACGCTGATCCATAAACGGCTGCCAGTTCAGTCAGATCCTATAGAAGGGCTTACGGCCTATCTGTCAGAAAACGGTTTTCATCTGCCGGAAACTTGTGCGATGGCTTCTCCGGGAAGGCTTGACCGTTTCGTGTATCGAACGTATGAAGATGGAGAGCTATCCATTTTGATATGTGTCATGACCGGCTTTTCGATATGGATTTTGATCAACGGCTATGCGGCAGATCAATGCTTTGTCAGAGCTCTCATGACTGCCGAAGCAGAACGGATGAAAGTGCTGGGAGACGGACGGGTAGAGGGTGATATTCTCATCGCTGCGACACAAACTCAGCAATCTGAAAACACAGAAAAGCGGCTGAATCAATTGATACAGATAGGAACAGCTGAATGTGTAAAAGAGGCTGCAGAGCTGTTTGAATAAGTCTGTAAAGGAGACACATGTATGAAACTATATACAAAAACAGGCGATAAGGGACAAACGAGCTTAGTCGGAGGCAGAACGGACAAGGACAGCCTCCGCGTCGAAAGCTACGGGACGATTGACGAGCTGAACAGCTTTGTTGGGCTTGCTTTGTCAGAGCTTTCCGGGCAGCCCGGCTTTGAAGATTTGACAGCCGAGCTGCTGATCATCCAGCATGAGCTGTTTGACTGCGGAGGCGATCTGGCAATTGTCACAGAAAGAAAAGACTACAAACTAAAGGAAGAATCCGTTTCCTTTTTAGAAACGCGCATTGATGCCTATACATCAGAAGCGCCAGAACTGAAGAAATTTATTCTTCCGGGCGGATCGAAGGGCGCTTCGCTTCTCCATGCGGCGCGCACCATTGCTAGGCGGGCGGAACGCAGAGTGGTGGCGCTGATGAAATCGGAGGAGATCCATGAAACAGTGCTTCGTTATTTGAATCGTCTGTCCGACTATTTCTTTGCCGCCGCACGGGTTGTGAACGTAAGAAGCGGCATTGACGATGTAGAATATGAAAGAAGTGCTATTGTGTTTCGGGACCGAAACAGCAGCGAATCATAAAAAGAGAAAATAAAAGCCGGCGTATTCCCTACATGCCGGCTTTTTTGTTTTTCATTCTGTCAATCTCCCATTTTACGACAAAAAATGAACCTTATGAATTATTGACTGAAAAATGGAAAAATGAGATATTGGAACAAATAGATGTAAAAAATAGGCAGTGGGGGGCTCTGATAGATGGTGAATTTAATTGAAAGTGATAGCATCTGGAAGAGAAATTTCAATTATCTTTTTTTCTCAAGAATAGTCAAGATATCCGGCGATATGTTCGCATTTAATTCAATATTATGGTTTTTAATTTATGACGGCAAAGGTGCGATCGGGACTGCTTTATTGATTGCTGTTACCTTTCTGCCGGAAGCTGTACTGGCACCTGTGACGGGTCCTTTCATGAAACAGAACACGCTGAAATTTTGGATGTACTTTTCAGATCTGACAAGGGCTGCGATTGTCTTGATTATTCCTCTGTGTCATTTTGCGGGCTTTTCTCCGCTGTGGTTTGTCATGACGCTTATGATTGTGCATTCTGCTACGGGCGCCGCCTACAATCCCGCCTCCATAGCTTTGATTCCCCAAATCGTAAATGAAGAGGGCATTCAAAAAGCAAACGCTGTACTGCAGTCCTCTGCTCAAATTGTCCGGCTCGGAGCTGTCACGTTATGCGGCGCTTTTCTTACATTTATCAGCCCTTCTTATACAATGCTTATCGCACTTGTTCTCTATTTGGTTTCTGGTTTTCTCGTCCTTTTTATTAAGTACACTGCGGTTGAATCTCAATCAGAGTCTGCTGCTGTTACGCAGAGAGGCACATATATCGGAAGACTGAAACGCGGTTTTACGCTCGTCAGAAGACATCAGATTTTATATCCGCTCGCCATTTATTGTATTTTTATGAATTTCGCGGCTGCCCCTTGGGAAGCGCTCTCAGCTGTTTACGTTGCGGAAGATTTAAACGGCCAGCCGATCGTATACTCGCTTTTAAAGGCTACCACCGCCGCAGGCGCGTTTTTATTGGGATTTGTGCTGGCGAAAGTCAAAGTAAACAGATACGGCCTGTTATTTGTAACTGCCGGCATTATTGAAGGATTGGCTTTCTTTATTACCGGTATGAATACCTTTTTGCCGCTCGTCTTTCTCGCTGCGTTTACCTTTGGCGCCGCAGTCAGTGCTGTTAATGTTCCAGAGTACACGATTATCCAGACATCTGTGGATAGTGAGGATCAGCCGCAGGTCTACGCCGTTATACATATGATCTCAAATATTTCCATACCTGCCGGAGCTGTCATTTGCGGGTATGCTGCAAACGCCTTTGGTTCAGGACCTGTGATCGCTGTTGGAGGGGTTGTCGAAATTATTGCGGGTATCGGCATTTTGCTATTCACAAAGCTGGCTAAAGCAGAACGGTCCGACCTGATCAAAGAAAGGGAAGCAAGTGTTCATCTGTAAAGGGTTTTGAAACGCCATGCCTCGTGCATGGCGTTTTTTTGTGCTTATGGGTCTGGCACAAGATACGACTCCGGTCTTATATAAAAATCAATCTCTGATTCGTTTTGCGCAAATGCTAATTTGTTTAAGATGAAGACAAGGAAAACGAAAGGAGGATCTGCATGAAGATAAACAAGAAAACAATAGGCGGATTCTTATTAATTGTATTTGGGATCTCCGTCTTTTTTGGAGGAGGAAGCTTCGGCTTTATCATCCCGCTCGCCATCGGGGGCTTGATGACATACGCAGGAATCAAAAGGTTTGCTGCAGGAAAAACCATCACAGGAATCATCTTGGGCGGTATCGGAGCGATCATGCTCATTTGTTCACTTCCGTTTGTCGTCGGAATTGCGCTGGCGGCCGCTATGGTGTATTACGGCTGGAAGCTGATGAAAAACGGATCAGCTGATAACGGTGTGTCATCTTTTGATCCTGAACCGGCTTCAGCTGGCTACCAATCTCACTTTGATGACGAATGGGAAGAATTTTTGAAGAAAAAATAATATCAGCATATTAGGAGGAATCAGGTATGGTATTAAAAAGAATCAGAGATATGTTTGTTGCGTCAGTTCATGAAGGTCTTGATAAAATGGAAAACCCAAAGGTGATGCTGAATCAATATGTACGTGATATGGAAAGTGACATTGCCAAAGCAAAACAAACGATTATAAAACAGCACACGATTGCCTATCAATTCAAGAAAAAATTTGAAGAAGCAGCTGAAGTGGCTGGAAAACGCAAAAATCAGGCACAGCTCGCATTTGACTCAGGCGAAGAAGAACTGGCGAAAAAGGCGCTAACTGAAATGAAGTACTTAGAAGGGAAGGCGGCTGAGCATAAAGCGTCCTATGAACAAGCGAACAGCCAGCTGGCTGAGCTGAAAGAACAGCTGGCTGCACTTGAAACAAAGCTTCAGGACGTAAAGGATAAAAAACAGGCGCTGATTGCCCGTGCAAATGCAGCGAAGGCAAAAGAGCATATGAATACGACATTTGACAAAATTGACAGCGAAAGCGCGTATCGTGAATTTTTGCGTATTGAAAACCGTATTGAGGAAATGGAAATCCGCGCGAATTATTCAAAGTCAGCTGAAGCCGGCACAGAACTCACACGCAAAGAATTCGCAGATGATGTGGAAGCGGAGATTGAAAAAATGCGATCGCTCTCACTGCAAAAATCAGACCAGACGTCAAAAGCAGCAAATGAATAAGCGGAACGGGGAAGGATTTGCGGTCAAGTCCTTCCCTTCCGCACGTATCAATTCATAGGCTTTTCCTTTATAATAGAATGAATGAGAAGGATGAAATCGAATGAAAAAAATGCTGGGCAAATTGCTGATCATTGCCGGTATTCTTATATTTTTCGCCGTCGTGGTAAAAGACGTGTTTGCTGCAGGCTTGGGTTTCGTAAGCGGCACAGAAGCTGATTCAGCCAGCGCATCGCCGCGGGACATCGGCAGCGTGGTCATTGAGTCGGATAACAAGAATGTCCGGATCATAGCGGAAGAACGAAATGACATATCGGCAGGCATATCAGGAGACTCCGGGAAGTTATTTGTTACTGAAAACAGAAGAAAACTGGAGCTGACCGCAAAGGAAAAAGAATTTCAATTTTTGAATGGGTTTAACCGTTCTTCCCTTGTCGTCCGGCTTCCGTATGATTATAAAGGTGATCTGACGGTGCGAACCTCAAGCGGTGACGTGTCTGTGGACGGGAAGCATCGTCTTGCGCTTTCGGGGCTGAACGCAGTATCTGCGAGCGGAAATATGAGAGTGACGGACGTCCGCCTTCAAGACCTGAAAGTGAAGGGATCATCCGGAGATGTCATCATTTCAAATACCATCTCCAAAACAGCCGGCATTGACTTAGCTTCAGGAGACGCAAAGCTGGCTGATGTATCAGGCTCTCTTGATGTGAAGATGACTTCAGGAAACCTTGATGCTGCACTGAAAAAGGTAACGGGCCCTGTATCTGTCACGCTGACAAGCGGCGATGCGGATTTGAGCCTTCCCAAAAACGGCAGCTTTACAGTCAATGCAAAATCAGCGAGCGGGAGCGTCAGTTCGCCGTATTCATTTGCTGATACAGCACATAAAGATCATCATCAAATCACAGGCTCGCAAGGAAGCGGCCGGCATCCAATCGATATCAAAACGGACAGCGGGGATCTAGCGATACAGTAGCACCAGGCAGAAGAAAGGAGGCGGACACCAGGAATGACAAAAAAACAGCTTCTTGGATTTATTATTGCTTTATTCGGCATCAGTATGTTTTTGCAAATTATCGGAATAGGCGATCTGCTGTTTTGGCCGCTCTTTTTTCTGATTGCCGGCTATTTCTTAAAAAAATATTCCCGTGATTGGCTCGGTTCCGTCATGTACATCTTTGCAGCATTTCTATTTTTGAAAAACCTATTCAGTATCACCTTTAATTTATTCGGCTATGCGTTTGCCGCATTTCTGATTTACGCCGGCTACAGGCTTGTCAAAGGGAAGCCGATATTTGAACCAAATGAAAAACGGGTCGATCTCAATAAAAAAGAACAGCATGAGCCGCCAAAAGATGTGAAACATCCCGATATGCGCAGCTTTTTTATCGGAGAGCTGCAAATGATGAAGCAGCCGTTTGACCTGAATGATTTAAATATCTCTGGTTTTATCGGTGATATCAAAATCGATTTGTCTAAAGCGATGATTCCCGAGGGAGAAAGTACAATCGTCATTAGCGGAGTCATTGGAAACGTTGATATTTATGTACCATCAGACCTTGAAGTGGCCGTCAGCTCAGCTGTTTTTATCGGTGATATCAATCTGATCGGCTCGAAGAAAAGCGGATTAAGCACGAAGGTATATGCCACGTCATCCGATTTCAGTGAGTCAAAGCGCCGGGTCAAAGTGTCCGTTTCCTTATTTATCGGTGATGTGGATGTGAAGTACGTATGAGAAAAAAAATGCTTGCGAGCCTCCAGTGGCGCGCCATCCGCATGACAACGGGAATCAGCCTGCTCCTTTTTGCCTGCTTGATTTCCTTTATGATGTTTTACTATCGGCTCGATCCGCTTGTTTTGCTGTCGTCAAGCTGGTTTGGAATTCCATTTATCCTGATATTGCTGCTGATCAGCGTGACGGTCGGTTTTGCCTCAGGGTATATGTACGGCAATCGGCTGAAGACAAGGGTTGATACATTAGTCGAATCGATTTTAACCTTTGAAAACGGCAATTTCGCTTATCGAATACCGCCGCTTGGAGATGACGAAATCGGCCTGGCCGCCGATCAGCTGAATGAAATGGCGAAGCGCGTGGAGCTTCAAGTCGCTTCCTTGCAGAAACTTTCCAATGAACGTGCGGAATGGCAGGCGCAAATGAAGAAGTCGGTTATCTCAGAAGAACGCCAGCGATTGGCAAGAGATCTTCATGATGCAGTCAGCCAGCAGCTCTTTGCAATATCGATGATGACATCAGCTGTGTTGGAACACGTCAAGGAAGCTGATGATAAAACGGTCAAGCGGATCAAGCTGGTCGAGCATATGGCAGGTGAAGCCCAAAATGAAATGAGGGCGCTGCTGCTTCATTTAAGGCCTGTTACCCTTGAAGGAAAAGGACTGAAAGAGGGGCTTACAGAGCTTTTGGACGAGTTCCGGAAGAAACAGCCGCTTGATATTGAGTGGGATATTCAGGACACGCCGATATCCAAGGGTATGGAAGATCATTTGTTCAGAATCGTTCAGGAGGCCCTTTCAAACGTATTCAGACATTCAAAAGCCTCAAAAGTATCCGTGATTCTGGGCGTAAAGAACAATCAGCTCCGGCTTAAGGTTATTGATAACGGAAAAGGCTTTAAAATGGATCAGGTGAAAGCATCCTCATACGGTTTGAACTCTATGAAAGAACGTGCAAGCGAAATCGGCGGGGTCGCCGAAGTGATTTCAGTAGAAGGGAAAGGCACACAAATCGAAGTGAAGGTTCCGATTTTCCCGGAAGAAAAAGGAGAGAACGAACGTGATTCGAGTATTATTGATTGATGATCATGAAATGGTCAGAATGGGGCTCGCGGCTTTTTTGGAGGCGCAGCCTGATATTGAAGTCATCGGCGAAGCGTCTGACGGCAGCGAAGGCGTGCGGCTTGCTGCTGAATTGTCGCCTGATGTCATTTTAATGGATCTTGTCATGGAGGGCATGGATGGCATTGAAGCCACAAAGCAGATTTGCCGAGAGCTTCCAGATCCGAAAATTATTGTGCTCACAAGCTTCATTGATGATGACAAAGTGTATCCGGTCATTGAAGCGGGCGCGCTCAGCTATCTATTGAAAACCTCAAAAGCTGCGGAAATCGCCGATGCCATCCGCGCCGCAAGCAAGGGAGAACCTAAGTTGGAATCCAAAGTGGCGGGAAAAGTATTATCCCGGCTGCGCCACTCAGGTGAACACGCGCTCCCGCATGAATCACTTACGAAACGGGAGCTCGAAATTCTCTGCCTGATCGCAGAAGGAAAAACAAACAAAGAAATAGGCGAGGAACTGTTTATCACCATTAAAACAGTCAAAACCCATATCACCAATATTTTATCAAAACTGGATGTCAGTGACCGGACGCAGGCGGCGGTGTATGCACACCGAAATCACCTCGTAAAATAGGCGTCTGCTATTTGTTTGCGCCTTTCGTCCCGAAGTCTCTGACAACCACATTGACCCGGTAGTCTATTTCCGCATTGCTGAAATAATCATCATCCCATTTTCTTGCAATCTTTTTCCACTTTTGAGGATAATGAATTCTGACCTCGTTTCCCAGCCCGGTGACATCTGCTTTGATATCTTTCTGCAGTGTGCCTGTAATAAATGCTGTTACTGTTTTGTGTAATCGTTTTTCGACTGTCTTTTCAATATCTTTGATATATGAATCCTTAAATGAATCTTCATTCGGATTCCAGTCCTCTGATAAACGACCTTCAATATTGCGTGTGACGGTGAATTTGAACTTCCCGTCTTTGTAGTCTGTCTTGATCTTGCGATTGCTGGAGTACACTTCATAAGAAAAAAGATTGCCATTATGCCTCATATCAATGACGCCTCCTTCGACAGTGCCTGTAAATAAGTTGATATTTTGAACCTCAACCGGTGTTAAATTCCGGTTCCATAATTTATTTTTGATGATGGCAGCCCCGTTTATCGCGAGTTTGCCGTTTTCCTTACCGACATGAGGGATGAGGAACGAATCGTCAGAGGTCAAGTGTTCTGAGATCTCCCCCAATGTAACAGGCTCCATCATTCTGATCGTTACCGCATTATTCTCTGTCAGATCGTAAATCACATTAGATGCGGGTTCGCCTTGATCATTCATTTTAAATATATCCTTAGTTCTGCCATCGGTGACAAAGACGTATGAACTCCTCCTTGTTCCGTTGTCTCTGACAAACTGGTTAATGATCGCGTCCATTCCAATATGTTCCGCAATTACGCTCTTGGAAAGCAGAATGAGACGCAAATGCTGTGAAAACGTAGGGTTATGCTTTAATGCAGATGTTCTCATCATTTGATGGACAGTTTCACCCTTTGTGATTGCAAGCTGTGTCGGATCAGATGAAGAGCCTTCTTTGGAGCTGATTTTTTTCGGGACGAGAATCTGCTGTGTCAGTTCTAAATTTTTATCATCCGGCTTGTCTAAACCAACACCGATGATCAGGCTTAATTCCTCAATATTCCGGCTGTCCCAGCATCCGGACAGCAATAGGGTGCATATGAACATACTTAAAATCCGGAATTTCATTTTGCTGAAATCCTCCTTTTGAGAGCTACAATGAAAAAGAGAATGAAGGGAAGCAGAAACACGCCGATGAAAATGTATCCGAGATAATCGCTGTACATCATGACCTGATTGGAGTCATCCGGCCAGAGGGAAAAATAATAGACAGCCACGCCGATGAGCATCATGCTTTTTTTAGTTGATAATCCGAACGTCTTCTTCAGTCCGTTAGCGGCAAAATATCCGTAAATGACAAACGTTGTGAAAAATTGAATGATCCAGACGACCAGTAAAAACGATTCAAACCGTTCAATGAATATGCCTTTGAGTTCAAAGGACTGAAAGAGAGAAATGGTCGGCCAGATCAGTGTTTTCACCTCGGGAGCCGTTAAAGCCCCGACAACGATGATATACGTAAGGATATATAATACAATCGGAATCAAAAATCCTATAGATGCATATCGGAATGTATATTTCTTTTTCTTCATATGTTCAGGAAGAAAAAGCATCACTTCCATTCCTAAAAAAGAGATGGAAACAACAGTTAGCGAGTTCGCAATGGGGCCAAGGCCTTCACCTAAAACAGGGCGTAAATTATTGATGTCAAAAATTTTAAAACTGATCCCAAACACAATCAGCAAAATAATAATCGTCACTGTTAAATAAAAGGGAAACAGCCGCGAAACATCACTGAGCCCCCCAACGATTAAATAGATGCCGCAGCAGATAAACGTTAAAATAATAATCTGAATCGGTGTTCTCTCAAGCAGGAAAAACTTCACCATTTCAGCCATCGCCCTGGTTTCAAAACTGGCCACTCCGATAAAATAGCAGGAGATCAAAAGCCCTATGATGCTGCCAATCCATTTCCCAAGGCCTTCCCGCAAATACTCAAACAGTGAGGGATATTGATGTTTTTTCTGAATGAGCGTGTTTAAATAAATGAAAAAAATGAAAATGACACCTTCTAATATCAGCACAATCCAGCCGTCAGGAGTATTACCCTTGGTGGTCAGCGCTCGGGGCAATGTTAAAAGACCGGCCCCGAGCATTGTATTTGCAACAACAGAAATACCTTGAAAGGTATTAAGTTTCAGTGGAGTCTGTTTTTGGCTCATTTGGATTATTCGCCTCTTTTGGTTTGTTTTTAATTGGTAGACGGATAATGGAATCATCTGTATTTTTCAGACTGAAGAATCCATTAGGCGAAAAATACGGAGATCCAAAGCTCGTTTGTCTCGTTAGGTGCGTATAAACGACCAGCATAAATAAAATAATCCCGTACAGCCCGAGTATTGCGGCTGAAAACATCGAAATAAAACGCAGCACGCGGAAAGACAGACCCATTCCGTATTGGGGAACGGTAAAGGATGCTAGGGCAATGACACTGACAACGATAACCATAATCGAACTGACAAGGTTGGCTTCTACAGCTGCCTGTCCGATGACAACGCCCCCGACGAGACCAATCGTCTGGCCGAGCGGATTGGGGAGGCGCAGCCCGGCTTCTCTTAGCAGCTCGATTGTCACTTCCATCAGCAAGGCTTCAAATATCGGCGGAAACGGCACGTTTTCCCTGTTTGCCGAAATCGTAACGGCGAGTGCGGTCGGCAGCAGCCCTTGATGGAATGACACGAGTGCGATATAAATCGATGACAAAAACAAGGTGATAAAGATAGAAGCGAAACGCAGCGACCGGATAAGAGATGCTGAAATCCAGCGTTCATAGTAGTCATCCGGGGACTGCATCAGTATGCCGAGAGAAACCGGGACCAGCAGCACAAATGGTGAACTGTCGACCAAAATGGCCACACGGCCGTTAAACAGGGCCGACGATACCTTGTCAGGCCTTTCCGTATTTTGAATCTGCGGAAACGGCGAGTATTTATTATCTTCAATGAGCTCCTCAAGCGTTCCGCTGTCCTGGATATCCTCCAGCTGGACATTTTTAAGCCGCGCCTTCACTTCTTTTATGACGGAATTTTTTGCTTTCCCTTCAATATACATAATGGCCGCCGGCTTCAGCTTGTTTTGGCCGATCATGATTTTTTTGGTGATTAATTTCGGATGAGAGGTTCTTTGTCTGATCAGAGCGAGATTTGTATTGAGATCTTCTACAAACGCGACTTTTGGGCCGCGAACCACTTTTTCAGTTGTCGGCTCTGCCAGGCTTCTTGTTTTTTTCTTTCCTGTAGACAGAATATAGACTTTGTCCAATCCGTTGATAAACACAGCACAATTGCCGCTGAGAATGGACTCGATCGTTTTTTTTACGGTTTCAACGGGTCTTGCGTCAAGCTGGTCAAGGCGTTTTTTAACTTGGTCAAGCGTCAGGGTCTCCTCATCTTTGATTAAGGTTTTAATCGAATCTGAAACCTTCTTCTGATCATTCAGCTCACTAAAATAGAGATAGTAAAAAACAAGCCCGTTGGCGAGCATTTTTTTGTTTTTTACGAGATCGTCGTTTTCTTTTAATTTTGGAAGCACCAATGCTAAATTATCGTGTATATATTCCTTAAATTCTGTTTGTTCCAACGAGGTCACCTCTTATCCAAAACCTTAGTAGAGGTTATCTTTTCCTGTTAAAAAAATGATATACTGTGTTACAGTATTTCATGGCAGCAGTTTTTTTATGAAAGCGGAGGAAATGAAGTGGCACAGGTAAGGCTTGCAGGAAAACAAGAAGAAATCGAACAGCTCATCAGATCATTTGAAAAGCATTATGATGTCTCTTATACATCAAAGGAGTACGGCAGGACGAATCCGAAGTACAAATATTCAAAGGATTCCCGCGTATATCTTGAATTAAAATTAAAATCTGCCAAGATCGAAAAATAAAAAGGATTTTTTATATCACTGGCGAATTATGATCTATTGAAGCAACCGTTATGGAGGGATACATAAATGGAATACAGAATTGAACGAGACACCATGGGAGAAGTAAAAGTTCCTGCTGATAAATTTTGGGGCGCCCAAACACAGCGAAGCAAGGAGAACTTTAAGATCGGTTCTGAAAAAATGCCGATGCGAGTTGTGAAGGCGTTTGCAATATTAAAACGAAGCACAGCGCTCGCTAATAAACGCCTCGGCAATCTGGATGCGGAAAAAGCGGAAGCGATTGCAGCGGTTTGTGATGATGTGCTCAAAGGCAAATACGATGACAACTTCCCGCTTGTCGTATGGCAGACCGGAAGCGGCACACAAAGCAACATGAACATGAACGAAGTGGTGGCCAACCGCGCTACTGCTTTATTAAAAGAAAAGAACTCTGATCAAACGATTCATCCAAATGATGACGTGAACCGCAGCCAAAGCTCAAACGACACATTCCCGACTGCGATGCACGTTGCTGCCGTTTTGGCTGTTTACGAGCAGCTTGTGCCGGCGCTTGACCAGCTTCGCAGCACATTGGATGAAAAAGCGAAAGCATACAATGATATTGTCAAAATCGGACGCACGCACCTTCAGGATGCTACGCCTCTGACGCTTGGACAGGAAATCAGCGGATGGGTGTACATGCTGGATCGTTCGAAGGAAATGATTCTAGAAGCGACAGACAAAATGCGCGCGCTTGCAATCGGCGGAACGGCTGTCGGTACGGGAATCAATGCTCACCCAGAGTTTGGAGAGCTTGTCTCAGAAGAAATCACAAAACTGACCGGCCAAACGTTCAGCAGCTCGCCGAATAAATTCCACGCGCTGACAAGCCATGACGAAATTACTTATGCGCATGGCGCATTAAAAGCGCTTGCGGCTGACTTAATGAAAATCGCCAACGATGTCAGATGGCTTGCAAGCGGACCTCGCTGCGGCATCGGGGAGATTGTCATCCCAGAAAATGAGCCGGGCAGCTCCATTATGCCTGGTAAAGTCAATCCGACACAAAGTGAAGCATTGACAATGATCGCAGCGCAAATTATGGGGAACGATGCGACAATCGGCTTTGCGGCAAGTCAGGGTAACTTTGAACTGAACGTGTTTAAGCCTGTGATTATTTACAACTTCCTGCAGTCTGTGCAGCTGCTGAGTGACGGCATGAATTCATTCCATGATAAATGTGCTGTCGGTATTGAGCCAGATAAAGAAACCATCCAGGAAAACCTGTCAAATTCATTAATGCTTGTTACGGCGCTGAATCCGCATATCGGATATGAAAACGCGGCGAAAATCGCCAAGCTTGCCCATAAAGAGGGATTGACGCTGAAAGAAGCGGCATTGAAGCTTGAATTGCTGACAGAGGAGCAATTTAACGAAATGGTTAAACCGGAAGATATGGTAAAGCCAAAGGCGTAATAGAAAGAAAAAACGGCTGCTTTTAAAGCAGCCGTTCTTCTAAATATGTTGCTGTTTTAATAGATATTTAAGCTGCTCTGCATCTTTGGCGAGAGCTTCAGACTCCGTCAGGTTATGGATCATTCCTTTTATGATCGCCAGCTTCGGTGTTTTTTTCTTCATTTCTGCTTCAAGTATGTCCAAGCTCTCCGATAATTCAAGAGAGGAGTTTGTGTTTAAGCTGTTAATTTTGTCACGAAGGCTTTTCACAATCGATTCAGTCAGCGGGTCAGGCCGTCCGTGCGTAAGAGGCCCAAATAAAGAGCTTGCCTCTTCCAATGTGATGAAAGGCTTATCGTTTCGTTCAGACATGCCTTTTACCATATCATCAATTCTATTAATAATGATATCAGCTAATTGATCCGGCTTCACATTGTACCCGAGCAAAATCATGCTTTCCAGGTAAATCTGGCTGATGCCCTCTATTAAGAAACAAAGCTCTGCAGTATACGGTTCCGCCTTTTTTCCGTAAATGTTCAGCAAGCTGTCGATATGAAATTGAAGTGAGGACTGGCGGATTTTTTTTGCGCATTGCTCCACTTCCTCTGTGTAAGGCAGAGAACCTTCCTTCATCTGCATGCTGATAAAATCCTTGTGTTCAAGGATGTTTTCATAGAGCACGGTCAGCTGTTTGCGGTAAGCCGTTCTGGGGCTGTCGCCCTTCGTTTTAAGATTTAAAATTCGGGTAAACGTTTTATCATAATAGTAGTTCAGCATAGAGAGAAGAAGCGCTTCTTTCGAAGGAAAATAAATATAAAAAGCGCCTTTAGATATTTTGCATTCTTTTGCGATTTCCTGTACTGATGTTGAGTTGTATCCTTTTTGGGCAAACAGTTTTAAGGCTGTTTCAATAATCAGCTTTTCTTTTTCCTTCAATGGTTCCACCCTTTCGGAGCCCGGAGGCCTGCAGGATATGACCATATAGTCACACCTTCTGTTATAAAATTAACCTTATTGTAACTTGTTTTTTTATCATGTATTATTTATATTATAAATTGAGATGACCGAACGGTCAAAGCTCAAGCGAAAGGGTGAATCTAGAATGAGAGAATTGGACGAAATGATCAGCCGCTTGCGAAACAGAGGAATCAAAGTGGAGAAAGTCAAATATCCGAAGCAGACCTTGTCAGAGAAAAAATGGGTTCATCAATGCAAACAGCCGCTCAAAACAAATTACAGAGACTTTAACGGCTATTCTTTCACATAAAAAAATAGACTGCAAAAACATCTACAGTCTATTTTGGCACTGCTATGCGGTATGTTACACCCGTTTTGTCATTTTCAATTGAGATAGAGGCCTTATGAAGAGTTAAAATTCGTTTTACGATGCTGAGACCAATGCCGAATTCGCCTTTCTTCCCTTTATTAAAAGGCTCATAGAGGCTGGAGAGCATCTCATCTTCAATATGCGGACCGTCATTTTTGATGGTGATCACGATATTCCGATCATCTTGTTTCATGCTGATTTCTATTTTTGTCGCAGCATAGCGGATTTGATTTTCCAGAATATTCTCGAGGAGTTTGTTCCATTGCTCCGGATCGCCAGGCATCAGAATGTCTTCTTCTACATCAATATCCCACGATAATTCTTTCCGCGCCCACTTCAGTCTTTCGATGACTTCTTCTGTCACTTCCACGATACTGAACATGTCGTGCTGCACTTTTTGCTTTGCTAAATAATCTAGCTTTGTTAAATATAATAAATCCTTTATTTTTTTCTCCAGCTTAAGGGCTTCGCCTTCAATGACATCTACTGTATTTTCAAGATCTCCTTTAGGAAAAATCCCGTCTTTAATAGATTGTGTATAACCTCTGATAACCATAACCGGTGTTTTTAAATCGTGAGAGATATTTTGCAATAGGGTTCTTTCTGTTTCGTCCTTTTGCACAAGCTTTTGACGCATCTCCTCGATGGTATGGCCCAATTTGCCGATTTCATCTTTCCGATCCACTTTCACTGGGTCATCCCAGTCCTGTTCGGAAATCCGTTTGACGTGCTTTTCAAATGACACGAGAGGCCTTGATAAATACTTCGCAAGCCAAATGGCTGGAATCCAGCTTAATAAAATGACAACAGCTAAAATAAACAGAAGCTGTCTGAATAGGGTATAGGCCAGATCGTCCCGATAGGAATCAAGCGCGTAGGAGAGCATCATGGCTGATTGTCCATTGACGGAAAGCCCCTTTTTAATGACAAAAAACACTTTCTCTCCATCGACGTCGGCGCTGTACCGTTTCTTTTTGGCCTCCTGCTTATCAGCCAGCTTGTACACCTTATGGATAAACGAAGATGACAGGATTCTCAAATCCTTGTCTGAAGAAGCAGCTTCATTTTCGGGCAGGAGCACGTGCTGCACAGAGCGCACAGTCGTAGGCGCCGTGGCTTCCTCACTGTAATAGCGCCTTTCAATTGAACCCGGCAGGCGGTACTCCGTCAGAACATGCTGCTCATTTTCAATTGTCGTATACGTTTCATTGGTAAAGAAATCGCGCAGCGTGTTTGAAAATAACACTAGCAGTAAAATAGATATCGCTAACAGGATGCCGGATATGACAACCCATATTTGAAACGCGAGCGGCTTGTTTTTCATGATGACATCATCCTGTAGCCGAACCCGTAAATCGTCTCCACCTTCAATTCAGGCATCTTTCTGCGCAGTCTCCGAACGAGGTCATCAACAACCCGGTCTGTGCCGAAGTAGTCATGCCCCCATACTTTTACGAGAATATCCTCACGTGAGTATGGATGTCCTTTATGATGGATAAATAAAAGCAGCAGATCAAATTCCTTCGACGTCAAATTGATGATATTTCCGTTTTCATCATATACCTCGCGGGCGTCTTCGGCGACCCGATACGAAGAGACGGCGATTTCATTTTTTTGTACAGGCGGAGCTTCCTTATAAACGAGCTGCAGCAGCTTTTGTACACGTATTATCAGCTCCCGCGGCAGAAACGGCTTTGAAATGTAGTCATTGCTGCCAAGCTCTAAGCCAAGCACTCTGTCAATATCTGCATCTCGGGCGGAAATAAAAATGACCGGCACGTCAGGATCTTTCGCTTTGATTTCTTTTATTAATGTATAGCCGTCAGTATCCGGCAGCATGATATCGAGAATCCAAAGGTGGGGAGACGGCGTCATTTTCTTTCTGGCGTCTTCACCTTTCGTAAAAGATGTAATGTTCCAGCCCTCATTCTCTAAATACTTCGTCAGCAGTTCATTCAGGTTATCCTCATCTTCAACTAGATAAATGGTGTATGACAAGGCTCTTCACATCCTTTCAACGTCATTATAAACTAGTTTTAACATACGGCAGGCAATTTTCATAATTTCACATATTCTTTTCATTTTTATCCCACAATGTTTGTTTATGATATGTATAAGGGAAGAAAGGAAGAGAAAAAGAGCGAGGAAGATGTAGGATGATCAAACATATTCTATTTTGGTGCTTTGCTTTTCTCCTCATCATTGGGACAATTGAACTTGTACATGCGATTAATATGTAACGATAAATGAAAAACCGTTAAGGGAGTGTAAGAACATGGATTATCGACGTGATGACCAAAACGATCAACCTCAAGCAGAATCTTCACATACAGAACATCAGAATACAGAAAACCGGCAGCTGATTGAACATTCTGAACAGAAATTGCTTGACGCGCCTGTTTCGTATGAAGCGGGAAAGCAGGAAACGGCTTCTGCTTTAGAAAGGGAGAAGACAGAAACGGCTGTGAAAAAAGAAAAGAAACGGAGAGCCGCTTGGCTGAGCCCGATTTTAGGCGGAATTATCGGCGGGGGCCTGATGCTCGGCATCGCGCCTTATCTGCCGTCAGACCAAAATCAGGCGACTGAGGCCGTTTCCGCCAATAAACAGGTGCAGTCAGATAATTTTACAACGACACCGATCACTAACGCTTCAAACGTCGCTGATATGGTAGAGGATTTAGAGCCGACGATTGTCGGTATCTCCAACATCCAAACCTCCCAAAATAACACATTCGGCACGGGAGGCGGCTCCAGCTCTGAAAGTGAAAGCGGAACGGGGTCAGGCGTCATTTTCAAGAAAGACAGCAATAAAGCGTATATCATTACAAACAACCATGTTGTTCAAGGCGCGAATAAGCTGACTGTCACGTTATACAACGGAGAAACGGAGACTGCCAAACTTGTCGGCAGCGATACCATAACTGATTTGGCCGTTCTGGAAATCAGCAGCAAGAACGTCAAAAAAGTGGCGAGCTTCGGTGACTCTTCAAAGCTGCGCACGGGCGAAAAGGTAATCGCCATCGGAAACCCGCTCGGACAGCAGTTTTCCGGTACGGTGACACAAGGCATCATCAGCGGATTGAACCGGACAATTGATGTAGATACAACACAAGGAACGGTGGAAATGAACGTGCTGCAAACTGACGCAGCGATCAATCCGGGGAACAGCGGAGGCCCGTTAATCAATGCAAGCGGCCAAGTCATCGGCATCAACAGTTTGAAGGTGAGCGAAAGCGGCGTGGAGTCACTTGGATTTGCGATCCCAAGCAATGATGTAGAGCCGATTGTTGACCAGCTGCTGGAAAACGGGAAGGTAGATCGTCCGTTTTTAGGCGTACAAATGATTGACATGTCACAAGTGCCAGAAACCTATCAGGAAAATACACTCGGCCTGTTTGGAGATCAATTGGGCAAAGGTGTTTATGTAAAAGAAGTTCAAGGGAATTCACCTGCGGCAAAAGCCGGTATCAAATCTGAGGATGTCATTGTCAAACTAAACGGTAAAGACGTGGAAAGCAGCGCGGATATCCGCCAGATCCTTTACAAAGACTTGAAAGTCGGAGATAAAACGACAATTCAAGTACTGCGAAACGGAAAAACGAAAACCTTGAACGTGACACTGACCAAGCAGACAGAAAGCAGCACAAGCTAAGCGGTAATCAAAAAGCTGAACCCGAAAAGGGTTCAGCTTTTTTTTATCCTAAGTAAGCGGAAAGCATCCACACTTGTTTTTCAACTTCATCAATTAATCCGACAAACAAATCTGCTGTCGCATTGTCTTGATTTTCTTCAGCCAGTCCGATCACGAATTTAGATTCGCTGCTGATTTGTTTGTAGTCATTTACCAATGCTTGTACCATTTCTGACGCTGATGTTTCGTTTCCGCCGTCTGTGATAGACGCATGCTCAGTGTATTCCTTCAATGTGGCAACAGGCTGTCCGCCAATCGCGAGCAGGCGCTCAGCGATGGTATCGACCGTTTCAGCCGCATGGTCATACAGTTCTTCAAATTTTTCATGCAATGTAAAGAAATGAGGCCCTTTCACATACCAATGGAAGCGGTGGAGCTTAGAGTATAACAGAAACCAGTTTGATAATTGTGTGTTCATTGAATTCTCAACTAATGTTTGGTTTGTTTTTGCATTTTCAGTTTTCATAAGATAACGTCCTCCTTGTGATCTGTTAATTTAATTATACCACGTATTAATTAAAAATCAATACTAAATTATAATTATTATAATTTAGATCAACTGAAAAGTTTTTTCTTGAGGATAGATTCCCACGCAGACCAAGGAAAAAGCGACCGGAATAACAAGGTGAGCTTGATGCCTTTTCCGATCGGGTATCGCAATTTCTTTAAGTGCTGTTTTGTTGCCAATTGATAAATGAGGTCGGCAACCTCTTGGGGATCTCCGCTTTCATCTGCGTTTTTTTCAACGTAGGAAAGGATCTTTTGATAGTATCGATGATAAGCTGAATCGTCAGCGGGCACCGACATATAATTTGATAATGATGTTGACCAGATTGATGTCTTGTATGAGCCCGGCTCGATCAAAGCGGTTTCGATTCCGGACGGAAGCAGTTCCATACGCAGGCTTTCAGAAAAACCCTCCAGTGCATGCTTGGAAGCTGCATAAGGCGACAGCGCAGGGAATCCGGTCAGACCGCTGATGCTGCTCACATTTATAATCTTTGCGCCGCTATGCTTTCTTATGTAAGGCAAAACGGTTTTTGTCACATGAATTAAACCGAAGACATTTGTTTCAAATTGTTGTCTGAAATGTTCCATCGGCACATCCTCGACAAATCCTCCATAAGCCGTTCCGGCGTTGTTCACGAGAATATCAATGGGAGCGTAAGTGCTAACAGCTTTTCCGAATGAAGCGATAGATTGTTCATCTGTGACATCGAGAGCGGTGATGTGAATAGAATCAGACACATTGTGTGCTGCGGCCAATTCCCGAAGCTGTTCAGCTTTCTCAGGCTGTCTTGTTGTAGCAATTACGAAAAATGACTTGGCGAGCTTCACGGCTGCCAGCCGACCAAAGCCTTTTGATGCTCCTGTTACGATGGCAATTTTTTTATTCATCATATACCTCCTATTAAACTGCTACAGCTATTGTACAATCATGAACGGAAAATTACGCCTATCAAAGAAATTTTTATACAATAATTCAGAATTGTTCTATAATAAAATGAAAGAAGGAAAGGGGTTTTGTGTTATGGCGCTGCAAGGGGTAGACCAAAGATGGGATCTTGATTCATTTTTTAAGGGCGGGAGCCAATCAGAAGAATTCAAGGGATATATCGAGAAACTGTCACAAAGTCTGCATGCATTTCAAGACATGACTGATGCGTTTCAGGTGCCTGAATCGCCTGAAGATACTGAAGAACTGACGTCTTTGCTTGATTTATTCGAACAGACATCCGTCAAGCTTCAGCAGGCCGGCGCTTATGTCGCTTGCCTTATGGCCCAGAATATCAGTGATCATAAGGCTAATGAGCATAAATCGCTGATGAATCAGCTTTCTGCTAATTTTCAGTCCTCTCTCGTCACATTGGATCATAAGCTTGTGGACATTGACCAAGACGTGTGGAATACACTGCTTACAAAACCGGGATTACGTGATGTATCGTACATATTAAACGAAAGAAGACAGAGGGTTGCTGAGAAGCTCAGCCCGGGTAAAGAAAAACTGATTGGAAACCTTGCGGTGGACGGGTATCATGCTTGGAGTGACTTATACAATATGGTTGTCGGGAAAATGACGATACCGTATGAGGAAAACGGTGAGAACAAGCAATTGTCTGTTGGCCAGGCTGAAAATGTGATGGCCCATCAAGACCGCGCTGTCAGAAAAACAATATATGAACGCTTGCATCAAGCCTGGGAGAGCAAGCAGGATGTGTTCAGCAGCACACTGAATCATTTAGCGGGATTCCGGCTTGAAACCTATAAAGCACGCGGCTGGGAGAACGTCCTGAAGGAGCCGCTGCAGATCAACCGGATGAAAAAAGAAACACTGGATACGATGTGGCAGGTTATCACTGAAAACAAGCAGCCGTTCGTTCAGTTTCTGAACCGGAAAGCGTCGATGCTCGGTCTTGAAAAGCTCAGCTGGTACGATGTTGAGGCACCGATCGGTTCTGATGGAAAGGCCTATTCATATGATGAAGCCGCAAATGTTATCGTCAGCCAGTTTTCAACGTTTGGCAAAAAACTGTCCTCTTTCACTGAAAAAGCGTTTCGGGACCGCTGGATTGAAGCGGAAGACAGGAGCGGAAAAAGAGTCGGCGGCTTTTGCACGAGCTTTCCGGACAGCGGTGAATCACGAATTTTCATGACGTTTTCGGGAAGTGCCTCAAATGTCTCAACGCTTGCACATGAGCTCGGACACGCGTTCCATCAGGAAGCGATGCTCAACGTCAGGCCGTTAAACCGTTCCTACGCTATGAACGTCGCGGAAACGGCCTCGACGTTTGCAGAAATGATTGTGGCGGACGCGACTGTCCAGCAGGCGCAGACGAAGGAGGAAAAGCTTGTCCTTCTTGAAGATAAAGTGCAAAGAAGCGTTGCGTTCTTCATGAATATCCATGCCAGATTCCTATTCGAAACGAGATTTTACGAAGAACGAAAGCGGGGAGCTGTCCCGGCCGACCGCTTGAATGAGCTGATGGAAGAGGCGCAAAAAGAGGCATATTGCGATGCGTTAGGAGAGTATCATCCGCTTTTTTGGGCGGCAAAGCTTCACTTTCATATCACGAGGGTGCCATTTTACAATTTCCCTTATACGTTCGGCTATCTGTTTTCTCTTGGTATTTATGCATTGGCGCTTGAAGAAAAAAATCCGTTCGAAGAGAAGTATATCGCGTTATTGCGCGATACGGCTTCTATGACCGTTGAAGATTTGGCGATGAAGCATTTGGGTGCTGACATCACGAAGCGCGATTTCTGGGAGAATGCCATTAAGCTGGCCGTGCGTGACGCGGAGGCCTTTTTGCAAATGACTGAATCTTAAAGAAAAGCCGTGGCGTAAGTTGCCCCGGCTTTTTCAATTCTCCTCTGAATGAGGATTTCATTCTCTGGATATACCTAAAACAAATGGAATCCTACAGGGGGGAAACATATGCATTTAATCAGAGCAGCCGGGGCTGTTTGTCTCGCAGTGGTTCTGATTGCGGGCTGCCGTCTCAATGAAGATCAGCAGCAGGCAGAAGGAGAAAATACAGCCGTCACCCAGCAGAAGTCCGTTCCTTACAGCAATTTCTCGCTTCGCGTGAGCTATGGGGATGGTGAGCATAATCGTTATGAAAGCATATATACAAAAAACGGGACTCAGGAAACAGCGGAAATACAGGATAAGCTCTCCGGCGTCAAACAGGAGGGAGAAGAAGCATTAGATGAGATGAAAATAATCCTGAGCGAGCTTTCCGTGACAGACCAAATGGCAGAAACAGAAGTGATCCACAGTGTGCTGGCAGCATTTAATCTGGACAGCCATTATGATCATATCGACTTAAAACTGAAGCTGAAGGACGGCTCAGTCAGAGAAATTAAGAAATAACCTTGTGATAAAAAACCCATAAACGCCAATTATGTCCAAAAAACTAATTGAAAATGATTTTCAAAGTCATTGTTTTCTGCTACAATGAGGGATATATGACCATATCAAATGGCTGAATATCGAATCACTTGCATTGATGACAATTGACTTAAAACGCATGTATATAGAAAACGTGCAATACATAGTGCTGCTAAAAAGCCAGCAAAAAGGAGCGGTTATGGGTATGAGTGCAATTTCTACAGAAACGCTGAGCTTAGGATACGGGGATGCCGTTATTATCGATGAGTTGAATTTAACAATTCCAAAAGGTGAAATCACCGTATTTATTGGCAGCAATGGCTGCGGAAAATCGACACTTTTACGTTCATTAGCGCGTCTGATGAAGCCGAGAGGCGGTTCAGTGCTGCTGGAAGGAAGAGCGATTGCCAAGCTTCCGACGAAGGAAGTCGCAAAAGAGCTCGCCATCCTGCCGCAAGGTCCTTCGGCTCCAGAGGGGCTGACAGTGCATCAGCTGGTCAAGCAAGGAAGATATCCTTACCAAAACTGGCTGAAACAGTGGTCAAAAGAGGATGAGGCAGCAGTTGAGAGAGCGCTTAAAGCAACAAAGCTTGAGGACATGGCTGACCGCGCCGTCGATTCTTTGTCAGGAGGACAGCGCCAGCGGGCTTGGATCGCGATGACGCTTGCGCAGGAAACGGATATTATTCTTCTAGACGAGCCGACGACGTATTTAGACATGACGCACCAAATAGAAATTCTTGATTTGCTGTTTGAACTGAATGAAAAGGAAGAGCGGACGATTGTTATGGTTCTCCATGACTTAAACTTGGCGTGCCGCTATGCGCATCATCTCGTGGCTATAAAAGATAAACGTATTTATGCTGAAGGCCGTCCTGAAGAGGTCATTACTTGTGATCTTGTGCAAAATGTGTTTTCTATGAACTGTCAGGTCACACAGGACCCGCTGTTCGGAACGCCTCTTTGTATCCCTCATGGCAAGGGCAGATGCATTGTCCAGGAAGCGGCTTTCACATCACATGGATAAATAACGCCAGCGGAAGGAGCTTTCACCCTGAGAAAGCTCCTTACTGTTTTTTTCGAAAGGAAGATGGAAAATGGAACAAAAACTTCAGGAGCAGTTAGATGGATTGCTGGAGAAATATACTGAGCTTCTGCTTGGTGAATCAAACAATGAGCTAAAAGAAGAAGTGAAGCAATGGATTTTGTACACGCATATAGCCAAAAGCATGCCTGCGCTCGCTAAGCATTGGAATGCGACATATCCTGATGCAAAGCAGGGCATTAAAGATATCATTCAGCATATTAAGGAATTAAATGAAGCGCATCGAAACAAACAATAGCTAAAAAAGCAGTCTGCCAATTACAACAGACTGCTTTTTTGTGATGCTGCCGTTTTATCAGGCGCAAAGGAATCCATAAAGGTCCGCAACGCGCTGCTGATAAACGAATCTTTTCGGACAATAAATTCTGTTTTCATCTGTCTGAGGGCTTCAGGCAGAGGGTACAGTCGAATCGACCCTTCAGCCTCGTGTTTCTGCACAACCGTTCTCGGCAGCAAAGAAATGCCAAGACCTGCTGTAACCCCGCCGATAATCGCTTCAAGCGTGCCAAATTCCATAATGACCGGCTGTGTGACGCCGACAGAGCGCAGCCATTTTTCAAGTGTCTCTCGATACGAACAGCCTGTGCTATAAACGAGAATCGGCTTTGTGATGGCTTCCTCTGCATTGGAAACAGAAGCAGCCGAAACAACCACTGGTTCTTCCTCAAATGCAGGATAGGATTTGAGCTCAGGATGATTGCATTCGCATCCGATAAACGCGCCATCCAATTCATAACGAAGAACTTTGTCAATGAGAAATTGTGTATGCCCTGTTGTTAAAGACAGCTGTACGTTTGGATGCTCTTCATAATAAGCAGCCAGAAGCTTCGGAAGCCTTACCGCGGCGGTTGTCTGAGTAGAGCCGATCATAAGCGGCCCGCTTGGTTCGACGGAGGATGAGAGCGCTTTAGACGCTTCATCCAGCAGGCCGATAATTTTATTTGCGTAGTCCAGCAGCAGTTTTCCGCTTGCAGAAAGTGTCATGCCGCGATTATGGCGCAAAAACAGAATGGTGCCAAGCTCAGCTTCCAATTGTTGAATTCTTGCTGTGACATTCGATTGCACATAGCCAAGCTGCAGGGCGGCTTTCGTAATTGTGCCTTCACGGGCTACCATTTGAAACACACGTAAATCTCCGCTTTCCATTTTGAATTCCTCCGTTCATTTGCTATCAATCTGAGTGATATCAAGTATCTTTAACAATCATTATACGTAACATCCAATCTGGATTACAATGGAAACAGCAAGATAATTTAATCAACAACAAGGAGTGGCGGCAATGAATGTAATCAACAAAATAGCTCTCGTAACAGGGGGCGGCACAGGAATCGGAAGAGCTGCCAGCATGGAATTGGCAAAACGCGGAGCGGTTGTTGCGGTGAATTATTCACGTTCGCAATCCGAAGCGGAGGAAACCGTGGAAATGATTAAAAAAGAAGGCGGGCAAGCCTTCGCCATCCAAGCGGATGTATCAAAAAACAGTGACGTGCTGGATATGGTTCAATCGATTGTGAAAACATACGGCACGATTGATGTTTTAGTCAACAACGCCAGCATTACGCGGCATATTCCAATGGATGATCTAGAAGCTGCGACAGAAGACATCTGGGATGAGCTGTACGCTGTCAATGTGAAAGGGATGTTTTTCTGCGCGCGGGCCGTTGTTCCATTCATGAAAAAAAACAAGGCTGGAGCGATCGTAAATGTCGGCAGTATCGCAGGTTTAACCGGGGCGGGCTCATCTATGCCTTACGCAGTGTCAAAATCGGCGGTGCACGGTTTAACGAAATCATTGGCCCACGCTTTAGCGCCCGAAATCAGAGTGAGCGGTGTAGCACCGGGAGCTGTCGCAACAAGATGGTGGGCTGGCCGGGAAGAAAAAATGAAAAGCATGATCGGCACTTTGCTGTTACAGCGTATTGCTGAACCGGAAGAGGTCGCCAAATTGATTTGTTCGCTTGTTGAACAGGAATCACTCACAGGCCAAATCATCACAATTGACAGCGGACAGACGCTGTAAAGAGAGGAGATGCGGGGATGCCATTTGTACAAATTCATTTGCGGGCGGGGAGAAGCGAAGCGTGGCTTAAAAAACTAAGCAGAACCATCCACCAATCGATGATCGAAGAAATCAATGTGCCGGAAGATGACTATTTTCAAGTGATCAGGCAATATGAAAAAAGCGAATTTTTTTATGATCCGTCTTATCTGCAGGTTGAGCGTACTGATGAACTGATATACATTCATTTTACGTTGAAGCATTCAAGAACAACTGAACAGAAAAAAGCGCTTTACCGCTCAATCGCAAGTGGGATTCATTCCGAGCTTGGTGTAAGAAAAGAAGATGTGTTTATCATGCTGGCCGGAAACCGGGATGAGGATTGGTCCTTCGGAAACGGAAGGGCTCAGATGATACAATAAAAAAAACCCCGCGGATTGGTACCCGCGGGGTTTTCTATTAATGGGAAGGTGATTCAACGGCTTGTGCCGCTTTCTCCTTTACTTGTTCTCCCGTTTTCTTATTCGATAGCTTGATAGGTTTTAAGAACAAGGTAAATACGGCTCCGACTGCGATAAAGATCAGGCCTGTATAAAACACGCTGTGGAGCGAATCCATCAACGATGTTTTTAAAATCGGCATAATATGGGATGAGAAAGCCGCAGGGATTTGTTTGATTGCGTCCGGGCTGAACAGTGATTGCAGCAGCCCTTGCGGATTTGTATCAATCATACCCTTTAGCTGGGCGGCAAATGAGCTTGCCTGTGCCGGAAGTGAGTCTAAATATGGCACCAGTTTATCAGTTAATAAACTTCCGGATCTCGCATTCATAACGGCTCCCAGCATGGTAATACCGAATGTTCCTCCGATAGAACGGAAGAATTGGCTGGATGAGGTGACAACCCCAAGCTCTTCCTTCGAAAAGCTTTCCTGTAAAGCCAGTGTCAGAATCGGCATAACCAGACCCATTCCCAGACCAATAATCGCCATATACGATGTAGCGACAAGCTTGCTCGTATCAAGATCCAAAGTTGTTAACAGAAGGAATCCTCCGGCCATAACCAGCATGCCTGTAATGATTTGCGGTTTAATGCCGATTTTGTAAACAAGCTGGCCGCCGATAATACTTGTAATAATCATAGAGATCATCATCGGTGTCATAATCGTGCCTGATTCAGACGCGCTTACACCGACAATTCCCTGCATAAAGAAAGGAACAAACGTAATTGCACCAAACATTCCGATACTCATAAAAAAGCCGATCAGGTTTAAAAATGTAAACGTTCTGTTTTTAAATAGATACATTGGCAGGATTGGCTCTTTTGCTTTTGATTCTACGATAATAAAGCTGACAATGCCGATTAGCGCGAGTGCGAATAAACCAAGAATCTGCCATGAATCCCACGCGTAATCTTTCCCGCCAAAGCTTAGGGCGAGAAGAAGGCTGACAACTCCGACAATCATAGTGAAAATACCAGCGATGTCGAAGTTGATTGGACCAGTCTGCTGGCGGCCCTGCAATCCTCTCGCAATAAAAATAACCGCAATAATTCCGACTGGAAGGTTAATATAGAAAACCCATTTCCAGTTTAGCGAGTCTACAATCCAGCCGCCGATTTGCGGCCCAATCACTGAAGCAAGCCCGTAAATTGCGCCAAAGACCCCTTGGAATTTAGCACGCTGTTTTCCTGTGAACAAGTCACCGATAACAATCATCGCCATCGGCATCATGATGCCTCCGCCGATTCCTTGAAGTCCACGGAAGACAATCAATTCTGTCATATTATTGGCCATTCCGCACAAAGCAGAAGCTGCCATAAAAATAATCAAACCTGATACATAGACAATGCGGCGTCCCAATAAATCGGCCAGTTTGCCGGCAATTGGAACGATGGTTGTTGATGTTAACAAATATGCAGTTGTCAGCCAGGTCATCATGCTCAAACCGCCCAGATCACCGACAATTTTCGGCATGGCCGTTCCGACAATGGTACCATCAAGAGCTGAAAAAAACATGGCAATAATTAAGCCTGTTATTAATAACGTTCGTTTTGATTGTTTGCCTTCATTACTCATTTCATCCGTTTCCTTCTTTCATATTTTGCTTTTCATCAGTTTCCGCTGCAGCCTGTGCGAGCTTTTTTGTAATATGCGCCGCCTGAAGCATTTCCTCCTCTGTCAAGAAGGAAAGGTACCGTGCCATAATGGCCTTTCTGCCTGCCAAAACCTCCTCGAACTTTCTGTCTCCTTCATCAGTAAGACTGATATCTATCACTCGCCTGTCTTTTGTGTTGTGTGTTCTGGCGATGAGATTTTTTTGTTCAAGGCGATCTGCCATTAACGTCACCGCGCTTGGCTTGACCTCCATACGCTCGGCAATTTCAGAAATTTTGAGGCTGCCGTGTTTCTTTAAGCTGGCCAGCACAAACAGCTGCGCTGGGGTGACACCTTGTTTCTCCATGCTTTCCAGCATTTCAGGCTGTATCTTTTGAAAGAGCGCCTGAAGCGATAATTGAATATCGGACATTAACTGATCCGCACTCTTCATATTCATTTCCCCTCTGTTACATACACTGTATATATATTTTGATAACAAAATAGTTAATGCTTATTAAATATAAATAAGCGTAAATGAAAAGTCAATTGATTTTACACAAAAAAAGGATAGATGTCCGAAAGAACATCGTATCCCTTTTACTGATAGTGTTATTGCTGGTATGGAGACTGCTGCTGAATGGTCTGCTGGAACTTTTGATAGGACTGCTGCAGCTTCTGGGCATCCTCCGCTTCAACAGAATACCATCCATATTGGAACATGAGGTCATACAGTTTTCTTTGCGCTTTTTGTGACTCATCAAAAATGGATTGAATATCCTGATAAAGAGACTCGTGGCTGAATTCGTGCAAGGCTGTGCAATAAGCTGTTGTCATGTATTTTTCTGTTGTCAGCAGTTCGTTGACGAAATCTCTGTCATTCATCTCCGAAGTTGTCGGTACAGGTGTCTGCGGGTTGCTGATTTTCTGATTTTGCTGATTCATTCTGGCGCCTCCTTATTGGATGTAGCCGGACTGCTGCTGGCCTGGCTGCAGATGCTTTAATATTCTTTGATAGTGATCATGATGCATGTGTCCGACGCGGTCGAGTTCTTGTTTTAACGATTGATCCTGGCACTGCTGCGCCATGAAATGCGCTTTTTTCATCGCGAGCAAATTCCAGTTCAGCATGTCATTCAGATACAAATGATCCTTTGTCGAAATAACGGAAGGTGGCATTTGAGATTGCTGCTGATTGTCCATTGTGATCCTCCTTTGATTTCTGTTCATTTTATAGTTTCCTTCAGACTGGGAGTTATATACAGGTTTTTAAGTTGACGGCGGGAGGGAGTCGGATGTTGAGACATGTGTTTTTATTCTTATCAAAAAATAAAACACTTACCAAGTTCGCAAAAGCATACGGAACGCGGCTTGGAGCACGAAGGTTTGTCGCAGGGGATACAATTGAATCGGCGGTTAAGACCGTCAAAAGGCTAAACAGATCCGGTTTGTGTGCAACAATTGATTATTTAGGCGAGTATGCCGCTTCGGAAAAAGAAGCGAATCAAGTCGCAGAGGAATGCAAAAAAGCTATTCAAGCCATTGCTGAACACCAATTGGACTCAGAACTTTCATTAAAGCTGACATCAATCGGGCTCGATCTTTCAGAAGAACTTGCCCTTTCTCATTTGCGTGCTATTCTATCTGCTGCGAAGCAATATGGTGTTGCTGTGACCATTGATATGGAAGACTATTCTCATTATGAACAGACACTTGCCATCTACAGGCAATGCAAACAGGAATTTGAGATGCTCGGCACGGTGATTCAGGCATATCTGTACCGGGCGGCAGAAGATATCAGACATATGCGCGATCTAAAGCCGATTCTCAGGCTCGTGAAAGGTGCGTATAAAGAATCTGCGGCTGTAGCGTTTCCTGACAAAAAAGGAACAGACCTTCATTTTCAAAGCTTAATAAAGCTGCAGCTGTTAAGCGGGAACTACACGGCTGTCGCCACACATGACGATGATATCATTGCGTTTACGAAACAGCTCGTTGCTGAACATCATATCCCAGCGTCACAATTTGAGTTTCAAATGCTGTACGGCATCAGGCCGGAGCGGCAGAAGGAACTTGCCAAGGAAGGGTACAGAATGCGTGTGTATGTCCCATATGGAACGGACTGGTTCAGCTACTTTATGAGAAGAATTGCCGAACGGCCCGCCAATGCAGCGTTTGTGTTAAAAGGAATCTTGAAAAAGTGAAAGCAGCCGCGAGAAGCAGCTGCGTCATGATTGTTCCATGTTATGTTTTTTATACTGCTGATTTTGACTTGTCCGTTTTCCGCCGCCGTAATGCTGGGTCGGACCGGCGTCTCCTTTTACGCTAGCCGCGCTGACTGCCGCTGAAGACGGATTTTTTTTCTCTCGCACCATTCCCTTCACCTCCGGGCTTAAGTTGCCCGTCTTTTATACGCTTCATTCAAAAAATAACAAATTAGCTATTGAAGTCGAACCGGAAATCTTTTAAGATGAAAGAAGAAACGGGTTTCATTTTTTTTGGTCAAAAAATGAATGACTATTCATTCAATGTTCAAGGGGGATGTCTCATGCACAAACACATTCGGAAGGCAGCCGTTTTAGGATCGGGGGTAATGGGTTCCGGGATTGCAGCGCATTTGGCTAACATCGGAATTCCTGTCCTGCTGCTAGATATTGTGCCGAACGATTTGACAAAGGAAGAGAAAAAAAGGGGGCTGACGAAGGACAGTCCGGAGGTGCGCAGCAGGCTGAGCCGGCAGGCAGTGAAAAAACTGCTGAAACAAAAGCCGGCTCCCCTTACATCAGCAAAAAATACCTCCTATATCACTCCAGGCAATCTGGAGGATGATGCAGCAAAGCTGAAAGAAGCAGATTGGATTATTGAGGTCGTTGTCGAAAACCTAGAGGTCAAAAAGCAAATTTTCGCTCTTGTGGATGAACATCGAAAGCCTGGAAGCATTGTTTCAAGCAACACATCCGGCATATCAGTGCAAGAAATGGCAGAAGGCAGATCGGATGATTTTAAAACCCATTTTCTCGGAACACACTTTTTTAATCCCGCCCGCTATTTAAAGCTGCTGGAGATCATTCCGATTAAGGAAACGGACCCTGATATTTTAACGTTTATGGCATCCTTCGGTGAAAATGTCCTCGGTAAAGGCGTTGTTACAGCAAAGGACACACCGAACTTTATCGCAAACCGCATCGGAACGTACGGGCTTCTCGTTACAGTCCAAGAAATGCTGAAAGGCGGCTATCAGGTCGGGGAGGTTGATTCAATCACAGGCCCGCTGATCGGAAGACCGAAAAGCGCGACCTTCAGAACGCTTGATGTTGTCGGGCTCGATACATTCGCCCACGTCGCTCGAAATGTGTATGACAAAGCGGATGGTGACGAGAAAGAAGTGTTCCGCCTGCCAGGCTTCATGAACGATATGCTGCAGAAAGGGTGGATCGGAAGCAAGGCTGGCCAAGGCTTTTATAAAAAAGAAGGAAAAACGATTTATGAGCTTGATCCAGTGACGCTTACTTACGGCGAGCGGACAAAAATGAAAACAGCCTCACTTGAAGCAGCAAAACAGGCAAAAGGGACAAAAGCCAAAATGAAAGCGCTTATTTACTCGGATGACAGGGCAGGTAGGCTGCTGTGGAATATCACATCTCAAACCTTGCTTTACTCAGCCGAACTGCTTGGTGAGATTGCTGATGATATTCATGCGATTGACCAAGCCATGAAGTGGGGTTTTGGCTGGGAGCTGGGCCCATTTGAAATGTGGGATGCCATAGGCCTCAAGCGATCGGCGGAAAAGCTTGAGCAGCTTGGAGCAGATGTGCCTGGCTGGATCAAAGACATGCTGGACAAAGGAAATGAAACCTTCTACATCAAAGAGAACGGAACGGTATTTTATTATGACCGCGGCGAATACAGAGCCGTGAAAGAAAACAAGAAACGGATTCATTTACAAGCGCTCAAGGAAACAAACGGCGTGATTGCGAAAAACAGCGGAGCAAGCCTGATCGATCTTGGAGATGATGTGGCCCTTCTTGAATTTCATTCGAAAAGCAATGCGATCGGCCTTGATATCATACAAATGATCAACAAAGCGTTAGAGGAAACAGAGCGGAACTACAAAGGTCTTGTCATCGGGAATCAAGGAAAAAATTTCTGCGTCGGTGCGAATCTTGGCATGATCCTAATGGAAGTCCAAGATGACAACTATTTGGAAGTTGATTTCGTGATACGCCGTTTCCAGGAGACGATGATGAAGATCAAATACAGTGCGAAACCGGTTGTCGCCGCTCCATTTGGCATGACGCTCGGTGGAGGAACGGAAGTGTGCCTGCCGGCGGCGCGCATTCAAGCAGCAAGCGAAGCCTATATGGGACTTGTGGAATCCGGTGTCGGCCTCATCCCTGGCGGAGGAGGAAACAAAGAGCTGTACATCAACCATCTTCACCGCGGTCTTGATCCGATGAATGCGGCAATGAAAACATTTGAAACGATTGCGATGGCGAAAGTGTCCGCTTCCGCCCAAGAGGCTCGAGAGATGAACATCTTAAAAGAAACAGATCACATCAGTATAAATCAGGACCACCTGCTGTATGATGCAAAGCAGCTTGCCGCATCTTTATACGACACCGGCTGGCGGCCGCCAGTAAAGAAAAAGGTCAAAGTGGCGGGCGAAACCGGTTATGCGGCACTCTTGCTTGGCGCCGAGCAAATGAAACTGTCCGGCTATATATCTGAGCATGATTTCAAGATCGCGAAAAAACTCGCTTATGTCATTGCCGGCGGAAAAGTGCCGTTCGGTACTGAGGTTGATGAAGAGTATTTATTGGAGATCGAGAGAGAGGCGTTTTTGAGTTTGGCTGGAGAGGCGAAATCTCAAGCGAGAATGCAGCATATGCTTGTGAAAGGTAAACCTTTACGGAATTAGGAGGGAGCTTATGAAAGAGGCAGTCATTGTGTCAGGTGCAAGAACACCGGTTGGGAAAGCAAAAAAAGGATCGCTGGCCACCGTTCGCCCGGATGATTTGGGAGCGATTTGCGTAAAAGAAACACTGAAACGGGCAGGCGGCTACGAAGGCAATATTGACGACTTGATTATCGGCTGTGCGACACCTGAAGCAGAACAGGGGCTTAATATGGCGAGAAATATCGGCGCGCTCGCGGGCCTGCCGTACACGGTCCCGGCGATTACAGTCAATCGCTACTGCTCTTCAGGTCTTCAGTCCATCGCTTATGCGGCAGAAAAGATTATGCTCGGCGCCTACGATACAGCGATCGCGGGCGGAGCAGAATCCATGTCGCAGGTTCCGATGATGGGGCATGTGACCCGTCCGAACCTCGCATTGGCAGAAAAGGCGCCGGAATATTACATGAGCATGGGCCACACGGCCGAGCAGGTCGCGAAAAAATACGGCGTCTCCCGCGAGGATCAGGATGCGTTTGCTGTTCGCAGCCACCAGAACGCGGCCAAAGCCCTTGCAGAGGGAAAATTTAAAGACGAGATTGTACCCGTCGAAGTGACGGTGACAGAAATCGGAGACAACCATAAGCCGCAGGAAAAACAGTTTGTGTTTTCACAGGATGAAGGCGTTCGCCCGCAAACGGCAGCCGACATCTTAGCGACATTGCGCCCGGCTTTTTCCGTTGACGGAACGGTTACTGCGGGCAACTCCTCGCAGACGAGTGACGGAGCGGCGGCTGTCATGCTGATGGACCGGGAAAAGGCTGATGCGCTGGGATTAGCCCCGCTTGTGAAATTCCGCTCCTTTGCCGTAGGCGGCGTACCGCCGGAAGTGATGGGCATCGGTCCGGTGGAAGCCATTCCGCGTGCCTTAAAACTTGCCGGGCTTCAACTGCAGGACATCGGCTTGTTTGAACTGAACGAAGCTTTTGCATCACAGGCCATTCAAGTCATCAGAGAGCTGGGAATTGATGAAGAAAAAGTGAATGTCAACGGGGGCGCAATCGCACTCGGACACCCGCTTGGCTGTACGGGCACAAAGCTTACACTCTCATTGATTCATGAAATGAAACGGAGAAACGAGCAATTTGGAGTCGTCACAATGTGTATCGGCGGCGGGATGGGAGCGGCCGGTGTATTTGAATTATGCTAAAGGGGGAAAAACAAATGGTAAAAAAAGCGGCTGAAGTACAAAAAGGCGGCGGTTTCTTAATCGAGGATGTCACATACGACCAAATGTATACACCGGAGGATTTCACTGACGAGCATAAAATGATTGCGAAAACAACAGAGGATTACATTGAGCAAGATGTTCTCCCTCATATAGATGATATCGAAAACCATCAGTTCGAGCATTCCGTCAGGCTGTTGAAGAAAGCGGGCGAACTGGGACTGCTTGGCGCTGATGTGCCGGAGGAATACGGAGGCCTCGGTCTTGATAAAATCAGCTCGGCACTCATCACTGAAAAATTTTCGCGTGCGGGAAGCTTTTCGCTTTCTTATGGGGCGCATGTCGGCATCGGTTCCTTGCCGATCGTCTTTTTCGGATCAGAAGAACAAAAGAAAAAATATTTGCCCGGGCTCGCTTCAGGCGAAAAGATCGCGGCTTATGCATTGACTGAGCCGGGCTCTGGCTCTGATGCGCTTGGAGCAAAAACAACAGCCGTGCTGAATGAAGCGGGAACCCATTACGTATTAACCGGGGAAAAACAGTGGATTACCAACTCTGCCTTTGCTGATGTATTTGTCGTTTACGCTAAGGTGGACGGCGAAAAGTTCTCGGCCTTTATTGTAGAAAAAGATTTCCCGGGAGTATCCACGGGTCCGGAAGAAAAGAAAATGGGGATTAAAGGATCATCGACAAGAACCCTCATTCTGGATCAAGCTGAAGTCCCAAAAGAAAACCTGCTTGGAGAAATCGGCAAAGGGCATATCATCGCCTTTAATATTTTAAATATCGGCCGCTACAAACTGGCGGTTGGCACAATCGGCGCGTCTAAGCGGGTAATCGAGCTCTCTGCGGCATACGCAAATCAGCGCCGCCAATTTAAAACGCCGATTGCAGCCTTTTCGCTGACACAGGAAAAAATGGCGACAATGGCATCGAGGCTGTACGCGATGGAAAGCTCTGTGTACAGAACCGTCGGGCTGTTTGAAGACAATATGAGCCAGTTTACAGCCGAAGATCTCAAGGACGGACGGCAAATTGCCAAGTCAATTGCTGAATATGCCATCGAATGCTCTCTGAATAAGGTATTCGGCTCTGAAACGCTTGATTATATCGTTGATGAAGGTGTGCAGATTCATGGAGGCTACGGTTTTATGCAGGAGTACGAAGTAGAAAGAGCCTATAGGGATTCAAGGATCAATCGGATTTTTGAAGGCACAAACGAAATCAACCGGTTGATCGTGCCAAGCACCTTCCTGAAAAAAGCGCTCAAAGGCGAGCTCCCTCTATTTGAAAAAGCACAATCACTGCAGGAAGAACTCATGATGCTTATGCCTGAGGAGCCTGGCATCGGCGTTTTAGAGCAGGAGAAATATATCGTCAAGCAAGCCAAAAAAATCGCGCTATTCGCCGCTGGCCTTGCTGCACAAAAATACGGAAAAGCCATCGATCGCGAACAAGAAATTCTCGTAAACGTCGCGGATATCGTCAGCAATGTGTACGCAATGGAATCAGCCGTGCTCAGAACGGAAAAGGCCATTGCCGCACAAGGTGCAGAAAAAGCAGCGCAAAAGGTGCTGTATACGGAAATTTTCGTTCAGGAAGCCTTTAACGAAATTGAAGCGCACGCGAAGGAGTCCCTCATCGCAATGGAAGAAGGAGATTCACTCCGCATGATGCTTTCCGCTCTGCGCAAGCTGACGCGCGTAACGCCTAAAAACGTCATTCAGAAAAAGCGCGAAGCGGCAGCGGGCATTTTTGAAGCTGAAAAATATATTGTCTGATTGCCCAAGAGCTCCGCATGTGCGGAGCTTTTTTTAAGAAGCACCGTTTTAGGTTTTTAAAACAAACTGTGTTAAAATAACCTCGATTATTTTATTGAGGGGGAAGAAGATGTCGTTAACTTTTTACTGGTACCCTAAATGCGGAACGTGCCGCAAAGCAAAGAAATGGCTTGAAGAGCATGGGAAAGAAATAAACGAAATACATATTGCAGAGCAGCCTCCAAGTAAAGAAGAACTAAAAGCGATTTATGAAAAAAGCGGGCTGGATCTCAAGAAATTTTTCAACACGAGCGGCATGAAATACCGCGAGCTGAATCTCAAGGAAAAGCTGTATCATATGTCGGAGGATGAACAGCTTGAACTGCTGGCTTCAGACGGAATGCTGATCAAACGCCCGCTTACAACAGACGGCGAAAAAGTGACAGTCGGTTTTAAAGAAGAGCAATTTGAAGAAAACTGGGCTTAATGTAAATTTTTTTCGAAAAGTGTGGTATCTTCTTATTGTAGTGCTGTAAAAAATGGAGGGATTCAATTGAGCATACCTAAAGATTTGCGTTACTCAGGAGAACACGAGTGGGTAAAAGTTGAAGGAGAAAAAGCCAGAATCGGGATTACGCATTTTGCCCAGTCCGAGCTAGGCGACATCGTGTTTGTCGAACTTCCTGAAGTTGGCGCTGAAATCAAAGCGGACGAGCCATTCGGCAGTGTTGAATCCGTTAAAACGGTATCTGAGCTTTATGCACCGATTAACGGAACTGTTGTAGAAGTAAACGAAGATCTTGATGACAGTCCGGAATTCGTTAACGAATCTCCGTACGAAAAAGCATGGATGATCGTCGTTGAGCCGTCTGACGCTTCTGAAATTGAAAAACTGATGACAGCAGAGCAATACGAAGAGATGACACAAGAAGACTAAAACAGGATAGCTGTAAAGGCAATTGGACACGCTAACGTTATGGGAGGTGTCCAATATGGCTTTCAGCAAACAAAAGCTCGATGTTACCAATGATGTGACAGGCCGCTTTCAAAATGGCCGGCTCTCGTTATATCATGATAATGAGATGATCGGCCAAATGACAAGCATGGATGAATATGAGCTAAAATCCGGTTATTCCTTTGAAAATGAGAAATTTTATAAGACAGCCGATGTGGTCTCGGGAAACGACGAAAAATATGTGGATTGTGACTACGAAAACGGCTGGTGTTAATGTGGCGGTGAATTTCACTGCCTTCTTTTACAATCTGAACGTTTCAAATTTGACGCGGCAGGTGAAGAAGATGAAGATGGAAGAGCTGGAAAAGGTTATGATTGTCGAAGGGAAATCAGATAAAGAGAAAATCGAAAGCGTCCTAAATGAACCAGTGCGCATTATCTGCACAAACGGAACAATCAGCCAGCTGAAGCTTGAGGAATTGGCTGACGAGCTTTACGATAAAGACGTCTATATATTAGTTGATGCTGATGAATCAGGCGAGAAATTGAGAAAACAGCTGAAAAGAGAATTTAATGAAGCCTGCCATTTACATATCGACAAAGCCTATAAGGAAGTGGCCGCTGCGCCCAGACACCATGTCGCCGCTGTATTGCTGCGCGCGAATTTGAATGTCCATACTATTTTTCTTGAAAGAAAGTCCCGAGGTGTATAGCATGAAAGAACTCCAAGAACACGAGCTTGAGCACATTGCTGATGATGTGTATCTCCTATATTTATATACTCCGTTTTGCGGCACCTGCCAGCTTGCAAGCAAAATGCTGACAGTGGTGAAAGAAATGCTGCCCGATGTCGCCTTCTATAAAAACAATGTCAATTACTCTCCGACATTCGCAAAAGCGTATCAAATTGAAAGTGTCCCTTGTTTTCTGCTGTTTAAAGGCGGAAAAGTGGTCGAAAGGGGATATGCGTTTCATTCCGTTTCTTATTTATATGAGCTGATCAAACAAAAATCATCTTCCGCATCCCATTTATGACATATTTCTCAACACATTTCAATGAAATTGTCGTTCATTTTATAAAGGGGTTCTTGCGCCAGAAAGAGAAATGTGTATGTATGACCAACAAATAGGAGGTTGTACATATGGAGAAAGCGGAAGTTTTAGAAGATGAGTATCAGCATCTGTTTTTAAAACCCCTTTTGAACGCTTCAACATTGCTCATTACCTTCCAAGGAGAAACAGAAGCCTTAACCGTCTCAATAAACGAACAGGGAGAAATGAAAAAAATTTCTCCGCCCCAAACGTCCAACCTGACCTTTTACGGAAACCAAGCAGAAATCATTCATTTATTGCACGGAGACATTTCCCTTCAGCACCTGATCCAGAGCGGAAGACTAAAAGTGAAGGGGTCATTCAGAGCCCTGTTAAAACTAGAAGCCATTCTCTGGCTGACAAATGGATTTTTTCAGAGGATTTTGAAAAATTAAAAAATAGGAAATTATTATAATAGTAAAAGTTGACATCATTTATTTTATTGACATTTAATCATTCGCCATGCTATTCTACATTAAGAATTTCCGGACGAAAAAGACTATATATTTCTCTTATCAAGAGAGGTGGAGGGAAGTGCCCTATGAAGCCCGGCAACCATCAACGCTGTTGAAATGGTGCCAATTCACACGAAGCGTTCAGCTTTGAAAGATGAGAGAAAGGCATTTTCTATAAGCCTTTCTGCTCAAGTGTGCAGAAAGGCTTTTCTTTTGCAGAAAAACCCGGAAGATTTCTTAGAATAGTGTTAAGGCAGGTGATTGCTTTGATCAATCTTCAAAATGTTTCAAAAGTTTATAAGTCGAAACATGGAGATGTCAATGCTGTCCAAAATGTCTCGCTTTCCATTAAAAAAGGTGAGATTTTTGGAATTATAGGATATAGCGGAGCAGGTAAAAGTTCCTTAATCCGTCTGCTGAACGGCCTTGAGAAACCAACCTCAGGAACCGTGGAAGTGGCGGGAACCAAGATTAATGAAGTAAATGGACGCGGTTTAAGAAAAGCACGCCATGAAATCAGTATGATTTTCCAGCATTTCAATTTGCTTTGGTCGCGGACCGTCAGAGATAATATCATGTTTCCTTTAGAAATTGCCGGGGTGAAAAAGAGCGAGCGGATCAAGCGCGCCAATGAACTGATTAAACTGGTAGGTTTAGAAGGAAAAGAAAAATCTTACCCGTCTCAGCTGAGCGGCGGGCAAAAGCAGCGTGTCGGAATCGCCAGAGCGCTTGCAAACAATCCGAAGGTTCTCCTTTGTGATGAAGCGACATCAGCATTAGATCCGCAAACGACAGATTCAATTTTGGATTTGTTGTCCGATATTAATGAAAGACTCGGTTTGACGATTGTGCTGATCACACACGAAATGCATGTGATCCGCAAAATCTGCAACAGAGTCGCTGTCATGGAAAACGGAAAGGTTGTTGAAGAAGGCGAAGTTCTCGATGTCTTCAAAAATCCGAAGGAAGAAATGACAAAACGATTTGTTCAGCAGGTGACAGAACCGGAAGAAACGAAAGAAACGCTTCAGCACCTTCTTGATGAAACAGCATCAGGAAAAACGGTTCAGCTCACATTTGTCGGCGATTCAGCTGAACAGCCTCTGATTACAGAGATGATCAGAAACTTTAATATCAGTGTCAATATTCTGCAAGGGAAAATCTCGCAGACGAAGGATGGGGCGTACGGCTCACTGTTCATCCACATTGACGGAGACGAGGAAGAAGTACACAACGTGATCCGGTTTATTAATGACAAACAGGTGAAAGCAGAGGTGATCACGAATGTTTGAAAAATACTTCCCGAACGTTGATTTAACTGAATTGTGGAACGCGACATATGAAACACTTTATATGACGCTGATCTCTTTACTGTTTGCCTTTGTCATCGGGGTGATCCTCGGTTTGCTGCTCTTCCTGACAAGCAAAGGGAGCCTTTGGCAGAATAAAGCAGTCAACTCTGTAATTGCGGCCATTGTCAACATATTCAGATCGATTCCGTTCCTCATTTTAATTATTTTACTGCTAGGGTTTACGAAGTTTTTAGTCGGCACCATCTTAGGGCCAAATGCCGCATTGCCGGCCTTGGTTATCGGCTCTGCACCGTTTTACGCGCGTCTTGCTGAAATCGCGCTTCGCGAGGTGGATAAAGGTGTTATTGAAGCTGCTAAATCAATGGGCGCTAAAACGTCTACAATTATTTTCAAAGTGCTGCTTCCGGAGTCGATGCCGGCTCTGATTTCTGGTATTACGGTTACGGCCATCGCATTGATCGGCTCAACGGCAATTGCCGGTGCCATCGGTTCAGGAGGCCTTGGAAACCTTGCGTACGTAGAAGGCTATCAGTCTAATAATACTGATGTTACCTTCGTTGCTACTGTGTTTATTTTAATCATCGTATTTATTATTCAAATCATCGGTGATGTCATAACAAATATTATAGACAAACGATAAGGGAGGATTTACATTGAAAAAGCTATTTTTGGGTGCATTATTGCTTGTATTTGCAGGAGTTATGGCTGCCTGCGGTTCGAATAACGGCGCTGAATCCGGCAAGAAAGAAATTGTCGTTGCGGCAACAAAAACACCGCATGCGGAAATTTTAAAAGAAGCTGAACCACTGCTGAAAGAAAAAGGCTACACGCTGAAAGTGAAAGTGCTTAGTGATTACAAGATGTACAACAAAGCTTTATCTGATAAAGAAGTGGATGCGAACTACTTCCAGCACATTCCTTACCTTGAGCAAGAAATGAAAGAAAACACAGATTACAAACTTGTGAATGCCGGTGCTGTTCACTTAGAGCCATTCGGTATTTACTCTAAAAAATACAAATCATTAAAAGACCTTCCAGACGGTGCGACAATTATCCTGACAAACAACGTTGCTGAACAAGGTCGTATGCTTGCAATGCTTGAAAACGCAGGATTAATCACACTTGATTCTAAAGTGGAAGCAGTTGACGCAACTTTGAAAGACATTAAGAAAAACCCGAAAAACCTTGAGTTCAAAAAAGTAGCGCCTGAATTAACAGCAAAAGCATATGATAACAAAGAAGGAGACGCGGTCTTCATCAATGTAAACTATGCGATCCAAAATAAATTAAATCCTAAAAAAGACGCGATTGAAGTAGAATCAACGAAAAACAACCCATACGCTAACATCGTCGCAGTAAGAAAAGGCGAAGAAGATTCTGCAAAAATCAAAGCGCTGATGGAAGTTCTTCACTCTAAAGAGATCAAAGACTTCATCGACAAAAAATACGACGGAGCTGTGCTTCCTGTATCTGAATAAGACTGAAACCCCGGATGAGAAATCCGGGGTTTTTTTCGGGTATTTTCCTAAAAGCTGTTCATAATAAAAAGGAATGTTAAACAGATGGAGGGATTTTCTTTGAATCAAGACAGAGGAAGCATGCAGGACGCGCTAAAACAGTATAAATTAGGTTTAGGCACATTTGAACAAAAGATGCCGCTGATGGGAAGAAAGTTTAACGAGTTTACTGAACAATGCTTTGCCGGCAATTCTCTGACTGAAAGAGAAAAACAGCTGATCGCCCTCGGAATCGCCATCAATGCCCAGGATGAATATTGCATGATCTATCACACAAAAGGCTGTCTTGATGAGGGAGCGACAGAAGAAAACATTCTCGAAGCCGTCAGTGTTGCAGCGGCATTTGGAGGCGGCGCGGCTCTAAGCCAAGGCGTGACAGTCGTCCAGCAGTGCATAGAGGAATTCGGAAACACCACTCATTAAGAGAAGGAATATTCCGAAAAACCATTCTCATTTGATCTAAAAGGATGCTTTCGTCTCATCTGCCGCTATTTCGAGCCATATCCTTTTTGCGGCATCCATCTCAGCGCTGATACAATTGAAGCAAATATATGAAGGGATTGATTCATTATTTGCAGCAGCCAGGACAGACTGGACCTCGATTATACGTCAGAAATGGAAAAAGCGATGCAGCTGTCTCACGGAATTGGATACGAGGAATACGGACGCCGGCTGGAAACAAGAATGAAAGTAGAGCGGCAGAGAGAGCTTGATTATGAAAAAAGCAAGCGAATTTCCGCGGGAGCTTATTGAGAAAATCAATCTTTAAAAAAGGGTGGGAATCCACTCTTTTTCTTTTTCAATCGCTTTAATAAAGTGCCGATCTTTGTTAAACTTGAGGAATGTGCAAGACACGATAAAAAGTTGTATTTACTTTTCATTTGTTATAAAATTAGAATGAGAATAAATTGAGAATAATGATTATATATTTTTGGAGGTATAGATATGGCTGCTTCAACATTAACGATCAAAGATCTTCACGTTGAAATCGAAGGGAAAGAGATCTTAAAGGGTGTAAACCTTGAAATAAAAGGCGGAGAGTTCCACGCAGTAATGGGACCGAACGGAACTGGTAAATCCACTCTGTCAGCTGCTATTATGGGGCATCCTAAATATGAAGTAACAAAAGGAAGCATCACGCTTGACGGCAAAGATGTACTGGAGATGGAAGTGGACGAGCGTGCGCAGGCAGGTTTATTCCTTGCGATGCAGTACCCAAGTGAAATCAGCGGTGTGACAAATGCCGACTTCCTTCGTTCAGCAATCAATGCGCGCAGAGAAGAAGGCGATGAAATTTCTCTTATGAAATTTATCCGCAAAATGGACGAAAACATGGAGTTCCTTGAAATGGACCCTGAAATGGCTCAGCGTTACCTTAACGAAGGCTTCTCAGGCGGGGAGAAAAAACGCAACGAAATCCTTCAATTAATGATGATTGAACCGAAAATCGCCATCCTTGATGAAATCGACTCAGGTCTTGATATTGATGCTCTGAAAGTTGTATCTAAAGGGATCAACAAAATGCGCAGCGAAAACTTTGGCTGCCTGATGATCACTCACTATCAGCGCCTGTTAAACTACATCACTCCGGATGTTGTTCACGTTATGATGCAAGGCCGCGTTGTAAAATCCGGCGGTGCAGAACTTGCACAGCGTCTTGAAGCAGAAGGTTATGACTGGATCAAACAAGAACTTGGCATTGAAGACGAAACTGTAGGCCAAGAAGCGTAAGCGTTAGGGGGATTAATATGACACTAGGTACAAAACTATCCGTAGATCAGGAGTATCTCAAAAGCTTTTCCGAAAAGCATCAAGAACCTGCCTGGCTGAAAAACCTGCGCTTACAGGCTCTTGAACAAGCTGAGGATCTGCCGATGCCGAAGCCTGACAAAACAAAAATCACAAACTGGAACTTCACGAACTTCGCGAAGCATACAGTTGATAACGAACCGCTTTCTTCATTAGAAGATTTGACTGATGAAGTAAAAGCGCTGATTGATGTTGAAAACGAAGATAAAACATTATACGTACAGCGTGACCAGACGCCGGCATACCTTTCTCTTTCACAAGAATTGAAAGACAAAGGCGTCATCTTCACTGATATTCTGACTGCCGCACGCGAGCACAGCGACTTGGTGGAGAAATACTTTATGAAGGACGGCGTGAAGGTTGACGAGCATAAATTAACTGCGCTTCACGCAGCTCTTGTTAACGGAGGAGCATTCCTTTATGTTCCGAAAAATGTTCAGGTGGAGACGCCGGTTCAGGCTGTTTATGTCCACGAAAGCAACGATACAGCTCTATTCAACCACGTGCTGATTGTGGCTGAAGACCACAGCTCTGTAACATATGTTGAAAACTACATCAGCACTGTAAACCCTAAAGACGCTGTGTTCAATATTATCAGTGAGGTCATCACAGGTGATAATGCCAGCGTGACATACGGTGCGGTGGATACTCTGTCTAGCGGTGTGACAACATATGTTAACCGCCGAGGTGCTGCGCGCGGACGCGACAGCAAAATCGAGTGGGCTCTCGGCCTGATGAACGACGGCGACACGATTTCCGAAAACACAACAAACCTTTACGGTGACGGCACATACGGCGATACGAAAACGGTTGTTGTCGGAAGAGGAGAGCAAACAGAAAACTTTACAACACAAATCATTCATTTTGGTAAAGCTTCAGAAGGATATATCTTGAAGCACGGTGTGATGAAGGATTCCGCTTCTTCTATCTTTAACGGGATCGGCAAAATCGAACATGGCGCTTCTAAAGCGAATGCGGAGCAAGAATCACGTGTGCTGATGCTCAGCGAAAAAGCACGCGGAGACGCAAACCCTATTCTTTTAATTGACGAAGACGATGTAACTGCAGGGCATGCGGCATCTGTCGGCCGTGTGGACCCTATTCAGCTTTACTACCTGATGAGCCGCGGTATTGCGAAAGAAGAAGCAGAACGCTTAGTCATCTACGGATTCCTTGCACCGGTAGTAAATGAACTTCCGATTGAAGGCGTTAAGAAACAATTAGTTTCTGTTATCGAAAGGAAAGTGAAGTAATGAATATCACAGATATTCGTGAACAGTTCCCGATCCTTCATCAGCAAGTGAACGGACATGATCTCGTTTATCTCGACAGCGCGGCGACTTCCCAGAAGCCGCGTGCTGTCATTGAAACACTGGATAAGTATTATAACCAATACAATTCCAATGTTCACCGGGGCGTCCATACACTTGGAACCAGAGCGACAGACGGTTATGAAGGTGCGCGTGAAAAAGTCCGCAAGTTTATTAACGCGAAGTCAATGGCTGAGATTATTTTCACAAAAGGCACGACCACATCACTGAATATGGTGGCGTTAAGCTATGCGCGCGCCAACCTGAAACCGGGTGATGAAGTGGTCATCACCTATATGGAGCATCATGCGAATATCATTCCGTGGCAGCAGGCTGTAAAAGCGACTGGCGCCACATTAAAATATATTCCGCTGCAGGAAGACGGAACGATTTCTTTAGAAGACGTCAGAGAAACGGTCACAAGCAACACAAAAATTGTTGCAGTGTCTCATGTATCTAACGTCCTCGGCACGATCAACCCGATTAAAGAAATGGCGAAAATCGCTCATGACAATGGGGCTGTTATTGTGGTGGACGGTGCACAAAGCACGCCTCACATGAAAATTGACGTGCAGGATCTCGATTGCGACTTCTTTGCGCTTTCTTCCCATAAAATGTGCGGACCTACCGGTATTGGTGTGCTGTACGGAAAGAAAGCCCTGCTGGAAAACATGGAGCCTGCCGAATTCGGCGGTGAAATGATCGACTTTGTCGGGCTTTATGAATCAACTTGGAAAGAGCTTCCGTGGAAATTCGAAGCGGGTACGCCGATTATTGCAGGAGCAATCGGTCTCGGTGCCGCCATTGATTTTCTCGAAGAAATCGGTCTGGATGAGATTTCCCGCCACGAACACAAGCTTGCAGCTTATGCGCTTGAACGCTTCCGCCAGCTTGACGGCGTGACGGTTTACGGACCGGAAGAGCGTGCCGGGCTTGTTACATTTAACCTTGATGATGTTCATCCTCACGATGTGGCAACCGTGCTTGATGCGGAGGGAATCGCTGTCAGAGCCGGCCATCATTGCGCGCAGCCGCTGATGAAATGGCTGGATGTAACTGCTACTGCAAGAGCAAGCTTTTATCTGTATAATACAGAGGAAGAGATTGATAAGCTTGTGGAAGCTCTTCAAAAGACAAAGGAGTATTTTACAAATGTCTTTTAATGCAAATTTAGATACATTGTACAGACAGGTGATTATGGATCATTACAAAAACCCGCGCAACAAAGGGGTTTTGAATGACAGCATCGTCGTGGATATGAACAATCCGACATGCGGCGACCGAATCAGACTGACAATGAAGCTTGACGGAGACATCGTGGAAGATGCGAAATTTGAAGGGGAAGGCTGTTCCATTTCAATGGCATCCGCTTCGATGATGACTCAGGCGATTAAAGGGAAAGATATTGAAACAGCCCTTTCCATGTCTAAGATTTTCTCGGATATGATGCAAGGGAAAGAATATGATGATTCTATAGATCTCGGGGATATTGAAGCCCTTCAAGGCGTTTCAAAATTCCCGGCCCGTATCAAATGTGCAACCCTGTCATGGAAAGCACTTGAAAAAGGAGTCGCAAAAGAAGAAGGCGGCAATTAAAAGGATTGGAGTGAAAATGGATGGCTAAAAAAATGCCTGATATTGGTGAATACAAGTATGGTTTTCACGACAAGGACGTTTCCATTTTCCGTTCAGAGCGCGGATTGACAAAAGAAATCGTAGAAGAAATTTCTCGCATGAAAGAAGAGCCTCAATGGATGCTTGATTTCCGCTTGAAATCACTTGAGCATTTCTACAACATGCCGATGCCTCAATGGGGCGGAGATTTAAACTCACTGAACTTTGACGAAATTACGTACTACGTAAAACCGTCTGAGCGTTCAGAGCGTTCTTGGGATGAAGTTCCTGACGAAATTAAGCAAACATTCGACAAGCTCGGTATTCCAGAAGCTGAACAAAAATACCTTGCGGGTGTTTCTGCTCAGTACGAATCTGAGGTTGTATACCACAACATGAAAGAAGATCTTGAAGCGCAAGGCATCGTCTTTAAAGATACTGACAGCGCGCTGAAAGAAAATGAAGATATTTTCCGTGAGCACTGGGCAAAAGTGATCCCGCCGACTGATAACAAGTTTGCGGCGCTTAACTCAGCTGTTTGGTCAGGCGGATCTTTCATCTACGTTCCTAAAGGCGTGAAGGTTGAAACACCGCTTCAAGCTTACTTCCGTATCAACTCTGAAAACATGGGTCAGTTCGAGCGTACGCTGATCATCGTTGACGAAGAAGCAAGCGTTCATTATGTTGAAGGCTGTACTGCGCCTGTTTACACAACAAACTCACTTCACAGTGCGGTTGTTGAGATCATCGTGAAAAAAGGCGGCTACTGCCGTTATACAACGATCCAAAACTGGGCGAACAACGTTTACAACCTTGTAACGAAGCGTACGATCTGTGAAGAAAACGCAACAATGGAATGGATCGACGGCAACATCGGTTCTAAACTGACAATGAAATATCCGGCTTGTATCCTAAAAGGCGAAGGCGCGCGCGGTATGACGCTTTCTATCGCTCTTGCGGGTAAAGGCCAGCATCAGGATGCGGGTGCGAAAATGATTCACCTTGCACCAAACACATCATCCACAATCGTATCAAAATCGATTTCAAAACAAGGCGGAAAAGTAACGTACCGCGGAATCGTCCACTTCGGACGCAAAGCGGAAGGCGCCCGTTCTAACATCGAGTGCGATACGCTCATTATGGATAACAAATCAACGTCAGACACAATTCCTTACAATGAAATCTTAAATGATAACATTTCATTGGAGCACGAAGCGAAAGTGTCTAAAGTATCTGAAGAGCAACTCTTCTACTTGATGAGCCGCGGTATTTCCGAAGAAGAAGCAACTGAAATGATCGTAATGGGCTTCATCGAGCCATTCACAAAAGAGCTTCCAATGGAATACGCAGTTGAAATGAACCGTTTAATCAAGTTCGAGATGGAAGGTTCTATTGGTTAATGATGAAAACGCCTTGGTTTATCAAGGGTTTAAGGGATTATTATAAATTTTAAAATTGTCGGCGTGCCGATTTTTATGTAGGAGGCGAACTTTTGAAGTTCGCCTCCTTTTATTTTTTTAGTGATATCAAAATAAGTATCCGCTGTTGTTTAGATGGTTTTATGTCCTATTCGATTAGATACATATTTCAGACTTGCGCCAGGTTCACGCAGTTTTTGCTTTTTCTTTTTTGTCAAAAGCCTGTTCTTGTTGTGATAATGACCACATTATGCCGTCACTTTTGTCCTTTTTAATAATTTCAATCGGGGCAATATTCCTGCTTGCACAAGTAATCTTTTCTATAAGGTTCAAACTACTATTATGTGACTTTAACGGCTACATGATTCAGTTCCTATATCACGCAACCATACAGTTGCTTATTCTTGACATGCAACCATATAGTTGCTTATACTCAATATATGAATTGGGACAAAGACACTATATTCAAAGCACTCGGCGATTCGACTCGGCGGCTTATATTAGACGAACTATCCGAACGCAACGAGCTGACGTTGTATGAACTTACGATACGTCTCATTACGAAGCACGGCCTTTCCATTACGCGGCAGGCGATAGCTAAACATCTTTCTGTACTGGAAGATGCAGGGCTTGTAAAGTCAAAACGAAAGGGAAAATATCGAGTACTTATATTCAACAACGAACCACTTAAAAATTTGCTGAAAGGATGGATAGAGTAACTTTATAAAATCGGAAAAGGATGTCTGACAAATGTGCGGGTTGTTTTGCTGGCAGCCAGACTGTTAGCACAGTACCGTGCGTCATAAATAATCAAAGGAGGCAAAAACAGTATGAAAATCATTGTTACCAGTTTATTCGTACAAGATCAAGACAAGGCACTGGAGTTTTATACAGAAAAACTGGGGTTTGTAAAAAAGGAGGACGTTCCCATGGGGAAATTCAGGTGGATAACGCTTGTTTCTCAAGATGATCAAGACGGAACCGAGCTTTTACTTGAACCGAATGAACATCCTGCCGCCAAGGAGTATCAAAAGAAGATATTCTCCGAAGGCTTCCCAGCAACAATGTTTGGCGTTGCAGATATTCAAAAAGAGTACAAACGATTAATGGAAAAAGGCGTGAACTTTACTATGGAACCGACAAAAATGGGCCAAGTCACAATAGCTGTCTTCGACGATACATGCGGTAATCTTATTCAAATTGTACAGAAGTAACCAATGCATGAATTAACCATATTTCTGTTTATTGGTGAAATCTAATCAAAAATTATAGCTGTATTATTAACGATTAATTAAGGTTCATTCGGTTAATTCTTTCATAAAAAAGGACGTGGCTGGTTTTCAGTCGCGTCCTTTTTGTATGCAGGAGAAAAACCGCTGGCCGGGGGCCGCGGTTTCTTACTCTTCGATCTCCTGATTGATGATTTGTTTTACAGATGTATTGCTGTTATGCTCCCTGTTCATCTCTTGTAAACGAGTATAGGCCATGTCGAATTCCTCTTTTGACATCTGCTTTGCGGCTAATGCTGAGCATAAAATGGCAAAGGCGATCGGCATTGTATCAATGTGGATATCGATATGGACCTCTGAGTTGCCGCTGTTTTCGATCATAGATCCATTGCTAGGCATATCTTGAGTATGTCTGTTGATAGGAATGATATTTTCTTTCATTACTCTTCTCCGTCTTGAGACTGTGCCTGTGCCTGATCCTGATCTGTATTCACGTTGACTACGACTTTTGCATTGCCGCTGTTTTCAACTTTAGCAACTGATACATTGCGCTTTTGGTTTTCTTCATTTTCATGACGATTTTCGCTCATGGTATCATCCTTTCTCTATTGATAGTGACAGGATATTCGATAGGAGAGTGAAGAGATTGGACGAACTTCGCGGTTTTTCCACATTAGGGCAAAAGGTCGAAGGAAAGCACTCTATTTGGTAAAATGAATAGACATTATAATAGAAAAGGTGTTTGCATATGAAATCTTACATCATCGTCGGTGGCGGCATACTAGGTGCGTCGACGGCTTATCATCTCGCAAAATCAGGAGCTCGAGTTACTGTCATTGATCGGAACGAACCTGGACAAGCGACTGATGCGGCGGCGGGGATCGTCTGTCCTTGGCTCTCTCAGCGCCGCAATCAGGATTGGTATCAGCTTGCTAAGGGCGGGGCGCGATACTATGCGGATTTAATCAATCAGTTGGAAGAGGACGGAGAAACGGATACAGGATATAAACGTGTCGGTGCGATCAGCATTCATACTGATCCGTCAAAGCTCGATAAGATGGAGGAAAGGGCATATAAGAGACGGGAGGATGCGCCAGAAATCGGCGACATTACCCGCTTGTCTGCAAGTGAAACGAAAAAGCTGTTGCCGATTTTAGCTGATGGTTATGAATCGGTTCATATCAGCGGTGCCGCCCGGGTGAATGGAAGAGCGCTGTGCCGGTCACTTGTAAGCGCGGCAAAAAAGCGAGGCGCATTGATGGTGAAAGGAAATGCGTCCCTGCTTTTTGAAAACGGCACGGTTACCGGCGTGCAAACAGATACACAGCAGTTTGCGGCCGATACAGTGATTGTGACGGCGGGGGCATGGGCCAATGAGGTCATGAAGCCTCTTGGCATTCATTTTCAAGTGTCCTTTCAGAAAGCGCAGATTATGCATTTTGAAATGACAGAAACGGATACAGGATCTTGGCCGGTTGTGATGCCGCCGAACGATCAGTACATTCTTTCGTTTGATAACGGCAGAATTGTAGCTGGCGCCACGCACGAAAACGATGCCGGACTTGATGATCTGCGTGTGACGGCCGGAGGCCAGCACGAAGTATTGAGCAAAGCGCTAGCAGCGGCTCCGGGACTTGCTGATGCCGCTGCCATTGAAACAAGAGTGGGCTTCAGGCCGTTTACACCTGGGTTTCTCCCGGTTGTGGGCGCTGTACCGGACGTTCAAGGCCTTTTTGCCGCTAACGGTTTAGGCGCCTCGGGATTAACGATGGGGCCATTCTTGGGGTCAGAGCTCGCAAAGCTAGTTCTCGGAAAGCAGACAGAAATAGATCTTAGCCCTTATGATCCAGCCGGAGCGTTGCATAATAAGTAAAAGCATAACAAACAAATATAATAAAGCTGTTCTGGCTTTTCTTTTCTGTCTGTGTTAGCATTTATCTTTAATGAAAAAGAGGACGTGAACTAATTTTGATAAAAATTGATATACCCGCACCGAATGTCACCATCACTGAACGACAGCAGTCAGCTAATGATAACGAGCCGAAAATAAAGGCGATTCACGGATTCATTGACTTTCACCAGATACCAAGGGATAAAGGCGGCATCTTCATGTTTTACAACATTCATGACGAGCTGCTGTTTGTCGGTAAAGCTAGAAAGTTAAGACAGAGAATTAAGAAGCATTTTGAAGACACTGTCTCACCGATCAAACATCACAGAGACGAAGTATATAAAATTGAAGTATGTGTAGTCGATGACCCAATGGAAAGAGACATTTACGAAACATATATCATCAATACACAGCACTCGAAGTACAATATAGACAAGGCATTTTTTAAATAAGACGTCAGTCTGCGGATTGAATAACGAAGCCAGAACTTATGTTAAGTTCTGGCTTTTGATTTGGGCACTTTCCGTATGTAGACCCTTTGTCTATCGTCTAAGTGGATTATTGAGAAATTTCAGAAAATAATATTGACAATCCTAGCTGTGGACTTTAATATAACAATATATAATGTTATATAACGTTATATAATAAAAATGAGGAGTGAAGGATTTGAGTCAAGCCACAGCAAAAGTTAATCGTGAGGTTCAAGCTTTCTTGCAGGATTTGAAAGGGAAAACCATTGACCATGTATTCTTTGTCGCATGCGGAGGCTCTTCGGCCATTATGTATCCGAGTAAGTATGTGTTTGACAGGGAGTCAAAATCAATGAACTCCGACCTTTACAGCTCTAACGAATTTATTCAGCGCAACCCTGTTCAGCTTGGTGAAAAATCTCTTGTTATTTTGTGCTCGCATTCGGGAAATACCCCGGAAACAGTCAAAGCTGCTGCGTTTGCGAGGGGCAAAGGCGCACTTACGATTGCGATGACGTATAAACCGGAGTCTCCTTTAGCACAGGAAGCGCAATATGTTGCCCAGTACGATTGGGGTGATGAGGCGCTTGCAATGAATACGAACTATGGCGTTCTGTATCAAATCGTTTTCGGCGCCCTGCAAGTATTAGAAAACAATACGAAATTTGAAAAAGCAATTGAAGGTTTAGATCAATTGCAGGCTGTGTATGATGAAGCCCTTAAGCAGGAAGCTGACAATGCACAGCAGTTTGCAAAAGCTCATGAAAAAGAAAGCATTATTTATACAATGGCAAGCGGTGCAAACTACGGTGTCGCTTACTCCTACAGCATCTGCATTCTCATGGAAATGCAATGGATTCATTCCCACGCCATTCATGCCGGAGAATATTTTCACGGACCGTTTGAGATTATTGATGAATCCGTGCCGTTTATCATCCTGCTCGGTTTAGATGAAACTAGACCTCTTGAAGAGCGGGCGCTTACCTTCTCGAAAAAGTATGGCAAAAAGCTCACTGTGCTTGATGCTGCATCTTACGATTTCACTGCGATTGACGATTCAGTTAAAGGCTACCTTGCTCCGCTCGTTCTCAACCGTGTGCTGAGAAGCTATGCGGACGAGCTGGCAGAGGCGAGAAATCATCCTTTATCTCATAGAAGATACATGTGGAAAGTTGAGTATTGATCTGAAAATGAGGAACCATTATGCATTAGACTATAATGTTATATAACATTATAGTCTAATGTCCAGAGGAGGCCAACCCTTTGAAGAAAATGTTGTTGTTCTTGATCATTGCAGCTGTCAGTATGCTCACCATTGCGGGCTGTTCAAGCCAAAACAGTTCAGCGGACGGAAAGGTGACATTGAAATTTTTCCACAGATGGCCAAAGGAGCCGGAAAAAAGTTATTTTGAAGAGGTTGTAAAAGAATTTGAAAAAGAGCATCCGGATATCGACATTCAAATTGAAGCCGTTTTGAATGACTCCTATAAAGACAAAATTAAGGTTATGCTGGGAACCACCAGTCCTCCTGACATTTACTTCTCTTGGAGTGACGAGTTTGCGTTTAAATTCATCAGAGGCAATAAGGCACTTGATCTCTCGTCCTACTACAAAAATGATACAGATTGGTCATCACAGATCGTTCAATCACAAATTACACCATTTACTTATGAAAGCAAGCAATATGGCGTGCCGTGGCAAATGGACGCTAAATCATTCTTCTATAATAAAGACATTTTTCAAAAGCTGAACCTTGATCCCCCGAAGACATGGGATGAATTAATCGATGTGTCAAAGAAGCTCAAAGAAAATGGCTACACACCGATCAGCTTCGGAACAAAGGCGACTTGGACAATCTCGCACTATATCGGCACGCTCAATCAGCGGATGGTCGATGAAAAAACACGACAAAAGGATTATAACGCCAAAACGGGTGAATTTACTGATGAAGGCTATGTGAAAGCACTTGAAAAGCTTCAGGAGCTGATGCCTTACTTCAATAAACATGTAAACTCCGTCGACCACGAGTATGTGAGACAGCAATTTAAGAGCGGAAAGTCGGCGATGATATATGCGGAAACAGCGGAAATCAAGCTGGTTGAACCGGTGAATCTGGGGATGTTCCCATTTCCTGAAATCAGCGGGCAAAAAGGTTCTTCAGAGGCATTAACGGGAGCGCCGGAAGGGTTCATGATCTCCTCGAAAACAAAACATCCGAAGGAAGCGATGGAATTTTTGCAGTTTCTGACGTCGAAAAAAATGGGTGAAAAGCTCGTCAAAGATGTCGGGAAATACAGTGCAGTGCAAGGAACGGCTACTGAAGAAAATTCTACAGCCATTCAGCGTGAAGCGGTTCAGCAAATTGTTGATGCCAAATCAATGGTTCCATGGTTTGATATGGATGTTGATGTTGAAATCGCAGACGCGTACCTAACGGGCGTCCAGCAAATGCTTGGCGGCGACATGACACCGGAGCAGGTGATGAAAGCCGTTCAAAAAGCAGCGAAGCAAGTGAGGGCGTCAGCTGAATAAATCAAAGAAAAGGTGAGCTTTGCACCTTTTCTTTTTATAAAGGAGATGAGATATCCTTGGTCAATCAGAATAAAATAATCCCCTATTTGTTTTTGGTGCCCGCTCTCGTTTTTTTACTTTTCGTTTATATCCCGATTTTTGAGAATGTCTTCCTCAGCCTATTTCAATGGAGCTCTTTTTCTCCGGAAAAAACGTTTATCGGCTTAAAAAACTATGTTGAATTATTTCATGATCCTGTCTTCTATCAGGCACTTACCAATAATGTGCTTTACGCAGTGATCTCTATTGTATGCCAGGTATTTGGCGGGTTGATTTTGGCGGCGGTGCTTGAGGATAAGCTGGTCAGAAAATGGTCGCCGTTTTTTCGCACCGTTTTCTTTTTGCCGGTTGTCATCTCCATGACGGTAATCGCGCTTTTGTTTGATTTTATTTACAACCCTGAGACGGGGCTTTTGAATCAGCTGCTACAGGCAATCGGTCTTGATCAGCTGACGAGGGCTTGGCTCGGTGATGACAGCACGGCTATGCTATCTGTCATTTTTGTGTCTCAATGGCAATCTGTCGGTTATATTGCGATGCTGTACATTGTGTCAATTCAAAAAATACCGGATGAACTGTATGAAGCGGCCCGGCTTGACGGTGCGGGGAAAATTCAGCAGTTTTTTCATATTACCGTTCCCCAGACGAAAGAGATGTCTTTTGTTGCGGTGGTCATGACGCTGACCGGCGCCTTTACGGTATTTAATGAACCGTACATATTGACAGGCGGCGGGCCGGGAAACGCTTCAGAAGTCTTAAGCACGTTTTTATATAAAAGCGCCTTTACAAAGGATATGATGGGCTATGCGTCAGCGATTGCCACCGTTGTGTTAATCATTACGCTCGCATTGTCGCTCATGCAAATGAAGTTCTTTAAAACCGGAAAGGAGGACTAACAGATGCTGCCTCAGAAGAAGACAGATTCGTTCAGATTGGAGCCAGTGCCTGACCGGCACATTGAGAAGAAAAGAAAACCGAGACGAAAATGGTACATCGGAGAAACGTCTGTGTGGGTTTTTCTGTTTCTTTATCTTATTGCGATCGCCTATCCGCTGTTATGGATGGTCATGAGCGCCTTTAAAAGCTCGGACGATATCTTTGAGCACAGCTGGTCGCTGCCGTCTTCGTGGCATCCGGAAAACTTTGTGTCCGCCTGGAATCAGGGGATTTCTTCTTATTTTATGAACAGCGTTATCGTCACGGCGCTGACGTGTGTGATCACTGTCTTTATCAGTGCATGGGCGGCGTACGGCCTTTCCCGGTTTGAGTTTAAGGGAAAAGGATTCTTTTTGGTGCTTTGTCTTGGCGGTTTGATGCTGACGCCGCAGGTCAGTCTTGTGCCGCTGTATTCTATTATTCAGTCGCTGGGCCTTTACAATACGTATTGGGCGTTAATCTTGCCGTATGCGGCTTACCGGATTCCATTCACCATCATTTTGATCCGCTCTTATTTTCTTTCTATTTCCAAAGAATTGGAGGAGGCGGCTTATTTAGATGGGTGTACGAGTTTCGGGGTATTTTTCAGAATTTTCTTACCAATGAGTGTGCCGATTTTGGTGACATCCGGCATTTTAACGGCTTACCATACGTGGAATGAGTTCATGTTTGCGATTATTTTCATAGATGATGAGAATTTGCGGACCATTCCAGCCGGGCTGATGCAGTTCAGAGACGCACTGCAGACAGATTGGGGCGTCCTGCTGGCGGGATTAACGATTTCAGCTGCGCCGATTATTATTCTATTTTTATTTATGCAGAAATATTTTGTCCGCGGGATTGCGAGCGGAAGTGTAAAAGGATAAGGAGGAAGCATAATGAAATTGATTGCGGTTGGAGATAACGTTGTAGATTACTATCAGGATCAAGAAACGTTCTACCCGGGAGGAAATGCCTTAAACGTCGCGGTGCTTGCCAAACGGCTCGGGCATGAGGCTTCCTATATCGGAATCGTCGGCAATGACGAAGCAGCGGCACATCTTTTGAACGTACTGAAATTGGAGAAGGTCAATGCGGATTATATCCGCCAGGCGCACGGAGAAAACGGGATGGCGATTGTCACCCTTGATGAGCAGGGGGACCGTATTTTTGTCAGATCAAATAAAGGCGGCATTCAGTCCCGGCTCCGTCTGGTGTTCCAGGAGAAAGATCTAGCCTTTATCAGCGGGCATGATCTGTTGCATACCAGTGTGTACAGCCGACTTGAGAACGATCTTCCGCAGCTGTGCGGACTGATCCCGGTTTCTTTTGATTTTTCAACCAATCGGGAGGATGATTATTTGAGGAAGGTCTGTCCTTATGTGACGTATGCGTTTTTTTCAGGAAGCGATCTGAGTGAGTCGGAGTGCGGTGAGCTTGCGAAAACAGCTCATGGGTATGGAGCCAAATTCGTTTGTCTGACCCGCGGGGGGCAAGGAGCAATCCTGTCTGCGGGAGACCGAATCTATCATCAGCCGATTGTGGAAACTGATATAATAGATACACTTGGAGCCGGAGATTCATTTATAGCAGGCTTTTTGACAGCCTTTTGCGAGAAGCAGGACATAACGCGCGCTTTGCGCCAAGCGGCCGAAACGGCTGCGAAAACATGCGGCGTGTATGGGGCTTTTGGCTACGGCCATCCTTTTCGCTTGGAGGACGGGGGAAGCAGTGAAAAAACGAGAATACTATAAGCAGTGTCTCGTTTTTTATGCCTGTTATGTGTAAGGGCTGTTGATCGTAAAAGTGACACGGTTTGTGTGCATCAAAAACAGTGAGCAGTAGATTGGCTGGTTGTTTGATGTAAAAGCCGTTTTATCAATTTCAAATAGTGCATCCCCGATATCGCAATCCAGGTATTTGCTTTCCTCCTGCTGGGCATATACAACATTTAATAGCTTCGTATTGTGGGTGGGAACAACTTGGTATTGCTGTTTCAAAATATCATGCATGGATACGCCGTCAGCAATAAAGGTATCAATGCCGGGAAACAAATCCAGCGGATAATGCGTCACTTCAAAGGAGAGCGGCTGATCATCGTTGTATAAAATTCGTTTTAATTCAACGACAGGGCTCTCGGGATGGATTTGAAGCTTTTCGGCGATGGGTTTTGACGCTGGAATGATCTCATGGGACAGCACCTGATGCTTCGGTTTTTTGCCGGTTGATTCCATAAATTCCGAGTAGCCGTTTACTGCGATCAGCTCTCGCTTTAATTTAGGGCTTTTAACGAACGTTCCCTTCCCCTGCTGCCTGATCAGATAGCCTTCTTCGACTAAATCAAGAATGGCTTTCCTGACAGTAATGCGGCTGACATTATACTTGCTGCAAAGCTCGTTTTCGGTAGGCAGCTTGGTGGTTGGGGAATACACGCCCTTTTTGATGTCATCAGTGATGATTTGTTTTAGCTGAATGTATAAAGGTGTAGAACTTCCGTTGTTTAACAAGGGGTAGCCTCCTTTTAACCTATTATTCATATTATAATGTATTATGACGTTATAATACAAATTTACATTTTTTATTTTAGAAATATAGCAAAAATAGGAATCGATTACTCTAAAAATAACAGAAAGACCAAGTTGTTTCCAGTGACGAAATAATGGATCAAAAGATAGGGGGACATTTCTGATGGCTTCATTAACATTTGAGCATGTCAAAAAATCATATCATTCACAATTAACGGTGAAGGACTTTGATTTAAATGTAAAGGATAAGGAGCTTTTGGTGCTGGTGGGGCCGTCAGGATGCGGAAAATCGACAACGCTGCGGATGGTGGCGGGACTGGAAAGCATCTCTGAAGGAAACCTTCTTATTGATGGGGAGCGGGTCAATGATCTTCCGCCGAAAGAACGTGATATTGCGATGGTATTCCAAAACTATGCGCTTTATCCGCATATGACGGTTTTTGATAATATGGCGTTCGGATTAAAGCTCAGAAAGATGTCGAAACAGGAAATTGCCGAGCGGGTTCATGCGGCAGCTAGAATTTTAGAGATTGAACATTTGCTGAAGAGAAAACCAAAAGCGCTCTCCGGCGGGCAGCGGCAAAGGGTGGCGCTTGGCAGATCGATTGTGAGGGAGCCGAAGGTCTTTTTAATGGACGAGCCGCTTTCCAATTTGGATGCGAAGCTGAGAGTGACGATGCGGACAGAAATCAGCAAGCTGCACCAGCGTTTGGAGGCAACCATCATTTATGTCACGCATGACCAGACCGAAGCGATGACAATGGGCGATCGGATTGTCGTGATGAATGAAGGGGAAATCCAGCAAGTGGCGAAACCTCATGACATTTATCATTACCCGGCGAATCTGTTTGTCGCAGGCTTCATCGGCTCCCCGGGAATGAACTTTCTGAAAGGCGTCATTGAAGAGCAGCACGGCGAGCTGTTTTTCACAAACCCTTCAATCCGGCTTCATATTCCTGAAGGAAAAGCGAAGAGCCTTAAGGAAAAAGGATACGCCGGAGAACAGATGATTGCCGGCGTCCGGCCGGAGCATATGACACAATTGATGGGAAATGATCAGCTGTTTGATTCAGTGTTTAAAGCGAAGGCGGAAGTGAATGAAAATCTGGGATCGGAGCTGATTGTGCATGTCACGGCTGGAGATGAGAGGCTCACGGTCCGCCTGGACGGAAACACGCGAATCGCCGCAGGCGATTCGATCCAGCTGTCAGTGAAAATGGATCACGTCGTCTTTTTCGATGCGGAGACGGAAGAGGCTGTGTATTAGGAAAGGTGCTCCTTAAAAGGAGCACCTTTTTCTTACGGCCAAATGTCGTCCGCCCATTCAGGGTGGTCGATAAATGGATTGCGGTTGTGCTGATACTTTTCATAAATGATTTCATTTCTTTTTCGCTCATGGTCATCAACCGGGTCCTGCCTATTCCATTCGAGCAGGGCAGATTGTTTTCCGTGGTAAGGGGCTGAGCCGTTGCCTGTTTTATCATTAAGCTCAAGATCAGGGTAGCCGTCATCACCTTCGTAACGGACAGCCATGTAAAACAGCATGCGGGCGACATCGCCCTTCACATCATCTCGGGGCTCCCATGAATCTCCGTCATAATAATTTCCGGGCGCTTTCGCATATTCAGTGCCGCCGTTGTCAAAATCCATATTTCCTCTGGCGCTGTTGACTTGAACATCAGCCGGGCGCAAATGGTGAATGTCGGTGCCAGGCCCCATGCTTGTACCAAAATCGCCATGGGATTTTGCCCAGACGTGCTCGCGGTTCCAATCGCCGACATTGCCGCCGTTCAGGTTTTTCGACCGCGATTCATTCGTATAGAGCAGGATGACGTTATTCGGGTTTGCCGGATCTTCATCGGTTTCTTTCAGCGCGTTCCATACTTCGCTGTAGGACAGCATCGTGTGTCCGCTGATGATGCGGTGCAGGGTGCTTTTTAGCGATTCTCCAGTTTTTCCTTCAGTCCCTTCATAATAGGTATCTGTGTCAGCGTAGGGTGCAGCGGGAGCGGTTAATGAGAGTAGGTCCCCGGTTCCTGAAGGGGAAGACGCCAATCGGTCGTTCAGGCTCAATGCGGTTTGCGCGCTTGCTGAGGCGGCGGGCGCAAACCATCCGGAAATCAGTAATACACAGACGAGCGGCAGAAACCTTGCTTTTTTTGTCATCACTTGCCCTCCTTTTATCAGATCATGTCTATTATCTAAAATTGAAATAAAGGATAGAAGTGTCATTTTGTATATTTTTCATTAAAATTGTAAATTAGTCCCTTTGGAGGAGGCGGATATCCACTCTTCCAATAACTTTAGGCCCCGTTTTTGCTCCGGCTTGTTGCATATTTCGGCGGAAGCGCGTCGCTGCTGTGAAGAAATGCCGGTATGCCGTTTTCCGCGAGTAAAAGAGACGCAGGAATGGTGGCGAGAAAAGAGCGCCTGCCCGTATACGGGCAGGCAAAATCGACGGCAGGTCCGCCGATGTGTGGCGGCAATTGAAGCACCGAGGAATACGCATGCCCGCATTGCTTCGGTGATGCCCAGCAATTCGTCCGGCGATTCTGTTTTGATCCGTTCGCGATCAGAAACGCTGCGATCTGCACATCGCTTGCCTCGCCAGAAAACATCGCTTCTCCCGCAAGTTTAGCTTGTTCCTATGAAAGGTGTTTTGACCCCTTTTTCCTCTTGCTGTTTCTTTAATCCACTGCTGCATATTGGATCTCTCCCTTACTGTGTTTTCTTTTGACTTTACATGAGAATAGCCCTGAGAGGTAGGGTGTTTTCTGGCTGCTTGATGCCGGATAGATACTGTGACTAAAAAATAAACGTTTTTTTGGTTAATCTGCCAATGAACTATCGTGCTCCTCCTTCTATAATGAAGTCACCATAACGGCCAGAGGGGGGAGTACATGGAAAAGCAGAAGCTTTCAGTAAAAAGCGGCATCGCAGATTATATCGAATGGCTCGCCCAATACGGCGCATCCGCTGACGACGGTGTGACGAGGCTTTTGTATACAAAAGAATGGATGGACGCGCAGCTTGCCGTAAAAACGGAAATGTCTTCATTCGGACTTGAAACAAGATTCGACGATGTCGGCAATGTGTTTGGAAGGCTTTCGGGCACCCAGTCTCCGGATGAAGTGATTGTAACCGGTTCACATATCGATACTGTCATCAATGGGGGAAAGTATGACGGTGCCTATGGCGTCCTTGCGGCAATGCTCGCGCTAAAGCAGCTCAAAGAAACGTACGGAGTACCGAAAAAAACACTCGAAGCGGTGTCCTTATGTGAGGAGGAGGGCAGCCGTTTTCCAATGACCTATTGGGGATCAGGGAATATGACGGGCGTTTTTTCATTACAGGATGGAGTAGAGCCGAAAGACGAAACAGGCGTCTCTCTGCAATCAGCGATGTATGAGTGCGGTTTTGGAAAAGGTGTGTATCAGGCTCCGTACAGGACAGATATCAGCGCCTTTGTCGAGCTTCATATAGAACAGGGACAGACATTGGAAATGTCAGGTCGGGATCTTGGCATTGTGACAAGTATTGCGGGGCAGAGGCGATATCTCGTCACGCTGGAGGGGGAATGCAACCACGCGGGAACAACCTCCATGAAATGGCGCAAAGACCCGCTCGCAGCCAGCAGCCATATTATTCATGAACTGCTGCTGCGGTCGGAAGAGCAGCCGGATGAGCTCCGTCTGACTTGCGGAAAAATAACTGCAGAGCCCAATGTAGCCAATGTGATACCGGGACGCGTGCAGTTTTCAATTGATATTCGCCATCAGCATCAGCACGTGCTGGAGCAATTTCATGAAGACATGGCTGCTTTGATCAACGGCATTTGCCATCAAAAAGGGATTCGCGCTGTAATTGATGAATATATGCGGATAGAGCCTGTACCGATGGACGAAAGGCTGAAGGCTGCGGCTCTGGAAACAGCGGCAGAAAACGGCATCAGGTGTGAAGAAATGGTGAGCGGAGCAGGGCATGACGCGCAAATGATCGGAAGGCGCCATCCTGCTTGTATGCTGTTTGTGCCAAGCCGCGACGGCATCAGCCACTCACCGAAGGAATATACCTCAGCCAGACAGCTTGAGATCGGCGTCCGCGCATTGACTGATTTATTATACAAACTGGCTTACTGATAAAGGAGGAATGGCTGTGTCAGGCAGAAAAGAGTTATGTACACCGTTAAGAACGATTATGACACCGGGTCCTGTTGAGGTTGATCCGCGTGTATTAAGAGTGATGAGCACCCCGGTTGTCGGCCAATTTGATCCGGCGTTTACGGATATCATGAATGAAACGATGGAGATGCTTCGGGAGGTATTTCAAACGAAAAACCGCTGGGCATACCCGATTGATGGCACTTCACGGGCGGGTATCGAAGCGGTGCTGGCGAGTGTGATTGAGCCGGGAGATGATGTGCTCATTCCGATTTATGGGCGCTTCGGTTATTTGCTGACTGAAATTGCCGAGCGGTACGGGGCGAATGTTCATACGCTTGAGTGCGAGTGGGGAACGGTTTTTGACCCGGAAGACATCATACGGGAAATGAAAAAAGTGAAACCGAAAATCGTGGCGATGGTGCATGGGGAAACATCGACAGGTCGGATTCACCCCCTGAAAGCCATCGGCGAAGCCTGCCGCGCCCAGGAAGCATTGTTTATCGTCGATGCAGTCGCGACGATCGGCGGGTGTGAGGTAAAGGTGGATGAATGGAACATTGACGCGGCCATCGGCGGCACGCAAAAATGCTTGTCTGTTCCATCGGGAATGGCGCCGATTACATATAATGAGCGGGTGGCGGATGTAATTGCGGCCCGCAAAAAGGTGGAGCGCGGGATTGCGACACAAGCTGACAGGACAACGCTTTCAGGAAACCGGCCGATCACAAGCAATTATTTTGATTTGAGCCAGCTTGAGGATTATTGGAGCGAAAGACGGCTCAATCATCATACAGAAGCGACGACGATGCTGTACGCCTTGCGTGAGGGTGTCAGACTGGTGCTTGAAGAAGGACTTGAAGCCCGTTTTGAGCGCCATCGCTACCATGAGACCGCATTAGCAGCAGGGATTAAGGCGATGGGGCTGAAGCTGTTTGGAGATGACGGCTGCAAAATGCCTGTTGTCACCTGTGTAGAAATCCCTGATGGTATTGACGGCGAGTCTGTCCGCAACATGCTGCTGGTGCAATTCGGCATCGAAATCGCCAGTTCATTCGGCCCGCTGGCGGGGAAGATCTGGAGAATCGGCACGATGGGCTACAGCTGCAGAAAAGAAAACGTATTGTTCGTGCTTGCCGGTTTAGAGGCTGTGCTTCTCAGACATGGAGCAGGAATCGAAGCAGGAAAAGCGCTCCAGGCAGCGCTTGATGTGTATGAAAACGCCGGCCGCCAGGCTGCGGTATAAAGAAAAGCTTGCGGGAACTCCGCAAGCTTCAGCGTGTCGACAAACCCTCGCATTCGTTGTCAAGGCTGCGCTTCGGTGCTCACGAATTTCAACATTCGCTGTGCTCCGATGCTCGCCTTTTCTAGACTTCAAGGGTTTTCAATCACGCTGAAAAGATGACAAAATCCTAAAACTATAAACCGTTTTAGGATTTTGTCAACAATCTAAGCTTGCGGGAACTCCGCAAGCTGTTTTAGTTATACGATTTCGCTTTTTCTCCAATCTGTTTTTCTTCGTTTGACTCTTTTTACAAATCCTCTTTCTCTATGTTGCATTTTCTGACGAAGTATGAGTCATTTTTCCTTCCATCATCTATTCTTTATACAAGTTACCTATAAAACCACGCTGAACTAGTGGTTTCTTACAGCGATTTTTGAGAGGAGGATGCAGCATTGGGAAATTTGCACATGATATTAGATGCGCTCCTGAAAGATCAGGATGAGGCTGTGCTGGCGACAATTGTTCAAGTTGAGGGCTCCGCGTATCGAAAAGCAGGCGCCTCTATGCTCTTTAAGAAAAATGGCGAACGGGTCGGCTTGCTGAGCGGCGGATGTGTGGAAGAAGATTTATTCCAAAGAATTAGTGAGATGGCCGATCAGCTGACGTCAGCGCTGATTTCCTATGACATGCGGGCGGAGGACGATCTTTCCTGGGGCATGGGGGCCGGGTGCAACGGCATGATTCATATTCATGCGGAGCGAATCACTCAGGAAAGAAGACGGCACTATGAAATCGTGAGGGACTGCCTTCATTCAGGCAAAGCTGTAACAGCCGTTAAACAGATTAAATCCTCCCGTTATTTATTTCTGTCCGAGAAAGGGTGTTTTGGGAACTGGCCGGACGCGCCTCTGCAGGATATTCAACGTATCGCTTCTACGCTTCATTTACCGTATTTTGATCCATCAACCAACATGTTTATTCAGCGAATTGTACCGAAGCCGCGTCTCATTCTGTTCGGAGCGGGACCGGATATTGTGCCGCTCGCCAATTTGGCGGCTGATACAGGGTTTTCTGTTATCGTGACAGATTGGCGTCCCGCTTATTGCACATCCTCCCTTTTTCCAAAAGCGGATCAGCTGATCACCGCTTTTCCGGAACAAATGCTCAATGAATTTCAGTTTTTTCCGCAGGATGCAGCTGTTGTGGCAACCCACCATTTTCAGCATGATCAAGCGATCGTCGACTGCTTATTTTCTCAACATCTTCATTATATCGGATTGTTGGGTTCGGCAAACCGTACCAAACGGCTTCTGAACGGAAAACAGCCGCCGGCTCACTTTTACAGTCCGGTCGGGCTGAAAATCGGTGCGGAAGGCCCCGAGGAAATTGCCGTCAGCGTTGTCGCGGAAATCATTCAAATAAGAAAACGGCTAGCGGTTGTATGAGAAGCCCCTATATTATCGGAGTGTTTCTTGCTGCCGGCAAAAGCAAAAGAATGGGCCAAAACAAGCTGGCTTTGCCGCTAAAAGGAGAAACCATCGGATCGCTTTCTTTGAAAACAGCTCTTCTGTCCCGCCTAGATCATGTGCTGATCGTCGAGAGAACAGAACATGCTTCCCTTGAGTGGATGGGAGCGCCTTATCACGCTCCGCCTTTTCGAAAACGCTGGACCCTGCACGTTTGTCAAGACGCAGAAAAGGGTCAAGGACATTCAGTCAGCAGCGGGGTGAGAAAAGCAGAAAGCATGGGAGCTGAAGGCGTTGTCATTTTGTTAGCCGACCAGCCGCAGCTTTCCGTCAATCATCTCAATGCCCTTGTGGCAATCGCTCCTGAGTCATTTGCCGTGTCATCATTTTTAGGCGCGTTCACCCCGCCAATCTATTTCTCATCGGCTTGTTTTCCTTATGTAAAGGAGTTAAAGGGAGATGAGGGGGCTCGCAGGCTCCTGAAAAGCGGACAGCTTGGAACAGGAGCGGTTTTGGAGGCGAAGGAAAGCGCGGAGTTGAAAGATATTGATACACCGGAGGAATACGACATGGTAAGGAGGGCGATGGTTTGAACGGCCAAGTGACAAAAGCAAGGATGAATATTCAATTATGGAGGCCGGCAGCGCTTGATGAGGCCTATGCGCTTTTGGAGCAGCATTCCCCGGATGTGTGTGCCGCATCGGGAAGCACGCTGCTTCAGCTTCAGTGGGACAAAGGGATTCTTCCGAAACAGCATCTCATCAGTCTTGAAGGAATTGAAGAGATGAGAGGGATCAGCGCCAGTGACACCCACCTCTCGATCGGGGCACTCACAACGCTGAGTGAATGCAGAAAGAACCCTTTGATTAAGAGTGCGCTCGGTTGTTTCAGCGACGCTGCTTCCGCTGTCGCCGCACCCGGAATTCGCAGCCGGGCCACGATTGGCGGCAACATAGCGAGTAAAATCGGGGATTTGATTCCCCTCCTGCTTGTGCTAGATGCTGAGCTTATCGTATATCAAAAGGAGCTGATCAGGCTGCAGCTTGGCGATTGGCTCATAGATGAAGACTTTGGAAATGCCATCGTCACGCGTGTCAACATTCCGCATGCAAAGGAAGAGCGTGTGTTTTACCGCAAGCTTGGGAGGCGCCAGGCTTTTACAGGAGCTGTTGCTGTTGCAGCTGGACGTTTTTTAAAAGACGGCGGCATTCGCCTCGCCGCTGGCCATGCTGATATCACACCGGAAAGATTAGTGGAAAGCGAAGCGAAGTGGATGGCGTCAGGGTGGGATACTCACGAGCTGTACGAAACGCTTATCAATGAGCTGCCGTTTTCCGGAGATGCTTTTATGTCAGCGCCATACAGAAAAAAAGCCGCGGCCAACGTCATTATGGCAGAGCTGATGGCTGAGGGAGGGGAATAAATGATCGTCAACAAACCGTCAAGAGTGAGGCCGGATGGAAGAAGAAAGGTCACAGGGGAACTGAAATATATGACCGATCTCAGCTTTCCCGGAATGCTGTATGGCAAAGTGCTGAGAAGCGCTTATCCTCATGCGGAGATCGTGTCGATTTGCACCATGAAAGCGGAAGAAATGGAAGGTGTGCGGGCAGTCGTTACTCATAAAGACGTTCCCGGTTTAAACCGATTTGGCATTGTCATCCCTGATCAGCCGGTTTTATGTGAGGACAGGGTGCGGTATGTCGGGGATGCGATCGCCGCAGTTGCTGCGGAAACGGAGGAAATCGCGGAAGCGGCGCTGGAGTTGATTCGCGTTGAATATAAAGAGCTGGAGGTCATTGATTCACCGGAAAAAGCGCTTCGGCCTGACGCGCATAGACTGCACGAGGACGGGAACATCCTTCACCGTGCGTTTTTTTCACACGGCGATGTGGAAGAAGGGTTTCGAGCATGTGACATAGTCCTCGAAGAAACCTACGGGCTGCCGCGTCAGATGCATACGTATATGGAAACAGAAGGAGGCGTAGCTGTTCCGGAAGACGATGGGGGCTTTACGATGTATGCAGGAACACAGCACGGCTATAAAGACCGTTTCCAGCTTTCCCGTATGTTTGACATTCCTGAAGAGAAGATCAGGGTTGTGTCGAGTCCGATGGGCGGCTCGTTCGGCGGAAAGGATGAGCTGAATATCCAGCCGTATGCCGCGCTTTTGGCCTTGAAAAGCGGACTTCCTGTCAAAATTCATCAGACCAGAAAGGAATCTGTACGCTCTGGCATTAAGCGCCATCCGATGAAGATTACGATAAAAACGGGTGCGGATCATGCAGGAAATCTATTGGCCCATGACGTGAAAATTGTGGCGGACACAGGGGCATATGCTACGCTCGGACCGGCTGTTCTTGATTTTTCTGTCGAGCATGCTGCGGGTCCGTACCGTATTCCAAATATCCGGACGGAAGGGGTCTCTGTGTTTACGAACAACGGGGTTGCGGGAGAATTCCGGGGCTTTGGCGGCAATCAAATCACATTTGCACTCGAAACCCATCTTGATCGTCTCAGTGATATGCTCGGCATCGATCCGTTGGAGCTGAGAAGAAAAAATATCAGACAACCGCATGACTTGGGGCCGCTTGAGCATCGGATTGCACCGACTGACGGAGCGGCGCAGGTGTTGAATGCCATTTCTGAATCTCCCATTCTCACAAGAAAACGCCAGAACTCCGGGTATATACGGAGAGGCACGGGAGCGGCAATTACGATGCACGGCGGCGGGCTGGGGTATGGCCGAATGGATGCGGCAGGAGGCCGTTTGTCCCTTTCGAGTGATGGCAAAATCACAGCTTCGTTCGGATTTGAAGAATGCGGACAAGGGATTCTAGCGGCGATTGAACATATTGTCATGGATGAGCTGGGCTGTGCGGCAGAGGATATATCCATTGTCATTGGGGATACCGCAAAAGTGCCGAAGTCAGGCTCCTCCACAGCATCCCGCGGCACAAGCATGGTGTGGCACGCGATCCAGCGTTTGAAGAAGCCGTTTCTATCTCAACTAAAAAAACGGGCGGCAGAATGGAGCGGCTGTTCAGCGGAAAACCTTATTTTCGGTGCAGTGGGCTTGCGTGATCAAAACACAAAGGAACTCGTGGTGACGTATAGAGAGCTGGCTGAAAAAGGCCCTTTGGCAGCGGAAACGGCATTCGACTTTCCGACAACACCTGATCCTGTAGTCGGCGGCCATTTTCTCTACTCATTTGGAGCGGCTGCTGTTGAGGTGGAGGTTGATCTATTAACAGGCGATGTCAGAGTGATAGATTGTGAGCACGCCATTGCGGCAGGCCCGGTTGTCAGTCCGCAGGGCTATCGGGGGCAAATTGAAGGCGGCGCTGCCATGGCACTCGGCTATACGCTAATGGAGGAAGCTAAAATGACGGACAGCCGTTACGCGGCGGAAAATCTCGACCAGTATGTCATTCCCGGTGTGAAGGATGTTCCCGATATGAAGCTGACCGCGATAGAAGAGCTGTTGGAAGGGGATTTCTACGGCCCGCGAGGTGTTGGCGAAATCGGAACGATCGCCATCACCCCGGCGATTGTAAAGGCTGTACATGATGCGCTCGGCTGCTGGATAAATAAACTGCCAATTTCAAGAGAAGAGCTTCTGAACGCGATAGACAGAAAGGGGCTGAAGCAATGGACGTAAAAGAAGCCGGGCCATTTCCTGTAAAAAAGGAAAAATTCCGAATGACTGTGAATGGGCAGGAGCGGGAGGTTTCAGCCGTTCCCACGGCACGTCTGATTGACCTGCTGCGAACAGAATTTCAACTTACCGGGACAAAGGTGTCCTGCGGAATCGGCCGTTGCGGAGTATGTTCTATTTTAATTGACGGAAAGCTGGCCAATGCGTGTATGACCATGGCTTATCAAGTGGACGGCCATTGCATTACAACCATCGAGGGAATTCAAAAAGAAGAACTGGATATCTGCCAAACTGCTTTCCTGGAAGAAGGCGGCTTTCAATGCGGCTACTGCACCCCAGGAATGATAATTGCGCTTAAAGCACTCTTTGAGGAAAAAACGCATCTGTCTGATGAAGACATAGAAGAAGGGCTGGCGGGGAATTTGTGCCGGTGTACCGGGTATGGAGGGATTATGCGGTCTGCATGCAGGATTAGAAAAGAGCTGAACGATGGAAAAAGGGAGTCCGGTTTTTAAAAGCGGGCTTATTAGTTTTCGAAATTATAATATAATGAAAGAGCAGCCGGATGATCCATCGCTGGTGCCCTTGCTGAAGCATTGTGGACGAGTAAACTATCATTAGTTAATTGCGTCAACCATTAATATGCCTTGGAGAAATGCATAAACGAGGTGTTAATTACTAAATGAATCGTATATTAGTTTCAATTGCTATAATCATATTCATAATTGAATATTTTATAGCTCCACTCACACATTTAGACACAGGAAAGTACGGTACGTTTATTGGTTTGATTTTATTAAGTATTGTGGTTCTAAGATTAGATGATGTGAAAAGGAAAAAAGGGCAGGGGTAAACCTGTTCTTTTTTTGTTTTTGAGTGAATAAAACCTAGAAGAGAATAAGAACTATTCGTATGTTGAAGACATTGCCTGTGAGACCACAGCTGCTTACGAAGCATCTTATGTATATCATTTGTTTAGAATGTGGTTTGTGAACCAACTTAACAGAAAACCAAACACAATATACTTTTCATATTGGTTCAAATTGTCTTCAAAACCTTCTAAAGCGGAGGATCTTTTTTTATGTCTCAAAAACGATGTTTATATTTCCTTAGTTCAGAAACTTTGTCAGCAAATCACATAGCAAAACGCCATAAAAATTTCTTATGGCGTCTAGCCCGAACAGGGAGGTGCTTATAACATACTAAATTGGAACGCCTTCTGGATAGCCTCCAAAGAAAGATGCTCCAACAATGATTAATAGAATGAATAGCACCACGATCAAAGCGAAGGAGCTGCCATATCCATTTGAGTAACCCATATTGCCACCTCCTTTAATGAGGATAGTATAAGATATGGCAATGGATAATTTTCGACATAGATTGAAGTCTAAATAAGAAAAAATGAATATTTTGTTTAAAGTCTTAATAGAAAATGCATAGTCAAAAACTATTAAAACAAACTCAAATATGGGTGGTGACATGTGACAAGACCGGGAGATCCACGCAGAGACGAAGCCTTCAGTTTGTGGGAAGAGAGCGGGAGGAACCGAGAAGTTAAAAGACACTTCCGAAGAATTAGGCGTAACAAGCAGCACTGTTCGCAAATGGAAAGTAAACAATAAATGGGAAGAAAGCTCATTAATACAGGATTACACTGTAAAATAATCATGATCGATATCTTTAGTTTCCCTTTTGTGTCAAAAATATGAAATTATTATCTTGTGGGAGGATTTGTAAATTAGGACGAGTAATAATACAAAGACTTTAATTTTAAGGAGGAGATTTAATATGAAAAAGTCGTTAGTATCAATGTGTTTTGTTTTGATGTTAATCTTTACTGCTATGGGAAGTGCATCAGCCTATGAATTTAAAGGTATACTTCCTCTTAATGACAAAGTAAGTGGATCTTTTGCTGATGCCGCTGCTGCTAAAGAAGGAGATGAGTGGCAATTCCATCCGGGATCAGCTACAAAAGTAAAATTTTATTTGTCCAAAAGTAGTAACACAACCCCGTTAAAAGTTAGTATTTACAAAGAAGATATAAACACTGGAAAAGTAACTCTTGTGAATTCTTATGATTCCTCAGAATTATCGAAGCACACTATTGCAGTCAGTAAAAGCTATACTTATAGTATAAGGGTTGCTGGATATAGCACTGCAAAAACTGGTGGCTCATACACATTGGAAAATTCTGTAATAGAATGAATAAAAGGGAGCATAGCTCCCTTTTATTCTAAGTATCCAAACGTATTTAGATTTTTGACAAATTCAAAGGGAAGAATGCGTGTATGAATTTTAAGAAGAAGGTATGTCTTATTCTGGGTTTGTCGGTCGTTTTAGTATGTGGTTTCGGAACAAACTTAACAGAAAACCAAACTCAAAACGCATTTCATATTGCTTCAGATCGTCTTCAAATCTGAAGAACGATTACTCCTATAACCCCTCTATACGGAGGGTCTTTTTTTATGTCTTCAGCTCAACAGAAACGATTGAATCGAATACGATGTTTATATATCCCTGGTTCAAAAACTATGTCAGATATGATTAGTTAATCACGAGCATAACGCCATAAAAACTTCTTATGGCGTCAGCCGAACTAGGAGGTGCTACTACGGCGGAGGTTAGGCAAGAGTAAAAATTAATAACCACCAAAGAAAGAAGTACCAACAATGATTAACAAAATGAATAGCACCACGATCAAAGCGAAGGAGCTACCATAACCATTTGAATAACCCATATTGCCACCTCCTTTAGTGAGGATAGTATAGGATATGGCAAACGATAATTTTCGACATAGATTTAAGTCTAAATAAGAAAAAATGAATATTTTGTCTAAAGGCTAATAGAAATGCATAATTAAAAACTATTAAAAAACAAAATCAAGATAAATGGAACAGAATCTGAAAAGTAACGTTACTAACCCGTTGGTGCATCTAAAAGGAATAAAACGCAAAAGGAAATAAGGGGAACAAAAGAGAGAAAGGATTCGGTCGGGCAACCAAAACGCTAAAGGGAAAATAGAGGCGGTGCAGCTCCAAAAGGAAATCAATCTTATTTAATTTCATGGACGATATTTGGTCTTCGGGAGCGGCGGAAGCTGAAAGGCGGAGCGGAGTTTATCCCTGCTCTTTTGGTCATGTTCCATGAATAAGGTGTCTTGCTGCAGGATTTCGAGCCAGCGACTTTATTTCCTTCAATGTTATTACCCTAGGCTATCCCTGCCTCTACGAGTATGATTGGGAAGAAATTATGGGACGAAACATGACACCTATAGGCGGGGGTTTCGGGAGAAAGTTTTTAAAAAAGTTATTTTCACACAATTGCAATAAATGGAATATAAAGTAAGAGAAAGGCGAATTCATTATAAGAAAGAGGTAATTTTTTATGTATCCAAATTATTATTACCCATATACGGGTGAAAGTCGTGCTTTTGAAGGTTTGGTCGGTACGTTTATATCGATTCCAGGTAATCTAACTTTGCCTAATGGTCAAGTGCTGGCTGCAGGCACAAGGGTGTTTATACACAGATCCAGTTTTACTCAAGCTGGCCAAGAACTTGTTACAATCGTCTTTCCTTTAGGAGTTGGCGGTAATTGTGTTGCTGGTTCCGCTCAAGTTTCGGCTTCTCAACTAGGAGCTGGCCCACAGGGAGGAGTTCAGTTTTTTAGATAAATCTATATATTAATAAAAAGTGTCATCTTTTAGGATGATGCTTTTTTGAAACTCGGAGATCATGTTAGATGAATATAAAAAGTTAACCCAGAAGTTTTTTAGGTTCCAACTTAACCCCTGAACATCATCTAAGCCCGCCTCACCGGCGGGCTTCCTCCTTTTTCTTAACTCCCCTTATACATCTGATAACCAAACGGCGACAGCAAAAGCGGGATATGATAATCAGTATCTGGGTCTGCAAGCTGAAAACGGACGGTGACAATGGTTAAAAACGGCTGGCCGGCCGTCATCGCTTTTTTTCTCGCAAAATAGTCTCCTGCATGGAACTCCATCACATATTCCCCGGACACCAGCTCTTCACCAGCCAGCAGCGGAGCATCGACTCGGCCGTCATCGTTGGTGAATGCCTCTTTGACAAGGCTGCTGCCTTCGCCCAGCCGCTTCAATTCAATTTTTACGTTCGCTGCGGGTTTGCCGCAGGTTAAATCCAAGATATGGGTTGTCAGCTTTCCCATTATGCCTTCAGGCTCCCTAAGGCTTCATCGGTTTTCCGTTTTTCTTTCTCGGCGTCCTCTCTTGTCACGGTAAAGCGCTGGAAACCAAATGGCGGGCGCGGTTCGGTGTAGACTTTACCTTTTGAGCCCGGGATCTCTTCGACGACCGTATCCCATGTGTGATTTTGAGATTGGAAGCTGACATCGGTGAGCTGCGGAAATCTCATTAATATTCTGCAGCCGATATGATAGATTAAGTTTTGGATTGAAGGGGTTTCGAGCTCGTGAAAAACTGTGCTCGCTAAGTCTCGGACTTGTTCAGCCGCAACATAGCGGGCGGGATCGGCAGCATATGCGTCATTTGTGTTTTCATAATGCCAGCTGATGTTTAAATGGACAAACAGCGGACGATTGCCGTCTTCCGGGAGTGTTGTATATTCGTCCCGGATAAAGCCGACGAAGGAGTTGCCGCTCACCTTGACGAGCTGAAGATCCATGATTTCGCTGTATTGCTCTTTGATCGTTATTGTATCCCCGGTTCGTTTCGCTTTCAGAACAGACCGAGCGCGTTCATTGCGCGATCTTCTGAAGACGACCTGACTTGTGCCGAGCTCTTGCTCTTCGTAAGCAGGCATCGCCTCAAATGGAATGTCTTCGCCGGTCAGAGTGATCGTGTCCATATGAGAATAGGTATCTAAAAATCGGTGAGCCACATAGTGTAAGAATCCCTCGGCTGTTGTCCCTTCATAGGAAGCGAGATGGCGCTGAATAAAGTTTTTCATTGAGTCTGTAGCTACGACGAGTGTATTATCTCCATCTGTAAATGATGGCAAGAAGGCATCTCCGCCAATTTCACATGTCACATCAACGCCAACAACGGTATTGTCTCTCCCGGTAAAAGTTGACTCTGGGATTTGTTTCACTCCTGTGAGCGGCTTTAAAAACGTTCGGTATGCAAATACATTGCCTTTGCCGTAAGACATGGTTCTATTCATTTGCGTCTCTCCCTTTTCAGTTATGATGTCCGCCAGACGAAAGCGGGCGATGCAGTAAATTTCTTCTAGAGCCCGCTGGAACTCCGCTTCCCGTTCATTCTTCAGCCTTGCCAGCAGGGCTTGGTGAATGTCCTGCTTCGTCTTTCCCTTTACCGCTAAAATGAAAGGAAAGCCGAAGCGTTTATAATAGTGTTCATTCAGCTTGAGAAATTCCTCGTATTCCTGCTGTTCAAGCGTGCTGAGCCCCGCGTTTTGCTGCTCTCTTACCGAGGAAGCGCTCATCGTTTTCTTTGTTCCGAGACGAGGGTGCTTATTGATTAAATCAAGCTGTGTCTGGCGATCAGCGGCTTTTACAATGCCCGCCATTTTGTGGTGAAGGTCGGAAAGGGAAGAAAACGGCCGCAATGCCGCGGCTTCCTCCGCAATCCATGAAGAGTGTTCAAAAATAGATCCAAGCGTGTCTGTCAGTGTTTGTGCGTCCATTTGATTCAGGTCATCCATTGTGAACATTGGCATCTTCCTTTACGTTTTCATTTCAGCGCCATCCGGCTGTTTGGTTTGAAAAAAAGCGTGCAGTGCAATTGCCGTCAAACTGCCGATCACAATTCCGCTTCCTGCCAAGACTGAGGCGGCGCCCGGAAGAGACGAAAACAACGCGGGAACTGTTGTGGCGCCGAGCCCTAAGCTGACGGAAGAGGCGATGATCAGCAGATTGCCCTGCGAATCGAAGTCAACGCTGGAGAGCATTTTGATCCCGTAAGAAATGACCATGCCGAACATGACAATCATCGCGCCGCCGAGAACTGGGTTTGGAATCACTGTTGTCAATGCTGCGGCTTTCGGAACCAGTCCGATCGCCATCAGCATGATTCCTGTAATCGCGATGACGTTGACACTTTTCATTTTTGAAAGCTGAACGATGCCGACATTTTGCGAGAAGGCGGTATAGGGAAACGCGTTAAATAAGCCGCCCAGCACAATCGCAAGGCCTTCCGCCCGGTAGCCCTTTTCCAGATCCTTCTCCGACAGCCTGCGGTTTGTGATATCAGCGAGCGCAAAGTAAACACCTGTCGATTCAACAAGGCTGACAATGGCAACGAGGAGCATCGTGACAACAGCCGGCAGCTCGAAGGTCGGCGGGCCGAAATAAAACAAAGACGGAACATGAAGCCAGGATGCCTCTATGGCGTCAGAAAAATCGACTTTCCCCATGAAGAATGCGGCCGCCGTTCCGGCGACAAGGCCGAGCAAAATCGCAATGGAGCGGATAAAGCCTTTAAAGAAATAAAACATCAATAAGATAAAAGCTGTGACCCCAAACCCGAGGAGCACGTTGTCCAGTGTGCCGAAGTCTTTGCTTCCTTCACCTCCGGCCAGGTTATTCATTGCTGTTGGAATCAGGCTGATGCCGATGATCATGACGACTGAGCCGGTCACGACAGGCGGAAAAAAACGGACAAGCTTTCCGAAAAAGCCCGCAGCTAAGACGACAATCAGCCCTGCGGCGATAATGGCACCATATATCGCTGAGACACCATATGTGCTGCCAATGGAAATCATCGGGCCGACTGCGGTAAACGTACATCCGAGCACAACGGGGAGGCCGATGCCGAAGTACCGGTTTTTCCACAGCTGCAAAAGAGTCGCCGTCCCGCACATGAACAAATCGATCGCAATTAAATACGTCAGCTGCCCTGCATTCAGCCCGATCGCCGCTCCGACGATCAGCGGAACGAGAATCGCTCCCGCATACATGGCAAGCATATGCTGAAGTCCGAGCATCATTAGCTGAAAGGAATTGTACTGTTCCTTCATGTCTTTTTACACCTCTTTTTCTAATGCAAGTGTATGGTCTAATACCGGAAGTTCTGTTTTCTGCGCTGTTGTTTCTTTTTTTCCGCGCAAGCTGAAAAATAGATTCAAAAAGATGGCGGTCAGGCTTCCGGTGATGGTGCCGTCACTGACCAGAATCCGGATTGGAGCGGGGAATTCAGCGAAAATCCCGGGCACCGTGCTGGCGCCGATGCCGAGTGCGATTGAGCATGCGATGGTCAGGAGGTGATATTGATTTGTGAGATCCGCTGTGCTGAGCATTTTGACGCCGGACGCTATCACCATGCCGAACATGACAACGGTCGCACCTCCAAGAACAGCTGCAGGAACAGCTGAAGCAAGGGCGGCAATCTTCGGAATCAGTCCGAGACAGACAAGGATACAGCCTGCGGTAACGACGACATTTCTCGTTTTCACTTTCGTCAGCTGCAATAAGCCGGCGTTTTGCGCAAAGGTGTTGTAGGGAAAGGCGTTGAAGAGCCCGCCGATGAGAATGGCGATTCCCTCCGCCCGATAGCCTTTGACAAGATCTTTTTCGGTTAAAGGTCTGCCGCATATCTTTCCGATCGCGTAGAAAACGCCGGTTGATTCTACAATAATGACGATTCCAACGATCAGCATCGTTAAGATCGGGCCGATTTCAAATGAAGGGGCTCCGAAGTAAAATGGCTTCGGAATTTGAAAGAACGGGGCTTCGGCGACAGCAGAAAAGCTGACTTTGCCCATGATGGCTGCTGCCGCTGTCCCGGCAGCGATTCCGATCAGAACGGACAGCGTTCGGGCAAACCCTTTGAGAAAGCGATTGAGGACTAGGATCAGCATAAGGACGCCGACAGAGAGAAGAAGGTTTTCGAGCGAACCGTATTCGGGATTGGCGCTGCCGCCAGCCATATTTTTCACACCTGTCGGAACAAGAGAAAGGCCGATCAAGGTTACAACGGTTCCTGTTACGACAGGAGGGAATAACACGGTCAGCTTGCCGAAAAAACGCGCAAACAAAAAGATAAACACACCAGCCGCGATGATTGAACCGTAAATCGCGTGAATGCCGTAATTCGCGCCAATTGCAATCATCGGGGTGACGGCTACAAATGAACTGCCAAGCATGACGGGAAGCCCGATGCCGATGTACGCTCCGCGCAAGGTTTGCAAAAGCGTCGCGACGCCGCACGTTAACAGGTCAATCGCCAATAGGTAAGACAGCTGTTCAGATGTTACATTCAGCGCCCTGCCGACAAGCAGGGGCACCAAAATCGCACCTGCATACATAGCCAGCACATGCTGAAGGCCAAGAGTAAACACCGCAAACGATCTTTGTTTCACTATAGCCCCTCCTTTTAAATGTGAACTTTAGTAACATGATAGCGTGCCGATTGTCGGGTGTCATTGGATACAGTAGCCGAAAAAGACAGGTGTTATTGCTGAAAGTGACGAAAAACGATTCGGTTTGTAAGAGAATGTGACAAACGTTAGCTGATCAGCCGCTGCATCCGTAAGGCAAGCCGTAAACGCATCGTCGTTTCAGGATCTTTTAAGCTTTTGCCCAGCAGCTCTTCGCATTTTTCAAGGCGGTAGATGACAGTATTGCGATGAACGTACAGACGCTTTGCCGTCTCGGAAATTTGGCAGTGTGTCTCTAAATAGACGGACAGTGTATGAAGGAGGCTTTGATCCTCCTGCTGTTTTTCAGCGAGGCTTTGAAGCGTGGAGTTGTAAAATTTCTTCAAATCCTCAACCGGGAGCAGGCGAAGAAGCTCAGGGACATCTTTGGCGTGATACACCTGAATAAACTCCGTGCTTCTTGACAAATGCCCCGATTGCAGAGCATCAGAAGCCTCTGTAAACGCGTCGGGAACATCAATGAGCTTTTGGCATATATTGCTGATCCCAAAGGAGACGGTCCGTTTAAATTGGGCTCTCACCTGTGATTGGAACTGCTCTAAAAAGCTGATCACCGAGGCGTGCATTTCACTCCAGCTGTCTGTTGCTTCGATCAGAATAATGCCGACGTTTCCTTTAATAAAGAGGTGGGGCGGAAACGGGAAGGCTGATAATTCGCCTTCAAGAAATTCGAATACGCTGTCGGAGGCGAGCTGATTTTCTGTAAAGCTGATCGATTCGTCATTACGGTCAAGTTTTCCGGCAATGCACATGTATTTTTGATCCCAGCGCAGCTTGAATTCTTTCGCCCGGTTTTTAATTTCATCATCTGAAGAAAATGACCGCTCAATAAAATTGCTGAAAAACTCATTGCGCGCCCGCCGGCTGAATTGCTTCAGCGCATTTTCCTTCAGCAGTTCAAAGGAAATCACGTTGGCCGCTTGTTCAATCGTGAGAATCAACCCTTTGTCGCCGGCCTGCACCATGTCCGGTATCAGCAGGTAGCCGCAGTTTTTTTCGTGATTATAAATCGGAAGGACAGAATACGTTTTTTGATCCGAGATCGTAGAGAAACAAGTGAAAAACGGCCCGGATACGGTATTCAGGGTGCCTTTCAGCTTTTCGGTCTCAACTGAAATCTGATGGGACGCAGAGAGCATTTTGGCATGCTGGTCAAGAAGCAGCACGGGAAGCTGAAGGAGGTCTGACACCTTTTTGAGGAGAGATTGCAGCCCCTTGCCGCTCATAATGTGGTTTGTGAATTTTTTGTGCGCGTAAATGGCTTGCTGCAGCTCGTTAGAACGCATATCGAGAATGTGGCTGAGTGTTGCATTCACAATATCGCCAAGGCGGATGTGTTCCGGGAGCTCGATGATCGGAAACGCGTATGAATCAGCCAGTTCGATGATTTCTTTCGGGATATCCTCCAGATAACGCTTTGTTTTAATGCCGAGGCCCGCGCAGCCGCGTTTTGCCATTTGCCGAATCAGTTCAGATAACTGGTGGGGGGTATCCTTCAGGTGATACGCGGTAGTGACGAGCAATTCGTTCTTATGCAGAAAGTCTGCGATATCCGGAGCGTCCATCATATTGACATGCTGAACCTCTCTTTCTCCTCCTGCTTTTCCCGCGATTAAATTGGCGTTTTCATAAGCTGGTATTTTCATCACATCAAAAATATTCATAGAGCATTCTCCTTTTCTATAAAAAACATTGGTTAAGATGAATAATTTTCAATAGGAATTCTAGCGGTTTTGCTGATGTAATACGATCATAGTAGCAGTAAACTGTTGAAAATAGAACTGATTGTGTTACATAAACTGACATTAAAAAATCGTTATCCTTACATGGAGGGATCAATATGGCTTACGATTTGGTGATAAAAGGTGCGAAGGCAGTTACGCCAGATGGCGTTAAAGAAGCTGATATTGCAGTTCAAAACGGTGTCATTGCCGAGATTGGTTCAGACATTGAAGCAGGCGGGGCAGCAATGATCCAGGCAGATGGAAAATACGTGTTTCCTGGTGCGATAGACTGCCATGTTCATTTCAATGAACCGGGCAGAGAGGATTGGGAGGGGATTGAAACAGGTTCGCAGATGATGGCAGCAGGCGGCTGCACCACTTATTTTGATATGCCGCTCAATTGCATTCCATCAACTGTGACGGCAGAACATCTTCTCGCAAAAGCTGAACTTGGCAGGCAAAAATCAGTCGTGGATTTTGCGCTATGGGGCGGCCTTGTGCCCGGCCATATTGATGACATCCGCCCAATGGCTGAAGCGGGAGCGATCGGGTTTAAAGCGTTTTTATCAAAATCAGGCACAGACGAGTTCCGCTCCGTTGACGAAAGGACCTTGCTCAAAGGCATGACAGAAATCGCCGCTGCAGGAAAAATCCTCGCTCTTCACGCCGAGAGCGACGCAATCACAAGTTATTTGCAGATGGTCTTGGCCAATAAAGGAAAAGTGGATGCGGATGCGTACGCCGCCTCCCGCCCGGAGGAAGCCGAAGCTGAAGCGGTGTATCGCACGATTCAGTATGCGAAGGTGACAGGCTGTCCGGTCCATTTTGTTCATATCAGCACGGTGAAAGCGGTCCGGCTGATCAGAGATGTGAAACAGGAAGGGCTGGATGTTTCGGTCGAAACATGCCCGCATTATGTCTTGTTCAGCCATGACGATTTACGAGAAAAGGGCTCTGTCGCAAAATGCGCGCCTCCCCTCCGGTCGCCTCGATCAAAGGAGGCGTTGATCGAGGCGCTCATTGCGGGGCACATTGACATGGTCTCCTCCGATCATTCCCCTTGCCGCCCGTCCTTGAAGCGGGAGGACAATCTGTTTTTATCATGGGGCGGAATCAGCGGCGGGCAGTTCACTTTATTAGGAATGCTGGAACTGGCGCTTGAGCATCAGATTCCGTTTGAAAACATCGCTGAATGGACAGCGGCGGCCCCTGCAAAACGATTCGGCCTTCAGCAAAAAGGACGGCTTGAAGCGGGATGTGATGCCGATTTTGTGCTTGTCAGCATGGAGCCGTACACTGCTACAAAAGAATCGATGTTTGCAAAGCATAAGCATAGCATTTACGAAGGCCATACATTTCCCTGCCGCATTTCGGCCACTTACAGCAAAGGACTGTGCGTGTACAGCGATGGGGAAAAAGTCAGCGGAATTGACGGAGCGTTGGTCGTTCCTTCGTAAACCCGGCGGTATTTACCGCCGGGTTTTTTTGATTTCCGCTGTTCTTGTTTTTAAAATTCAATCAACGTGGTATCTTTTTTAAAAGGGAGGCGGAGGCAATGGAACATGTCAAATACATACTGAAGCAATCATGGTCGCGCCATACGAGTTCTAAATGGACGGAAGAATGCCCGTCATGCGGCCAATGCGGTGTGACGGCATTGGTGATTCAGGATCATTTCGGCGGAGCCATTTTCAAAACAAAAGTCGGTGAGAGCTGGCATTTTTATAACAGCATCAATGGCGTGATGTACGATTTTACGAGTGAACAGTTTCGGGCGCCTATTGAATATCAGCATATTCCTTCCTCAAGAGAAGAGGCGTTTTTAGATACGAATGAGGAACAATACCAGCAACTCCGTTCAGCATTTTCCCGCCATATGAACAGCATTTCCGAGGAAACCTGAAAACACCTGTGATAAACTGGGAGAGAGGTGAATGATTGTGATTTATATCGGACTGACGGGATGGGGGGATCATGACAGCATCTATCCGCCGAAAACGGCCAGCCAGAAAAAATTGCAGGCCTATTCCTCCCATTTTCCGATCGTTGAATTAGACGCGAGCTTTTACGCGATTCAGCCGGCGCGCAATAATGAAAAGTGGGTGAAGGAAACGCCGGAAACCTTCCAATTTATCGTGAAAGCGTATCAGGGCATGACGGGGCATCAGCGCGGCGAAATTCCCTTTGACTCAAAAGAGGAGATGTTTGAAGCGTTTAAGGTGTCTTTAACGCCATATTTACATAGCAATAAGCTTGCCATGGTGCTGTTTCAATTTCCGCCGTGGTTTGACTGCAAGAAGGAGAATGTCGCCTATTTGAGGTGGTGCAAGCATCAAATGGGAGATATCCCTTGTGCGCTTGAATTCAGAAACCGCTCCTGGTTCTCGCCGCCATTTTATGAGCAGACACTTTCATTTATGAAAGCGGAAGGCTGGATTCACAGTGTTTGTGATGAACCGCAAATCGGAGAAGGCAGCGTTCCGACTGTTTTGCGCGCCACCGATGAAAACAAAACGCTCGTCAGGTTTCACGGACGCAACAAGCAGGGCTGGATGAAGCCTGATGGCGGAAAAAACTGGCGGGAGGTCAGGTACTTATACCGCTACAACCAACAGGAGCTGGAGGATTGGAAAAAGCACCTGGATGAATTGCAGCAGCAATGTAAGGATGTTTTTGTCCTGTTCAATAACAATTCCGGCGGAGACGCCGCGGATAACGGCAAGCAGATGCTTGAACTGCTTGATATCGAGTACAGCGGACTTGCTCCGAGACAGCTCGATTTATTTTAGAAAAGAGGTTTTGATTGATGTCGTTTGTGATTTTGGCCGTATTGGGATTAATCGCAGGTACGGTGGGAAGTCTGATTGGGCTTGGCGGCGGAATTGTCATCGTGCCGTCTCTGATGTTTTTAAGCACAGTGACGCCGCTGTTTCAGGATGTGACGCCGCAGGTCGCGATTGGAACTTCGCTTTTAGTCATTATTTTTACGGGTCTTTCTTCAACTTTGGCTTATATTAAATATAAAACCGTTGATTATAAGAGCGGGCTCATTTTCTTTATTGGCTCAGGTCCCGGCAGCATTATCGGGGCTTACGTGTCAAAGCTGTTCAATTCAAACTCGTTTTCTGTTTGGTTTGGCATTTTTATGATTCTTATTTCATTATCCTTAATGCTGAAAGCGAAAGCCCGGCCGATCAACAAAGCGCACAAAGGGATCATTCGGACATTTCAGGATGATGCCGGTGAGCCTTATACGTACTCATATCAGGCGCCTATCGGCATTGCCATTGCCTTCGTTGTCGGCTTTTTAGGTGGGCTTTTCGGAATAGGCGGCGGTTCGCTGATGGTTCCGGCGATGATGCTGTTATTCCTGTTCCCGCCAAAGGTTGCGGTGGCAACGTCCATGTTTATTATTTTCCTGTCCTCTATGACAGGGTCTGTTTCACATGTTATTTCCGGGCACGTCAATTGGCTGTATGCCCTAGCGCTGGTGCCCGGCGCTTGGTTCGGCGGTAAGCTTGGCGCCGCCATCAATAGGAAAATGCAGACGAAAACGATCGTTATGATCATGCGGATCGTACTGATCTTGATCGGCTGCCAGCTCATTTATGAAGGCATTTTCAGCTGAACGATTAGGGAGAGATAATATGAAGGAGAAGCTCCGCTTATATCATACAAATGATTTGCACAGCCATTTTGAAAACTGGCCGAAAATTGTAGATTATATCGAGCAGAAAAGAAAAGAGCATCAGTCAGACAGCGAAGAGACGCTCGTTTTTGATATTGGCGATCATCTTGATCGTTTTCAATTCGTGACAGAGGCGACATTCGGAAAAGCGAATGTCGATCTCTTAAACCGTCTTCACATTGATGGAGCGGCGATCGGCAATAACGAAGGGATTACGCTTCCGCATGAAGAGCTAGCCGCACTATATGATCATGCTGAATTTCCCGTTATCGTCTCCAATCTGTATGACAAAACAGGAAACCGTCCGTCCTGGGCGGTTCCTTACCATATCAAATCATTGAAAAACGGTATGTCCATTGCTTTCTTAGGCGTAACTGTGCCTTATTATCCCGTTTATGACAAGCTGGGATGGACAGTAACTGATGCTCTTGAAAGCGTAAAAGAAACCATTCAGGAAGTGAAAGGGCAGGCTGATATCATCGTTTTGCTGTCGCATTTAGGCATTCTTGATGATCAGGCAGTGGCTGAAGCGGTACCTGAGATTGATGTGATCCTCGAATCGCACACCCATCATTTGCTTGAAGATGGACAAGTAGTAAACGGTGTATTGCTTGCCAGCGCAGAGAAATACGGGCATTATGTCGGCTGTGTAGAAATCACGGTGGACAGTGTACAGCGAAGCATCATCAGCAAAACAGCGTCTGTGCAGAACATGGCGGAATGGCCAGGAGAATCCGCCGAAACTAAAGCGTTTCTTAATGAGAAAGAACGTGAAGCCGAGGAGAAGCTGTCCGATGCCGTTGCGGAGCTTGCACAAGATGCTGAGGTGAAGTGGTTTGAAGAATCAGAGCTGCCTTTGCTTCTGGCGTACGCGTTAAAGGAATGGTGCGGGACGGACATCAGTATGGTGAATTCCGGTGTCATTCTCGGTCCGCTGAAAGCGGGTCCAGTGACGAAGCTGGATCTGCACCGCATCTGTCCTCACCCGATCAACCCGGTGGCTGTCCGCCTGACGGGAGAAGAACTCAAAGAGACCATTGTCCATGCCGCTTCAGAACAAATGGAGCAGCTCCGGATCAAAGGGCTCGGCTTTCGCGGAGAAGTGATGGGAAAAATGGTGTACGCGGGTGTTGATGTAGAAACGAAACGCCTGGATGACGGAATCACGCATGTCACACGGATCACGTTGAACGGAGAAGAGATTGAAAAACATAAACAATACTCCGTTGCGGTTCTCGACATGTTTACGCTCGGCAGGATGTTTCCGATCATCCGCGACGCCGCAGAAAAAGAATATTTTATGCCTGAATTTTTGCGGGATCTGCTCGCTTGGAAGCTCGCGCAATAAGGGAGTCAGCCCACAACAAGCTGTGCCCTTCATCATAAAGTGATGATTGAAGGGAGTGGTTGACGTGGTAAATCTGACACCAATCATGATAGAAGGACAGCCTTTTACAGCTGTAACAGTAAAGCTTCCAAAAACAAATTTTATGGCCGTCACCAATGATCACGGATACATTATGTGCGGTGCGCTTGATGTGGCGCTGCTGAATGAAAAATTAAAGGAGCGGGGCATTGTGGCGGGGCGCGCAGTTGGTGTACGAACAATTGACCAGCTGTTAGACGCACCTTTAGAATCCGTCACGTACGCCGCGGAAGATCTCGGTATCCATGCCGGCATGAGCGGCAGAGACGCGCTTTTAAAAATGGTGAAATAAAAATTTGGCCCGGCTATTACTATGTCCCCTCTTACAAGCATACATTGTGATATGTAAGGGGGGATTTTCTTGCCAAGATATCGCGGCCCTTTTCGCAAGAGAGGACCTTTGCCTTTCCGTTACGTGCTGCTCTTGTCAGTTGTCTTTTTTATTCTGTCAACAACAGTCAGCCTTTGGATGATCAATGGCTCGATTAAACCTGTTTTAATGAGCATCGGCGAGATGGAAACGAAGCGTGTGGCGACAGAGGTGATCCAGGATTCGATTGAGGATTATATGTCTGACAGTGAGAATATGAAAGATATGTTTCAAATGAATTCTGATGAAAACGGGAACTTAACGACAATCGATTTTAATACACAGGTTGTAAACAGTGTGAAAACAAAAGTGACAAAGCAGCTTCAGGCTCATCTGAAAGAGATGGAAACCCACACTGGACACAGCGGCGCCAGTGAAAATATTATGATCAACATTCCGCTGGGGCAGGTAACCGGCAACAGCCTCCTCGGAAACCTCGGCCCGAAAATCCCGGTCCGGTTCAATTTAATCGGTGACGCTTTTACAGACGTCAAAACCAAAATCAAGCCGTATGGCATAAATAATGCACTTATTGATATCAGCATCTTTGTTGAAATTAAAGTGAAGGTCATTATTCCGTTCGCAAGTAAAACTGCTGTCGTCACAAATAATGTGCCTGTATCGATTAAAGCAGTGCAGGGCGAAGTGCCGCAGTTTTATAACGGAAGCGGCGCCTCGGGTGTCACGCCTTCTGTCCAGCTTCCAAGCAGCAAAGAAGAGGACAGTGCCGAATCGAAAAATGAAAAAAGCAGCAAATAGCCGCCTGTCGAAGAGGCGGCTTTTTGTTATTTCTTTTTTCTGTATTCATACCGCTCCCACGCTCTCAAATGCGGGTATGGATCAAACGACCATTCGGTTTTTCCGTTATCTTTGTACATGCCGTAGTGAAGATGCGGCGGGAATTTCCCAGCGGTTCCCGGCGGGCCGTATCCTGAGCTGCCGACTGATCCGATCACTTGGCCGGGCTCAACAATTTGTCCTGTTTTAATCCCTTTGGCAAACCCATTAAGATGGGCAAAATAATGATACGTATTGTTAATGTCTCTAATGCCGATTCTCCATCCTCCGAAGCGGTTCCAGCCCTTCATTTCAACTACCCCGTAACAGGTAGATCTGACAGGAAGGCCGTAATGGGCAAAGATATCCGTGCCTTCATGAATCCGTCTCCCCCCGAAGCCCCGGGCATCTCCCCACGTGCTGCGATAGCTGTAATCGGTTCTGATCGGAAGCGGAAACGCATGCTCGCCTAGATCAATATGACCGTAGGCTTTAAACAGCTTCATGAATTCAGATATGATCCCCACTGTCTGATCACGCCGGTAATAATCCCAAAGCCCAATGCGGATGTTGTCCTCATCTGTGCCATACGACAGCAAGTATTGGCTGAACGTATACAAAATATCTTCATCATTGCTGACCTCGGCTTTCCCGTCTCCGTCACCATCCATTCCGATTCCGTCAAACACTTTAATGCTTAACGGCGCATCGTCTTTAGGATTCGGGTTTTCAGGCCCGCTCCAAATTTCATCCGGTATATAGATGCTGATGATTCCCGCTTTGTCAGGCAGATCTTTTCGGTTGCTCCGCACATTTTCCTCGTATTGATCTACAGCGGCGAGCGCATACCAAGGAATCTGCGTCACAGCCTCGACTTTATGATATAATTCCATCCGTTTCGACAGCACTGGATCTGAAAGCTCTTTTCCAGACGCATAAGGCTCAAGCGCAAACAAAAGGAGAAGAAGAGCGGTTAACAAAACTTTCACAAAATAATCTCCTTTCATATTGAATACACATAGTTTGCGGCAAGCCGGCTTAAAAATGTCAGTAATCATCTTCCCTTGTCGAGAAATTTTTCCTATGTTAAAGTGTCTAGAGAAAAGACTTTCTTTAGTTAGAAAAACATTATTTTTGTTGCAGAAATACCTTTCTCGTTTTCAGAATGTTTCGTGTCAGAAATTGAGTATATTGGATATTGGAGATGATGGGAATTGGCAAAGAAAGACGAACACCTCAGAAAGCCCGAATGGCTCAAAATCAAATTAAATACAAATGAAAACTATACAGGCCTCAAAAAACTCATGCGGGAAAACAACCTGCATACCGTATGCGAAGAAGCAAAATGTCCGAATATTCATGAATGCTGGGCGGTCAGACGTACAGCGACATTTATGATTTTAGGTTCTGTTTGTACAAGAGCATGCCGTTTCTGTGCTGTCAAAACGGGCCTTCCAACTGAGCTTGATCTGCAAGAGCCGGAACGCGTAGCGGATTCTGTCGCGCTTATGAATCTGAAACACGCGGTCATTACGGCTGTTGCGCGTGACGACCAGAAAGACGGCGGAGCAGGCATTTTCGCGGAAACTGTCCGTGCGATCCGCAGAAAAAGCCCGTTCACAACAATTGAGGTGCTGCCGTCTGATATGGGCGGAAATTATGATAACCTGAAAACCTTAATGGATACACGTCCAGACATCCTGAATCACAATATCGAAACGGTTCGCCGCTTGACGCCAAGAGTTCGCGCGCGTGCGACGTACGACCGTTCGTTGGAATTTTTGCGCCGTGCGAAAGAAATGCAGCCTGACATTCCGACAAAATCAAGCATCATGATCGGACTCGGCGAAACGAAAGAAGAGATTATTGAAGTCATGGACGACCTCTTGGCAAACAACGTGGATATTATGGCAATCGGCCAATATTTGCAGCCGACAAAGAAACACTTAAAAGTCCAAAAATACTATCACCCTGATGAATTTGCAGAATTAAAGGAAATCGCAATGCAAAAAGGCTTCAGCCACTGCGAAGCCGGTCCGCTTGTCCGTTCATCTTACCATGCGGATGAACAGGTGAACGAAGCATCTAAAAAGCGTCAAGCACAAGCATAATGCCAAAACGCCAGATCATCTGGCGTTTTTGTCATTCCTATCGATTTTCATGTCCTGACGGGTTTCTCCGTTGGCATTTTCATTCTCTGAGACAGGGCTTCCTTGAGGGGAGGCTTTCATTTCTTGAATCGTCCCCGACATGATCTCTCTAATATCCCTTGAACCGGAACCGAGATTGCTGTAATTTTCGATGGATTGCATATGGTTTGGATTATCAGAAATATACACATGATAGTATCGCGGTATCACAGAAGCCGCCGTTTTCTTCACCTGATCGGCGGTCAGCCCGCGGTTTTTTGAATCGGTTTTGTACACGACAAGCGCTTCTCGATCGGTCACCAGTGTGGCAGCATCTTGAATATGAGGGAGCTGAACCGTTAAACTTGATATGATGTGAGCGGTTTCTTCCCGATTCATCACCGGTGCTTCCTGCTGTTCGCCGTCAAATTGTTCTTTTTGATAACGGACATAGCCAAATTGTTCGTTCTCATCATGCCGGTTAAAAACCTCGTTGCGGTCAGACACATGAATGGGCCTGGTTTGACTCTGCGTCTGATTTTGGACATTTTGCTCGGCATTATCTAATCCTGCGCCTCCGCATCCGGATAAAAGACCGGCCAACAGGCAGAGGCTGACAGCAGTTGGTTTCATTTATAAATCCCTCCTTATGTGTAGGGTAGCCAAATCGCATGATTTATTCTTTAGCAATTGATGGGGACGGGGCAATGAATTATGATAGGAATGAGTGAAAAAGAGGTGAGATCATGATTCTTATTCAAAATGCCGAATTTGAATTGGTGCACAATTTCAAAGACGGCTTCAACGAAGAGGCTTTTAAAGCCCGCTACTCCGATATTTTAAATAAATACGATTATATTGTGGGAGACTGGGGATACGGTCAGCTTAGGCTCAAGGGCTTCTTTGACGACCAGAATCAAAAGGCAACCTTCGAAACGAAAATCAGTACATTAGATGAATACATTTACGAATACTGCAATTTCGGCTGTGCGTATTTTGTCTTGAAACGGATCAGAAAATAAACATACACAAAGGGGATGCTGTCATGTATTTTGTTGACAGAAACAAGATCGAGCAAACACTTGGGTTCTTTGAGCACCAGCTGGCGCTTTTTAACTCACAAACAGACTGGCAGTCTGAAATCGGGGGACTGGCGCTTCAGCGTATAGGCCATTTGCTAATCGAATGCATTCTGGATACAGGCAATGACATGATTGACGGTTTTATTATGCGGGACCCGGGCAGCTATGATGACATTATGGACATACTTGTTGATGAAAAAGTTGTCACAGAACAAGAGGGAATTGAGCTCAAAAAATTGATCGCCTACCGCAAAACATTGGTTCAGCAGTACCTGCTCGCTGACAGCGCCGAGCTTTACAGGCTGATTACGGCACATCAGACAGCTCTGCAAGACTTCCCGCAACGGATCAGAAGCTACTTGGAAACAGAGCTTGGTCCTGTTTCCGCGTTTAAATAACAACTGGAGTGTTGGAAATGAAAACATATAAAGGGTATTTAATTGATTTAGACGGAACAATGTACAATGGCACGGAAAAAATCGAGGAAGCGTGTGAATTTGTCAGAACGCTGAAAGATCGCGGCGTTCCTTATCTTTTCGTGACAAACAACTCTTCGCGCACACCGAAGCAGGTGGCGGACAAGCTTATGTCTTTTGATATTCCGGCAACAGAAGAGCAGGTCTTTACGACAAGCATGGCGACTGCCCAGCATATTGCCCAGCAGAAAAAAGACGCGTCTGTGTATGTGATCGGGGAAGAAGGCATCCGCCAGGCGATTGAAGAAAACGGCCTGACGTTTGGCGAGGAAAACGCGGATTTTGTCGTTGTTGGTATTGACCGTTCCATTACATACGAAAAATTTGCTGTCGGCTGCCTTGCAATCAGAAATGGCGCCCGCTTTATTTCCACTAACGGAGATATTGCGATACCGACTGAAAGAGGCCTTCTGCCTGGAAACGGCTCACTGACATCTGTATTAACCGTATCGACAGGCGTACAGCCGGTATTTATCGGCAAGCCGGAATCAATTATTATGGAGCAGGCGATGCGCGTTCTCGGCACAGATGTGTCGGAAACACTCATGGTCGGCGACAACTACGCGACGGACATTATGGCCGGCATTAACGCCGGTATGGATACGCTGCTTGTTCACACAGGCGTAACGAAAAGAGAGCATATGACAGACGATATGGAAAAACCGACTCATGCCATTGACTCTCTGACTGAATGGATTCCATACATTTAAAAAAGGGCGCCCCAAAAGGGTGCCCTTATTCTGTGTGCCGCGCGCGGTGTGCGAGCCTGCTTGAGGCCGCGGCGGAAATCGCACCGACGATGTCATCCAGAAAGGTATGGCATTCGCCGGTTGATTTATCATTCAAATGTGTAAGGATTCCGGGTTTTTCTTTGTCGATGTAGCCGTAGTTCGTAAACCCGATCGATCCGTAAATGTTCACGATGGAAAATGCCAGAACTTCATCTACTCCATATAGGCTTTCATCTGTTTCCAGCATCGTTTGCAGCGGTTCAGACAGTTTTTTCTGCTCAGCAAGAACATCCAATTCAATGCCCGTTAAAATCGCATTTTGCACCTCGCGTTTTGCGAGAACGCGATTGACGTTCAACGTGCATTCATCAATGGTTAAATCCGGATGATATTTTTTCTGCAGAAAAAAGACAAGCTCGGCAATGTCTGACACCTCAACGCCGCGCTCCTTCATCCGTGCTCTTGCTTTTGCTTCCATCTGACTGATTTGTTCGTTTTCTGACATCAGCTTCACCCAATCTTTTTTACTAGTTTATACAAAATGTTTGAGATGTTTACGACTTTTTCTTGCGCCTTCGTCGGATTAAAATATGTATTCATAATTCCGGACGTGTATGACTACGATGTGATGAGCCCTAATTCTACAGGCAGGTGATCATTGTGAAAGGTACAATAAAAGAAAAATACGGTATTCATATCAGGCAGCTTTCCATGTACCAGCACACATATCAATGCTTTCAGACGCCGAATTCATTCTTTCTGATTGTCCCCGTTTCCCAATTCTCAGATACGGAACTGGCGGAGCTTTATTACATGAGTCAGTATTTACAAGAACAAAGTGACCCATACGTTTCGGTTTTTATCTTTACAAAAGAAGGTGAGCTAACGTTTGAACATGAAGGAAAAACGTACGCTCTGCTGAAGGCGGCACCCCCTGTTTCAAACCGGGCGTTCTCTATTGGAGCGGAGCTGGCGGAATTTCACCGAAAAGGCCGAGGGTATCCGTATGAAGTGAAGGCAGCCGGAAGAATCGGCCAGTGGAAGGATCTGTGGGGAAAACGCATTGATCAGTTGGAAGCGTTTTGGCAGCGAAAGGTTCATACCCCTCCGCACGAGCCATTCGATAAAAAAATGATCGAGTCATTTCCATATTATTTAGGACTGTCAGAAAACGCGATACAATATTTAGTGGACACTGAGCTGGATGACAAGCCCCAAGCCGCTGATTCAGGAACGATATGCCATCAGCGGATGGAAAGACATACATGGTCATCCGAATCATTGCTTAGGATTCCGGCGGATTGGGTTTTTGACCACGCCTCACGCGATTTGGCTGAATATATGCGACATACGTTTTTGCATCACAGACAGGATTTTAATCAGCAGGGCTTTCTCTTTTTACAGGAATACGGGCAGGTCACGCCGCTGTCTTCGTTTTCGAAACGTCTTCTGTACAGCCGCCTGCTCTTCCCGCTTCATTATTTTGAAATCGTGGAGAGCTACTACATGTCGTCAGAATCAGAAACGCATTATTATGAAGAGCAGCTTGACTTCATTCTTAGCGACTGCGGCCGCTATGAGCAATTTCTCAATACAGCGCAGGAATTCATGAATATGCGGGCACAGAAGCCATTTGTTCCCCGCGTGAGCTGGCTCGGCAAAGGCAGCCCAGGGTGAGGAGAAAATCTGACAAAAATAATTAGAAAATAAAGAATCTTGTCATATCAATGTGTTAAGCGTTTACATTCGTAAAATTCAGCCGATTGCTGTCTTGTCAAAACAGGAGAGGGCTTATATAATGTTTGTAACTTATATGTCTGTGTTGAGTTAACAATTGTCTTTTTCAAGAGGACAATCAATAGAAAGGTGGAGTTTTTTTGAAAGCGATTCGTGTAGGGCTTTTAGGTTTAGGTACCGTCGGAAGCGGTGTCGTTAAAATTATTCAAGACCATCAGGATAAGCTGATGCATCAGGTCGGCTGTCCGGTTACGATAAAAAAAGTGCTTGTAAAAGATCTAGAGAAAAAGAGAGAAGTAGATTTGCCAAAGGAAGTGCTCACGACCGAAGTGTATGATGTCATCGATGATCCAGATGTTGATGTCGTCATCGAGGTGATCGGCGGAGTTGAACAGACAAAACAATATTTGCTCGACGCGCTGAGATCGAAAAAGCATGTTGTCACAGCAAACAAGGATTTAATGGCTGTGTACGGCTCTGAGCTGCTTGCGGAAGCGAAGGAAAATGGCTGTGATATCTACTTTGAAGCCAGTGTTGCCGGCGGGATTCCGATTCTGCGTACGTTAGAGGAAGGTCTCTCATCAGACCGGATTACAAAAATGATGGGGATTGTGAACGGAACAACGAACTTTATCTTAACAAAAATGATTAAAGAAAAAAGCCCTTACGAGGAAGTGCTCAAGGAAGCGCAGGATCTCGGCTTTGCCGAAGCTGATCCGACTTCAGACGTGGAAGGGCTTGACGCCGCACGGAAAATGGCGATATTGGCGCGCCTCGGCTTCTCAATGAACGTGGATCTGGAAGACGTCAAAGTAAAGGGGATCTCCCAAATTACAGACGAGGACATCAGCTTCAGCAAACGCCTCGGCTATACGATGAAGCTGATCGGGATTGCTCAGCGTGACGGCAGCAAAATTGAAGTCAGTGTTCAGCCGACACTGCTTCCTGACCACCACCCGCTTTCTGCTGTTCATAATGAATTTAACGCCGTTTATGTATACGGCGAGGCTGTCGGTGAGACGATGTTCTACGGACCGGGAGCCGGAAGCATGCCGACTGCGACCTCTGTTGTTTCTGACCTTGTCGCTGTCATGAAAAATATGCGCCTCGGCGTAACCGGCAACAGCTTTGTTGGGCCGCAATATGAGAAAAATATGAAATCGCCGTCTGACATTTACGCACAGCAGTTTTTAAGAATTCATGTAAAAGATGAGGTCGGTTCATTCTCGAAAATTACGTCTGTGTTCTCCGAACGGGGCGTGAGCTTTGAAAAGATCCTTCAGCTGCCGATTAAAGGCCATGATGAGTTAGCCGAAATCGTGATTGTGACACACCATACATCTGAAGCTGATTTCAGTGATATCCTGCAAAACCTAAATGATTTGGAAGTCGTTCAAGAAGTCAAAAGCACATATCGTGTAGAAGGGAACGGTTGGAGCTAATGTGGAAAGGACTTATCCATCAATATAAAGATTTTTTACCTGTAACAGATCAAACACCGGCGCTTACTTTACATGAAGGAAACACACCTCTTATTCACCTGCCGAAGCTGTCTGAGCAGCTCGGAATTGAACTTCATGTCAAAACAGAAGGCGTCAATCCTACGGGATCATTTAAAGATCGCGGAATGGTCATGGCTGTGGCGAAAGCAAAAGAAGAAGGCAACGACACGATTATGTGTGCGTCAACAGGAAACACTTCCGCTGCTGCGGCGGCTTATGCAGCCCGCGCTAACATGAAATGCATCGTCATCATCCCGAACGGCAAAATCGCATTTGGTAAACTCGCTCAGGCTGTCATGTACGGAGCCGAGATTATTGCAATTGACGGAAACTTTGACGATGCGCTTAAAATTGTCCGTTCCATCTGTGAGAAATCACCGATTGCCCTTGTCAACTCAGTTAACCCTTACCGCATAGAAGGCCAAAAAACAGCTGCCTTCGAAGTGTGCGAGCAGCTGGGAGAAGCGCCGGATGTGTTAGCGATCCCGGTCGGAAACGCGGGAAACATCACTGCGTACTGGAAGGGCTTCAAGGAATATCATGAGAAAAACGGCACAGGCCTTCCGAAAATGCGCGGCTTTGAAGCAGAAGGCGCGGCGGCAATCGTGCGCAATGAAGTAATTGAAAATCCCGAAACAATAGCAACGGCCATTCGTATCGGAAACCCGGCAAGCTGGGACAAAGCTGTAAAAGCAGCTGAGGAATCCAATGGGAAAATTGACGAAGTCACTGATGATGAAATTCTTCACGCGTATCAGCTGATCGCCCGTGAAGAAGGCGTGTTTGCAGAACCGGGTTCTTGCGCGTCTATCGCAGGAGTGCTGAAACAGGTGAAATCCGGAGAAATACCAAAAGGCAGCAAGGTCGTTGCTGTGTTAACAGGAAACGGACTGAAAGATCCGAACACAGCGGTCGACATTTCGGAAATCAAGCCTGTCACATTGCCGACTGATGAAGACAGCATCCTTGAATATGTAAAAGGAGCGGCCCGTGTATGAACGAAGCCGACATGCTGTTCACTGTCACTGTTCCCGGAAGCACGGCTAACCTAGGCCCCGGCTTTGATTCAGTCGGAATGGCGCTCAGCAGATATTTGAAGCTGACCGTCTTTGAAAGCGACAAATGGTCTTTTGAAGCTGAAACAGAAACAGTCGCCGGAATTCCGGCGGGTACAGATAATATGATCTATCAAGTGGCAAAACGGACAGCAGATTTGTACGGCAAAGAAATGCCGCCTGTCCATGTGAAGGTGTGGAGCGACATTCCGCTCGCACGCGGCCTTGGCAGCAGCGCCGCGGCGATTGTAGCGGCCATTGAACTGGCTGATGAATTATGCAGCTTAAAGCTGTCTGAAGCGGACAAGCTGCATTTAGCCAGTCTTGAAGAAGGACATCCGGACAATGCGGGCGCTTCTCTCGTTGGCGGACTTGTCATTGGCCTGCATGAAGAAGACGAGACACAAATGATCCGCGTCCCAGATGCTGACATTGACGTTGTCGTTGTCATTCCTTTTTACGAGGTGCTGACAAGAGACGCAAGAGACGTGCTTCCGAAAGAGTTTCCATATGCCGACGCCGTAAAAGGAAGTGCCGTCAGCAATATACTCATCGCTGCGATCATGTCCAAGGATTGGGCGCTCGTCGGGAAAATCATGAAGAAGGATATGTTTCATCAGCCGTACCGGGCGATGCTTGTCCCTGAGTTGTCCAAGGTAGAACATGTCGCCGAGATGAAGGGCGCCTATGGAACGGCGCTCAGCGGGGCAGGCCCGACGATTCTCGTCATGACTGAAAAAGGAAAGGGAGAAGAGCTGAAAGAACAGCTCGCGCTTCATTTCCCTCATTGTGAAGTTGACGCTTTGACCGTTCCGAAAGAGGGAAGTATAATAGAGCGAAATCCTTTATATCAAGTAAAAAGTGTATAGATCATGCCAAGCGTTCCTCAGCGTCAGCGGAGGGCGCTTTTTTTCTGCTGGAGATAAAGGAGTTTTTATTTAGAAAAACGAAATACTTGTAAAAAGGAGGAGATGAAAATGAAAAAGCTGATAACCGCAGAAGACATCACAGCGATTGTCTCTGTGACCGATCCTCAATATGCCCCAGACGGCAGCCGTGCCGCATATGTGAAGTCACAAGTGAACCAAGAGAAAGATTCGTATACATCAAATATATGGATCTATGAAACGAAAACGGGCAGATCTGTTCCTTGGACACACGGAAAAAAGCGGAGCACTGACCCAAGATGGTCTCCGGACGGGCGCACGCTTGCCTTTATATCTGATCGTGAAGGCGATGCGGCACAGCTGTATATCATGAGCGCTGAAGGCGGAGAAGCGAGAAAACTGACTGATATCCCGTATGGCGTGTCAAAACCAATATGGTCCCCGGATGGCGAATCGGTGCTTGTCACTGTCAGTTTGGGAGAGGGGGAAAGTATTGATGACCAAGAGAAAACGGAGCCGGACAGCTTTGAACCCATTGAAGTGCAGGGTCTATCCTATAAACGGGACGGCAAAGGGCTGACGAGAGGTGCGCATGCCCAGCTTGTGCTTGTCAGCGTGAAGTCTGGTAAGGTGAAGCAGCTGACAAATCACAAAGCCGATCATGGCGACTCTGCTTTTTCTCCTGATGGCAAATGGCTTGTTTTCTCAGCTAATTTGATTGAGACGGATGATGCCAGCAAGCCGCATGATGTTTATATCATGTCGCTGGAGTCTGGAGATCTTAAGCAGATTACACCTCATCGCGGCTCATTCGGACCAAGTTCATTTTCACCGGACGGAAGGTATCTTGCTTTGCTTGGGCATGAAAAGGAATATCATAATGCAACGCTCGAAAAGGCGTGGCTCTATGATACCGAACAAGACCGCCTCACATGTCTGACTGAGATGCTGGACGTTCATTTAGCGGATGCGCTGATTGGAGATTCATTGATCGGAGGTGCCGAACAGCACCCGGTTTGGACGAAAGACTGCCAAGGGTTTTATGTTATCGGCACAGATCAAGGCAGCACGGGAATCTATTATATTTCGATTGAAGGCCTTGTGTATCCGATTCGTCTCGAAAAAGAGTACGTCAATAGCTTTTCCATTTCACCTGACGAACAACACTTTATTGCCAGTGTGACAAAGCCGGACAGACCGAGCGAGCTATACAGCATCCCGCTTGGGCAGGAAGAGAAACGGCTGACTGGCGCGAATGACAAGTTTGTCGGCGAGCATGCGATTTCAATACCTGAAGATATTCAATTTGTCACAGAAGACGGCGTGACGGTGAACGGCTGGCTGATGAAGCCTGCACAGGCGGAAGATGAGACATCATACCCTCTTATTCTCAACATACACGGCGGACCGCACATGATGTACGGGAATACATATTTTCATGAATTTCAAGTGCTGGCGGCGAAAGGGTACGCGGTAGTTTATATCAATCCGAGAGGAAGCCACGGCTACGGGCAGGAATTTGTGAATGCCGTCAGAGGAGATTATGGAGGAAAGGATTATGAGGATGTGATGCAGGCTGTGGACGAGGCTATCAAACGAGATCCGCAGATTGATCCGAAGCGGCTCGGTGTCACGGGAGGAAGCTACGGAGGCTTTATGACCAGCTGGATCGTCGGGCAGACGAACCGCTTTAAAGCTGCCGTCACCCAGCGCTCCATATCAAATTGGATCAGCTTTCACGGCGTCAGTGATATCGGCTACTTCTTCACAGACTGGCAGCTTGAGCATGACGTGTTTGAAGACACAGAAAAGCTCTGGGACCGTTCCCCTATAAAGTACGCAGCAAATGTCGAGACACCGCTTTTGATTCTGCATGGCGAGCGAGATGACCGATGTCCGATCGAGCAGGCTGAGCAGCTATTTATTGCCTTGAAAAAAATGGGCAAGGAAACCATGTTCGTCCGTTTTCCGAAAGCATCGCACAATTTGTCACGCAGCGGTCACCCGGGACAGCGGATCAAACGCCTGAATTATATCAGCTCATGGTTTGATCAATATCTCTAAAAAAAAAGCCAGGCTGATGGAAATATCAGCCTGGCTGCTTTATTAAAAGACTTGTTCTACTTCAACAACACCCGGCACTTCTTCAAGAAGAGCGCGTTCAATTCCGGCTTTCAGCGTAATTGTTGAACTTGGGCAGCTGCCGCATGCGCCTAGAAGACGAAGCTTTACGATACCTTCATCTACGTCTACAAGCTCACAGTCACCGCCGTCACGAAGTAAAAACGGACGAAGTTTGTCCAGTACTTCCTGCACCTGTTCTTTCATTTCAACTTCAGTCATGACATTCGCTCCTTTCGTCGTCATAAAACCATTATATTCAGTGTAACAATAAAAATCTATTGTTTGGTTTGCAAAGTTGCTTTCCCTATTATAGCACATTCAGACTTGAACACAAAAACGGTTTTTTTCTATAAAAATGTCTCTTGGCTCTGTATACTGAATAGAAAGGAGAAGGAGGGTTTATCAGTGACAAAACCAGTCATGCTCAGCGTGTACGGGGCAGAAACCGTTTGTGCAAGCTGTGTCAATATGCCGACGGCCAAGGATACATACGAATGGCTTGAGGCAGCGTTGAAAAGAAAATATCCAAATCAGCCTTTTATGATGCAATACATCGATATTCATGAGCCGCCTGACAATGAACATGCGAAAGAGCTTGCGGAGAAAATCAGAAATGACGAGTATTTTTATCCGCTTGTGCTCGTAGAAGGCAAAATTGTCGGTGAAGGCAATCCGAAATTAAAAGACGTTTATGAGGAAATGGAGAAGCATGGGTATGCAGAAAACCGCTGATATGATCAGCGGTTCTTCTCTATCATTAACCGTTATGGTGTTTGTACATCCACAGCAAGCCGGATTTCAGCATACGCGGAACACGGCCGATCAGCGGGCGGTCAGCAACAAGACCGAAGCCGGCTTTTTTTCCGAGTGAACCGAGAACGCCTTTCAGCTTGAACTGCGGCATTGATTCTGGAAGGGCTTCTCCATTCCAGCGTTTTTGCAAGATTTGGACAATCTGCTCTGCTTGAGCCTCTGCCAGCTGGGCGCTCGGTGCATGAGGAAGGCTGGCGCAATCGCCGACTACGTACAGATGTTCATCACCAGGAATATTGTGATGAGGCGTTAATACGATACGCCCTTGTGCGTCCTTCTCCACATCTAAGTCTCTGACGACTTTGTTGGGCTGGATGCCGGCTGTCCATACAATGGCATCTGCAGAAATCGGATCATCGTGGTTATACACAATGCCTTCTTCTACTTTAGTGATATTTGCCCTATTAATGATGCGGACACCGTGCTCTTCGAACCATTTTTGCACATATTTGCTCAAGCGCTCGGGAAAGCTTGATAAAATGAGATTGCCGCGGTCGAACAAAATAATGTTCAGGTCATCACGGCTTTCTCTCAATTCACTTGCAAGCTCAACGCCGCTAAGGCCCGCTCCGACAATGGCGACAGTGGCATTAGCGCTCAGGTTATTCAGCTTTTGATAGGTTTCGCGGGACTGGTCGATGGTTTGAATGCTGTAGGTGAATTCAGGCGCTCCCGGCACGTTGTGATATTTATCCTCACAGCCGAGCCCGATCACGGCGTCATCGTAAGAAATCGGTTCACGATCTTGGAACAGCACTTGTTTTTGTGCAATATCAATTGATGAGATATCACCGTATTGGACATCCAGGCGAGGGTGCTCTGGGAATGACACTCTGATATGATGGTCAGAAATTGTGCCTGCGGCAAGGGCATAATATTCTGTTTTCAAGCAGTGATAAGGATTTCTGTCAATTAACGTGATTGAAACATCATCAGGCAGCTGGTTTGGCAATAAGCGATGAAGAACACGCATGTTCCCGTAACCTCCGCCGATCAAGACCAATTTTTTCATTTGAATTCCCCTTTAATCCGAAGAGTATGATAGACACATTGAAGAAAATACGAACTATGTAAAATAACATCTAGAATTATATCGAATTTGATCTAAAATCACAATAATAGTTTCAAAATAACCTACAAATTAGCCTTTAATCACAAATTAGTAAAACGTTATTCAAGGAATGATATGTTACGATAATAAATTTTGATGAATCTGTTATCTTTGACGAATGGTAAAAAATTCGCGATAATGGACATATGTGAGGTGAAACCGCATGAATCCAATGATTGAATTTTGTGTCAGCAATCTGGCTCACGGCTCTCAGGAAGCCCGGGCGATTTTGGAGAAGGACCCAAACCTGGATGTTCTCGAATACGGCTGCTTAAGCTACTGCGGGACATGCATGGAGTCGCTTTTCGCTCTTGTAAACGGAGAAGTCGTCATGGGTGAAACGCCTGCTGAGCTTGTTGAGAATATATATACATTTATTGAAGAAAATCCAATGTTTTGAAGAAAAGGGCCTGGACAGGCCCTTTTTTATTTTGCCGTACAAAAGAACTAAAAAATGTGTAGACATCAAAAAATATTATTGTTATCGTATAAAAGATATTTTTTTAAATAAAATGTTAAGAGGTGTAGGTGTATTCATGAGTGTTCTGTGGGGGCTGCTCGGCGCAGTTGCGATCATTGCTATCGCGTTTTTATTTTCAGAAAAGAAAAGCAATATTAAGATAAGAACCGTCATCATTGGTTTATGCACACAGGTGGCGTTTGGATACATCGTGTTGAAATGGGAAGCGGGACGCGCTGTTTTTTTATGGTTTTCAAGCCGTGTACAGCTTCTGATTGATTACGCAAATGAAGGCATCAGTTTTATTTTTGGACCGCTTCTGAAAGTCGGTGACAGTCCGGCATTTGCATTAAGTGTACTGCCCGTTATCATTTTCTTCTCAGCACTGATCGCCGTTTTATATCATTTAAAAATCATGCAGCTCATTTTCCGTGTCATTGGCGGCGGATTGTCGAAGCTCCTTGGGACAAGCAAAACGGAATCTCTTGCAGCTGCTGCTAATATTTTTGTAGGACAATCTGAATCTCCGTTAGTGATCAGACCCCTTATTGCAGGGCTGACGCGCTCTGAATTGTTCACGATCATGACGAGCGGTCTATCGGCTGTTGCGGGTTCAACCTTGTTTGGGTACGCGCTTCTCGGTATTCCGATTGAATACTTGCTTGCGGCCAGCTTTATGGCTGCTCCCGCGGGTCTTGTCTTCGGTAAATTGATTATACCCGAAACGGAAAAGCCCCAAACCGTAAAAAGCGATTTCAAAATGGATGAAGGCGAAGGCGCAGCCAATGTCATTGACGCAGCTGCAAAGGGAGCGTCAACAGGCCTGCAAATTGCTTTAAACGTTGGAGCGATGCTGCTTGCGTTCGTTGCATTAATCGCCGTGGTAAACGGTATTCTTGGCGGAGTTTTCAGCTTGTTCGGCTTAAAAGGCGTCACGTTAGAATCTATCCTCGGCTATGTGTTTTCTCCAATCGCCTTTTTGATTGGCGTGCCTTGGCATGAAGCGTTGCAGGCAGGAAGCTATATCGGCCAGAAATTGGTGCTGAATGAGTTTGTTGCTTATTCTAACTTCGGTCCGCACATCGGCGAGTTTTCTAAGAAAACCGCTACCATTATCAGTTTCGCATTATGCGGATTCGCCAATTTTTCATCAATTGCGATTATGCTCGGTACACTTGGCGGTTTAGCGCCGAGCCGCCGTTCAGATATCGCACGCCTAGGCTTGAAGGCTGTTCTAGCGGGAACATTAGCCAATCTGCTCAGCGCAGCCATTGCCGGCATGTTTATATAAACGATAAAAGCTCCTTGCGTCAGTGCAAGGAGCTTTTATGTATGAAAAACGGGGGATAATTGTATTGTGTCCGTTTATAATAGCTTTTATACTAAGTAAAAGAAAAAAAGTTGGAGGCACCTATGAACTCATTTCGATTTACCAAAATGCACGGCCTGGGAAATAGCTATATCTATGTGAATCAATTTGAAGAACAGCTTCCGGAAGAAAAACTGTCTGAGATTGCAGTTCAGGTTTCTTCTGTTTATACTGGGATCGGTTCTGACGGAATGATCCTGATATGCCCTTCAGATCAAGCGCCTGTCAAAATGCGGATTTTTAATAATGATGGGTCTGAAGGGAAAAACTGCGGCAATGGCCTGCGCTGCGTCGCAAAATACGCGTATGAGCATAAGCTGGTTGAGGAAACATCTTTTCTGATTGAAACCCTCTCCGGGCTTGTGAAAGCGGAGGTTCAAGCTGAAAACGGAAAAGTGAATGTTGTCACTGTCGATATGGGCGAACCGCACCTGACAAAAGCCGAGCTCCCAATGCTTGGCGGCGGGGAAGAGCACACGATCAATGAAACGATGACGTTTGGTGAAGCCGAACTAACAGGCACTGCTGTTTCAATGGGAAATCCGCATATCGTTTTTCCGATCGCTGACATTGAACAGGCACCCCTGACGACACTGGGGCCGGTGATTGAGAAAGATCCAAGATTTCCGGAAGGCATCAATGTGGAATTCGTCGAAACCGTGAATGAACATGAACTGCATTTCCGCGTCTGGGAACGGGGATCAGGCATTACTCAGGCATGCGGGACAGGAGCGTGTGCAGCGGCGGTCGCATCAGTGTTAAACGGCGTATCAAAACGAAATCAAGACATCACTGTGCATTTAGCAGGCGGAGACTTGGTGATTAACTGGAAGGACAACGGCCATGTGATGATGACAGGGCCGGCTGAGACCGTTTGTGAAGGTGTCTATTTTTTGTAAAACACCTTGTTTGAGAATTGAACCGATCATGTTTATAATAAAAGACAGCATCCGGTTTTTAAAAGGAGGTTCACAAAGATGAGCAACCCGGTAACAATTACAGAAGCAGCAGCTTTGCATATAAAAGAAATGATGAAAGAGCATGAAGAAGAAAACGCGTTTCTGCGTGTCGGCGTCAAAGGCGGCGGCTGCAGCGGCCTTTCTTACGGCATGGGCTTTGAGCATGAAAAAGGCGAAAAAGACAGTATGTTTGATCAGCATGGCATCACGGTTCTTGTTGACAAAGAAAGCCTTGATATCATGAACGGCACCGTGATTGACTATAAACAATCCATGCTCGGCGGCGGCTTCACCATCGACAATCCAAACGCCATCGCCTCATGCGGCTGCGGTTCTTCTTTTAGAACAGCAACGAATGCAGGTAAGCCTGAAGAGTGCTAGGCGCTAAAGCCCGATATTTCGAGATATGAATCAATCATTACACCAGTTTCGGAGGATTGCGTGATTGCATCCCACGAGTAACCGTTAGTTGTTCATGACGCTTTTCTTAGCGATAAACCATCGTTAAGGGAGGCGTTTTTATTATGGCTTAAATAGACAAAATTCACTTTACGCAGCCTCCTTCATCTTCATTTATATTGTAAATGCAACAAAGTTGAGTTATATTTGATGTACGGTATTTTTATTGCATTTACAACAAAAAATACGTTGAGGAGTTGATGATGAGGGAGATTCTTTGTGAAATTGAGTGGCAGCAAGGGCCGTATCTGTACCTTGTCCGAATATGTACAAACCCAGGAATCTTCAAGAAAAGTTAGCGAAAGGATAAAGGTGGATCGAACAAAAAACTTTTTCCAACAGAGAAAGGAAAAATGTATTTCCATTTATAAAAAGAAAAAGTATAGAAAAGGACTGGAAATTTAGGAAAAACACGAGAAATTATTGATTATATAAAGGAGCGACATATTTAAATGACCATAAATATAAAAAAGTGCAGCCAAGAAGACTTAAAAATACTTCAAGAAATTAGTATTGAAACGTTCAATGATACATTTAAAGACCAGAATTCACCTGAAAATATGAAAGCCTATTTGGAAAGTGCATTTAACGCTAAACAGTTGGAAAAGGAATTATCCAATACTTCTTCGCAGTTCTTTTTTGTTTATTTTAATCATGAAGTCGCTGGATATTTAAAGATCAACACCGATGATGCTCAGTCTGAAGAAATGGGTAAAGAATCACTTGAAATAGAGAGGATTTATATAAAGAACAAATTTCAAAAACATGGGCTTGGCAAACATCTATTAAACAAAGCTATGGAAATTGCCTTGGAACGTAATAAAAAGAAAGTCTGGCTGGGTGTATGGGAAAAAAATGAAAATGCCATTGCTTTTTATAAGAAAATGGGGTTTGTTCAAATTGGAGCCCACTCTTTTTATATGGGCGATGAAGAACAAATAGACTATATCATGGCCAAAACACTCCTATAACTTGTTGAAATGGGGATTAACATGTATATTCCAAAGTATTATAAGGTCACAAATGTTGATGAAATTGTTGATTTTGTTCAAAATAACTCTTTTGGCACGATTGTCACAACGAAACAAGGGAAACCAATTGCCACTCATTTGCCCTTAGGATTCAATAAAAAAGGTGATGATTGCTATATTACTGGGCATATGGCTTATGGAAATCCTCAGTGGAGAACATTTGCAGCATGTGAAGATGTGCTTGTGATGTTTCAGGGACCGCACGCTTATATTTCTTCTTCTTGGTATTCCCGCGAAAATGTTCCGACGTGGAATTATCAGGCTGTCCACATGTATGGTAAAGCAAGCATTTTAGAGAAAGATGAATTAATTGAAGAATTAACAATAATGTTGGAAAAATACGAAAAACATCGAGAAAATCCAGTTTTATGGGATAAACTTTCTCCAACTCTTTTAGAAAGTGAATTGAAAGGTATAGTTGGATTTAAGATTAAGGTAGGAGACATTCAGGCGGCATATAAATTAAGCCAGAACCGAGATGAAACGGATTATACGAACATCATTAAAGAATTACAAAATGAAGGAAATCTAAATTCAAAACAAATGGCAGAATTGATGGAAAAGAGATTCAAAAAGCAAATATAAACCCACTTTTATGAAACCCTCCGTATGCCAGTGGGCCTGAAGGTGCTAATAACAGTAAACGCCAAGTCAAGCGGCAAACCGCTGACTTGGCGTTTTTTTATGATTAATATTTATCCCCATTAAAAATGGAATTCTTCACAATTACATAATCCACATTTCGGATCGCATCAAGCTTTGTTCCGCCTGCATAAGAAATAGAAGATTGCAGATCCTGTTCCATTTCAATCAGCGTATCCTTAATTGAGCCTTTATGCGCCACGTGCATTTTTTTGCCTTCTACATTTTTCTTTTCGCCTTTTTGGAATTCAGAGGCTGAGCCGAAGTACTCTTTGTAGAGCTTTCCGTCTTTTTCGATCGTTTGGCCTGGTGATTCTTCGTGTCCGGCGAATAGTGAACCGATCATGACCATCGTTGCGCCAAATCTGATTGATTTTGCGATGTCGCCATGTGTACGGATGCCGCCATCCGCGATAATCGGTTTGCTGGCTGCTTTGGCACACCAGCGCAGCGCCGCTAATTGCCAGCCGCCAGTGCCGAAGCCGGTTTTGATTTTCGTAATACATACTTTTCCCGGTCCGATGCCGACTTTAGTGGCATCCGCTCCCGCATTTTCAAGTTCTCTGACAGCTTCCGGCGTTCCGACATTGCCAGCAATAACAAAGCTGTCCGGCAAATGTTTTTTTAGGTGCTGGATCATTTCAATGACAGCATTTGAGTGCCCGTGAGCAATGTCAATAGTCACGTATTCAGGAGCCAGATTTTCTTTTGCCAGCTGGAGGACAAATTCATACTCCTCATCTTTGACGCCCACGCTGATAGAAGAGAATAATCCGCGTGCGTTCATATCTTTAATAAAATCAATCCGTTTTTCAGGTTCAAATCGGTGCATCACATAAAAGTAGCCATTTTCGGCTAATGAAATCGCTAGTTTTTCATCTATAATCGTCTGCATATTGGCAGGGACGACGGGCAATTTAAATGTACGTCCGCCTAAACGTACGGATGTATCACATTCTGAACGGCTATTTACAATGCATTTTGCAGGAATTAGCTGAATATCTTCGTAATCAAATACGTTTTCCATGGTTTTCACTCCTAAAAACGAATATTTAAAATGATATTATATGAAATGTTCGCCTTCTATAATGTACTCTGTTTTATTTAGGATGTCAAACGTTTTTATTTGCTGGCACGTATGTACAAGTGCCGAAGCTTGTCATGCTCAGTGAGTTTGGGTATCATAGTCTTAACGAAAAGTCTTAGAGAGCGGATCAAAACGCGAATGATATACGTTCAGCAAAGCTTGGTCGTTCAGCACCAGGCTTTCTTTATGACATGGACATGTGAAAGGAGCGAATGAGATGACGCAAAACGAAGAAAAAACACCGAAATCCCAAAAGATCCAAGACCGCATTATTATGGCAATGATCTGGATCGTCGCAGCCCTTGTGATTGCGCTGGTTCTTGGAACTGCGATGAATTATATAAATATCTTCAAATAAAAAAAGGAGCTGTGTCGTTGACACAAACTCCTTTTTTTATTATTTATTTTCAAAAAGACTTGTTGAGTGAAGAGGCTGTACGCGGGCTTTCGGATCCATGTAAGCTTTGGCGTTGTTCACTGCTGTCGGCGCCTCGCCGAAGCCGCTTGCGATCAGGTTGACTTTTCCTTCGTATGTGCAAATGTCACCTGCTGCAAAGAAGCCTTCGATGTTTGTTTCCATTGTTGATTTCACGACAATGGAATTTTTCTCGATGTCCAGACCCCAGTTTTTGATCGGTCCAAGAGATGAAACGAAACCGTAGTTGACGATTAAGTCATCGATTTCTAAAATCTCTTTTCGATCGCCTTTCACTTCTTCAAGCACAAGCTGTTCAATTTTGCCTTCCCCGATCAGCTCCGCAGGGACGAATGGTGTCAGGACATTAACCTTCGACGCATGAAGGTTTTCCACACTGTGCTCGTGCGCGCGGAATTTATCGCGGCGGTGAATGATGGATACTTCTTTTGCGATTGGTTCAAGCATAAGCGCCCAGTCAACTGCTGAATCTCCACCGCCAAGGATCGCAACGCGTCTGCCGGCGAATTTTTGCAAATCGTCAACGAAGTAGTGAAGGTTTTTGCCTTCATACTGCTCGGCATTTTCAAGTTCCAGCTTTCTCGGTTTGAATGCGCCGTTTCCTGCAGTAATGATGACTGTTTTAGAGTAGTGGGTTTCTTCATTTGTCACGAGCTTAAACACGCCGTCCGCTTGTTTCTCAACAGATTCAACCGCTTGCTCCAGACAAATGGTTTGGTCGAATTTCGCCATTTGCTCTTTTAGGTTATTGATAAGTTCTTGTGCGCGGATTTTCGGGAAGCCCGCTACATCGTATATATATTTCTCAGGGTAAAGGGCGCTAAGCTGTCCGCCGAGCTGAGGCAGGCTTTCGATAATTTTGACGCTTGCCTGTCTCATGCCTCCGTAAAAAGCGGTGAATAAGCCGACCGGTCCCCCGCCTATAATTGTAATATCATAAACCTTTGTATCCTCTCGCATACGAAAATTGCCTCCTAAATGAAAATTGTTATTAATTATACCATATTGCCGTTTAAATTGACGAGTCAGCAGAAAAAATCCTAAGTGTATGGCGTGAGCATCCGTTCTTGAAAATATTTCCGCCGGCCGATACGATGATAACCAAATGAATTGATCTTTTTCTGAATGTTTCTTGGGCCAGCCGGATAAATATGATAGTAGTGCTATGCGTGAGGACTTCACAAAAAACTTTTCAATATATTTCATAAAATCCCGCCAATAAGCTGAAGCTAACACAAATGATGATTTTATTATGCGTCTAACAAAAGCAAAAAAAGAGAAGGTGGATGTGATGGCATTGAATAAGCCCAAAATCGTGATTTTAGGTGCAGGATATGGCGGATTGATGACGGTAACTAGGCTGACAAAGTTTGTCGGGCCGAATGATGCTGATATTACGCTTGTGAATAAACACAATTATCATTATGAAACGACATGGATGCATGAAGCGAGCGCGGGTACGCTCCACCATGACCGCTGCCGTTATCAGATAAAAGATGTAATCAACCAGTCGCGGGTCAATTTTGTACAGGATACCGTAAAGGCAATCAAAATAGATGAGAAAAAAGTTGTGCTTGCGAATGGAGAGCTGCAGTACGATTATTTAGTCATCGGACTCGGCGCGGTGCCCGAAACGTTCGGCATTAAAGGTTTGAAAGAATATGCGTTTCCGATTGCCAACATCAACACGTCGCGCCTGCTGAGGGAACATATTGAGCTGCAGTTTGCGACTTACAATACGGAAGCGGAAAAACGGCCGGACAGGTTAACCATTGTTGTAGGCGGAGCCGGATTTACGGGGATTGAATTTCTTGGCGAGCTGGCAGCCCGCGTGCCTGAGCTCTGCAAGGAGTATGACGTTGACAGAAGCCTCGTGCGCATTATTTGTGTGGAAGCGGCGCCGACCGTTTTGCCGGGATTTGATCCTGAGCTTGTCGATTATGCGGTTCATTATCTTGAGGAAAACGGAATTGAGTTTAAGATCGGAACGGCTGTGCAAGAATGTACACCGGAAGGAGTCAGAGTCGGCAAAAAAGATGAAGAACCAGAGCAGATCAAATCGCAAACCGTTGTATGGGCGGCAGGTGTCCGCGGCCATCCGATTGTGGAGGAAGCCGGTTTTGAAAATATGCGCGGCCGGGTCAAAGTGAATCCGGATCTTCGTGCACCCGGACATGACAACGTCTTTATACTCGGTGACAGCTCGCTGTTTATGAATGAGGATACAGAGCGCCCGTATCCGCCGACTGCGCAAATTGCGATGCAGCAGGGGATAACGGTTGCTAAAAACCTTGGCAGGCTCATTAAAGGCGGGGAGCTTGAGGAATTCAAGCCCGACATTAAAGGAACGGTGGCTTCTCTTGGCGAGCATAACGCGGTTGGAGTCGTTTATGGCAGAAAGCTGAAAGGCACGCCGGCTTCGTTTATGAAAAAAGTCATCGATAATCGCTCGCTGTTTTTGATCGGCGGAATCGGACTAACGCTGAAAAAGGGCAAGTTCAAGTTTTTCTAAAAACCCGCGGAAGCGGGTTTTCTTTATTAAAAAACGCCAAAATAAAAAGAGAACGAGAGGAAAACAAGTATGTTTCCGCTTACATCGAAAGATTTGTCACATGATCTGACTTTATTGTTGACAGCTCGATATGTTATATTATCAGAAAATTAAGAAAAAGGGTGATGATCAGATGAAAACTGCAACGACAACCGCTTCGCATACATGCCCATTTTGCTCAGGGAAAGGGTATTTTCAATTGATCCTCGGCGGTTCAGAGACTTGTCCGTCTTGCCAGGGGACAGGAAAAGACAGTCATTCTATTTCCAGCCGTTGACTTTATTTCAGCCCCCGCGTTACACTAAAAACAACGCAGGGGGTGGGATAGGTTGATTAGTCTGCCAGTCGTAATCATCTCAATTGTTTTGTTTTTTGTCTTGTTTTTTGGAATCGGTTTCTTATTAAACATGCTGCTGAGAATGTCTTGGATTATGGCTGTGATTTATCCGATTGTATGCCTTTTCATTATCAGCAAGGAAAAGCTGATCAGCTATGTCCAGTCGCCGGGAGAATCCTTTGCCGGCCTGTTTCATCGTGTCGTATCATTAGCGGCTGCCGATGTGCTGATTTTGGCCAGCGGTTTGGCTGGCGCCATCGTGTCCGGTATAGCGATCAACATGCTCAGAAAAAGAGGATATCAAATGTTTTAAATGCCGCTTTCTTCTAAAGAAAGCTTTTTTTGTGCTTTCAGCTCATTCACCATTTTGAATATTGCTCTCTCCAATTGGGAACAATGATCCGGAGGAGAGGTGAATGATGTTGAATATGATCAGACGTTTGCTGATGACCTGTTTATTTCTGCTTGCATTTGGCACGACATTTTTATCAGTGTCAGGAATTGAAGCGAAGGACTTGTCAAAATGGGTGCAGGAACATCAAGAAAAGCACTTGAAGCATGCAGGACTGACATTAAAAGCATTGCAGCAGAAAAAAACACAAACCATGTCAGCGGCCAAGGATAAAACAAAACCGTTAGAAGAAGCATTTGACTGGGACGAGTATCCGGTCCAAAGAGTAACCGCAACAGGCTACACAGCAGGAGCTGAATCGACGGGAAAGAAGCCCGGCGATCCATTATACGGGCTTACATATTCAGGTGTGAAAGTGAAACGGGATTTATACTCCACGGTTGCCGCTGATCCGTCCGTTTTCCCGATCGGCACGATTTTATTTATCCCGAACTACGGTCTCGGAGTTGTGGCCGACACGGGATCAGCGATTAAGGGAAACCGCCTTGATCTGTACTTTGAAACCGTCAAAGATGTGTACAATGAATGGGGCAAAAAAAGCCTTGATGTATATGTGATTAAAAAGGGGACGGGAAAGGTCACCGAGGATGAGCTTGAGAAGCTCAATGAAACAAAGTCTTTGCAAGTGTTCAGAAATCAATATAAAACTGTGAAAGAATAAAACGCTCCAGCAACTGCTGGAGCGTTTTTTACATGAAAAAGTAAGCGAGTATCAATGTCAGTAAAATACCTGTTAAGCCTCCGAAAAAGACCTCGATCGGCTGATGTCCGAGAAGCTCCTTCAGCTTTTTTTGCTTTTCTTTATCTTTGGCCTTCGGGAAGTCCTTTGCTTCATGTACGAAGCGGTTAAAATCAACGACAAGCTTATTGATGACTGTTGCCTGCTCACCGGCGTGACGTCTGACGCCAGTTGCGTCAAACATGGTAATGACGGCAAAAATGGCAGAAACCGCAAAGAGAGAGGAGCCTAATCCATGCTCCAAGGCTACGCCCGTAGAAAGCGCAGTGACCGCTGCGGAGTGAGAGCTCGGCATGCCGCCTGTGCTTGTGACCAGCGACCAGTCCAGTTTTCTGGACACGATAAACTGTATGGGCACTTTGATGACCTGAGCAAAAATAATCGCGGCCAGGCTTGATAATAAAGGAAAATTCGTTAAAAGTTCCATCGGCGACATCCTTTCTATTTAAAAAATCCTTCGTGTTTCAAAAGAAAAAAGCAAGTCTTAGACTGTTGTTTGATAAAATAAGTGTAATGGAAAGAATGTTTTTCCTATTATACCATTGTTCATTACAAATACCCATTACGTTAGGAGTGTAAGCCTTATGTTTTATGCGGTTCAGCAATTAGAGCATACAGAAACCCTTGTGGTCGGACTTTTTCAAAAAAGCCAGCTGACAGGCAAAGCATTGGAAATTGATGAAATGCTGGAAGGCCATCTGACACAGCTTTTGAAAGATGGTGATGTCTCTTCGAAACCGAATCAAGTATCAAAAGTATTCCCTCCATCTTCTGCGGGTATGAAACGGATTTATTTCGTTGGTTTGGGAAGAGAAGCAAATTATTCGTTTGAACAGGCGAAGGAACGGTTTGCCCATGTTTTTCAAGCCATTCATAAAGACCGAAAACAAGAAGCAGCTGTCCTGCTTGACACATTTATTGCGGAAGACGTGCCTCCAGCCGATGCCGCTCATGCTTTAGCTGAGAGCTGCCTGCTTGCTTCTTATGAGGTGCAGGATTATAAGCACAAATCAAATGAGCCGGACAAACAAATTGAAACCGTGTACGCCGTCACAGATGAAGATACACAGGAAGTGCAGGCGGGACTTCGCGTCGGCCAGGCATACGGGCAAGGGGCAAATTCGGCAAGAACGCTTGTGAATATGCCCGGAAATATGCTGACAGCGACTGACCTCGCTTCTTATGCAGAGGAGCTTGCGGCTAAATATGATTTTGAGTGTGAGATATTGGAGAAGTCAGAGATGGAAGAGCTCGGCATGGGCGGAATACTTGCGGTAAACCAAGGCTCTGCCGAACCGCCGAAAATGATTGTTTTGAAGTATCAGGGCAAAAAGGATTGGGAAGACGTCGTCGGACTTGTCGGAAAAGGGATTACCTTTGACACAGGCGGCTACTCCATTAAAACGAAATCTGGAATTGTCGGCATGAAATCTGATATGGGAGGAGCAGCTGCGGTTCTCGGTGCGATGGAAACGATCGGAGAGCTTCGTCCCGAGCAAAACGTGCTGGCTGTCATTCCGTCAACCGACAACATGATCTCCGGCGGGGCGATGAAGCCTGATGATGTGATCGTATCATTAAGCGGAAAAACAATTGAAATTCTCAATACGGATGCTGAAGGAAGGCTTGTGCTTGCTGATGGCATTACATACGCGAAACAGCATGGCGCCTCAGTTCTTGTTGATGTGGCTACGCTTACCGGCGGTGTCGTTGTGGCATTAGGAACAGAAACGACCGGCGCTATGACAAATGATCAAGGCTTTTATCAGCAGGTAGCTGATGCTGCGGAAGAGTGCGGCGAGGCGATCTGGCAGCTGCCGATAACAGAGAAGGATAAAAAGCGTGTGAAAAGCAGCCAAATGGCGGATCTCAGCAATTCGCCGGGGCGCGAAGGACATGCGATTATGGCAGGAACGTTTCTTGGTGAATTTGCTGAAGCAACACCTTGGGTGCATCTTGATATTGCGGGCACTGCAACTTCCAATAAAGCAACCTGCTTCGGGCCGTCCGGGGCCACCGGTGTTATGGCCAGAACACTGGCCACACTGGCGGAACGATTTACATTGGAAGAAGATAAAAGCGAATAATGATAAATCCCTGCTGCAGTATGCGGCGGGGATTTTTTCTTCCAAAATCTTTAGTTGACTAAAGTGTATCAATTATGATACGATACGTTCATACTTTATTTATCTACTACATTAGCAAACTAAAGGATTTTTTGGAGGGGTATCATGAATGCAGTCGTCATCGCGGTGCTGCTTATGCTTGTCTTAAGCCTGCTGCGTGTCAATATTGTTATCGCATTAATTATAGGCGCTCTGGCCGGCGGATTAACAGGCGGGCTCGGTCTTGGCGAAACGGTTAAAGCTTTTACGGACGGACTCGGCGGAAATGCCACCGTTGCAGTCAGCTATGCCATGCTTGGCGCGTTTGCTGCGGCTTTAACGAAAACGGGTCTTCCGGACGCGATGGTGGAAGCCTCTGTTAAATTAATCGGAAATAAAGAAGATTCTCGCAAAAAAGCACTGTCTAAAGTTCTGATTGTGCTGATTATTTTAATTGTATCTTGTTTTTCGCAAAACGTGGTTCCGGTTCACATCGCATTTATTCCGGTGCTGATTCCGCCGCTTTTGAAAATCTTTAATGAACTTGAAATGGACCGCCGTCTGATTGCGTGTGTGATTACATTCGGTTTAACGGCGCCTTATATTTTACTGCCGGTCGGTTTCGGCCAAATCTTCCAGGGAATGCTCAAGGACAATATGGCGGATGCCGGGTTAAACGTTCCGCTTGCTGACATACCATATGCAATGATCATCCCTGTTGCAGGTATGGTTGTCGGCCTTATTTTATCAGTGATCGTATTCCGTAAACCTAAACAATACGAAACAAAAGACATTTCAGGTGCAGAAGCATCGCCTTATACGAAAAAAAGCCTGGCTATCGCGGTGCTTGCCATCGTCGTGTCACTCGGCGTCCAGCTCTACTTATCTCAGACTTTGGGAGTAGAAGGGATGATTATGGGGGCGCTGGCAGGTCTGATTATTCTGTTTGTCAGCGGTGTGATGAAGCGTGATGAAGCGGACTCACTAATTACTGATGGAATGGTCCTAATGGCCTTTATCGGTTTCGTTATGCTCGTTGCAGCCGGATTTTCAAATGTATTGACGAAAACCGGAGATGTCGAGTCACTGGTCAAAACGTCAGCTGGTTTTATCGGACACAGTCAGTCATTGGGCGCATTGCTGATGCTCATTGTCGGCTTGTTAATTACAATGGGAATCGGCTCTTCTTTTGCGACGATTCCTGTTATCACAACCATCTTTGTGCCTCTATGCATGCAGCTCGGTTTCAGCCCGATGGCAACGATTGCGATTATCGGAGCGGCTGCTGCGCTTGGCGATGCCGGTTCACCTGCAAGCGACAGTACACTTGGGCCGACTTCAGGTTTGAGTGCGGACGGCCAGCATCACCACATTTGGGACACTTGTGTGCCGACATTTATATTTTATAATATTCCGCTTGTTATCTTTGGCTGGATTGCAGCGCTTGTTTTATAGGAAAAAGGCTCCCCTTTACTGGGGAGCCTTTTCTCATTATGATAAAAAACCGTCCAATAGAACGGTTTTTACGTGGACGATATGTGATTTCGGTTAAAGCCGGTTGCTTTATGAATAGAGCGGTAGATCGCAGGGGCGATAAACGCCAGAATCACAGCCAGCGCCGTGTCTTTTACCATAAACCAAGTCATAAATCCCCAAGCCGTACCATATCTCACCGGTGTATGAATCCAGAGATTCAGTGCAAGATACATATAAGTAGTCCCGATGATATACATGATGGCCGTTCCGATAAGAGAAGCAATCAGAAACCGGATTTTGCTTGGCTTAATTTTGCGTTCTAAGAACCATCCAGCTGCAAATGCTGCAGGGATGTATGAGATAATAAACCCGCCGCTTTTTCCCGCAAACGGTGCGAAGCCTGCTGAAAATTGAGCAAAAACAGGCGCTCCGGCCAATCCGACAAGTGCATATACAATCATGGCGATACCTGCTCGTTTGCTGCCGAGAAGCAAGGCTGCCAAGAGACAGAAAAACGGCTGCATCGACAGCGGAATGCCTGCTACTTGTAAAAAGGGTGCTACTGATGTAATGTTGGCGCCGACAGCCATAAGTGCGGCGAACATGCCGATCAGCGCCATATCTGCCGCACGAAGTTTATGTTGTTTCATAGTTGTTCCCCCTTAGGTTTACATACACAATCATAGAGTAATAAAGTACAAATGGATTGTCAACATAAATTGGAATGAGGTTAACAAAAAGGAGGGTTCTATATGTATTTCGGAAAAACAAAACAATCTGATCAATCTGGGAGAGTGCCGCCAAATCAAAACGTCACAACCTCATTTCCTGTGCTTCATACGGGAAATGTCCCGTATTACAAAGATATGGGCAATTGGAATCTGCAAGTATACGGATTGGTTGACCATCCGATGCTGCTAAGCTTTGAAGATGTTAAAGCCTTTCCTCAGTACGAATCGAAAAATGACATCCATTGCGTCACTGGCTGGTCAAGGCTTGATAATGTGTGGCAAGGCGTGCGGGCACGTGATATAGCGGAAAAAGCGGGTGTAAAAAAAGAAGCGGGCTACGTCATTTTACATGCGGAAGAGGGCTGGACGACCAATCTGCCGCTTGATGATTTTTTGGCAGAAACCTCACTTCTTGCTTATGCGCATCATGGCAAGCCTTTAACGCCTGAACACGGCTTCCCGCTGCGGGGCGTGTTTCCGCATCTGTATTTTTGGAAAAGTGCCAAGTGGCTGCGCGGCATCCAATTTACGAAAGAAAATCACCCCGGCTTTTGGGAGCAGAACGGCTATCACATGAGAGGCGATCCTTGGCAAAATCAAAGATTTACATGGGATTAAGGTTCTATTTTAAGCAGGACCATCTGCATCTTTTGTAGGTTTTTATTTCCATATCGATAGTCTTCAGGTACCTTATTTGATGAAGGTGCCTTTTTTATTCGGGGAAAAGTTGACTTTCTCTGGAAGAAAACCTATTATTTGAGTTGTCTAGTTGATAGTGAAAATCATTATCATACATTGCGGTTTAGTTTAAGGAGAGGAATGTCGTACTGCATGAATGAGAATACAACAGACCGGGTGAAAGGCGGGACACAAAACGCATTTACCATTCCTGGTACAGAAGTGCGTATGTTGTCTTCACGGAATGAAAACCGTGCCTATCAAATTTTTATCTCGAAGCCGAGTACGCCTCCGCCGCCCGCTGGTTATCCGGTTATTTATCTGCTGGATGCCAATTCTGTCTTCGGAACGATGGCGGAAGCCGTTCGAATACAGGGGCGCCGTCCTGAAAAAACCGGGGTGATCCCTGCTGTGATCGTCGGCATTGGCTATACGACGGCAGAGCCGTTCTCCTCAGCGCGCCACCGGGATTTTACTATGCCGACAGCTCAATCGAATCTTCCTGTAAGACCCGACGGCAAAGAATGGCCGGAGCATGGCGGAGCAGAGGGCTTTTTCAGATTTATTGAGGAGGATCTAAAACCGGAGATAGAACGAGATTACCAGATTGACAGAAACAGACAAACGATCTTTGGGCACTCGCTTGGCGGGCTGTTCGTGTTGCAGGTGCTGTTAACGAAGCCGGATGCGTTTCAAACGTATGTCGCGGGAAGTCCGTCGATTCATTGGAATAAACCATTTATTCTCGAGAAAGCGAACCATTTCGCCTCCCGCTTCAAGAAAAACAATCAGTCTATCAATATCCTGCTTGCAGCAGGAGAATTGGAACAGCATCATAAAAGCCGGATGAACGATAATGCGAGGGAGCTTTACGAGAGGCTGGCCGTTTTATCTGAACAAGGCATACGGGCAGAATTTTGCGAGTTTTCAGGAGAAGGACATATTTCGGTTCTTCCTGTTTTGGTCAGCCGGGCGCTGCGTTTTGCGCTTCACCCTGACGGACCGCATATTTCAATGGGCTGAGACATTCTCAGCCTTGGTTCTAAAAACGTCACTGAAATTATATTTGACTGTCACATGACATTTGGATATGATTATTTTTATAATTGATAATGATAATCATTATCAATTGATTGCGCTTTTTCTTTTCGAGGCGCAGCAGTCTTTTTCGCTGGATGTCCGTTCGGCATCTGAGTGAAGAAAGGAATTGATGATATGAATGCAATGGGTATAAAGGGCAAAATTGCTTTTATAACAGGAGCTGCCCAAGGAATAGGTGAAGCTGTTGCGCGGACGCTTGCCAGTCAAGGCGCACACATTGCGGCAGTTGATTATAATCCTGAAAAGCTGGAAAAGGTTGTGAGCAGCCTCAAAGCGGAAGGCTGCTATGCGGAAGCCTTTCCCGCGGATGTAAGAGACAGCGCAGCGATTGACGAGATCACGGCGCGCATCGAACGTGAAATGGGGCCGATCGATATTTTGGTGAATGTAGCGGGTGTCCTTCGCCCGGGACTGATCCATTCACTCAGCGATGAGGAATGGGAAGCCACGTTCTCAGTGAATTCGACCGGCGTTTTTAACGCCTCGCGTTCAGTCAGCAAATATATGATGGACCGAAGATCGGGTTCGATTGTAACGGTCGGATCGAATGCTGCGGGGGTGCCAAGGACATCTATGGCGGCATATGCCTCTTCAAAGGCAGCGGCAGTGATGTTTACGAAATGCCTTGGTCTTGAGCTTGCAGAATATAATATCCGCTGCAATATTGTATCTCCCGGATCAACGGAAACAGACATGCAGTGGTCATTATGGGCCGATGAAAATGGAGCGGAGCAAGTCATAAAAGGATCACTTGAGACATTTAAAACAGGGATCCCGCTCAAAAAACTGGCTCAGCCTTCAGATATTGCAAATGCCGTGCTCTTTTTGGTTTCTGGCCAGGCAGGGCATATTACGATGCATAATTTATGCGTAGATGGCGGCGCGACCTTAGGCGTGTAACTCAATTTAAAGGAGGTTCATGAGAATGTCGGAACAAAACGTTATATCACAAACAAAGGCGGAGCAATTGCTTCATGAGTATGAGCCGGGTGCTTTTTTCTTAGCTTCTCCTCATCGTGTACTGTTAGCGAAAGGAATTAGTGAAATCGTACCGGAGGCAGACGGGCAAAACCAAATAGAAACCCTTTCCGGCCGTATTGCAGAGACGCTGAATCAAGCAAAGCAATCGGGGCAAAGCCGTCCGCTTGTTGTCGGTGCCGTTCCTTTTGATCATGTAAAAGCAGCTCGGCTCGTTGTTCCTGAAGAAGTGCGCTGGTCAGGACCGCTTCAATTTGATCATGCGGAGAAGGAACAGCAGTCTGAGCATACATACCACATAGAGCCTGTTCCTGCCCCAGAGGATTATAAAAATGGTGTGGAACAAGGACTGGCACGCATTGCCGATGGGACACTCAGCAAGATCGTCCTGTCCAGATCGCTGCATTTGACATCGTCTGAACCGATTCAGACGGATGAACTGCTTCGCCATCTGGCGCAGCACAACACGCACGGCTACACGTTTGCCGCGGACGTGTCCAGCGAAGCGGAAACGTCTTCCCGCCGAACATTGCTCGGTGCAAGTCCGGAGCTTCTCGTTTCAAGAATGGGAACTCAGGTCGTTTCCAATCCATTAGCCGGCTCAAGGCCTCGCAGTGACGATCCTGCTGAAGACCAGCGCCGGGCAAATGAATTGCTTTCTTCCGCAAAGGATCTCCATGAGCATGCGGTTGTGGCTGACGCGGTTGCCGCAGCGCTGCGGCCTTTCTGCCGGACGCTGGATGTTCCAGAGAAGCCTTCACTGATCAAAACGGAGACGATGTGGCATCTGTCCAGCGTGATTAAGGGAGAGCTTTCCGATCCGTCCGTGACCGCACTGGAATTGGCGGCGGCGCTCCACCCGACGCCGGCCGTCTGCGGAACACCGACTGATCTTGCAAGAGAAGCGATTCTTAGCATTGAACCGTTTGACCGCGGGTTCTTTACCGGCATGGTCGGCTGGTGTGACGATGCTGGTGACGGAGAATGGGTCGTGACGATCCGTTGCGCAGAGGCAGGAGAACGCTCACTCCGCCTGTATGCCGGAGCCGGTGTTGTTGCTGGATCAAAAGCTGAGGACGAGCTTCAGGAGACATCCGCGAAGTTTCGGACAATGCTGCGGGCAATGGGCGTGAATCACATATGATCAGAATGAATTGCTGGAGGGATACAACATGCTGAATGGATTTACTCCTTGGCCTGATGAGTTAGCTGAGATATATCGGAAGAACGGCTGCTGGGCCGGCGAGACGTTTGGAGATTTGTTAAGGGATCGGGCTGCCAAACATGGCGACCGCATCGCAATTACTTGCGGAAACACCCATTGGAGCTATCAAGAGCTTGACACGAGGGTTGATCGTCTGGCTGCCGGATTTCAGAAGCTCGGCATTAAACAGATGGATCGTGTCGTGGTGCAGCTACCGAATATCGCAGAGTTTTTTGAAGTCATTTTCGCGCTTTTCCGTCTGGGGGCGCTCCCGGTCTTTGCACTGCCTTCTCATCGAAGCAGTGAAATTACATATTTTTGCGAATTTGCTGAAGCGGCTGCTTATATCATTCCCGACACCTATTCCGGTTTTGACTACCGTTCACTCGCCAGACAGGTACAAAGCAAGCTACCGTCTTTGAAACACGTCATTGTCGCAGGTGAGGCAGAGGAATTTCTGCCCCTGGAGGATTTGCATACAGAACCTGTAAAACTGCCTGAAGTCAAATCTTCAGATGTGGCGTTCCTTCAGCTTTCTGGAGGAAGCACCGGCTTATCAAAACTGATTCCGCGGACGCACGATGACTACATTTACAGCCTGAAGCTGAGTGCGGAGGTTTGCTGGCTCGACCACAGTACGGTGTACTTGGCAGCATTGCCGATGGCGCACAATTATCCGCTGAGCTCGCCTGGGGTTCTCGGCGTATTATACGCCGGAGGAAGAGTGGTGTTATCTCCTTCTCCAAGTCCTGATGACGCATTTCCTTTGATTGAACGGGAACAAGTCACAATTACCGCTCTTGTTCCGCCCCTTGCGATGGTATGGATGGACGCGGCCTCCTCACGCCATGACGATCTATCCAGCCTTCAAGTGCTGCAGGTCGGCGGCGCCAAGTTCAGTGCTGAAGCTGCGCGCAGGGTAAACGCTGTTTTCGGCTGCACGCTGCAGCAGGTGTTCGGAATGGCAGAGGGGCTCGTCAATTATACGAGATTGGATGACCCTGAAGAGGTCATTGTCAACACCCAAGGAAAACCGATGTCCCCATATGATGAAGTACGTGTTTGGGATGATCAGGATCGTGACGTAAAACCTGGTGAAACAGGACATCTGCTGACACGGGGACCGTATACGATTCGGGGTTACTATAAGGCAGAAGAGCATAACGCTGCTTCATTTACTGAGGATGGTTTTTACCGCACGGGTGATATCGTCAGACTGACATCAGACGGCTATATCGTCGTTGAAGGCCGGGCGAAGGATCAAATTAACCGCGGAGGAGAAAAAGTGGCGGCTGAAGAGGTGGAAAATCATCTGCTGGCGCATCCGGCTGTCCATGATGCCGCAATGGTCTCTATGCCTGACCAATTTCTTGGCGAAAGATCTTGTGTGTTCATTATTCCCCGGGATGAAGCCCCGAAAGCCGCAGAGCTCAAAGCGTTTTTGAGAGAGCGCGGACTGGCGGCATATAAAATCCCTGACCGGATTGAATTTGTCGAGTCATTCCCGCAGACAGGGGTAGGAAAAGTCAGCAAAAAAGCGCTCCGTGAAGCCATTTCCGAGAAGCTTCTTGCAGGATCAAAAAAATAAAACAACAATTTGAGAGGAAGTGTTCAAATGGCTATACCTGCCATTCAGCCGTATCAAATGCCGACAGCGTCTGATATGCCGCAAAACAAAGTCTCATGGGTGCCTGATCCAAATCGGGCGGTTCTATTAATACACGATATGCAAAACTATTTTGTCGATGCTTTCACAGCTGGAGCTTCTCCGGTAACAGAGCTTTCGGCGAATATACGTAAGCTGAAGGATCAATGTGCCCAGCTTGGAATACCTGTCGTCTATACTGCACAGCCTGGAAGTCAAAATCCGGCAGACCGGGCGCTGCTGACAGACTTTTGGGGTCCGGGATTAAACAGCGGCCCTTATGAGGAGAAAATTGTAACTGAACTGGCACCGGAAGATGATGATCTCGTGCTGACAAAATGGAGATACAGCGCGTTTAAGAGAACGAATCTGCTTGAGATTATGCGCAAAGAGGGACGTGATCAGCTGATCATTTCCGGAATTTACGCCCATATCGGCTGTCTCGTTACAGCATGTGAAGCATTTATGGAGGATATCGAAGCATTTTTTGTGGGAGATGCAGTTGCTGATTTTTCATTAGAAAAACATCAAATGGCGCTGGATTATGCAGCTGGGCGCTGTGCGTTTACCGTAATGACTGACAGCCTTCTCGACCAGCTGAAGCAGGTGCCTGCTGTTGCTCAGAAAACGTCAATGACTACTGGCAAAGAAGTGTTTACATGTGAGAATATCCGTAAACAAATTGCTGAGCTTCTTCAAGAAACGCCTGAAGACATTACAGATCAAGAGGATTTGCTCGACCGGGGGCTTGATTCGGTAAGGATCATGACATTAGTAGAACAATGGCGCCGTGAAGGAGCCGAGGTAACATTCGTGGAACTGGCTGAACGCCCGACGATCGAAGAATGGCAGAAATTGCTTACAACCCGTAGCCAGCAAGTGCTGCCAAACGCGGATTATCTATAAAAGGAGGGTAAACAAACGGATGCCTGATACAAAAGACCTTCAATATTCTTTGACCGGAGCGCAAACCGGCATATGGTTTGCTCAGCAGCTTGATCCGGACAATCCAATCTACAATACAGCGGAATATATAGAAATCAATGGACCAATCAATATTGCTCTATTTGAAGAAGCTTTGCGGCATGTGATAAAGGAAGCGGAATCGCTGCATGTCCGCTTCGGTGAAAATATGGACGGGCCTTGGCAGATGATAAACCCGTCTCCGGATGTACAGTTGCACGTCATTGACGTCAGCTCTAAGCCTGATCCGGAAAAAACAGCATTAGACTGGATGAAAGCAGATTTGGCAAAGCCCGTCGATTTAGGATATGACCCTTTGTTCAATGAAGCTTTGTTTATAGCCGGGCCTGATCGTTTCTTTTGGTATCAGCGCATTCACCATATTGCGATCGACGGCTTCGGTTTTTCCCTGATTGCTCAGCGTGTGGCAAGTACGTATGCCGCGCTTGTGAAAGGACAATCAGCTAAAGATCGTTCCTTTGGGTTTCTTCAGGCCATTTTGGAAGAGGATACAGATTATCGCGCATCAGAGCAGTATGAGAAGGATCGTCAATTCTGGCTGGACCGTTTTGCTGATGGACCTGAGGTTGTAAGTTTGGCAGACCGGGCGCCAAGAACATCTAACAGTTTTCTTCGTCATACGGCGTATCTGCCTCTATCTGATGTAAACGCGTTAAAAGAAGCGGCGCGCTATTTCTCAGGAAGCTGGCATGAAGTCGTGATTGCGGTGTCAGCTGTTTATGTGCACCGAATGACCGGCTCTGAGGATGTTGTGCTCGGTCTGCCCATGATGGGACGGATAGGGTCCGCATCACTGAATGTACCGGCTATGGTGATGAACCTTCTCCCGCTTCGGCTGTCTGTAAGCTCTTCGATGAGCTTTTCAGAACTTATTCAGCAAATTTCCCGGGAAATCCGCAGTATTCGGCGACATCATAAGTATCGCCATGAAGAGCTTCGGCGCGATCTGAAATTGATAGGAGAAAACCATAGATTATTTGGCCCTCAAATCAATCTCATGCCGTTTGATTACGGTCTCGACTTTGCCGGAGCCCGGGGCACGACGCATAATCTTTCAGCCGGTCCTGTTGATGATCTATCAATCAATGTATATGACAGAACGGACGGCAGCGGGCTGCGAATTGATGTAGACGCGAATCCTGAGGTATACAGCGAGTCTGATATTAAGCTTCATCAGCAGCGTATTTTGCAGCTGCTGCAAATGGCTTCAGCAGGGGAGGACATGCTGATTGGGCAAATGGAGCTCCTATTGCCAGAGGAGAAAAAACAAGTCATTAGTGAATGGAATGAGACGGCAAAACCTGAGAACCTGCTCAGCCTTCAGGACATGTTCGAGAAGCAGGCAGTTCTTACGCCAGAACGTATCGCTCTCATATGTGATGATGTTCAAGTAAACTATCAAGAGCTGAATGAAGAGGCAAACCGCCTCGCGCATCTGTTGATCGAAAAAGGCCTTGGTCCGGAGCAGTTTGTCGCTTTGGCGCTGCCGCGTTCTCCAGAGATGGTAGCTTCGATGCTTGCTGTACTGAAGACTGGTGCGGCGTATCTTCCGTTAGATCCGGAGTTTCCGGCCGACCGAATTTCCTACATGCTGGAGGATGCAAACCCATCATGCATCATAACGACTGAGGAAATAGCAGCCCGTCTGCCTGATGACCTGGCTGTTCCGCAGCTTGTGCTTGACCAGGCTGTTACACAGGAGGTTGTAAAACGCTATTCGCCTGACAATCCGAATGTATCGGTTTCTCTTGCCCATCCTGCGTACATCATCTATACCTCAGGATCAACAGGAAGACCGAAGGGTGTCGTTGTTACACTTAAAAGCTTAAGCAATTTCCTGCTGTCCATGCAGGAGGCATTTTCTCTAGGAGAAGAAGACAGGCTGTTGGCTGTGACGACTGTCGCTTTTGATATTTCAGCATTGGAGTTATATCTTCCGCTTATCAGCGGGGCGCAAATCGTGATCGCACAGAAAGAAACGATCCGTGAGCCACAGGCATTAGCTCAAATGATTGAATATTTCGATATCAATATCATGCAGGCGACACCGACACTGTGGCATGCCTTGGTGACGAATGAACCTGAGAAACTTCGGGGACTCAGAGTACTTGTCGGAGGCGAGGCGCTGCCGAGCGGACTTTTACAGGCGCTTCATGAGCTTCATTGTCCAGTCACGAATTTATACGGTCCGACTGAAACAACGATTTGGTCTGCAGCAGCTTTTCTTGAAGAAGGACTGAAGGGCGTTCCGCCAATTGGCAAACCGATTTGGAATACGCAGGTGTATGTGCTTGATAACGGTTTGCAGCCGGTGCCGCCGGGAGTTGTCGGTGAGCTTTATATTGCAGGAACCGGCTTGGCTAGAGGTTATTTCCGCCGCCCTGATTTAACGGCTGAGCGTTTTGTTGCAGATCCATACGGACCGCCGGGGGCTCGGATGTATCGGACCGGAGATCAGGCCCGCTGGCGCGCTGATGGGTCTTTGGATTATATCGGGCGGGCGGATCATCAGATCAAAATTCGCGGATTCCGAATTGAACTTGGAGAAATTGATGCCGTGCTTGCCAAGCATCCGGACATCGAACAGGCCGCGGTTGTCGTTCGGGAAGATCAGCCGGGAGACAAAAGATTGGTGGCATATGTAGTCGCTGCTTCAGCTATTGATACTGCCGAGCTTCGCCGTTATGTGGGTGCCAGTCTTCCTGATTATATGGTGCCGGCGACATTTGTAGAGATGGACGAACTGCCATTGACACCTAATGGCAAGCTCGATCGGAAAGCATTGCCGGCGCCTGATTTAAGCACATCTGTCAGCGATAGGGGACCGCGAACTCCTCAGGAAGAGATATTGTGTGACTTGTTTGCCGAGGTTCTCGGTTTGGCACGGGTCGGCATCGATGACAGTTTCTTCGAGCTGGGCGGTCACTCTCTTCTTGCAGCCCGTCTGATGAGCCGCATTCGCGAGGTAATGGGAGCCGAACTTGGTATTGCCAAGCTCTTTGACGAACCGACAGTAGCCGGACTCGCTGCCCATCTTGATCAGGCGCAGAGTGCACGTCCCGCATTGCAGAGAGCTGAGCGGCCTGAAAGAATTCCGCTATCTTTTGCTCAGCGCCGGCTATGGTTCCTCCATTGTCTTGAAGGGCCGAGCCCTACTTATAATATACCGGTAGCTGTCCGTCTGTCGGGTGAACTGGACCAAGGAGTGCTGCAAGCTGCACTATATGATCTCGTCTACCGCCATGAAAGCCTTCGGACGATCTTCCCTGAATCACAGGGGACATCCTATCAGCATATTTTAGACGCTGATCAAGCAAGGCCTGATTTACATGTTACTGAGATTACTGAGAAGGAGCTTTCTGAGCGGTTTGCTGAAGCCGTGCGTTACAGCTTTGATCTTGCAGCTGAACCTGCTTTTCGTGCCGAGCTATTTGTCATCGGGCCTGACGAGTACGTGCTTCTTCTCCTCGTGCATCATATTGTCGGGGACGGCTGGTCCTTAACGCCGCTGACCCGTGACCTTGGGGCGGCTTATGATGCTCGCTGTCACGGAAAAGCTCCCGAATGGGCGCCTCTTGCTGTGCAGTATGCAGACTATGCGCTTTGGCAGCAAGAACTGCTTGGGAGCGGGGATGATCCAAATAGTTTGATTGCCGGACAGCTTGCTTTCTGGAAAGAAACCTTGAAGAATCTGCCTGATCAGCTTGAACTGCCAACCGATTATTCACGTCCGGCTGAGCCGAGTCATGATGGGGATACGATACATTTCCGTATTGAGTCTGAGCTTCACAAGCGATTGCAGGAGCTGGCTCGCGCAAATAGGGTGAGCCTGTTTATGGTGCTTCAATCCGGTCTCGCCGCTTTATTGACAAGACTGGGAGCGGGCACTGACATTCCGATCGGCAGTCCGATCGCGGGTCGGAATGATGATGCGCTAGGCGATCTTGTGGGGCTGTTTATCAATACATTGGTGCTCAGAACCGATACGTCTGGTGATCCAAGCTTCCGTGAGCTTCTTGACAGAGTGCGGGAAGTGAATCTGGCAGCCTATGAAAATCAAGATCTGCCGTTTGAGAGACTTGTAGAGGTGCTCAATCCGGCTCGGTCACGGGCGACGCATCCTTTATTCCAAATCATGCTTGCGTTCCAAAACACACCAGACGCTGAACTGCATCTTCCTGACATGGAAAGCAGCCTGCGGATCCACAGTGTCGGTTCTGCCAAGTTTGATTTGACGCTGGAAATCAGTGAAAACCGTCTTGCTGACGGGACACCAAACGGATTGGAAGGACTGCTAGAATACAGCACTGATCTTTTCAAGCGGGAAACTGCTCAGGCTCTTGCTGACCGTCTGATGCGCCTGCTGGAGGCTGCTGAGTCTGATCCTGACCAGCAAATCGGAAATCTGGACATCCTTGCACCGGAGGAGCGCAGCAACATGGCGACAGATTGGCAAAATGTTTCTGAAAAGATTCCGCACGCAAGTTTGCCGGAGCAGTTTGAGAAGCAGGCTGCTTTAAGCCCTGATGCCATTGCCGTTGTTTACGAAGATCAGTCACTGAGCTATGCAGAGCTGAATGAAAGAGCAAATCGGCTTGCCCGAATGCTGATCAGCGAAGGCGTCGGTCCAGAGCAATTTGTGGCCTTGGCACTGCCTCGGTCATTGGAAATGGCTGTCGGGCTATTAGCGGTGCTGAAAGCCGGCGCGGCTTATCTGCCACTCGATCCGGACTATCCGGCTGACCGAATCGCTTTTATGCTGGAAGATGCGCAGCCTGCGTTTATCATGACGAACACAAAAGCTGCAGAACACATTCCGCCAGCGGAAAACGTGCCGAAAATCGTGCTGGATGATCCCGAACTGTCAGAGAAACTAAACACATACCCTGCTGAGAATCCGAATAATGCGGATAGAATTCAGCCGCTTTCTCCTTTGAATACGGCGTATGTCATTTATACATCCGGTTCAACGGGTGTTCCAAAAGGTGTGATGATTCCTCACCAAAACGTAACACGTTTATTTGCAGCAACTGATCACTGGTTCCATTTCAGCTCAGACGATATTTGGACCATGTTCCATTCCTATGCGTTTGACTTTTCTGTGTGGGAGATTTGGGGTCCTCTGCTGCATGGCGGACGTCTTGTCATCGTGCCTCATCACGTCAGCAGATCGCCAGAAGCGTTTCTGCGCCTGCTGGTAAAAGAGGGTGTAACCGTTCTGAATCAGACACCGTCCGCTTTCTATCAGTTTATGCAGGCGGAACGGGAGCAGCCGGATCTCGGACAGGCGCTCAGCCTTCGCTGTGTCATTTTTGGCGGAGAAGCGCTTGAACTCAGCCGTCTAGAGGATTGGTATAACCGCCATCCTGAAAATAGACCGCAGCTGATCAATATGTATGGCATTACAGAAACGACGGTTCATGTGAGTTATATCGAATTAGACCGAAGCATTGCAGCTTTACGGGCAAACAGCTTGATCGGCTGCGGCATTCCGGATCTTGGCGTATATGTGCTGGATGAGCGCTTGCAGCCGGTCCCGCCGGGTGTTGCCGGAGAGCTGTATGTATCAGGAGCTGGGTTGGCACGAGGCTATTTAGGCCGGGCTGGATTAACAGCAGAACGCTTCATAGCTGATCCGTTCGGTCCTCCGGGCACTCGGATGTATCGCACTGGGGATGTGGCCCGCCTCCGCGCTGACGGCTCTCTCGACTATGTTGGCCGTGCCGATCACCAAGTGAAAATTCGGGGCTTCCGGATTGAACTGGGAGAAATTGAAGCCGCGCTCGTTCAGCATTCGCAGCTTGAAGATGCGGCAGTAATCGTGCGTGAGGACCAGCCGGGAGATAAACGTTTGGCAGCTTATGTCATACCTTCTTCAGAAGAAACGTTTGATACGGCGGAACTGCGCAAATATGCTGCTGAGAGACTGCCGGATTACATGGTGCCTTCTGCCTTTGTGATGATGAAAGAATTGCCGCTGACACCGAACGGAAAGCTTGACCGTAAAGCGCTGCCTGCTCCGGATTTCGCAGCTGCAGTAACAGGACGCGGACCGAGAACGCCGCAGGAAGAAATCCTCTGTGACCTGTTTATGGAGGTGCTTCACTTGCCGCGTGTCGGCATTGATGACCGTTTCTTTGATTTAGGCGGACATTCCTTGCTTGCTGTTCAGCTGATGAGCCGTATTCGTGAAGCGCTCGGCGTTGAACTCAGCATCGGCAACCTATTCGAAGCGCCGACTGTGGCCGGGCTTGCTGAAAGACTTGAGATGGGTTCAAGCCAAAGCGCACTCGACGTTCTGCTGCCGCTCCGAACAAGCGGAGACAAGCTTCCTTTATTCTGTGTACATCCGGCAGGCGGACTCAGCTGGTGCTATGCTGGTTTGATGACCAATTTAGGAACAGATTATCCGATCTACGGCTTGCAAGCACGCGGAATCGGACAGCGGGATGAGCTTCCAAAAACACTTGACGACATGGCTGCCGATTACATTGAACAAATCAGAACAATCCAGCCGAAAGGCCCGTATCATTTGCTAGGCTGGTCCCTAGGCGGGAATGTCGTTCAAGCGATGGCCACCCAGCTGCAACATCAAGGAGAAGAAGTATCCCTATTGGTGATGCTGGACGCCTATCCGAACCACTTCCTTCCTATAAAAGAGGCGCCGGATGATGAGGAAGCGCTTATTGCCCTTCTGGCTTTAGGCGGGTACGACCCGGACAGCTTAGGGGACAAACCGCTTGATTTTGAAACAGCGATCGAGATTCTTCGCCGTGACGGCAGCGCGCTTGCGAGCCTGGATGAATCGGTCATTTTAAATCTGAAGAATACGTATGTCAATTCTGTCGGTATTTTAGGCTCATATAAGCCGAAACCCTTCCGTGGAAATGTCTTGTTTTTCAGATCAACAATCATTCCAGAATGGTTTGATCCGATTGAACCTGATTCGTGGAAGCCTTATATTCACGGACAAATTGAACAAATCGACATCGACTGCCGTCATAAAGATCTTTGTCAGCCGGAACCGCTTGCTCAAATCGGCAAGGTTCTCGCTGTCAAACTGGAAGAGATGAATAAATAAGGGGGAAGCAATAGATGGCAAATCCTTTTGAAAATGCGGATGGCACATATTTGGTGCTGATCAATGAAGAGGGCCAGTATTCCCTATGGCCCGGTTTTATAGATGTGCCGAGCGGCTGGACAGTCGTTCATGAGCAAAAAGGGCGTGAAGCTTGTCTGGACTATATCCAATCGCATTGGAGCGATATGAGGCCAAACAGCTTAAAGCCTGTTGAAAATGTGTAAACGCATAAAAAAGAGACTGCAGCCGCAGTCTCTTTTTCTATCTTATGCAGACGTTTGGGTATGATCACAGTCTCTGACCGGGTTTCCATTTTCATCTGTACACCACGATTGGGATAAAAACGCTAAAAACACAGCGGCCCACTGATCGTCGGCAAATTGAATCAGAATGCCTCCGTCATGCCAAGAGCCGTTGTCTTTTTTCCAGCGGGTATCCATTGCATTCCCTTGATTCATATGGATATTGTGCATGCCGTTGGTCGGAGTAAAACCGAATATTTTATCCGGAGCCTGTTCCGGCCCAAATTTTGAACCGAATATATAAACCGGCGCTTTCTCGTCTTTCGCTTTCTTCATATACGTTTCAATAAAATCATTTAAATCATTATCTGGCCCCGTGATTTCATGCGGCAAGGGCTTCATTTCCCGGGGGTCAAACAAATTGCCCCGCACATAATCCAGCGCCACTTCACGGTTTGCCTCATTGATCCTTGTATATCCATACGGCATGTTCGGAAGGATGGTAATCGAGCTTGAATCAAACTGATCGTCAGCCAAATACAATACTTCAGATTCCTCAGAACTGGACATCACATTGATGGCGCACCTGTAATACGTATTCTCTTCACCGAGCACTTTGACTTGGAAATGAGGACTGTCATCATCGGTTTCACGCTTCATGTCTAAGACAATGCCTTTTAACACGCCATATTGCTGAACAGCCATATGAATCCTCCTTTATGATCAACTTCATAGTTTTAGTTCGTGAAATGGTCTCTTTTTTCCTTTTAAAAGATAAAAAAAGCCTGCAGAAATCTTTCTGCAAGCTCAATGTGAATTAAGCACCTGCCACAGATGACTCATCCTGTAAAGCTTTCTCGGCAGGCACATACTCATATCCTAAATCCTTTGCCACAGCCTCATAGGTCACGTGTCCGTTTGCTGTGTTTAAACCAGCTCTCAGTGCCGCATTGTCTGTTAGCGCTTTTGCTGCCCCTTTGTTAGCGATTTGCAGCGCGTATGGAACAGTAACGTTAGTCAGGGCGATTGTTGATGTACGAGGGACAGCACCCGGCATGTTTGCTACAGCGTAGTGGACAACACCGTGTTTTTCATATGTCGGCTGATCATGGGTCGTAATATGGTCGACAGTTTCGACAATGCCGCCTTGATCGATCGCAACATCGACAATCACTGAACCTGGTTTCATGTGTTTTACCATTTCCTCAGTGACAAGAGTCGGAGCTTTAGCACCCGGAATTAATACCGCGCAAATGAGAAGATCCGCTTCTGCCACAGCATCTGCGATATTGACCGGATTAGAAATTAGCGTTTTAATCTGATGGCCGAAGATGTCATCAAGCTGGCGCAGGCGGTCTGCGTTTAAGTCGATGATGGTCACATCTGCACCGAGGCCGACAGCCATTTTGGCCGCGTTTGTGCCGACAACGCCTCCCCCGATAATCGTTACTTTTCCGCGGGAAACGCCAGGCACTCCGGCAAGCAGAATGCCTTTTCCGCCTTTAGGTTTCTCTAAGAATTGAGCTCCGATTTGCGCTGCCATTCTGCCTGCAACCTCGGACATTGGCGTCAGAAGCGGCAATGTCCGGCCGTCACTAACCGTTTCATAGGCGATGGCCGTAACCCCTTTATCCTTCAAGGCCTGTGCAAGCTCAGGCTCAGCTGCTAAATGAAGGTACGTAAACAGCACAAGCCCTTCGCGGAAGTAGACATATTCTTCCGGCAGCGGTTCTTTGACCTTCATGACCATTTCGGCGTCCCAGACCTGTTTTGGATCAGCAATGATTTCCGCTCCTGCTGATTCATAGGCTTCATTTTCAAATCCGCTTCCAAGGCCCGCGCCTGTTTCAACCAGTACCCGGTGGCCGTTTGAAACGAGCTGAGAAACGCCCCCAGGTGTTAGTGCGACGCGGTTTTCATTGTTTTTTATCTCTTTAGGAACCCCTATGATCATATCTGTCTCCTCCTGTATCTGTGATGTTTTTAGTGTAGCTTGATTTTTTGGAAAATTCTTTGTTTGAATAAGAAAATAAAAAAACATGGATTTGTGAAATTTCACAAATCCATGTGCCGAAGCTTGATATCTAAATAGATGGTGAATTTTTGATTCACATTTTTTAAATCGATTTCAGCGATCTGGCTGATGCGCTTGAGACGGTAATTCAACGTATTAACGTGTATATTCAAAACCTTGGAAGCGGTATTCACGTTGCTGTCTGCTTCAATAAAACGCTCTAGCGTTTCTACCATATTAGACTGGTGATCGCGGTCATACTGTTCCAGTTTGGAAAGCGAATAATTAAAATATCCCGTCTGTTTCCGTTTTTCATCTAGGACATCCAAGTATTGATAAATGCCTAGCTCAGAAAAACTGAAAAGATGTTTTGTCTCTTCTGCGAACCGTTCCTTGGCTTTTAAGACGGATAATGCTTCCTGATAGGAGCGGGAGACAAAAGAAATATTATTGTATATTCCGCCAAAAGCGATCGAAACGTCTTCTATTTTATAACGTTCCTTCAGCTGTTTTTGCGTACTGAAAGCAAACTGCTTTAAATCTTGAAAAGGGTGATCTGTTTTAGGAGCGGTTAAAATAATGAGTTCATTGGAATCTACTGTTGTCAGCAGAACATGAACCTGCTGGGTTGTTTCCTGCAAATATTGCAGCTGCTGTTCGATTTTTTCAGTCAGCTCGCCGTTTATCCGGATGATCATAACGGAAAACTCAGAAGGGGCGACCATTCCAAGCTTGTGGAACCCATCCGCCATGTCTTGCTCCTGATAAATGTGTCCAGTCAGCATTTTCCAGAAAAACTCTTGGCTGCGTTCTTCATTTTTCGTTTTTCTGATTTGGAGTTTGAGAAGCTTGTTTCTCACTGCTTTAGCCGCCATTTGCAGTGTCATCAGATCATCGTCAGACAATGTTTTTTGGATCTCAAGCGCCCATATGAAGCCAAGCACTTGGTTGTTTTTCCAAATGGAAATTGCAACGCGATTGCTTAGTCCGACTTCATCTATTTGCTTTACTCTGATCGGCTGGTCCGTTTTTAAAAGAGCTGGAATCGTCCCGTCTTTCCACAACTTGTTAATGACCTTCTCCGGTACTCTTCTGCCAATGATTGTAGACGTTCGGGCAGGATCTGTGCAGTCGCTGTGTGTGCTGTAGGCAAGCAGCTTGTGGTTGAAATCCTCTATAGTAATCGGGCAACGCAGAACGTCGCTGATATGATCAGCCACATCTTCAAGTCTGTCAAAACTGTATTTAAACGGATCATTCGGCATGGTCATAAATCTCCCTACTTTTCATGCTTGATTTCTCTTTGACATCTCATCCCCTTCCTTTTATTATGATTGTTGTTGTTTGTGAAAATCAACAACAAAGAGCGGAAGCCAAAAAAACAATTACATGGCATACTGAGAGAAACGTCTTGCAGTACAGTTGTATGCCTTATATGATACGAAAGCTTATCCTATTATTCTTCTAGAAAGTCATCGGGGGCGAGACTGATTAAGGAAAGAAAAAACTGAACCTTTCAGAAATGGTGCTCTAGCATCAAATTTTCTGAAAGGTTTTTTTTGGGAGTTGGAGAATCATTTGGGTCTTTTGGATTATTCGGAGGATGAAGAGAAGATTGAGAAAATGAACCTACCTATTTGACAATTTATGTAATTTTTAAGTGATTTGGGATAAACCATTGGACTCATTTTGTAAAATTAAAACATATTTGTTTGACTGTACCGAAAAACTGTTTTTATAATAATGACGTTCTAAAAATAAGTGAATTAGCCCATATTTAGGCTGATGGCACAGGAGGTAATGAGGAATATGGCAGGATTAATTCGTGTCACACCCGAAGAGCTAAGAGCGATGGCGAAGCAATACGGCGTTGAAAGCCAAGAAGTATTGAATCAGGTTGATCGTTTAAACCGAATGATCTCTGATTTGAAAAGCATGTGGGAAGGTGCTTCAAGCGAAGCGTTCGCAGATCAATACGAGCAGCTCAAACCTTCATTTATCAAAATGTCAGATTTGCTTCAAGATGTGAATCAGCAGCTTGATCAAACAGCAAATACACTTGAGTCTACTGACCAAGACATCGCAAATCAAATCCGCGGATAACAGTATGAAAGGGAAGGAGCGCCTGATTCACGAGAAGACGGCGCTCTTTCTATGTAAGGGTGATCCTAAAATGTATATTGATATTACAATAGATTTGAAACATTATAACGGCAGTGTCTTTGATCTCAGATTGTCAGATTACCACCCGGTGAAAAAAGTAATTGATATTGCTTGGCAGGCTCAAAGCGTAGCTATACCTCCGCGCGAAGGGCACTGGATCAGAGTGGTTAATAAGGATACGGTGTTTTCCGGAGAATGCAAGCTGTCTGATTGCGGCATTACAAACGGAGACCGGCTTGAAATATTATGAAAGGATCTGGTTGAATGTCGGATAAACAAAAATCATATTTAGAAAACCAATTAGAAGCCGTTGCCGAGAAAACAGATGCCGGCTATACATTTACCTTTCAGCGGGAAAAAATAAAGCTTCTGGACGGTCTCGAAGCCAACGTGATCAAAGATGTAAATCCATTTTTTCATAAAGAGATCGATGTGACGGATGATGAAGTAATCATCACAATCCAACCTCCTCCCTCCTATAAAGCATTCCGCTTAATGAAAGCTAAAGATAAAAAAAGCAAATGGCAGTTTGCCTATCAGCTTGTTCAAGCTGTACAGCAGCACAATCTGTCGAGGCTGAATTTGATTGTCGCTCCTGAAAATATTGTATTCGATAAAGGCCTAACGCCTTATTTTCTCCATTATGGAGTAAAAGAAAGCATTCCTCCTTACGAGCGTGATGAGGAAAGAGTGTGGCGGGAGCTGAAAGCGGCAGCAGCTTTGGCAGTTGACGGCGCGTTTGCATTTGAAGACTACCTGAAATTCAATGATACGCTGACGTTCTCCGCAGAGGCTAAGGCGATATTGGATGCGGCGACCTATGATGACCTGCTCGAGCTGATTCAAACCCATATCGATGAGCTCGAAGCCAAAGCGAAAACATACATACATATCCCGAGAAAAAAGTGGAACATCCAGCGATATATCGGCCTGGGGCTCATTGTTTTGCTGGTGCCGGCCCTTATTTATTCGATGTACGCTTTATTTTTCGCACAGCCAAAGCACCAGGCGATAGTGGACAGCAACCGCGCTTTCCTAAACAAGCAGTACAGTGAGGTTATCAGCACACTGTCTAAATACGATGCGGAAAGCCTGCCTGAATCGGTGCAGTATCAGCTGGCGACGTCTTATGTTGAGGTTGAAAATCTAGGGAGTGCAAAAACGAAAAATATTGAAAATAATTTAGTCACTCTGCAATCAGACCCTCAGCATTTCTTGTATTGGATTGATTATGGCCGAGGGAATTACAAAGAAGCTATCAGTATTGGCCGTAAACTTGAGTACAATGATTATATTTATTTTGGCCTTGCTAAATATAAACAGCAGCTTTTATCTGAAGACACAAATGATGAAGAAATACAAAAAGAACTTGATTCAGTAAATAGTGAGCTTGAAAAAGCAAAAAAGGAACATGAAGACAATCAAGGACAGTCTAATACTGACACGTCTTTAGTCGATACAGCCGAAGAACAAACAGACGAAGAAAAACAACAAGCTGAAGAGAAAGCGGCAGAAGAAAAAGCCGCAGCCGAGGAAAAAGCGAAAAAAGAAGAACAAGCGAAGAAAGAAAAAGAAACAGAAAAGAAAGATGAGAAAAAAGATGACAAATAACGTGATACATGAAGCGCAGGTCATCGCATGCTGCTATTCGGCCGTTAGGAGGTTCGCCATTTGAGTCTATTATGGGTTTTTTACCAAAATAACGTTCAAAAACTGAAACTGACTGACCTCCCGTCGTCCCATCCGGTGACCATAGGACCTGATGTGAAGGATTCCGTTACGATCGGCACCATTCCGTTTGAAAGCGGAGTGATTTCCCTTCAAAGAAAGGAATCCGGCGGCCCATACGAAGTTTTCCTGGGAAATGATTGTCTCGGCACGATTGAGCCGGATACATCATTTTCTCTCCAAACGGATCAGCAGGATATACGCTTGATATTGACGGGCAGTGAGCCTCATAAATCCGTTTATTTTACGGGGAATCGGGATGAAATCATATGCTCTTCAGAAAAGACAAATGCAGATATTTATCTGAATCCGCAAGAGTTTGCTTTTGCAGAACAAAGCACGTTCTCTTTGCTTCTTGTCGGCGGAAGCTGGTCGGTTCGTCCTGAAAGCGGGACGATCTTCTTGAACGGAGAGAAGATCATCGACAATACACCGCTCCAGCCGGGGGATGAAATTTTCTGGAACTTTACGCAAATGAGAGTGACGGAACAAGATCTTTTAGAAATTGTTCGTTTTGCCCCGTTTGAAACGGCATTAACAGAAACGGTCAAACCGAGCACAGAGATGCAGAAAAAATATCCGCAGTACAGAAGAACGCCGCGAATGGTGTACGACCTGCCGGATGACCGCGTTTCTTTCAGTTTCCCCTCTCAGGAGAGCGATCAAACCAATAGAGGGCTGTGGCTCGTCATTCTGCCTCCGCTTGTGATGCTGATCGTGATGGGCGTTGTCGCCATCATTCAGCCGCGCGGTATATTCATACTTGTTTCTCTGGCGATGTTTATGATGACCCTCATTACCTCGACGGTGCAATATTTCCGGGATAAAAACCAGCGGAAAAAACGTGAGGAAAAGCGGGAGCGCGTGTATAAGCTATACTTAGACAATAAGCGGAAAGAGCTTCAGGCGCTTGCTGAAAAGCAAAAGCAGGTTCTTGAATTTCATTTTCCTTCATTTGAACAAATGAAATACTTAACAAGTGAAATCAGTGACCGGATCTGGGAAAAATCGCTTGAAAGCAAGGATTATCTCCAGCTGCGGTTGGGGACGGGAACAGTCCCTTCAAGCTATGAAATCAATATGAGTGGCGGGGACTTGGCCAATCGTGATATCGATGACCTCATGGAGAAATCCCAGCACATGCAGCGTGTCTATAAGGACATTCGCAATGCGCCGGTTACAGTTGATTTGGCGGAAGGTCCGATGGGGCTTGTCGGTAAATCGCAAATTGTGAAAAATGAGATTCACCAGCTGATCGGACAGCTGTCGTTCTTCAACAGCTATCACGATTTGCGTTTCGTTTTTATTTTTCATGAAGAAGAGTATAAAGACTGGGAGTGGATGAAGTGGCTGCCGCAATTTCAAATGCCACATATTTATGCGAAAGGATTTATTTATAATGAGCAAACCCGAGATCAGCTCCTGTCTTCACTTTACGAATTGATCAGAGAGCGCGATCTCGAAGATGACAAAGAAAAACTGCAGTTCAAACCGCATTTTGTATTTGTCATTACGAATCAGCAGCTGATCTCAGAGCACGTCATTCTCGAATATTTAGAAGGACAGCATGAGCATCTGGGTATCTCTACAATTGTCGCTGCGGAAACAAAGGAAAGCTTGTCGGAAAACATTACGACTCTTGTCCGCTACATCAATGAGCATGAAGGCGACATTTTAATACAAAAGAAAAAAGCGGTAAGAATTCCGTTCCGCCTGGATTATCATCAGCGCGGGGACAACGAACGGTTTTCACGCACGCTGCGGACGCTGAATCACCAGGTCGGCATTACGAACTCCATTCCGGAAACGGTATCGTTCCTGGAGCTTTTTCATGCGAAGGAAGTAAAGGAAATCGGCATTCAGCAAAGATGGCTGACGAGTGAATCGGCGAAGTCACTGTCAGTGCCGATCGGCTATAAAGGAAAAGATGACATTGTGTATCTGAACCTTCACGAAAAAGCCCACGGTCCGCACGGGTTGCTTGCAGGGACAACGGGGTCAGGGAAAAGTGAATTTCTCCAGACCTACATTTTGTCACTTGCGGTGCATTTTCACCCGCATGAAGCGGCTTTCTTATTAATTGACTATAAGGGCGGAGGGATGGCACAGCCGTTTCGCAACATTCCTCATCTGCTCGGCACGATCACAAATATTGAAGGCAGCAAAAACTTCAGTATGCGTGCGCTTGCTTCCATTAAAAGTGAGCTGAAAAAAAGGCAACGCCTGTTTGACCAGTATCAAGTCAATCACATCAATGACTATACAAAGCTGTACAAGCAGGGGAAAGCAGAAGTGGCGATGCCTCACTTGTTCTTAATTTCTGATGAATTCGCCGAGCTGAAAAGCGAGGAGCCGGATTTTATCAGAGAGCTTGTCAGTGCCGCGCGTATCGGGCGAAGCCTCGGCGTTCATTTGATTTTGGCGACACAGAAGCCGGGCGGCATCATTGACGACCAGATTTGGAGCAACTCGCGCTTTAAAGTAGCGCTGAAGGTTCAGGATGCCACCGACAGTAAAGAAATTTTGAAAAACAGCGATGCCGCAAACATTACCGTGACAGGACGCGGGTATTTGCAGGTCGGCAACAATGAAGTGTATGAGCTGTTTCAATCAGCCTGGAGCGGTGCGCCTTACTTAGAGGAAGTCTACGGAACAGAGGATGAAATCGCGATCGTCACGGATACGGGTCTGATCCCGCTTTCCGAAGTTGATACCGAAGATATCGCGAAAAAAGACGTTCAAACAGAAATCGAAGCAGTAGTTGACGAAATTGAACGCATCCAAGATGAAATGGGAATCGAGAAGCTGCCAAGCCCTTGGCTGCCGCCGCTTGCGGAACGTATCCCGCGCACTCTTTTTCCTTCAGAAGAAAAAGACCATTTCCACTTCGCGTATGTCGACGAACCTGATCTGCAAAGACAGGCACCGATTGCTTATAAGATGATGGAAGACGGAAATATCGGCATATTCGGCTCTTCCGGCTACGGAAAATCGATTGCAGCTGCAACGTTCCTGATGAGCTTTGCGGACGTATACACACCAGAAGAACTTCATGTCTATATCTTTGATTTCGGAAACGGAACGCTTCTGCCATTAGCGAAGCTGCCTCATACAGCGGACTACTTCCTGATGGACCAGTCAAGAAAAATTGAAAAGTTCATGATTCGAATCAAAGAAGAAATTGACCGCCGTAAACGTCTGTTCAGGGAAAAAGAAATCAGCCACATCAAAATGTACAATGCGCTGAGCGAGGAAGAGCTTCCGTTCATTTTCATCACCATTGACAACTTTGACATCGTCAAGGATGAGATGCATGAGCTTGAATCGGAATTTGTCCAGCTTTCCAGAGACGGACAGAGCTTGGGTATCTACTTCATGCTGACAGCAACGCGTGTGAATGCGGTCCGCCAGTCATTGTTAAATAATCTGAAAACAAAGGTTGTCCATTATCTCATGGATCAATCTGAGGGATATTCCATTTACGGACGGCCGAAGTTCAATCTTGAACCGATTCCGGGGCGCGTCATCATTCAAAAGGAAGAGCTTTATTTCGCGCAAATGTTCCTGCCTGTTGACGCGGACGATGATATCAGCATGTTCAACGGACTGAAATCAGACGTTCAGCATCTTCAGGAGCGCTTTGCTTCAATGGACCTGCCGGCACCGATTCCGATGCTGCCTGAGAGCCTGTCGACAAGAGAATTTTCTCTCCGCTTCAAGCTGGAACGCAAGCCTTTATCTGTACCGATCGGGCTTCATGAAGAAACAGTCAGCCCAGTCTATTTTGATTTGGGCAAGCATAAGCACTGCCTGATTTTAGGCCAGACCCAGCGCGGGAAAACAAACGTCTTAAAAGTAATGCTTGAACATCTGATTGATGATGAAACCGAAATGATCGGCCTGTTTGACTCGATTGACCGCGGCTTGTCCCAATATGCGAAGGAATCAGACGTCTCATATTTGGAAACGAAAGAAGATATTGAGCAGTGGATCGAAACAGCAGAAGATATTTTTAAAACAAGAGAAGCCATGTATGTAGAAGCCGTCCGCCAGGGAGATGCGCAAAATCTGCGATTCTCACAAGTGGTGCTGATGATTGACGGGATTACGAGATTCCAGCAGACGATTGATACGAGAATACAAGACCGTCTGGCAAACTTCATGAAATCATACGCGCATCTTGGCTTCAGCTTTATCCCGGGCGGAAACCACAGCGAATTCTCAAAAGGCTATGACTCCTTGACGACAGAGATGAAGCAAATTCGCCACGCGATTCTGCTGATGAAAAAATCTGAGCAAAATGTCATTCCTCTCCCGTACCAAAGACAGGAGCCTGAGATTCAGCCGGGCTTCGGATATGTTGTGGAAAACGGGAAGGAGCAAAAAGTTCAAATTCCTTTATGTTCTGCTGAAAGGGAGAGTGCTAGATGACAGAACAACGAAAAAGCTTGATCAAGTTAATATCCGCCGTCATCATCATTTTGCTGCTGCCGGTTTTGTTTTTCCGCTTTATCGGAGACGATCCGACGAAAAAAGCAGTCAATTCCACGCGGCAAATCGCGGTGGTGAATGAAGACACAGGCGTATTGAGTGATGAGGTGAAGTCTGATGAAGAGGACAAATCCGCCCATTTCGGCAAGGAAGTAGCGGCCGTTCTGGGTGAACGTCCCGATTATTCGTGGACGGTCGTAAACCGAAGCGCGGCCGAGACTGGTCTCGCGTCAAAGAAATACGATGCGATCGTCTACATTCCCTCAGATTTCTCAAAAAACATTTTGAGCTATGACAAAGATCATCCTCGAAAAGCAACGCTCGAATTCAGCATTCAAGATAACCTGAATGCGGTCAACAAAGAAAAAGTTCAGCGTGAGCTTGAGGATGCCCAAAAGACAATGAACAAAAAAATGTCGGCCTTATACTGGAACTTTGTTTCGCAAAAAGTGGACAACATCAGAGGAGAATTTGACAAAATTGTCAATAAAGAATCTGAATTCCAGAATGTCATGTACAACTTTTACAAACCAAGCTCTAATGATTTAGCAGGTGAAATCAAACAGCAAAAAGACTTAATCGATGAGCTGAAGAAATCAATGAATGAAGCGCAGGGCACGACAAAAGAAAAAGCTTCAACAGCGGAGGAAGCCAAAAACACGCTGAAAGATTTCATTGATACAGTTGAAAGATACAAAGAATATCAAGAAAATCAGAAAAAACTGCTTTTGGCAGCCCAGGATTCAACACAGCAGCAAATCCACACAGGTTTGGATGCCATCCAAGCTCAGCAAAAGGCGAATCAGTTCAGCGAACGCATGAGCGGACTGTCAACAGGGATCAGTCAAGTGAAAACACAGCTTGGGCAAACCAGCACAGTTCTGGCAGCCGCACAGCAAATCAGGGAAGGCCAGGTGCCTCAGCAGGAACTTGGCATGGCAAAAATCCAAAGTGATTTAATCGATCAATATCAGGCAACATCAAGGCAGGCTGCATTAAACCAAGTATACGGACTCCTTGTTGAGTCTCGCGCAGCGCTTACTGTTGCGAAAGGCGATCCGCAGCCTGATGGAGATGATGGTTCAGATGATGAAGATAAAGATCCGAAGGAAGAAGATCCTGAAGAACTGAAAATTGATCTTGAAAAACAGCGTGAAGAACTGAAAAACATCGCCGCTGATATTCAGGACATTTCGGACAATCTAAAGGAGCCTGAAAAAGAGGAGCCGACGCCAGAGAACCCTGGAACTGAAAATCCTGGAACAGACGAACCGTCCACTGACAACCCGGAAAATCCTGATGACGGAAGCAACACAAATCCCGATGATTCACAGGGAGACACCGGAAACGATGATAACAGCAGTGATACCGGGAATGACGGACAAACGGACGGCAATACTCAGGATCAAGACCAGCAGCAGGGAACAGACGGTCAGGAGCAGAACGGAGATGCCTCTAATGGTGAGTCAGACAGCGGACAAACCGAAACAGGCACATCTGCTGAACAGACCGCTTCATCAGATTCTGCCCTTCAATTTATCCAGCTGGCAAATGAAGACGGAACCGGCGATTCAGGAGATACCGGAGGCGACGGCGGCACGACTCAGCCTGAGGACGAAGATCAAACAGGAAACGATGAGATTTCTGATATCGCAAAAGCAAAAGAACAGCTCAGCAAAGCGTCTGAGCGAATCAAGCAAATTGAAGAAGAGCTCAAAGAAAAAGAAACTGCCCATAATGAAGAGCTGAAAAAGAAATTAGAAGAACTAAAAGAACAAATGGATGGTCTTAATGATGAAATTGATGACTTGAAAGACCAAGTAAAGAAGCTAGAAGGTAAACTTGAAAATCTTGAAGCGAAACGGAAGAGGGAGTTCGAAGGGATTTACAGCGCGATTCGCGAGCTTGAAAATAAAGATCAGCTTCAATTCCCGGGAGAAATTAATACAGAAAGCATCTCCGCTTTAATGAGATACTATAAATATTTATCTGTTTATGACTCTGTATTATCCGGAACTATCGACAGCATTGCAAAAACCAATGCCATTGACGGTCAGCAAGGCAACGTCAAATCCGTACTGGCTCTCTCACCTGAAGAATCATCCAGCTGGGAAGCTCTCAAAAACAACACGATGCAAACTGATGAAGACATTAACAGCTTTATCGACGGCATGACCAAATTTGCGGACGAATACAGCGGTTTTATCCGTGACTCTCAAGCAGGTGTTCTCGATGAGCTGACGAAAATCTCTGAAAGTGCCGCAAAAGCGTCAGAACAGCTAGTAACGGGCGCAACACAGGAATCTGCGACGTTCAGTAACGACGGGCTGTCTGGCACAATGGCGCTGAGTGTCCAAGATACGGTCGGCCAGGAAGTGCTGCAAATGTCAGACATGATGGGTTCATTATCTGACCGCCAGTCAGGCATTATCGATTATACAACCAACATGCAGCAAAGCGTCAATGATGTACAGACGAAAGCTGACACCTTAAACAACAACTGGGGGAAAAATGTCGCCTCAACGAAACTCGTGCGCAATGACGTATACGGCATATTGGGAAATACATTAGTAGACGGGCAAAACAACGGCTATGTATATGATTACTTGGCGAATCCGCTTAAGATCAGCGGAGAGGTTCCGGAAGAAAAAACTCAAACGGTGCCGCCGGTTGTCATCCTTGTCATTGTGTTGATCAGCAGTCTGTTAATCGGCTATTTCAGCTCGTATTACCAAAACGCGCCGCTTCTCGTCAAAGGAGCGCTATTTGGAATTCTGAATATCCTTGTCGGATTGATGATCAGCTTGTTCGGTTTGAATATTTATTCATTGCCGGACGATCAAACGATTAAGTGGTCAGTGTTTACGATTCTACTGCTGGTCGCAAGCTCGGCCTTCATCCGTGCGGCATTCAGATTCGGATCGATCCCTGGATGGGTGGCTTCGGCAGCAATGATTCTATTCTACGTCGCACCGCTTATTGATTTGATTATGCCGAACTTTACATTTGAAGATCCGGTATCGAAAGTATATATCGACATCCAGTATGGTACTGGGCATTTGTTTGCAATGGGAATATCGGTTCTGCTGATCATTACGGTGATTGCCGCGGCTCTGCCGCTTATTATCCGGCTGATGGCAGAAAAAACAGCAGAAAGCGATGAAACGTATGAAGCGTAATCGCAGCATGGAAAAGGGGATCATGATTTGTATGCTCTCCTTTTCCCTTTTCATACCCTCTGCCGCCGCTGCCGAAACCGAAGAAAATACAGATGTCGCGCCAAACCAATATGAGAAAAAAGACATTGAAATCGATACGAATTATTTGCATGAAGATACCTACTATGAAGAAAAAACAGAACTGCCTGAAGAACAGAAGGATATCACCTTTGATAAGCCGGAGGATAAGGATGCAGAGCTGTTAAAAGATTTGTTTACATCAACAAATGCCGAGGAATCCAACACGATTGCGGCTCAATCGAAACAGCTTGGGATTACCTTTGCTGAAAAACCAATCACAAAGGCATCATCCACGGAAACAGAAGAAGAACAAGAAACATCTTCTCTGCTGCTTCCGATTATCTATGTCGTGCTGATCCTGCTCGGAATAGCAGGCATTGTGTTCCTCATCCCAAAAGTCACAGCGCAGGAGAACAAAAAGGCATAGGCTCCCGTGCTTGTGTTGAGTAAAAGCGGTACGTACAATAGGAACGGAAGGAGGAGGTTTCCAATGGAACTTTATATCATTACCGGAGCGTCAAAAGGACTGGGTGAAGCCATCGCATTGCAGGCTTTAGAGAAGGGCCATGAAGTCCATGCCTTATCCAGGACAAAAGCTGATGTCTCACATGAAAAACTGACGCAGCATCAAATAGACCTTATCAATCTCGAAGAAGCTGAACAGCAATTTGAATCATTGCTTTCATCCATCAATCCAGATCGTTATTCAGCTATTACCCTGATCAATAACGCTGGAATGGTAACACCGATCAAACGCGCCGGCGAAGCGTCTCTTGATGAACTGCAGCGCCATTATCAGCTGAACCTGACAGCGCCCGTGCTTTTGAGTCAGCTGTTTACAAGACGGTTTGCTTCATACAGCGGCAAAAAAACGGTTGTCAACATTACGTCAGGCGCCGCCAAAAACCCATACAAGGGATGGAGCGCGTATTGCAGCTCAAAAGCAGGGCTTGACATGTTTACGAGGACTTTCGGATTTGAACAGGAGGATGAAGAACTGCCGGTGAACATGATTTCTTTCTCACCGGGTGTTATGGACACTGAGATGCAAGCCGTCATCCGTTCTTCATCGAAAAAGGATTTCCATGACATTGAACGATTCCGGAAATTAAATGAAACAGGAAGCCTTCGCAGTCCGGCCTTTATTGCCGATACGCTGCTTTCTTTATTAGAAACAGGCGCGGAAAACGGCCGCATTTATGATATAAAAGAGTTTTTGTAGAGCAGAGATTTTCTGCTCTTTTTTTTATAAAAAGGCAACAGTCCGCGCACTTTGTTGAACAGCCGCATATACTGACTGAAACTCTGCTTTTAGGGTATAACAATGATGATAAGAAGATAAAATGATGTGACATAAGAATTGAGTTTCTCTGCAAATTATGTTAGGATTCTAAAAATATCTAAAGGAGGGGTTTCCATGAGAAAGGTTACATTAATGGATGTTTTCACCCATCCAATTGCACAAAAATATATGCAGCGCTCAGGCGTAGCACATGCGATTGCTTGCGCTTATCATGCATACAGGCTGTCTGTAAAGGCTGGCATCAACCCTGATTTAGCTGCAAAAGCGGCGCTGCTGCATGACATCGGCCATTATGAATGGTATACGGACGGTGAGTGGGATTATGAGAAATACAAACGAAATGACATCCATGCCATCAAAGGGGCGGAACGGGCGCATAAGCTTCTGATTCGGCTTGGCGAGGAACCGAAAGCGGCAAAAGAAATTGCCCTTGCCATTTTGCTTCATACCGATTCCTATTTGCCTGAAGGTGAATTAGATAAAAACACGCTGCAGCAGATTGTCAAAAAAGCGGACGAACTTGATGAAGAGCCGGGCGGCCACCATCATTACCGTCAAATTGATCCTTCAACTGCACGTCAAAAAATAGAAAAGCTGGACCAATTAATCGACCAAGCCCAGGCATCTATGATAAAGCAAGTATAAGTCCCGCTTTTTACACGGAACAGCGCCAGCTTTCTACGCTGTCTCCGCTTCATCACCATTTCCTTTACACCCGCTTCCAAACATATTCTCCTAAAATCCCCGCACCCCTCGTTTTATCAGGGAAGCCTGTGTCATTATCCATAATTGCGGCATAAGCTGAGATAAAACATAAAAAGGGGATTGAAGTATGGTCAACCAAGGTAGCCCGCAACTGGTCTCTTTAGTCGATCCTTATGTCTATCAGACCATTAAAAAGCTCATCGGCTCAAGGTTCGTTATACAGACAGTACGAGATACGGTCAGAGGCAGACTGATCGATGTCAACCCTGACCATATCACAATTGAAGGAGCCCGAAATGCTGTTTGTTTGATTAGAATCCAGCACATGATTTCCGTCACGCCAGATTACAGTGAGCGGGTTTAACAGTGCTTGCGCATGAAAAATAGGCGTACATCGGGACGTCCTATTTTTCAGTTAAGCGCTGCAAAAACGCACTGTAATACATCGATTCGTCAAGGTCAAAACCGGCAAATTCCTGGTAGCCGCCATCTGAAAAACAAAAAGTGACACCGTACACTGTATAGCTGGAACGGACTGAAGCCTGTTGACGAACACGAAAGTGATAGCCGTCTGCATCTTTTACATATAGCCGTGATTTCCCGGCAAACGGGGCACAGAGCAGTGCTGCCTCACCAAAACATTCGAATCCGGCGATTTTGCCGTTTTGGCCGATATCCAGCAGGATACAATCATTGACTTTAAGCTCCTCTGACCGTACATTCCTGCTCTCTTTCGGATGAAGAAGGTGGATATAAACCAGTCCGGAATCTTTATCGTATGTCACAGCCTGCATCACCAACACTCCTTTCATCATATTAAGAGTTCTGATATGAGTTCATTTTTGTTACAATGATGGGGTATAAGTCCTTTTATCTGACACATAAAGAAAAACTAGGAGGAACAAAGCTTGTTGAAATCAAAAGTCCATTTTTGGACATTGCAGATTTTATTTGTTTTGCTGATTATTTACGTAGCAACAAAAGTTTCATTTGTATTTCAGCCGTTTATTGTTTTTATCTCGACACTGTTTTTCCCGATGCTGATTGCGGGAATTTTGTATTTCATTTTTAATCCGGTCGTCCGCCTGCTTGAGAAAAAAATTCCGCGGACATTATCCATTCTATTGATCTACTTACTCTTTATCGGTTTGCTTGCCTTCGTTTCAGCGTCGGTCGGACCTGTTATTACATCGCAGGTTACCGGGCTGTTTAACAATCTTCCTGATTATATAAAACAGATTCAGGCGCTGACAAAAGATTTGTCCCATTCCCAATGGTTTACCTGGATGATGAATCAGGATTATGTATCGATATCAAAAATTGAACAGTCGTTGACAAGCTTTCTCCAAAACCTGCCGCAAAATATCACGTCCAGTTTATCTGCGGTGTTTGGCGTCGTGACAAACATCACGCTTGTTATTATCACTGTTCCATTTATCCTTTTTTATATGTTGAAAGACGGACACCGCTTTCCGAACTTGGCAGTGAAAATTCTTCCGGCTTCATATCGGACAGAAGGCTTGAAGATTTTTAAAGATTTATCCGATACGCTTGCGGCTTATTTTCAGGGGCAGCTGTTAATCTGTCTTTTTGTCGGAACAGCGTGTTTTATCGGCTACTTAATAGCCGGGCTGCCGTATGCCCTGATTCTTGGGATTGTCATGGCGATTACCAATATCATTCCTTATGTCGGGCCTTTTCTCGGTGCTGCGCCGGCTGTCATTGTCGGTTTTATGGATTCGCCGGCCAAAGCGCTGTTTGCGATTATTGTAGTCGTCGTCGTTCAGCAGCTTGACGGGAACCTGCTGTCTCCTCTCGTGATCGGAAAGCGGCTGAATACGCACCCGCTTACGATTATTTTGCTGTTGATCGGAGCCGGAAGCTTCGGCGGAATTCTCGGCATGATTTTAGCAGTGCCGGTCTACGCGGTAGTGAAGGCATTCTTCCTGAATATTGTCCGCTTAATCAAACTGCGTCAGCGGTCACGCCTTGAAGAAAACGCAAAGCCCGCTGAATAGGCGGGCACCATTTGCGCCTCTTTGCATATGATGCTGTAAGTCAATGCGGAGGTGGGGAAATGCCTGCGATTGTAGGTCCGATTTATATTATGTCTATATCAGGTGATGCAGCGGCCAGCTTTGGAGATGTGTTTGCGATTTCGCCGAAAAGCGTTGATCACACCGGAGCGGGATCGGGTGCGTTTCAATTAGGTGATTATATAAAGATCAATAATGAACACAGTAAAACCATCCTCAAAGATGCCGATATCATTGATGAAACAGTGTCGTTTAACGGGTAACAGCCTTTTCGGAGAGGCTGTTGCTTTTTTTATTGTATAATATGGTTAGTCTTTGAATAGTGAGGTTATGTTATGAAAATCAGAAAAGCGAATATCAATACGGAAACCGGAATGATCACGGACGTGTATCTGCATGAAAACAGAAAAGAACTGCGCACGCTTGTAGCGGTTCCGCAGCTGGAGTGGAGCACGATCATTTCTTATGAAGAAGATAAAGCATCTCTGCCTGAACGGCTGGAAGCTTCTTTGCGCCGGCATACAGAGGAAGACCCGGCTGGTGAGCTGGCCAAAAAAATCATTCATTGGGTAACAGAAATGTAAACGGCCATTGAAAGTTTAGCTCCTGCCTGATCAGGTGATAATGAAGACAAACAAGACGGGAGGACGAGCTTTTGAGTGATGATAAAATGGATCTCTATTTGCAGCAAGGAATGTATGGGCCCTTGGAGACAAAGCCAGACGAGCGCCATTTGTTTTTAGGCTCATTAAGGGAAAGAGTCCTTTTGGCACTGACGAAAGGACAGGTGCTCAGAAGCAAACCGTATGAAGAAGCGGAACACGCACTCAAAAACAGCAAAAACATCACTCTTTTGATTAATGGAGAGCTTCAGTACCAGTCTTACTCTCCCTATATCCAAATGGCGAACCGGAACGGAGTGAACTTCAAGATCGTATCTGATCTTCAGTTTCATACGCCTTTAGGCCTTGTAATTGCGGCTGATATCGCTATGAATCGTGAATTGATATATGTTCAGGACGACATTTTTAACCGGTCAGTGCTGAAACCTTAAGAGACAAACGGATCGTTTGTCTTTTTGTTCATGGCAATTCACTTACAACTGGAGATAAGATATAATGTTCTCATACTGATGGCGGGGAGGCCGGCTATGAAAAAAGCACTTATTTGTATTGATTATACGAATGATTTTGTGGCGAGTGACGGAAAATTGACCTGCGGGGAGCCCGGCAGAATGATTGAAGAGGCGATCGTCAATTTGACCGAAGAATTCATCACAAACGGTGATTACGTCGTATTAGCAGTAGATTCTCATGATGAAGGGGATCAATATCACCCTGAAACCCGTCTTTTTCCTCCGCATAATATAAAAGGCACGGAAGGAAAAGATCTGTACGGAAAACTTTTGCCTCTATATCAGAAACATGAACATGAACCAAATGTTTACTACATGGAAAAAACGAGATATTCTGCTTTTGCGGGTACTGATTTAGAGCTCAAACTCAGAGAGCGGCAGATTGGCGAGCTGCATCTTGCCGGCGTCTGCACAGATATTTGTGTGTTGCATACAGCGGTTGACGCATACAACAAAGGTTTCCGGATTGTTGTGCATAAACAGGCTGTTGCCAGCTTTAATCAGGAGGGGCACGCATGGGCTCTTTCCCATTTTGCAAACAGCATCGGAGCGCAAGTGGCAGAGTAAGGAAGGGGAAAAACAGTGTTAGAGTACGGATTTAAAGATGACAGCCTGTCATTACATACAGACCTTTATCAAATCAACATGGCAGAAACTTACTGGAGAGACGGCATTCATGAAAAGAAAGCGATTTTTGAGCTTTTTTTCAGAAGGCTTCCGTTTGAAAATGGCTATGCGGTTTTTGCGGGCTTGGAAAAAGCAATCGAATACTTGGAAAATTTCAAGTTTACGGATAGCGACCTGAATTATTTACAGGATGAGCTCGGGTATCATGAAGATTTTATTGAATATTTGCGCGGTTTATCTTTTACAGGTTCTCTTTACTCCATGAAAGAAGGAGAGCTCGTCTTTAACAATGAACCGATTATGAGGGTGGAGGCCCCCTTGGTAGAAGCACAGCTGATTGAAACGGCTTTGCTCAACATTGTGAACTACCAAACATTAATCGCAACAAAGGCTGCCCGGATTAAAGGCGTCATCGGCGATGAAGTCGCACTTGAATTTGGCACAAGACGGGCGCATGAAATGGATGCGGCCATGTGGGGAGCGAGAGCAGCTTTAATTGGCGGCTTCAGCGCAACAAGCAATGTAAGAGCTGGAAAGCGCTTTAATATCCCGGTATCCGGCACGCATGCGCATGCGCTTGTGCAGGCTTACCGCGATGAATATACAGCTTTCAAAAAATACGCGGAAACGCATAAGGATTGCGTCTTCTTAGTCGACACGTATGACACGCTTCGTTCAGGCATGCCGAATGCGATTAGAGTTGCTAAGGAATTCGGAGACCGCATCAACTTCATTGGCATCCGCCTGGACAGCGGCGATTTGGCGTACCTGTCAAAAAAAGCCCGGAAAATGCTTGATGAAGCAGGGTTTACAGACGCGAAAGTCATTGCTTCAAGTGATTTGGATGAGCATACCATTATGAATTTAAAGGCTCAGGGAGCGCGCATTGATGTCTGGGGTGTCGGTACGAAGCTGATTACAGCCTATGACCAGCCGGCTCTCGGCGCGGTTTACAAGCTTGTTGCCATTGAAGAAGACGGAAAAATGGTCGACACGATTAAAATTTCGTCCAATCCTGAAAAAGTGACGACACCGGGCAGAAAGAAAGTGTACCGCATTATCAATCAGTCCAATCATCATTCTGAAGGCGACTATATTGCGCTTTATGATGAGCAGGTGAATGATCAGAAGCGGCTCAGAATGTTCCACCCGGTTCATACATTCATCAGCAAATTTGTCACGAATTTTTATGCGAAGGATCTTCATGAGCTGATTTTTGAAAAGGGTATTCTTTGCTATCAAAACCCTGAGATCTCAGACATACAGCAGTATGTGCAGGATAACCTCAGCCTGCTGTGGGAGGAATATAAGAGAATCAGCAAGCCGGAGGAATATCCGGTTGATTTAAGCGAGGACTGCTGGAGCAATAAAATGCAGCGGATCCACGAAGTGAAAAGCAGACTTGATGAAGAGCTTGAAGAAGAATAAAGAAAACTGGCCATTCGTTCGCGAAGAGGCCAGTTTTTCTTTGTGTATATATTATTTTTCATGTTTAGACAATTTTCGTCAAATTATTTGATATACTTAGGGGTGAAAGCCGCGCGCATTGTAAGGGGGATAAACCAATGAGGGTGTTTGTTGCAAGACAGCCTATTTTTAATAGAAAAGAACAGGTTGTTGCTTATGAACTGCTGTATAGAGAGAGTGAAGAGAATGTGTATAGCGCTAAAGACGGCGATCAGGCAACAACAGATTTGGTGATCAACAGCTTTTTAAACATCGGTATTGAGAAGCTGACGGAAGGGAAACGCTGTTTTGTTAATTTTACGGAAAGCCTGATGTTCTCGAATCTTCCCACCTCCTTCAATCCGAAACAGCTTGTCATTGAGATCCTTGAAGATATACCGATCACGCCGGCCCTCATCTCAAGATGCAGAGAGCTGAAAAAAATGGGGTATATGCTGGCGCTCGATGATTTTTATGCCATAAATCCGCAAAATGAAGACTTACTGGAAAAGCTCATGAGCTATATTGATATATTGAAAATTGATTTTCTCAAAACAACACGAATGGAACGCAGAAAAATTTTGCAAACCTACGGCTGCAGCGGTTTGATTTTTTTAGCGGAAAAAGTAGAGACCCGAAAAGAATATAAACAGGCAGCCCAAGACGGATTTCAATTATTCCAGGGCTACTTTTTCAGCGAGCCGCGCATTATCAGCGGGCATGATCTGTCAACTCATTTCTATTCTTATTATGAACTGCTTAACGAATTGAGCAAAGAACAGCCTAACATAAAACGTGTGACAGAGTACATAGAGCGGGATTTATCACTGTCCTATCAAATCTTAAAATTTTTAAACTCATCCCACAGCCGACTGAGCCAGAAAATTGAAAGCATTCAACAGGCCATTATGCTGCTTGGGTTTAATGAAATCAAACGGTGGATATACATTCTTTCCTTTAAGGATTTAAGCAGAAAAGGGAATTCCAGCAAGCACGAAATCATTAAGATTTCTTTGATGAGAGCAAAGCTTTGTGAACTGCTGGCGAGAAAAACAGCCCGGCCGCAGCCTGCTTCTTATATGCTGATCGGAATGTTTTCTCTCATAGACACCCTGCTGCACAGAGAAATAGAGGATATTATTCAAGAATTGCCTTTAAAAGATGAAGTCGGGCAAGCGTTATTAGGCCATCAAAACGACTACTACCAAATGCTTGAGCTTGTGAAATTAATTGAAAGCAACAACTGGGACACCTGCACAGAATTAGGTAAAGAACTGGACAAAGAAGAAGCGTATGAATGTTATCTTGAGGCTCTGGAGTGGTGTCATAAGCTTATGGACGCAAAGTGATTGCGGTCTTCTGACCACCGCAAAGCAAGAATCATTCGGCTTTGCGTCCCGATGAGGCTGATGTAGATGCCGTCGGGATTAAAGACCGCATCCACTTCATGCAGGACGCCCATTTGTTTGATCAGGCGCTTTACAGTTTGTTTATCTGACTGCTCGGCTGCGGTCAGGATGCGGCGCGAGAGCTCCCGCGAGCCCGCAATGCGGCCTAAAACGAGCTGGGCATCGGCGAACAGCCCTGCGGCCTCTCTCGCTGAACGGATAAAGGTATCTGTTTGGACAGCGGGAGCAGGCGGGCGGCGACTCTCATACGGATAGGCGTAAAACCAAGGATAATGATATCTCATGGGAGCACCTCACACAAAAGGATGTTTCTATATGTATAGATCTCAAATAGCCGAATATGACAAAGCGAAAAGGCCACAACTTTAGCGTTGCGGTCTTTTCGGTGTTTGTCGGTCAGGATACGCCAAGAATCGCATATTTAATTTTGAAAATACGGTATGAAGGACTATAGTCTTGATTAGTGAAAATGCGAAACACGTTAAAATCAAGGGAATTAAGAATCTTTCTCAATTTCAGGGGAAAGAAACGCTCCTCTGCATAGAAATATAGTCCCGTTCTCATTGTGATCCCTTTGAGCACAAGGACCTATTGATATTTGCGGTGTCACGCAGGACTTTTTTGTATACTTTTCGGTGAAAAATAAGCCAAAAGCAGATACACTATTAGTAACAGATCAAATACCTAGGACTCGTTCACCATACACAATTCATTGATCTTTCAAAAAAAGGAGTGTGGAAACGATGGAAAAGAAACTTGAAGAAGTAAAACAATTGTTATTCCGACTCGAACTTGATATTAAAGAAACAACAGATTCATTACGAAACATTAACAAAAGCATTGATCAGCTCGATAAATACAATTACGCAATGAAAATTTCGTAAAAAAGACTTGGAAACAAGTCTTTTTTTTTGTTCTATCCATACAATAAATGGATAAAGTATTATATGATTGTTAAATAACGAAAAACCTGCTGTCCTTTGGATAGCCCATTTAGTAAAATGGAAGGGGAGGGGGGAAGTCGTTATTGAGCAGATATGTTTAGATTCTGTCCGAATCAAGGAGAAAATGAAGGAGATTGTTAGCCAAAAAATAATGAATCATGACTTGGAACGATATCTTCAGAGTTTTATTGAGTCCAAGGATACTTTTGAGTTTGCTGATTTGGCTTTTCATCATTATCTAGCTTTTAACGGTCAGGACAAAAAAGCAATTGAATTGCTAGCTTCCGGAATTGAATTGCTTATACTCTCATTTGATATTTATGATGACTTAGAGGATAAAGACAATGTAAATGCTGTATGGATGAAGATTGACTCGTCTATCGCTTTAAATGCAGTAACAGCTCTTTACACCCTAAGTATACAAGTTATGTGCCAAGCTAGTCATGAACCAGAATTTTCACAAAAGATATTGACTTTTGCGTTACAATCAATTCAAGGCCAGCATGATGATATTGTGAATGCGCCGAAAACTGAAGAAGCCTGTCTTGAAATGATCAAAAATAAATCAGGAGCGCTAACAGCACTGCCCTGTGTTATGGGAGTAATGCTGGCAACCGGCAAATACGATCCCATTGTAGCTTCTTATTCTTATGAACTCGGCATTATGTCGCAGATCGATAATGATTATAAAGGTTTGTTTTACTTAAATAACGATTTTGTTCAGAAAAAAAATACATTGGCATACTTATACTTAAAAAAACAATTTAATGATGCTTCAGTTGAGCTACTAAGTTTATATCAAAAACCCGAGGAATTTGTTTCTATTAATACGAAGGCTTTGAAACAAAAATTAACAGAAGCAGGCGTTATACAATATTTGCTGGTGATGAAACATTTATCTCTCCAGAAAATAAAAAAAGAAATGTCACAATTAAAATTAGAAGATGGTAAAACTGAAAAATTATTGTCTGTTATGATTAAATAAGGAGGGGATTTATTATGCAAGAAATGGTAGGATACTTAATTAAATACCCAAATGTTTTAAGGGAAGTAATGGAAGGTAATGCTTGTTTATTGGGTGTCGATAAAGATCAATCTGAATGTATAATAAATGGTTTTAAAGGATTAGAAATTTATTCAATGATGGATTGGCACTATTGAGGGTTAAATGAAGTCTAGAACCAATAAAATTTCTGTATTGTTAGTTGTAATAAGTCTGTTATATGTTATTTATTTGACCTATATAAGCAATAATAATTTGTTAGTTGGAGCAACTGTTTCGAAAGGGAAGAACGGGGACGTTGTAATTACCAATGTAGATGAATATTCAATGGCATCATACAGCGGAATAGAAAAAGGGGATATCGTAAAGAGTATTAATAATCAAAAGATAAACACTAAAGAAATAAAAATGAATAAGCTTAAAAATGTAAGTTCAATGGTTGTTGAGAGAAATGGCAAGGATGTTGAGCTAAAGCTGACCTTATTTAATGATAAAAATTTTTCTACTTACTTAATACCGTTAATGTTTTATATTGTTTGTTTATTTTGTTGCCTATTTATATTAAAAATAAATGAATCGAAGGATTTACTATCTGCTTTAGTTTTAATTATATTTTTGTTATCTGCTTCTATTGCTTATATAAGCGCAGGAGTTTCTGTTAAAGGCGATATACTATGCAGATGTATTATGGTGGTAACATTAATATCTGTACCGCTAAACTACCTTCTCTTTCTTTATCATTATTTTAGAGAGTTAGGCACTACCTTATTTGATAAAAAAGTTTTCATTTTATATTTAGTACCGATCATAAATGTAGTGTGTGAAATGTTTCGTTCACATCTTTTCTTTCGTGATTATGTGCCTAAATTAAGTTTACTATCTTTTTTCTTTTTATTTATCATAGTAGTGATTTATTTCTGTATCATTTTAATTAAAAATAAAGATACTGAACAAGCGCATATTATTAAGGTCCTCACTGTTATTAATATCTTTTCTTTTGCACCTTTTTTGTGTTTATATTTGATACCTTATGTGTTTCTAAATGCGCACTATGTTTCTTCCTTTTTAGCAGCTTCATTTATGATGTTAATACCTTTCTCCTTGGTATTTCAATTTATGACAAATAAAATCTATAATGTGGATTTTATTTTAAGCAGATTAAGATATTATGGCTTTTTAGCTTTAACGCCAACAATTATTCTAATCTCTACAATTGAATTAATTAGTAGTCCTGAGAGTGATTTTTATAGTGTTAAACTAACATTTTTAATTTATATTATCATGTTGGCGGTCTTTTATTATAAAGAAGTACTTGATTTCAGGTTTAGATTAAAAAGGGTCTCGGAAAAATTCAATTATCAAGATAGTATATATAAATTTACGCAGCTGATTAGAGACTCAACATTCCTGACTCAAGTATTTGAAGAACTGAAAAATACTATACTTGAGGTCTCTCTAGTTAGCCGAGCATATGTATATGAAGTTTCAGCAGACGGAAGTATTAAGCTATATGATGATGAGACCGTAAATTCATTCGAAAAAGTCTATCAAAAAGAATTTAGAAAAGTAACATCCGAAATAGGAAAAATCGTTGAATTTAATAAAGGCTTTGTCATGAAGATAGGTGAACGCGGTGGTAAATCATTTGTGATTCTTTGTTTATCTAAAATGAATACGCCCCGTCTCACACTTGAAGAACTTTCTTGGCTGAAAACCTTGGCTTTTTATACAAACGTATCGATCGAAAACGTCATGAAAATTGAAGAGCTGATGAGTCATTTAGAAGAAATAAAACAACAAGAATCAAATCCAGTGTGGCTTAAGAAACTCATGTACACGATTGAAGAAAAACAACGTTCTGATCTCGCCCGCGATCTCCACGATTCCGTTCTTCAGGATTTGATTTCCTTAAAGCGCCAGTGTGAGCTGTTTTTGGCTGATTTTAAGAAGGACGATAATCCGTGCCAGGAAGAGGTGCAGGACAAGCTTGTACAGATGAATGAGCAGATGTCTGATGTGATTTCGATGACGAGGGAGACGTGTCATGAGCTGCGGCCGCAGCTTCTGTATGATCTTGGGCTGGTGAAGGCGCTGTCGAAGCTTGTGGCGCAGCAGCAGGAGCGGGTGCCGTTTCATATCCGTTTAAATACCGGCAGATTTACGGCTTCGCTTGATCTGGATTCGCAGCTGAATTTGTACCGGATCATTCAAGAGTTTCTGTCTAATGCGGTCAAGCACTCTCAGGCGACGGATGTGCTGATTATGCTCATCAGTATTCAAAACAAAATCGTTCTTCACTATGAGGACAATGGCGTAGGGTTTGATCAAGAAAAAAATAATGAGCATTCCATGAGCATGGGGCTTTCTGGCATTAAGGAGAGAGTCAGGGCTTTAGATGGACGCCTTCGGATTGAAACAAGTGAAGGAAAGGGATTTAAGGCTGATATTGAAATCGAATTGTAATGGTTTTATAACGGAAACGACTTGGCACAAGCCAAGTCTTTTTTATAAAATGGAAATGAGTGAGTAAAAGGGAGGAAAACATGAAAAAGATACTAGTGATTGATGACCATCCGGCTGTCATGGAAGGCACCAAGACAATTTTGGAAACGGATTCGAATCTGTCTGTTGATTGTCTCAGTCCTGAACCGAGCGAACAGTTTATCAAGCAGCATGATTTCTCGTCATATGATCTCATTTTAATGGATCTGAATTTAGGCGGCGAGGTCAATGGGATGGAGCTTTCTAAACAGATTTTACAAGAGAATCCTCATTGTAAAATTATCGTGTATACCGGTTATGAGGTCGAGGATTATTTTGAGGAAGCGATTCGTGCGGGTCTGCACGGTGCCATCAGCAAAACCGAATCGAAAGAAAAGATCACCCAATACATATACCACGTACTCAACGGAGAAATTTTAGTCGATTTTGCTTATTTTAAACAGCTGATGACTCAGCAAAAAACAAAGCCGGCTCCTTCCTCTCAAAAAGAACAAGATGTGCTCACACCTAGAGAATGCCTGATTCTTCAAGAAGTTGAAAAGGGATTTACAAACCAAGAAATCGCAGATGCGCTTCATTTAAGCAAGCGGTCCATTGAATACAGCCTGACATCGATTTTCAATAAGCTGAATGTCGGTTCCCGGACGGAAGCGGTTTTGATTGCAAAATCAGACGGTGTACTTTAAATAAGGGGGTTGTATATGATGGATATGAAACACACATTGCTTGAAGCGCTTGGAATCGAGATTGTTGAAAGCACGGCGGAACGATGCGTTGCGGTCATGCCGGTGGATCATCGGACGGTGCAGCCGTTCGGATATTTGCATGGAGGCGCTTCAGTTGCTCTGGCGGAGACCGCGGCGAGCGCAGGTGCGCAAAATCTGATTGATCACACAACACAAGCTTGTGTCGGTTTGGAGATTAACGCCAATCATTTGAAATCCGTAAAGGAAGGAACGGTAAAGGCAGTAGCCGAACCTGTTCATAAAGGCAGAACGACCATTGTCTATCAAATACACATCTATGACGAGCAAGAGAGGCTGATCTGTATATCCAGATGCACGCTGGCTGTCATCAAGAAATAAAAAAACAGCCGGAACTCTGCCTGTCCGGCTGCTTATTTTTATAAGTAAGAATCCTCTTTTCGTTTAATCACAAAGTTTCTGATCCCGTTATAGTCATCCTGTACACTTCTCTCATCAAGCTTGACGCCGGAGTTGTACGCAGCACGGCAGATCAAGTGCCCTCCGACAGGCGACGTAATAAAGATAAAGAAAATCCCGAGCATGATTTTAGCCGATATTTCCCCGGTTATAAACCACAAAAAGAAGAAGACACCGAGCAGAACCATATTGACGCCTAATGTTGAGCCTTTAGAAGCAGCGTGTGAGCGTGTATACATATCAGGAAGACGAAGCGTCCCAAATGAAGCGGCAAGGCATACAAGAGAGCCGAGCAGAATGAATACAGCCACGACGACTTTAGCGATTTCGATCATTTTCGATAATCTCTCCTTTCTCCAGGAACTTAGAAAATGCAATTGTTCCGATAAACGATAAGATCCCCAGCAGCAAAATAATATCCAGAAACGCACTTGTTTTCAGCAAAATGGAGACAAGCGCCGTGATCGCGATCAGATTGATGCCGATTGCATCCAGAGCCACGACCCGGTCAGGCACAGTCGGCCCTTTAATGACACGAATGACATACAAAAGGGTAGACACTGCCATAATGCCGAGCGCGATTTGCAGAATCAGCGTAAACATCAGCGGCTCACCTCCTGTATGGCTTTTTCAAATGACTCCCGAATATCAAAAATAGCTTTTTCCGCATCCTCAATATCCATTGCGTGAATGTAAAGAATTGTCCTGTCATCGGAAATATCCATCACCAAGGTTCCCGGCGTTAACGTAATGAGCAGTGACAGCAGGGTGATTTCCCAATCCTTCGTGAGCTCTGTTTTAAAAGCGAAAATGCCCGGTCTGATATTCAGTTTCGGCGATAGGACTGATTTCATCACACTGACATTGGCAAGGTACAGTTCCTTTAAAAAAATCAAAAAGAGTTTGATAATAGAAAACATTTTCCATAGATAAAACTGGCGGGTAAAAAAGCGCCGGAAGAAAAAGAGAGAGAGCATTCCCAGAGCATAGCCTGTGATAAATCCTGCGGCGCTTGGATCATTGCTCAAGAACATCCAGCAAAAAGCGAGAAACACATTTAATAAAATTTGAAATGCCATGCGATCTACTCCTTCAAAACAGCTTCAATATATTTTTCCGGATTCAGCAGCGTCTCGGCCGCTTGATCAACGTAAGGGGACACCCATTCTGTGCCCAAACCGAAGAGCAGAGACAGTAAGAGAAAAATAGCTGCCGGATAAAGAAGTCCTTTAGCTGTTCTATAATTTGGTTTTGGTGTTTCTTTTTCTTCGCCCCAAAACGCATGTATAAAGATCCTCAGCACAGAGTATAGTACGAGCAGACTCGAAAGCAGAATCAGCATGGAAATCGTAAATTCACCTTCCGCGAAGCCGCCCTCCGCAATTTTAAATTTGCCGACAAATCCGCTGAGAGGCGGGATGCCCGCAAGAGAAATAGCTGAAATGAAAAACATCCATCCAAGAACAGGGTAGCGTTTGATCAGCCCGCCCATTTTATGCAGGCTCGCTGTTCCAGTCAATGCGATCAGCGTGCCCGCCAGCATAAATAAAGCGCCTTTAATCAGCATATCGTGAATCAGGTAGTAAATTGCGCCTTGAATGGATGCGGGGGTATGAACTGCCACACCGAACAAAATCACGCCGACAGCGGTGATAATGTTGTAGATCACAATTTTCATGACATCCGTATAAGCGAGTGAACCGATAACACCGAAAATCACAGTTAGTGCCGCCAGCCAAATCATCAGCTGATGGGTAAAGGCTGTGTCGTGAATAAAAATCAATGTGAAAACCCTCGTGATCGCATATAAACCGACTTTTGTCAGCAATGCGCCAAACAACGCGGAGATTGCCGCCGGAGGCGCGTAATAAGAGCCCGGAAGCCAAAAGTAGAGGGGGAAGATTCCGCCCTTCATACCGAATACAATCAGCAGCAGGACACCGATGACAGTAATCAGGCCTGTTTGCCCGGATTCACTGATTTTGGCGCTTAAGTCCGCCATGTTCAACGTACCGGTTACAGCGTATAAAAAGCCGACACCGATGACAAACATGGCCGACGACACGATATTAAACACAATATATTTAATGGACTCCCGCAGCTGAATTTTTGTGCCGCCTAATACAATCAGCATATAGGAAGCAATAAGCAGAAGCTCAAAAAATACGTACATATTAAATAAATCGCCTGTTAAAAACGCTCCGCTTACTCCTGCAAGCAAGAACTGCACGCCGGAGTAATAAAAGGAACGCTCCCGTTTTTCACCGACGGAACGGAAGGAATAAAGCCCAACCAATAAACCGATTACCGCTGTTGTAAGAACGAGCAGGCTGGCGAATTGGTCTGCGACGAGCACAATGCCGTACGGCGCTTTCCAGCCGCCCAGACTGAGTGTCTGGATACCTTTTGTAAAGACAGTCTGTACGAGTATGCCGCTGATCACAATCCCGATTGCCGATGCCGCAGTGCTGAAGATTCGCATGAGCATCAGATTCTTCGTCATGAAAATCAGCAGAATGGCCGACAGGAGCGGGATCAGGATTGGCAAAATAACAAAATTATTCATGTTGATCATTTCCCCTCATTTGATCCATATCGTCCGATTTCAATTCCTGATAAGCCCTAAAGGCCATGACGAGGATGAATGATGTAACGCCAAACGAAATGACAATTGCCGTCAAAATCAGGGCTTGCGGAAGCGGATCGACAAATGATTTGGCATGCTCGCTCAAAATCGGAGCGGCGCCTTTCTTTAATCCTCCCATAGTCAAAAGCATTAAATGAACGCCATGGCTTAACAGTGCTGTTCCGATAATGACGCGGAGCAGGCTTTTAGACAGCAGCAAATACGTAGCTGCCATAAAAATAATACCGGCTAAAACAGCCATTAAGATTTCCATTATTCTTCCTCTCCAATCGTTTGAATAATGGTCATCGTAATGCCTACGACAACAAGATAAACGCCTAAATCGAATATCGTCGCCGTGGCAAGCTCCGTTTTCCCAAGGATCGGCAGCTGAAAATATCCGAATGTATGGGTTAAAAAAGGAGCTCCGAAGACAAAGGAGCCAACGCCGGTTAATACAGCGAGCAGAAGTCCGGCTCCCGCGACATAAATGAAATTAACCGGCAAAATCGAACGCACGGTTTTTAAATCATATGCCAGCAGCAATAGAACGATGGAAGAGGACGTGATCAGCCCGCCGACAAAGCCTCCTCCAGGCGCGTTATGCCCTGATAAAAATAAATAGAAAGAGAAAAGCAAAATGATAAAGGATACAAGCTTTGTCACGGTTTGAAGAATTAAGTCATTTGTTTTTTGTTCATTCACCGCTTTTCCCCTCCTCTTTTACTTTTGTTTTAATCATGCTGTAAATGCCAAGAGCGGCAATCGTCAGCACCGTTATTTCAAACATCGTATCAAAGCCCCTGAAATCAACGAGGATGACATTGACGACATTATCCCCTCCGCCGAGATCGTGGCTGTGTTTTGTGAAGAAGGATGCGATGCTGTCTTTTGTACGCTGGCTTGAAGATGCGATGCCGAGCAGAGTGACGATAATCCCGACGCCTAAAGAAATGATGAAATTCGTCATCCGGAATGTTCTCGTTTTCTTTTTCAGCCGCAGCTTCGGCAGATGGTAGAAACAAAGCAGAAACAGTGCGACAGAAATCGTTTCAATGACAAGCTGGGTCAATGCCAAGTCCGGCGCTCTGAAAATCACAAAAAACAATGCGAGCGTATAACCGACAACACCAAGTGAAATAATCGCCGTCAGTCTTGATCTGGCAAAAACAGTCGCCGCTGTGCCGCTGATCATGACAAGCGTCAGAATAATTTCGTATACGCCGATTATAGCCATGCCTTCCGTTGTAAAGGAAAATCCGCCTTTGAGGACAAAAGCTCCGCCCATCAGAATGATGAAACCAGCGAAGATGTACAGCAAATAATCCCTTAAAAAGCCGGTCATATATTGTTTGGTGACTCGGTAAGAACCTTTTTCCATCAGAGTCACAAGCTTGTCGTATAACCGATTGAGTGTGAGCTTCGAAGGAAATAGCTTATAGATTCCCTTCCACTTATTCATCGTCAAATATCCAATGGTGCCGATAACAATAATTCCTGCAGTCATCAGCACTTCCGTATTCAGCCCATGCCATTGCGAAATGTGAACATGGAATTTCTCATGGCTGTCCAGCAGTGTCGGATAGATCGAGTTCATCGCCGGCTCAATCAAGCTGTAGGACAGGATATTCGGGAAAAAGAAGAGACTGACAGCGAACGCGACCAGAATGACAGGTGATACGAGCATGCCAACAGGCGCTTCGTGAGCCTGTTTTTCAAGCTGCTCAGGCTGGTAACTTCCCCTGAACGTTTTAAACAGCAATTTCATGCTGTAGATAAATGTAAATACGCTTCCGATCCAGGCGAGAACAGGAAATAAAGCGCCCCATGTCTGCACGTTGAACAGATCGAAATGTGTTATGCGAAGCATGCTTGTGAAAAACATTTCTTTACTCAAAAATCCGTTAAACGGCGGAAGTCCGGCCATTGAAAATGTCCCGATTAAGGAAATGGTAAACGTAATCGGCATAATCGCCATCAGGCCGCCGAGCTTCCGGATGTCCCGTGTGCCTGTTTCGTGATCGATAATCCCGACTGCCATAAACAAGCTTCCTTTAAAGGTAGCGTGGTTGATTAAATGGAAAATGGCAGCCATGGCGGCAACTGTATAATATTCTGTATGGCCGTAATGAAGAGCTGCGGCACTGACCCCAAGCATGGAGATGACCATACCGAGCTGGCTGACGGTTGAAAACGCCAAAATCGATTTTAAATCAGTTTGTTTCACGGCATGGAATGAACCCCATACCATCGTAAAGAGCCCAACGAGGGAAACGATCCAAAACCACTGAGCTGAAAAGGCGAAAATAGGACTGAATCTCGCAATTACATAAATACCGGCTTTCACCATAGTAGCTGAATGGAGATATGCGCTGACAGGCGTCGGAGCTTCCATCGCATCAGGCAGCCAGATATAAAAAGGGAATTGCGCGGACTTTGTAAATGCCCCTAATAAAATGAGAATCATAGCCGGGATAAACAAGTCGTGTCCGGCAATTAATTGAACCTGATGAATCATCTCTCTAATACTGAAGGAATCTGTTATCAGATAAAGGAGAATAAATCCGCCGAGCATGCACAGCCCGCCGCTGACCGTAATCAAAAGTGATTTGGCAGCGCCGTAGCGCGACTTTTCACGCTTATACCAATATCCGATCAGCAAGAAGGATGAAAGGCTTGTCAGTTCCCAAAACATATAGAGGACCATGACATTGTCTACAAGAACGACACCGAGCATCGCACCCATAAACATCAATAAATAGACATAAAAGGGCCCGAGCTGTTCTTTTTCTTTCGATAAATAAAAAATGCTGTAAAGAGTGACCAAAGAGCCGATGCCTGTGATCAGCAAGGCGAATAACAATCCGAGACCGTCTATATAAACGGTAAAGTTAATGCCAAGTGAAGGAATCCACTCCAATACCGACCGTAGTGTTTCTCCCGATTGTGTCATCCTGATCATTGGGAGAAAGTATATAAACAGCAAGACGGGCAGGATCAACACAAACCAGCCCGTGTGCACTCTTTTTGCGTATTTTGCCAAGAAGGGAATGATAATGGCAAATAAAAAAGGCGATAAAATAGCAAAATGTAAGAGCTGCAAAGATAAGACCTCCTTTTTCTCGTTCTCAATTAAAAAATGCGCTATGTATCAAATATACGGTCAAACGACCCAGTCCAAATTATATCGCACTTTTTTGGAAGCCGCCATGCTTCGAACTGTTGCAATAGGTTTTTATGAGTTCCTTTGACCTTAAAATAAGTCTAACAAAAATGATGTTATTTGTATATTTAAAATCAATCCTGATCAAGCTGAATGTAAGGAGCTGATCATGTGAAGAGCAAGGTTCTGATGTGCTCAGGTTTATTCTGCTCAGTATTCACAGGGGCATTCATTTTGAATCAATATGACGGACGCAGCAGTGCGGCTATTGATGAGTGGGAGCTGTATTTATTGGAGCACCACCTTTCAGCCAGAATGAGTGAAATGGAATCAAAGGATCTGCCGTTCGGTCCCCGAGAGTATATTCGAATTGTGAACAGATAAAAAAAGAGTTCCGCATATGACGGAACTCTTTTTCTGTTTATGAAGTGAAGAAACGAAGCAGAATTGTCGCGCAAATGACTGTACCTGCACCGCCGAGACGGGTGGAAATTTGGGCGAATGGCATAAGGCCCATTCTTCCTGACGCTGATAAAATCGCAACATCACCTGTTCCGCCTAGACCGCTGTGGCAGCAGGTAACAATGGCGGATTCAACCGGGTACATGTTCATCAGCTTGCCTACAAAATATCCAGAAGCAATCATCGCGACAACAACGGAAATACAAATGATGACAAACGGAATAGAAATCACAGACGCCACGTCATCCAATGGAATAAAGAGGATGCCGAGACCAACCATCAGCGGCCAAGTAAAGCTGGAAGAAATAAACTTATAAAGCTGGTAAGCGCCATCTTCCATTTTTTTCGGAAGAACATTCGCATACTTGACAGCCGCCGCTGAAATAATCATTAAGATCGCGCCCGGGATGAAGATGAATTTCTCCAATAACCCGCCGAAGATAAAGAATGTACACGCGAGCAGAACACCGGCTCCCATCAGTTTAAAATCAATTTTTGCTTCGGCTTCTTTTTGATTGAAAATCTCATTTGCTTTTTTAGATTTAACGAGACGGCCGTTTCCATTCAGGTCTGGACGCTTATCGCCAAGCTTTTTCATTAAGGCTGCACAGATGATAGCAAAAACGTTTCCGATAATAGCAGCAGGGACCAGCTGAGACACATACACATCAGCGGATGAACCGAGTATTTGTGAATAGGCGATCGAGAGCGGCAAAATTCCTTCGCCTATGCCCCCGGCAATAATCGGAACAACGACAAAGAAAAAGGAATCGTAGGCACTGTAGCCAAAAATAAATCCGACGAGTATGCCGGCCGCAACTGCCGCGATCGTTCCTGCAACCAGTGGAACAAACATTCTGATAAAACCCTGTATTAAAACAGTTCTGTTCATTCCGAGGATACTTCCCACAACAAGACAAGCGATATAGAAATAAAGGAAGTTAGATGTTTTCATCAGATTGGTTACAGCGTCTAAAGATGTTGAATTCAGCACATTGTAAAAGACTAAAAATGAAGGAACAAACAAAGATAAAATGGCAGGGCCGCCAATATCCTTCAATATCGGAATGCGCTGGCCAATGTCTCCAAGAAACACACCCAAAATCATAATGATGGCAAACCCGCCAAGCATATTTGCGGGCAGCTCATTGTAATAGGCTGCAAGAATAATAATAATAGCTAATACTGTGTATAATGGCAGAGGAATCACACCGATTTCCCAGGACCATATTTTTTGAAACAGGTTTTTCTCCTGTGTGACTTTTTGCTCAGGTGAAATTGTCCCCGTTTTTGGAATTGCTCCCATGTTATACACCCCCATGTATTGTTTGTTACAGTCTACAAGAAAGCGTTAACACTTCATATTTTTTTAAGTTAAAAAAGTGATAAACAACTAAATTAAGAGGGTCTTTTGGATTAGAAAAAATCCCCTGAGAAGCGTCTTCCCAAGGGAGAATGGTTTATCGTTTTCCTTTAATATAAGGCACACCATTGGCTTTTGGCGCATCAGCCCGCCCGATAAAGCCGGTTAAAGCGATAATCGTTAATACATAAGGCGCCATCAGCATATACACATTTGGTATGTCTTTAAAAAGAGGGAGCAGTGAGCCGATAATGCTTAAGCTTTGGGCGAATCCGAAAAACAGGGCGGCGCCCAGTGCTCCAATCGGATGCCATTTTCCGAATACAAGCGCTGCCAGGGCGATAAAGCCTTGCCCGGAGATGGTAGAGTGCGTGAAATCAAGCGCAATCGTGGACGCATATACGCCGCCCCCGAGCCCGCCGAACAATCCGCTGATCATCACGCCGATGTAGCGCATTTTATATACGTTGATTCCCATCGTATCCGCCGCCATCGGATGCTCTCCGACAGAACGAATGCGAAGGCCAAATGGTGTTTTGAACAAGAGAAACCAAGAAATAAAGGCCAGTGCAATGGCAAGAATAGACGTATAATAGACATCCGAAAAGAAGATCTTTCCTAATACGGGAATGTCGCTCAAGCCGGGAATATTCGTTTTATAAAAAGGCTCAGGGATTTTATCTGTCTGCGCTTTGCCGTAGATCAGTTTTATGATAAATAAAGTTGCCCCAAGCGCCAGCATGTTAATGGCGACGCCGCTGACTGTCTGATCGGCGCGAAACGAAATCGCCGCTGCCGCGTGAATCAGTGAGAACAGCGCGCCTGCTGCCATCGCGGCAAGAAGCGAAAGCCAAGGCGCGGCGGCGCCCAATTCCGGACCTAGAAATAAATTAAATAACACGCTGGTGAACGCCCCGATAATCATGAGGCCTTCAAGGCCGATATTCACAACACCTGATCTCTCAGAAAACACGCCGCCGAGAGCAGTTAAAATAAGCGGGGCCGCATAGACGAGTGTGGCTGGGACAATGATGGATAAAATCTGCACAAAGTCCACTTAGTTCGCCCCCTTTTTCTTCAATTTGTCCATGACAAAACGAATCGCGTAGCTTGAAGCCACAAACAGAATAATAATGGCAATCACAATATCGACGACCTCTGATGGAACGCCGGATTCAATCGGCATATTTAAAGCGCCGATTTTCAGGCCGCCAAGCAGGCATGCCGCCAGCACAACTCCGACAGCTGTGTTCCCCCCGAGAAGAGCGACAGCGATACCGTCAAAGCCTACGCCGGTAAATGCGCCTTTCACGGCTGCGTATTCGAATGTCCCAAGACCCTCCATGGCGCCGGCAAGCCCTGCAAAGGCACCTGAGATGAGCATGGAGGTCATGATATTCTTCCGTACGCTCATGCCCGCATATTGGGAAGCGTGCTGGTTTAATCCGACCGCCCGAAGTTCAAATCCCTTTGTTGTTTTGTTGATGATAAACCACATGACAACTGCTACGAGAAGGGCGACGATGATCCCCCAATGCAGCCGTGAGTAATCGGTGATCTGTTCAAGAAACGGCGAGCGGAGGGAGGCGGATTCGTGAATTTTCTCCGTTTTATCCTGACGATCTGTCAAGACGTTTGAAATGATGTAATTGGTCATATGAAGCGCGATATAATTCATCATAATGGTGACAATGACCTCATGAACGTAGAAGCGCGCCTTCAAAACGCCGGGAATAAAACCCCATATTCCTCCGGCAGCTGCCGCTGTAATCAGTGCAAGCGGCATATGAATATAAGCCGGTCCGTCAAATGCTGTCCCGACCCAAACCGCTGCTGTCCAGCCAACGAGCAGCTGCCCCTCGACGCCGATATTAAAGAGCCCGGTTCGGAATGCAAAGGCAACAGCCAATCCGGATAAAATATAAGGCGTAATTTGTCGGATGGTTTCTCCGACATAATAGATTTCTCCGAATATCCCATTCCACAAAGCCGAATAGCCGCTGATCACACTGTATCCGCTCGCAAGCATAATCAGCGCGCCGGCCGCAAGACCGAGGATGATTGCAATGAGCGGCACGAGTAAATGAGAGAGTTGTTTAACCATTTGCTTTCCCCGCTTCCTTTTGCGTACTTCCTGCCATCAAGAGGCCGAGCTCCTGCTCAGTGGTGTCCTGCGGATCGACGCTGGCTATAATGTGTCCTTCAAAAATAACGGCGATTCTGTCACTGAGATTCATAATTTCATCAAGCTCAAACGAGAGGAGGAGAACGGCTTTTCCGGCATCACGCTGCTCAATGAGCTTTTTATGGACAAACTCAATCGCTCCGACATCAAGCCCGCGGGTCGGCTGGGCAGCGATTAATAAATCAGGGTTCCGGTCTATTTCCCGCCCGATAATCGCTTTTTGCTGGTTTCCGCCTGACAATGCCCGGGCGTGTGTATATTCATCCGGCGTTCTGACGTCGTACTCGCTGATCAGGCTGCGTGCTTTTTTATACATGTCGCCTTTATGTAACACGCCAAATGCTGAATACGGCTTTTTGTAATAGCTTTGCAGCACCATATTATCTCCGATCGGAAAATCGAGGACGAGACCGTGTTTATGGCGGTCTTGGGGAATATGTCCGATGCCGGATTCAGTGACTTTTCTGGGCGGCAGGTTTTGGATCTGTTTACCGTTTAAGGTGATTGTTCCTGAATCTGTTTTGCGGAGTCCTGTTATCGCTTCAATCAGCTCCGATTGCCCGTTTCCGTCGACACCGGCTATGCCGACGATTTCTCCCGCTTTAACAGAAAGCGACAAATTCCTGACTGCCTCTATTCCGCGGGTATCCTTTACGGTCATTCCGTCAATCGCAAGCACTTCCGCTCCCGGCTGAGCAGCCTTCTTTTCAGTTTTGAACAATACTTCGCGGCCGACCATAAGACTGGCGAGGTCATCTTGGTTTGTATCACGGACATCAAGTGTTTTGATGCCTTTTCCTTTGCGGATAATGGTCACGCGGTCACAAACCTCCATAATCTCTTTCAGTTTATGGGTGATTAAGATGATTGATTTCCCTTCATTGACCAGATTCTTCATGATTTGCATCAGTTCTTTGATTTCATGAGGCGTCAATACAGCCGTCGGTTCGTCAAAAATCAAAATGTCAGCCCCGCGGTAGAGGGTTTTTAGTATTTCTGCGCGCTGCTGCATGCCGACTGATATGTCAGCAACTTTTGCTTTAGGATTAATCTGAAGGCCGTATCGATCGGAAATGTCCTGCACCTCTTGGACAGCCCGCTTCCGGTCAATTCTGCCAAACTTTTTTGGCTCTTTCCCGAGAATAATATTTTCAGCAACTGTAAAGGTGTCAACAAGCATAAAGTGCTGATGCACCATTCCGATTCCAAGGTCATTCGCTTTGTTCGGGCTGTTGATGTGCACCTTCTCGCCGCGCACCCGAATTTCACCCCGCTCCGGCTGATACAGGCCGAAAAGGACATTCATCAACGTTGATTTCCCCGCTCCGTTTTCACCGAGCAGCGCGTGTATTTCGCCTTTTTTGACCTGAAGATTGATATTGTCATTGGCGACGATACCTGGAAACTCCTTGCGGATATTGAGCATTTCAATGACATATTCCACTGATTTGACCGCTCCTTTATTCAATATAAAAGAAAAACAAGGGATAAGGGCTCGACCTCCTTATCCCTGCGATTCTTATTCAGCTTTGAAGGTTTTCAGCTCTTTCTCAGTTGCCGGCACTTCCAATCCGTCGATGATTTTTTTCTTCCATTTATCAACCGCTTTGATCACATCATCCGATAGGTTTTGTTTAGATGGGGAAATGCCGACCCCGTCTTGATCAAGGCCGTAGGTGAGCGTCTCGCCGCCCGGGAACTTTCCTTCGCTTGCTTTTTTCGTTAAATCTTCAACCGCTGTATCTACTTTTTTGACCATGGAAGTGAGGGTGACGTTATCATCTGTTCCTTCTACCTGGCCTTCTGCGTATTGGTCTTTATCGACACCGATGACCCAGACATCGCGTTTCGGATCTTCTTTTTTTAGGTTTTTCGCTTCTGTAAAGACACCTGTGCCAGTGGCGCCTGCGGAGTGATAAATCACATCTACGCCCGATTTATACATGCTTTCGGCGGTGGCTTTGCCGACATCGGCTTTATCGAAACCGCCCGCATATTTTACTTGGACAACGGCTTTAGGGTTTACGGCCTGCACGCCGGCACGGAAGCCGACCTCGAATTTTTTGATTAACTCAGATTCCATGCCGCCTACAAATCCGATTTTTTGTGATTTGCTTGATAAGGCTGCGGCCACTCCGACGAGAAATGAGCCTTCCTGCTCTTTAAACGTAACACTTGCGACGTTGTCTTTATCGACAACAGCATCTATGATCGCAAAGTTTGTATTTTTGCGCTGGTCAGCAATTTCGCTGATTGAGTCCTCCATTAAGTAGCCGACGCCGTAAATCAAGTCGAAATTCTCACGTGCTAATTTATTTAAATTTGTTGTATAGTCAGCATCTGATTTTGATTGAAGGTAATCGTAACCGTTTTTGCCTTTTTCCAGCCCGTTCTCTTTCCCGAAGGCTTGAATGCCTTCCCAGGCTGATTGGTTGAAGGATTTGTCATCCACTCCGCCTACGTCAGTAACCATTGCCACACTGAATTTGTTTTTGTCAGTGTTTGTGCCGCTGCTTTTATCGCTGGTTCCGCATGCTCCTAAAATGGTGCCTGCTGCGATCACAAGTGACATCGCCAATCCGATTTTTCGTTTATTCAAGATATAACCCCCCAGAAAAATTTGGTTCAAAGCTGATCCGGTCAGTCATGTGATGGGCTGTCCTGAACAATTTCTTAGAATCAATAAAATTTTCTGATAATAACAAATGGAATGCGCTGAGACAGTTCTGATCTTCCCTGAATAAGCGTGGTGTGAGTGTTTCCTTCGAAAGGCGGGGAAGAGAAGGATGCGGAAGGCATTCCGGGCGGAAAACCGTGACATCTTTTTCTGAAGTGAGACTTATGACTTAGTTTTTGGGATCAACTAACCAATCATAATTTATCATTTTACTTACAAGAAATAAATAGAATTCCGCATAATTTTTTAAAAAATATATATTTTTAGAATTGTTTGATCAAAAGTGTAAAAAGTCCTTTATTATTCTTGTATAACTTATCATCAATAGAATCAAGGATCTTGGCAAGAGATATGACAGAAAAAACCGCACTGCTCAGAGTGAACAGTGCGGTTTTTTATAGAAATTGCTTAATTGCGTTAAGGTTTCCTGTGTTGACGTTGTACTGAAACACAGGTCTTCCGATTGTTCCGTACGCCATTTCTACATTCAGAACCTGTATATCTTCAAGAAACTTTAAGTATTTTCGTATGGATACTTGAGAGATTTCTGTGTGCTTTGCCAGGTCTTCTGTCGTAAATGATTCATTTTCAAATGACTGGATACTGGACCAAATCAGCTTCAGCGTGCTTTTTGTCAGGCCTTTAGGAAGCTGCACTTTTTCTGTTGCTTCTTTCTTTTGAAAAAGCTCGGCGTCCAGTTCTTTTTGGCTCATGTTGCGATGGGTTGAATATACCTTTTGTTTTCGTCTGTAATCAGACAGGGCAGTTTGGAAACGTTCAAATTCAAACGGTTTGATTAAATAATCGACAGCTCCGTAACGAAGTGTTTTCTTGATAACGTCAAGCTCACTGGCCGCTGAGATGACAATGACGTCAACCGCTTCATTTTGGGCTCTCAGTTCCGTCAGCAGTTCAAGCCCGTTTTTACCCGGCATATAAATATCGAGCAAAATGAGGTCGATGTGATGCTCTCCTAAAATATGCAGAGCGCTTTGAAAGGAAGAGGCGATGCCTTTCAGCTGAAAGCCTTCTATCTGGCTTAAGTATCGTTTATTTAATTCACCCACCATGGGGTCATCTTCAACTATTAGTACATTAATCATGATTTTCCTCCTTCGGTTCGTACGGGATGCGAAGACTGAATGTCGTTCCTTCATTCTCTTCGCTTGTGAGGATCATTTGGCCCTTTAAATTTTCGATGCTTTGCTGTGTAAAATAAAGGCCAAATCCCCGGTTTTTGCCCTTTGTTGAATAGCCTTGTTCAAATACTTTGGCTTGATCTTCTTCAGACATGCCTGCTCCTGTATCGGTAATTTCAATGTCCAGTATGCCGTTATGAAAACGCATGGACATGGTAATTTGTTTTTTCGGCATATTGGCAACGGCGTCCAAGGCATTGTTGATGAGATTTCCGATGATTGTAATAAGTTCATGAATGACTGAAGGATCTGCCGCGTTCGGGATGACACCGCTGCATTCAATATCAAGGTTTGCGCCCTGCTCCCGTATGAAGCTTTGTTTTCCGAGCAGAAAACCAGCCAGCACGGAGCTTTTGACATCATTTATAATTTCGCTTGTTTCTGATTTTTGCTGAATCGCAATATCTTTAATATAATCTCCAAGATCGTCATACTCTTTCAGCTGGACGAGACCTAATATCACATGCAGTTTGTTCATAAATTCATGAGACTGCGCTCTCAGTGCGTTTGCATACATTTTAACACCGGAAAGCTGTTCAGCTAAATGTTTTACCTCGGTTTTGTCGCGGAATGTCGCAATCGCTCCGACGGTTTGTCCTTTCAGCTGGATGGGAACTTCATTAAATACAAGCTCTAATCCATTAATGCGGACGTCTCTGTCTTGAAGAGGTTTCTTTGTCTCAATCACCTTTTTCAAGCGGCTTTTCGGCAAGATGTCATTTACATCCTGATCAACGGGATTTGTATTAATGCCCATTTTCACGAATAGGCGCTTTGCTTCCGCATTGGCAAGTTTGATTTTGCCGTTTTCATCGACAGCAAGTATTCCTTCCTTCGTCGATTCCAGCATCGCGCTCCGTTCTTCAAGAAGAGTCGCAATTTCATAAGGTTCAAGTCCGTACATAATATTTTTCACCGTACGGGCGACGATAACAGCTCCCATCACACCAACGAAAATGCTGACGCAGATAATAAAGTAGAGCGGCCGTAAGCTGTGGCTGATCACTTCATCAATTTCATTTACAGTGATCCCGACCGCAACTGCACCGACCTGTTTTCCATTCTCGGCGTAGACAGGGACGAATGCTCTCTGTGATTTCCCGAGAGTGCCAGAGGCTGTGCTGATGTGGACATGTCCTTTTAGTACTTCGGCTTCATCACCGCCCATGAATTTTTTCCCGATTTTGCTTGGGTCAGGATGGGTTTTGCGAATGCCGTTCATATCCATGACAACGACAAATTCCGTGCCGGTGATTTTCTGAACCCGCTTTGTGTAGCTTTGCAGTTCCTTCTGGTTTTTTCCGCTCTCTAAAGCAGAGGCTGTGATCGGCGCTTCGGCTACCATTTCAGCGGTCTGCATCGCTGTGGCTTTTTCCTGATCTCTAATCCGTTTGGTGGTTTGGGCACCGACTGTAAAAAACGTAATGAGCAGTGCGATCAACACAACGATACAAACAAATATGGTGAGTCTGGTTTGCAGTTTCAATGTTTTTTTCATAGTAAACTTCCTTACGTTTTATGATTCCTGCGTACTACTTTACTCTCAAAAAGCTGCTTTGTGAAGATTTGGGATCGTAATTCGTAAAAAGGAGAAAAAATGGAATAATTTATCTTGTCAATGTGTTTTAAGTCCTCCATAATAAATGAGGTAGATTATAGAAAGGGACTTTTTTATATGAAAAATACTTATTTGACGGGATACTTTCCGCTGATTGCGATCCTGCTTTTTAGTTCGTCTTTATCCATTTCAACTTCACTTTATGCGTTGAAGATGCTGTCTTCATTTGGAATGTATGATGGAATGCTCGACTATTTTTCAGAGAAAGGGATCAGGCTTGCGTTATTTGCTGCCTTTGCACTTTTATACTTTATGGTTCTGTCCGCTCTGAAATTAATTGCGAATACCGTGACTGAGCTATCATTGCTGTTTTTTGCTAACGATCCGGAAGGGAACAATCTGAAAAAAATCAGAATGGGTTCCATGATTTATTTAGGAGGCGGGATTTTATCCTTTGTGCTCTTGCAAAATGTCATCTGGATTGTGATCTGGTTTGCGGTCGTCACGCTCGCTTACTTTGTGTTTATCGTATACCGGATTTATTCAACGCTTTCTCTCATGTCATTAGTCGGATTCATTCTATTGGAACTGCTGTTTTGGTTTACCTTTGTTATCGGTATTCTGTTCATATTTATCAAGCTTTATAATAGCATAATGGCTAGCTTACCTGTGTAAGCTAGCCATTTTTTCGTTTACGGTAAAAATCTTTTTTTAATAGAAGGGGAGGGGAGCATACATTCATTTTTTTTGCCAAACCACTTATAGCGGTTTTTGGCAATGAAAGAATAGACCATATCTCTGACAGGCTTCGGCACTGCGAAAAACAGGACGAAGAGCCGCCATGGGCCCCGCAGATGCCTGAAAACCTTTATGGCTGCAGTTGACTTTGTGTAAACTCGGCCGTCTTCAATAAAGACAAAGCTGTCAAACTGATCAGTCGGGAGCCCGCTCTTTTTCAGCAGGCTCTGACCTGTTTCCGACTGTAGCGATGTAAAAGAAATCAATCCGTCCGGATCACGCTTAATGATAAATTGCACGGCGCCGTTGCATAAATTGCACACGCCGTCAAACAGCAAAACGCGATTTGGAATTTGTTCTGATTGCACGCCAGATCCCCTCCGATTCTTTAATAAGCCGTTTGTAGCGTTCCTTTCCAGATGGAAAGCTGAGGGCTGATGCTGTGAAGATATTCAACGCTGCTCGGTGTATCTTTTCCGACCCAAACACCCATTGTATACGTATCTGTCAGGCCGACGAACCACATATCGTGATAATCATTTGATGTTCCTGTTTTACCGCCGATGTAAGGCGCTTTAAAATATGCTTTTTTCCCTGTCCCGCTTTTCACAACGGAAGACATTAGTTTTTTCAGCTGCATGTTCGTGCGGACGCTGAATATTTGAGTCGACTTATCATTCCATTTATAAAGCGTTTTTCCCTTTAAATCGGTCACCTTTGTAATCGCATGGCTCGGCGTATAGCTTCCGCTGTTGCCGAATGTCGTATATGCCTTTGTCATCTCAAGAGGCGTCATGCCGTTTGTAAATCCGCCAAGCGCCGCCGGGAGAAGATAGTCGCTGTCGACCAGTTTGGAAAAATGATACGGCTCAATATAACTGAATGCTCTTTGGATTCCCACACGGTCCAGCATTCTGATGGCCGGTGTATTATATGAATTTTTAAACGCCGTATCGAGCGTCACTGTGCCGTACGTGCGGTTATTGTAGTTTTGCGGACAGTAATCTCTGCTGCAAAACTTGCTGGCATCAATGGAGCTGCTTGCTGTCGCGCCGGTCTGTTCAATATAAGGGCCGTAATCAAGAAGTGGCTTAATGGATGAACCCGGCTGTCTGTATGCCTGGTAGGCGCGGTTAAAATCATATTTTTGATAGTTTTTCCCGCCGGATAGAGCGATGATTTGATGCGTCTGATGATTAATCACAGCCGCTCCGCCCTGTACGTCCGCATACGGGAGTTTGGAATTCATTTGTGCCACAACTTGATTTTGCATGTACGGATCAAGTGCGGTATAAATTTTTACGCCGTCTTTCATCAGAGTGCTGACTCTTGCGGACAGCTCGTTTTCGATCTTTTCTTTTTGTTTTCCTGACGCTTTTTGAAGACGTTTATCAAAGCCTTCTGATTCAGACACCAGCTGAGTGAATTCATCATTGACATAGGAAACATAGTCCGGATATTTATCTTCTCTTTTTTCAACATCCAGTTTGATTTTTTGTTTTACGGCTTTTTTCAGCTCTTTATCCGTAATGACACCGGCATTTTTTAACCCTTTAAGCAAACGTTCTTGACGGCTTTTCGTGTAGTCAAAATGCTTGAGAGGATCATATAATGTAGGGTTATTAGGTATAGCGCAAATAAAAGCCATTTCTCCCACTGTGAGAGATTTGAGCGGTTTGCTGAAATAGAATTCAGCCGCTGAACCGACGCCGTAAACGCCATTGTTGAAATAAATGGTATTTAAGTAAGCTTCAAGAATTTCATTTTTCGTATACTTTTTCTCTAGCTGATAAGAATACGCGAGCTCAGTCAGCTTGCGGCTGAAGGAGCGTTCGTGGCTTAAATACAAGTTTCTTGAAAGCTGCTGTGTGATGGTGCTGGCGCCCTGATCAATTTTTTTGTCTTTTACGTTAGAAGCAGTTGCCCGCACCATTCCCATAAAGTCAAAGCCTTTATGCTCGTAAAAATGTTTGTCCTCAGACGTTAAGAAAATCTGTTTGACTTCCTCGGGAATCTTGTCAAATGGAACGAGCACGCGGTTTTCGTGATCGCTGACGATTTCCGAAACAAGGGAGCCGTCCCTGTCATACATGTAGCTGTTCTGAACAAGGCTGATATCTTTCAGATTAATATTTTTATCAAGCACCTGATCCAGGGACTTCATTTGTTTTACTTCTTTTCCGGAAGCGATAACTGTAAATGCAAACAATGGGATTATGCAAAGGAGCAAAATCCATCCGATTATTTTTCGTAACATGGTCACTCTCTTTTCTCCTAAATTCTAGCCATATCGTACCATTCTTTTGAGTTTACGAGAAGGTTAAATTTAGAAGATTCCTTAGTTTTTTCTGAGAATCAGCTTGCTTTGGCATAAGAATCTTTCCGGAATTTCTGCATGATCCAAAGCAGGCAGGCGCCGGCGAAAAAGAGAAACGCTGTGACATAAAAGGCGGCCGAAATTGTAAAATGGCTCGATATGATTCCGCCGAGAAGAGGCCCAAGCACATTTCCTAAAAAGCGAAAGCTGACGTTGTAGCCGAGAACTTCTCCTTGGATGCTGCCGGGAGCCTGTACGCGGATCGCTGCCGTGATGCATGGCAGCAAGCCGCCCATCGCCATTCCAAATAAAAATCTGAAAACAAGGAGCACGCTGAGCGAGGACGCGAGCGCCTGCGGAATAAAAAAGATAGAGGCGGCGAGTAAAAGTCCGATTAAAATGCGGCGGTGGCCGTAGCGGTCGCCCAGGTCTCCCCATTTTCTAGCCAGCAGCAAACTTCCGAGTCCCGTTGCTGAAAATGCCATGCCGGAGAAAAAGGCAAGATTGACAGGTCCGTGCAGCTCATTTACATATAAAGCGAGCAGCGGCTGGATACTGAAATTTCCTGTTTGAATCAGCATGGTTAACAGCATCATGACCCAAAGCGCCGGCTGGTGAAAAATATAGGAGAGCACTTCTTTTCTCGAGTAAGACGTACGTTTGGCTGCCTTTTCTGCAAGAGGCTGTTCTTTGACACCGAATAACACGAGAAGAACAGATAAGAAAATCACAAAGGATGTGATAAAAAAGGTATACGTAAAGCCGAAACGATCAGCAAGCATGCCTCCCAAAAGCGGGCCGAACAAGCTCCCGGACACTTGCCCCATTTGCAGCGTGCCGAGGGTTTTACCGGCTGAGCTCTTCGGAGTCTGTGCCGAAATCATCGCAAGAGATGTCGGGATGAATCCGGTTACAAGCCCCATTGCCATACGCAGAAAAAACAATTGGTACACCGATGTAACAAAGCCCATGAATAAAATACTGAGGGCAATGCCCGTTCCGGTTGCCATGAGGATTTTCTTGTATCCGCGTTTGTCTCCGAACCGCCCCCAAAACGGGGATACCAAAAACGCCATGAGAAATGTAATGCCGAACACATAGCCGCTCCACCTTTGCACAAAGCCGTTTGAAAAAGTGCTGAGCGTCTCAATGTATAAGGAGAGAAAAGGAACGATCATCGTTGTGCTGGCTGATACAAAGAAATTCGCCAGCCACACAATGACAAAGTTTTTCTTACGGATAGAAATAACATCACCTTCTTATTATTTCGGGTTCCTTACTAATTATAAAGAAACGATTCACGATTTAAAAGAAACAAAGCGGCTGGGGAAATTCATTATTTTTAGAAAATGAAGAAAGGTCGAGAAGGGGAATTGATATACTATAAAGATAGCATTTTCTGATCGGAGGAAAGGCAGGTGTAAAAAGGTGACGACAAACAGCTTACTCATTATTGATTTCGAATTTACGATGCCTGATGGAAAGTACAGCCCGCAAAATTTCTTCCCGGAAATCATTGAAGCCGGAATTGTAAAGTCGGTTGATGATGAAGTAGTTGAGACGTTTTCGAGCTATATCAGACCGAAAAAATTCCCGAAGCTGACAAAACGCTGCAAATCGTTTTTAAAAATAACCCAAAAGCAGGTAGACGAGGGGATGAGGTTCGAGGATTTCATCCGCAAACTAAACGAGCTTGATCCTGAGAAGAACAGCACGATAATTACGTGGGGAAACATGGACATGAAAGTGCTGAAGCAAAACTGTATGTTTAACCATATTCCTTTCCCGTTTAAGGGAGAAATGAGAGATTTATCGCTTGAATACAAAAACTTTTTTGGAGACCGGACACTGACGGGTTTATGGAAAGCTGCCGAGGAGTATGGAGATACCGGAACTGGCACCCATCATAAAGCGCTTGATGACGCCCTCACAGCATATAAGCTTTTTAAGCTTGTTGAGCAGGATAAGCAGTATCTCGAAAAGCCAAAACCGCCGACAATCGGCGAAAGAATCGATTTATCCGAACTGTTTAAACGCGCAACTTAAAAAAACCCAATCTTTTGTCAGACTGGGTTATGGCCGGTTAAAATATTCTTTTTCTAAAACGTCCAGATTATTCAGGGAGCGCTTTGCCCACTCCGAACCATCCTCATTCAATTTGGCTCTCAGCTGTGCTGCCGCCTCCCGCAGAGACTCGGTATAATCCGGCACTTCGCCATCATAAGGCTTCACCATATGATGGGGGATATTGGTCTGTTCACCGTATGCGAGCGCTCTTCTCTCATGGAAAAACGGCACATCAGCCTGTTTTGGATGATGAAGGTCCCCTTGAGCGGGATGGGTGAGAACCGCTTTGACTTTCACTAAATAATGCTGCGGCCTGCAAGCAGTGATTTCTCCTATGTATACACCTGTTTTATAAAATCCTTTAACGATAGAGCCTGTCTCAAACGTGCTCATCTGTCATCACCTCGCATTTATTCTATTAAAGTTCCAATCGATTTGCTAGTGAGGAAGGTCGGCGGGAAGCTTAATCGTCACCGTGGTGCCTCTTTGGAAGCTGCTGTTAAACGAAATGGTCCCGTGATGATGCTCAATAATGGAAAAGGTCACGGTGAGCCCGAGTCCCGTTCCGTTCGTTTTTAATGAATAATAAGGTTCGCCGAGTTTTTGCATTTGATGGTCTGTCATGCCGACTCCATTATCTGAGATGTTAATCATGATCGTATGGCCGCTTCTTTTGGCTGATATGTGGATCATTCCCTTCCCGTGGGGAACTGCTTCAATGCTGTTTTTCATCAGGTTGATGACAGCCTGCTTCAGCTTTGTTGCGTCTCCGTATACTGAAAGGCCCGGCTCTGCTTCGGCCTCAACGGTTACAGACTTGTAATTGGCATACGACACCATAAGGGAGCTTGTCTCTTTGATAAGAGCTGATAAATCAAAAACCTCTTTTTCGTACAATTGCTGTTTGGCCATATCGAGATAGTTTGTAATAATGCCTTGCGCCCGGTCAAGCTCTGACAGTACAAGCTTTTTGTAATCTGTACTCGCTTTGTTTTGAAGGGTTTCGTCATTAAAAAGCAGCTGGACAAACCCGCGGACTACTGTCAGCGGATTTCTGACTTCGTGAGCGACGCTCGCTGCCAGTTCACTCACAATCGTCATTTTTTCTGAATGGATCAGCTGTGAACGCAGGGCGATATTTTCGGCGATGCTTTCAATAATATAGATGCTTAAAAGAAGAACGCTGGAGCGGAACAGCCCAGAGACAGCCGCCTCATATAGTAAAATTCCTGATTTTTGAAAATTTAAAATATTCAAGCCAGAAAAAATCCAGCTGGAGGCGAAAAATAAGAAGATCTCCAAGCAGCCGATCAATAAAGACAGCAGCAGTTTTCTCGCTTTGGACATGAATGGCCATTTTTTCTGAAATAATATTGGGATGATAGTAAGAAAAGGCAGCAAAGTGAAAACAAACATTGCGGAAGGTTCATAAAACAGCAGTTCAAAACATAAGACAGATGCGGCGACTGTAAGCCCGGAAGCAGTACTAACGTAAAATAAACAAATGATAACGGGAATCATCTGAAGGCCGTATTGTATGTAGTTCATTTCATGAATAGGGAATATAATGCATAAAATGGAGGCGCCGCAGGCGAATAACGTGACCAATCCGCTGTTTATTTTGGGCACAAGGATCGCCGGCTTTCCAAGCCAAAACACTTGGTAGAGAAGAATAGGAAACAAAATAAAGCAAATATGCAGGAGATAGTCTTTTAGAATTTCCATTCGTGTGAAATCCTTTCGTATAAAATATGAATCTATTATAACACTAAATATTAGAAGTAAAATATAAAATTCCTTTATAAAGAACGCCTTTACGAATGAAGACGTAAAGGCGTTCAACAGCTATATTTACGCTAATGCGGCTTTGATGCGGCGCAGGCCGTCCTGTAAGGTTGCGAGAGGGCATCCCGCGTTCAGGCGCATAAATCCTTCTCCGCCAGGCCCGTATTTCGTCCCGGGCTCTAAAATAATTTTCCCCTTTTTCAGCATCCTTTGCTGAAGCTCAGCGTCGGACAAGCCGTAAGCGCTGAAGTCGAGCCAGAGCAGGTAAGATGCATCCGGCTTCACCATTTTGACTTTTGGGAGCTCGGAGCTCAAAAAGGCTTCAGCTTCGTTCATGTTTTTCTCAAGGTAAGAGATCAATTCATCGAGCCACGGTCCGCCTTTTGAGTAAGCAGCTTCGATCGCCGTAACTGCAAATGCGTTCAGCCCGCCTAAACCATTGCGCTGCTGGCTTGCGGAAAACTTGGCGCGCTTCAGCCTGTCCGGAATAATGATGGCCGACGCCTGCAATCCGGCGATATTAAATGTTTTGCTTGGCGCAGCACATGTCACGGATATCTCAGCGAAATCGTCAGAGAGAGAAGCAAACGGCGTGTGTTTGTTTCCGTACAGCATCAAGTCGGAATGGATTTCATCTGATACAACTGTAACGCCGTGCTCAAGGCACAATTCGCCGAGCTTCAGTAAATCCTCCCGGCTCCACGAACGCCCTGAAGGGTTTTGAGGATTGCATAAAATAAACATTTTAACGCTTGGATCACTGAGCTTCGCCTCCAAGTCCTCAAAATCCATTGCATATGTGCCATCTTTTTCTAGCAGCGGATTATGTAAAACGCGCCGGCCGTTTTTCTCAATCATATGGTAAAAAGGTGTATAAACAGGAGGTTGGACAACCACTTGGTCTTCAGGTTCCGTGAAAGCTTGTACCGCCATGCTCAAAGCTGTGACAACGCCCGGGCTGAATGTGATGCTTTCGGGGGTCACCTTCCAGCCGTGCCTGTTTTGCATCCATCTGCACACAGCATCCTTCGTTTTTTGATCTGGGTCCGTATAACCGAAAATCCCGTGGTCAAGGCGCTCTTTTAATGCTTCATTTATCGCTTCCGGCGCGCGGAAATCCATATCAGCCACCCACATCGGGAGTGCGTCTGTCACGCCGAATAATTCGCCTGTTTTGTCCCATTTGACCGATTGGGTACCTAGGCGTTCTTCTCGTTTATCAAAGTTCATTCTGTTACCCCCTCATGGTTTCTTCTTCTTAACGTAACTATGATAAAATAGAACTGCAAATCTTATTATAAGCGGTGATGATTATGGAAGAAAGTCAAGCGGTCAGGGAAATGATCAAGATCATTGCCAAATGGGACCCGTTTAAATATGGAGAAGGATTTTACGAAACGGAAGCTGTTGATGTCGTGCAGGCTGTCTATGATGAAGACGATCCCGACGTGTTGGCGAAAAGCATTCAGCATATATTTGAAGTTTCTTTTGAACAAACGCTGCCGATCGACAGCTGCCGGGAAGTGGCTGGCCAGCTTTTATTCATTAAAGACAGCAGCTCCTGCACGCCTTAAAAAACCGGTTCTACACCGGTTTTTTTGTTATTTAATAAACTCTGCAATATGTTCGGAAACGAATTCAGGCCGTTCCTCAGGCACCAGGTGTCCAGTCTGGCCAAGTGAGTACAGCACGGAATCAGGCAAATCCTCGTGCAGCCGTTTACCGATCTCCACAGGAACGATTCGGTCTTCCTCGCCCCAAATCAATAAAGCAGGCTTGTTCATTTTCTTTAATTGTTCGGGTTCTAAATCTCCTTCTCTATGGCGGATAAACCTTGTCATGGCTTTGAAAATCTGCCCGTCTTGAAACGGCCTGCCATAGCCGTCAATCATCTCTTCATCAATCAGCGATTTGTCATGCACAACATTTAATAAATTTTTCATCACGCCTTCTTTCGAGAGCCAGCGCTTGATATAAAGATGAAAATACGGGAGGTGGGTCCCGAAAGTGATTGTCGGGTGCGAACGTTTTAAATACCCTGAACTGCAAAGCAGCACAACCTTTGAAAAAAGCTCCGGCTTTTGCAGAACAGCAGACAGCGATATCTGTCCGCCCATAGAATGGCCGACAAGCGCAGCCTGTTTGACTTGCAAGTGTTCCAAAATCCCAATGACAAGCTTCGCGAGGTTTTGATAAGTATAGATAAATGTTTTCGATTTTTCGGATTGGCCGAAAGGAGGCAAATCAAGCGCGATGATGTCGTACTTGTCCCGGAGAAGTGGGATTATTTTTCTGAAGCTGAAAGCAGACGATAAAAAACCGTGTACGCAGACAAGCGTTTGCCTGCCCGGATTTTGATAATGTTCATAGTATACATTGACACCATCGACCGTAAGCCGCCTTATTGGTGAAACCCCCTCCATTCTGTGTCACTCCCTTTTATAAGATGTCTGTATTGTGCCCTTAAATTGACAATTCTAGCGGAAGTTTCTCCTTGTTTTTTTCTTAGCATTCGTCAAAAAACGTGATATAATGTCATGAAGATTTCTTGACATTGCAAAGGTGTGAATCGAATGAAATTGACAGAGAAAGAAACAGAAATATTAGAAATTTTAGACGAAAACAGCCGCGCCGATTTAGAAACAATTGCAAAGATGGCGGGGATCCCTGTAAATGAAGTGAAAACAATTATTGACAAACTGGAAAAAGAAAAGGTTATCATCGATTATTCCGCTATGATTGACTGGCGAAAAGTCGACGGGCATGAAGGCGTAACAGCCATGATTGACGTCAAAGTAACGCCGAAGCGGGGAGTCGGTTTTGATGAAGTGGCGGAACGGATATACCGGTTCCAGGAGGTTGAATCCGTTTACCTGATGTCAGGCGTGTACGATTTGTCTGTCGTGATTCGGGGCAATTCGATGTCTGACGTAGCGCGTTTTGTTTCAGATAAACTGTCCACACTTGATTCAGTTGTATCTACGACAACTCATTTTATCCTGAAAAAATACAAGCATGACGGCAAAGTGTTTGAAACAGGAGACGACGACAAAAGAATCGTGGTGTCCCCGTAAATGACTTCGTATTTATCTGACTATGTACAACAAATAAAGCCGTCCGGCATCCGCAAATTCTTTGATTTGGCGGCAACGATGGAAGGCGTCATTTCTTTAGGCGTCGGCGAACCTGATTTTGTTACCGCATGGAATGTCCGTGAAGCAAGCATTCTCTCGCTTGAACAAGGCTATACATCATACACAGCCAATGCCGGTTTATACTCACTGCGTGAGGAAATCAGCCGTTATTTGAGCAGCAGGTTTGACCTTCGCTACTCGCCAGACAATGAGCTGATTGTGACAGTAGGGGCAAGTCAGGCTTTGGATATTGCAATTCGCGCTATTGTGAATCCAGGTGAGGAAGTCATCATTCCTGAGCCGTGTTTTGTGGCGTACGATGCGCTTGTTTCTTTGGCGGGCGGCATTCCGGTTCATGTCCACACAACGGCAGACAAAGGATTTAAAGCAACGGCTGCGGATTTTGAAGCGGCAGTCACTGAAAAAACGAAAGCCATTCTCATCTGCTCGCCATCGAATCCGACAGGTTCGGTTTATTCGAAGGAAGAGCTGAATGAGATTGCTGAGTTTGCCAAAAAACATGATGTAATCGTCTTAGCTGACGAAATCTACGCTGAGCTGACATATGATGAGGAATTTACAAGCATAGCGGCATTACCGGGAATGAAGGAACGGACGGTTGTCATCTCAGGCTTTTCAAAAGCGTTTGCGATGACGGGCTGGAGACTCGGCTTTGCCGCAGCACCATCCGTTCTTCGGGATGCAATGCTTAAAATTCACCAGTATGCGATGATGTGCGCGCCGGCAATGGCGCAGTTTGCCGCTTTGGAAGGTCTGAAGAACGGCATGGAAGATGTAGAAAAAATGAAAAAAAGCTACCGAAGAAGACGGAATTTGTTTGTAGAAACGCTCAATGAAATCGGCCTTAGCTGTCATCATCCAGGCGGCGCTTTCTATGCTTTTCCATCGATCAAAAGCACGGGAATGAGTTCGGAGCAGTTTGCCGAGGAGCTTCTGACGCAGGAAAAAGTGGCTGTTGTTCCGGGAAGTGTGTTTGGTCCGAGCGGTGAAGGTTATATTCGCTGTTCATACGCAACCTCGATCGAGCAGCTTCAAGAAGCATTAGTCAGAATAAAACGCTTCCTGCACAAAACAACATAAAAAAAGATACGAACCTTTTGTTCGCATCCAATAAAAGGGGGGAATACTAGAAAGCCTTTGGTATTTTCAGTTTACCCCCTTTTTGCTGTGCATAAACCTGATTTTTTATAAAAAAAGTTTTCTTTGCGGAAATAAGACATGTGTGATATAATTTTAAATTGCGTATAAACAGATATTTAATTTAACTTAGGAGTTGTTATGAATGGCAGCAAAATTTGAAGTGGGCAGTGTTTACACTGGTAAAGTTACAGGATTACAAGCGTATGGTGCGTTTGTTGCATTAGATGAAGAAACTCAAGGTTTAGTACACATTTCTGAAGTGACTCACGGTTTCGTAAAAGATATCAACGAGCACCTTTCAGTTGGCGACGAAGTACAAGTAAAAGTACTTGCTGTTGATGAAGAAAAAGGAAAAATCAGCCTTTCAATTCGTGCGACACAAGCTGCGCCTGAGAAAAAAGAAAGCAAACCAAGAAAACCTAAAGCTGCGCAAGTAAGCGAAGAAGCTTCTACACCACAAGGTTTCAACACATTAAAAGATAAGCTTGAAGAGTGGATCGAAATGTCCAACCGCAAAGATCTTATCAAAAAATAAGCATGAAAAAAGCACCGGACAGGAATGTTCGGTGCTTTTTTATCCTATCGCATTTCAGGATTTGCTGCCTCTTCACGTGATCTTTCCTCGTTTGGCTTAAACAGCAGACCGAGGTTGATTAAACCGGCGATTCCGACAAGTCCGTAAATGATGCGGGAAAGGGCTGAACCTTGGCCGCCGAAGATGGCCGCTACTAAGTCAAATTGGAAAAATCCGATCAGTCCCCAGTTAATAGCGCCAATGATGGTTAAAACAAGACAAATTCTCTGAATGGTACTCATGTTCTGCAACCTCCTCCATGAATTATTAAAACAGTTATAGATTGTGACATATTGGAGAATCTATACATGCATTCTCCATATGGAGGGAATCCAGCCTTCCCTTACCTATATCAGTTTCTTTCCCAGCATCCTGCCATATAAAACCAAGCGATATGCAACTCGGTGAGAGCTGATTGCTTTACATGTAGTAAGGACATTCTGCATAATAAAAAATCTAAGGAGGAGATGTCATGCAAAACTTTACATACTGGAATCCGACCAAGTTAATTTTCGGGCGTGGGGAAGTGGAAAGACTGCCGGAGGAACTCAAACCTTACGGGAAAAACGTATTGCTTGTCTACGGAGGCGGAAGCATTAAACGCAGCGGCCTGTATGATCAAGTGATTGAACAGCTGGATAAAGCCGGAGTGACCGTGCAGGAATTAGCAGGCGTTGAACCGAATCCGCGTGTGTCGACTGTTAATAAAGGTGTTGCCATCTGTAAAGAACACAACATTGATTTCTTGCTGGCTGTCGGCGGCGGAAGTGTAATCGACTGTACAAAAGCGATTGCCGCAGGAGCGAAGTATGATGGTGATGCGTGGGATATCGTCACAAAAAAACATCAGCCGAAGGATGCTTTGCCATTCGGAACCGTATTGACTCTCGCTGCGACTGGTTCTGAAATGAACTCAGGCTCGGTGATTACAAACTGGGAAACAAAAGAAAAATACGGCTGGGGCAGCCCGCTCGTATTCCCTAAATTCTCGATTCTTGATCCGGTGAATACATTCACCGTTCCTAAAAATCACACGATCTACGGTATGGTTGACATGATGAGCCACGTATTTGAACAATACTTCCATCATGTATCAAATACGCCGTATCAGGACCGTATGTGTGAATCACTTCTGCGTACAGTCATTGAAACAGCGCCTAAGCTGATCAATGATCTCGAAAATTACGAATTGCGTGAGACGATCCTATATACAGGAACAATCGCATTAAACGGCATGCTTTCTATGGGTGCAAGAGGGGATTGGGCAACTCATAATATTGAACATGCAGTATCAGCCGTTTATGACATTCCGCATGCCGGCGGACTGGCGATTCTGTTCCCGAACTGGATGAGACACACATTATCTGAAAACCCTGCCCGCATGAAACAGCTTGCAGTTCGCGTGTTTGATGTTGAAGAAGCAGGTAAAACAGATGAAGAAATTGCACTTGAAGGTATCGATAAGCTGTCTGCATTCTGGACAAGCCTTGGCGCTCCGAACCGTCTTGCTGATTACGATATTAATGATGAGCAGCTTGACACAATTGCAGATAAGGCTATGGCTAACGGTACATTCGGCCAGTTTAAATCACTCAACAAAGAAGATGTGCTTGCCATTTTGAAAGCATCTCTATAAAAAAAGGGGAAACAGCCGTTCGGCTGCTTCCCTTTTTCTTTTTGTTAACTTGTGTTACAATGGAAAATCTGTTTTTTTTACCAGCATTATTTGGAGGTTTTACAATGGAAAATTTCACTTATTATAATCCGACGAAGCTGATCTTCGGAAAAGGCCAGATTGAACAATTAAGAAAAGAATTAAAGCAATACGGCAAGAATGTGTTGCTTGTTTACGGCGGCGGAAGCATTAAACGCAACGGCCTCTATGATCAAGTCACAGGCATTTTAAAAGAAGAAGGCGCTGTGGTTCATGAGCTGTCAGGTGTAGAACCGAACCCGCGTCTTGCGACAGTGGAAAAAGGCATAGACCTATGCAGAGAGCATCACATTGATTTTCTGCTTGCAGTCGGCGGAGGCAGTGTCATTGACTGCACAAAAGCAATTGCTGCCGGCGTCAAATACGACGGCGACGCTTGGGATATTTTCAGCAAAAAAGTAACAGCAGAGGATGCGCTCCCGTTCGGCACTGTTTTAACCCTTGCTGCGACAGGCTCTGAAATGAACCCTGATTCCGTGATTACAAACTGGGAAACAAACGAGAAATATGTATGGGGCAGCAATGTGACTCATCCGCGTTTCTCCATTTTAGATCCTGTAAATACGTTCACTGTCCCAGAAAATCAAACAGTATACGGCATGGTTGACATGATGAGCCACGTATTTGAGCAATACTTCCATAATGTCGAAAACACGCCGCTTCAAGACAGAATGTGCTTTGCGGTTCTGCAGACGGTCATCGAAACAGCGCCTAAGCTTCTTGAAGATCTGGAAAATTACGAGCTTCGTGAAACAATCCTGTATGCAGGCACTATCGCTTTAAACGGCACGCTCCAAATGGGCTACTTCGGCGACTGGGCTTCTCATACAATGGAACACGCTGTTTCAGCTGTGTATGATATTCCGCATGCCGGCGGACTGGCGATTCTGTTCCCGAACTGGATGAGATACACGCTTGATACAAATGTCGGCCGCTTCAAAAACCTCATGCTCAACATGTTTGACATTGATACTGAAGGCAAAACAGATAAAGAAATCGCACTTGAAGGAATCGACAAGCTGTCTGCATTCTGGACAAGCCTCGGCGCGCCTTCCCGACTTGCCGATTACAATATCGGAGAAGATAAGCTTGAGCTGATTGCTGATATCGCAGCCAAAGAAATGGAACACGGCGGCTTCGGCAACTTCCAAAAACTGAACAAAGATGACGTACTTGCCATCCTTCGCGCGTCTCTATAATCCAAAGGGCGGAATCCATTCATTCCGCCCTTTCTTCTTGACTTGATTTCACAGATAAGTTCATATAAAGTGAAAGATGAAAACATTATACCGTTATGGAGGGACAAGCAATGACGCATGTACGCTTTGACTACTCAAAAGCGTTGACTTTCTTCAACGAACATGAACTTACATACCTACGGGACTTTGTAAAAACAGCACACCATAATATTCATGAAAAAACAGGCGCTGGCAGCGATTTTCTAGGCTGGGTGGACCTCCCTGAACATTATGATAAAGAAGAATTCGCGCGCATCAAAAAAAGCGCCGAAAAAATCAAATCTGACTCTGATGTATTGCTTGTTGTCGGCATCGGCGGTTCTTATCTCGGCGCGCGGGCTGCGATCGAAGCGCTTAATCACGCGTTTTATAATACATTGCCAAAGGCAAAACGCGGCAATCCGCAAGTTATTTTCATCGGAAACAACATCAGTTCATCTTATATGAGAGATGTCATGGATCTTCTTGAAGATGTTGACTTCTCTATTAATGTGATTTCTAAATCAGGCACAACGACTGAACCTGCAATCGCTTTCCGTATTTTCCGTAAGCTTCTTGAGGAGAAATACGGCAAAGAAGAAGCGAAAGCCCGGATTTACGCGACAACTGATAAAGAGCGCGGCGCATTAAAAACGCTTTCTAACGAAGAAGGCTTTGAATCATTTGTCATTCCTGATGACGTCGGCGGCCGTTATTCTGTATTAACAGCTGTAGGCCTCTTGCCGATTGCTGTCAGCGGCGTCAACATTGACGACATGATGAAAGGCGCACTGGATGCGAGCAAAGATTTTGCGACTTCTGAATTGGAAGAAAACCCTGCATACCAATATGCGGTTGTTCGCAATGTGCTTTATAATAAAGGCAAAACAATCGAAATGCTCATCAACTACGAACCGGCGCTTCAATACTTTGCGGAATGGTGGAAGCAGCTGTTCGGAGAAAGTGAAGGGAAAGATGAGAAGGGCATTTATCCTTCTTCAGCTAACTATTCAACAGACCTTCATTCATTAGGCCAGTATGTACAAGAAGGCCGCAGAGATTTATTCGAAACGGTGCTGAACGTAGAGAAACCTAAACATGAACTGACAATCGAAGAAGCGGATAACGATCTTGACGGCTTAAACTATTTAGCCGGAAAAACGATTGATTTCGTTAACAAGAAAGCGTTCCAAGGCACGATGCTTGCCCATACAGACGGAAATGTTCCGAACTTAATCGTCAACATTCCTGAGCTGAATGCATATACTTTTGGATACCTTGTATATTTCTTCGAAAAAGCCTGCGCGATGAGCGGTTATCTCCTTGGCGTCAATCCATTTGACCAGCCTGGAGTAGAGGCGTATAAAGTCAATATGTTTGCGTTGCTCGGCAAACCTGGCTTTGAAGAGAAAAAAGCAGAGCTTGAAAAACGTCTGGAAGATTAATGTGAGAAAGCTGACTGGCATTTGCCGGTCGGCTTTTTATAAAATCAGAAAGGTGCTGATGTTCATGAAACAAATGGTTAAACATCTCATCATTGCCGTTTTTTCTGCAGCTGTTCTAAGCATTCTAATCTCCTTTGATGCCGTGTATACAGCGTTTTCTTCAAGCTTCGGCGGCACGCTATCACACTTTTTCATCCACGCCTTTCTTCTCATTGGTTTGCCGCTTGCGCTTTTTACCGATGCGGTACACCGGATGATGCATTTAAAACGATCTCATACTCTTTTCACTAAATTAGGACTCTATGCCGCAGTTGTTTATGTTTCATGGGAATCTGCTGCAGGGCTTGCAGCGGCAATGGCTGTTTACTTTTTAATTGAATGCGCTTTCTTTTTTGTTGGCCGCACGAAAGAAACAACGATTTCCATGTAGTCCGCCTCTGAATGAAGTCTTGTTCGGCGGGACAGGATAAGTGAAAAAGGGGCATTTTGATGATACCAATACCTTCCGCGATAGATGGGCAGTCTTTTCTGCTTCAAGAACTGGAACAAGTAATGAAGCCGCTCGGTTATGTGATAAACGGCGGCTGGGAATACGATCACGGCTACTTTGATTATAAAATTGATGATAGAGACGGCTATTTGTTTTTAAGGATTCCCGTCAATGCGGTACAGGGCAGTCTCGATGAACGCGGGGCGGCTGTTCGGATCGGAACGCCATTTATGCTGAGGCAGGTGTTTCAGGCGGATCTTGACGATTATGCCGAGGGAGGGCCATTCCAATCACTGTTTAATCAATTTTCCGAGCCGGAAAGGCGCGACGCGGAAATTGATCCGGCGTATTTGGATATCGGCGCTTCCCTTGTGAAAGAATTGGAGGATGTTCTGCTGCATTAGATCGCAAGAAATTGGTCTGTTTCGAGCACTTTATATGTAAGAGGAGGGGAAATCATCGGCCCTTCCTCTTTTTGTATGCCGATAATTGTCGTGTTGTGATCAAGGAAATGGAGGACGCACGTTTTGTAAGCAGCTCCCTTTAGATCGTCAGGAACAGAAAGAAGCTTCACATGTTGATCAAGTGTCAGCTTAATTCCGTTCTGCTTAGACGGCCGTAATTTGACTTGATAATGCTGCAGCATTGCCCGGCTGATAAATTCTGAAGTTCCGATGATTTGATTAGCGCCTGCCCGCTCCGCATTGGTGACAAACCGGTCAGTCAAAATCTCGACGATACAGTATGCAAGGGGGTTAAGCCCTTTAACAGATAAAAGAATCAGCACTGACAGCATATCTGCTTCAGCTTCACTTTTATACTGATCAGCTGTCACCATCACTGACTCCGCTTCAGCAACATTGGCCCTTTTCAGTGTCTCATCATCGGCAGCGTGCCCGCGTATGAAATGAACGTTTTCGATAAGCGGGCCTTCTTTTAAAGATTCATCGATCAGCACAACCGTCTTGGAAGGGGCCGTAAGCTGCAGCTCCTTCAGCAGCCGGTTTGATTTTTCATTCCACCCGATCATAATGATGTGGCCCCGCCCTTTGTAAGCGACTTTTCCTTCGATGTAGCGGTGCTGTCTGCTGATTGCGGCTGCAGATAACGTGGCGAAATATGCGGTGACAAAGCTTGCTCCGCTCAAAATCAGCAGTATTCCGGCTGCCTGTCCAAGCGGCGTGTGCGGCACATAGTCTCCATAGCCGACTGTCGAAACGGTAACGACAGCCCACCAAATGCCTTCAAATACCGAAGTGAACTGCTTCGGCTCAAGTACATAAATGATTTGGCCGAATAAAAGAATCAGAAATAAAATAATAACCCCGATTCGGATAAATAACGGCCACCTGAGCCATGAAATAAATATCCGATTTGATTTCATTCTTTTTCTCCTTCTTCAGATAATGAGATGGATAAAATCTGTTTAATAATGGTATTTAATTTCTCGTTTAGCTTTTCCTGGCCGTACATATCTCGTGCCTGCTTCATTAAATCGGCTGTATCATCTTCAAGCTGAATAAGCGGCTCATCGATTTCCGATTCATTATAAAGCTGGATAAATGCATCCAGCCCTTCATTCATTCGGTCGATTGCTGTGCTCAGCTGTTCCTTTTCCTCACTCGTCACTTTCATGGCTTCTATCACACCCGTGCTTTTTTCTAACAGTATGTCCCACTTCCGATGATGTTTTTCAAAAAATGAACAAAACATATAAAAATGGATTTCTCCATAAACTAAAACAAAAAGGATGAAAAAGATGACGATCTTGCAAAGAACGATCGTGGTTTTGATCGGTACGCAGCTGGCGGCATCCGCGGTGATTTTATTTATTTTCGATTTGAATTCATATAATCACTTTTCCGGCAGCTTCTCCTGGCTTCATTTTCTGAAAGAGCTGGTCGGCAGCTTTTCCTTTTATTTGTTTTCAGCAGGTCTGTTCTTTCTGCTGATCGGATTGTGTGCTCCGAGCCGGAGGAAGAAGCGCATTTCTGTACACGGAAAAGAAAACTCATTAAAATAATCGTAATAGAGAAATGATCATGGAAAAAGGATGATGAAAAATGCTGTTTATATTTTTAACAATAGCCGCATTGGGATTGTCGTTTTGGGCACAATTTAAAGTAAAGAGCAACTTTGAAAAATATTCAAAAGTGGAAGCCTCAAGCGGACGTACAGGGGCAGAAACGGCAAGACGGATTTTAGATATAAACGGTCTTTACGACGTGCCGGTCGAACCGGTAAGAGGCACTTTAACAGACCATTACGACCCGACAAGACGGGTGGTGCGTTTATCTGAGCCGGTCTATTACGGCCGCTCAATTTCCGCCATATCCGTAGCTTCCCATGAAGTCGGACATGCCTTGCAGCATCAGGAGTCATATGGTGCGCTTGTGCTGAGACATAAAATCTTCCCAGTCGTGAATTTTGCATCCGGTGTAGCTCCTTTGCTTTTCTTAGGAGGCATGCTTCTCGGCAGCCTAAATCTGATCGGGCTTGGCATCATTTTGTTTTCAGCCGCTGTCTTTTTCCAGCTGATTACATTGCCTGTCGAATTCAATGCAAGTTCACGCGCGAAGCAAATTATTGTGTCAGAAGGATTCATCCGGAACAATGAAGAGAATGGGGTAAATAAAGTGCTGAGCGCCGCCGCCTTAACGTATGTGGCCGCCGCCCTGGTTTCCCTGTTTGAGCTTCTTCGCTTTGTGATGATCTTCTTAAACGGTCGTAATGAGAATTAACGTTAAGGAGGTGGCCCCTTACCATTTATGGTAAGGGCTTTTTTTGCTTATTTTACAACTGATCGCCATTTTTGTTTTGATTGGCATTACGGCTCTTTTCGTTGCAGCGGAATTTGCGATCGTCAAAATCAGAGGTTCAAAAATTAATCAGCTCATCGAAAGCGGTGACAGCCGGGCGCTTGCCGCACATAAAATCATCTCTAACCTAGACGAGTATTTATCAGCCTGCCAGCTCGGGATTACGATTACTGCCCTCGGACTTGGATGGCTTGGTGAACCGACATTTGAACGCATTCTTCATCCCTTATTTACAATGACAGGCATGCCGGAACCGTTTAACCACATTGTCACATTTATCGTTGCATTTATCATCGTCACTTTTTTGCATGTGGTGATGGGTGAGCTTGCCCCGAAAACGGTTTCCATTCAAAAGGCTGAAGCTGTCAGTTTATGGATTGCAAAGCCGCTAATCTGGTTTTATAAAATCACGTATCCATTTATTAAAGCGTTGAACGGCTCTGCAAGTTTTCTTGTGAAATTGTTTGGCTTTCATTCAGTGAAGGAGCATGAGGTTGTCATCAGCGAGGAGGAACTGAGGCTGATCCTTTCAGAAAGCTATGAAAAGGGAGAAATCAATCAGTCTGAATTCCGCTATGTGAATAAGATTTTTGAATTCGACAACCGGGTAGCGAGAGAGATTATGATTCCGCGGACAGAAATTGCGGTTATCTCTCTGGAGCAGTCGCTTGAAGAAGCGATCCATCACATCATTAATGAACGGTATACACGTTACCCTGTCATTAAAGAAGACAAGGATCATATTTTAGGGATCATCAACAGCAAAGATATGTTTAAAGCTTATTTTCTCGGACAGCCGATCAAGCTGAAGCAGATTATGAGGCCCGTCATCAGAGTCATTGAAAGCATCCCTGTTCAGCAGCTTTTGATCCGCATGCAGAAGGAGCGGATTCACATGGCGATTCTCGTAGATGAATACGGGGGAACGGCGGGTCTTGTCACTGTCGAGGATATTATCGAGGAAATCGTCGGGGAAATTCGCGATGAATATGATCAGGATGAAACGCCGCACATTTTGAAAAAAGGCGAGCATCATTATGTAATGGATGGAAAAGCGCTAATAGACGAAGTAAACGATCTGCTCGACATTGCCATTGAAAATGAAGAAATTGATACGATTGCAGGCTGGCTTCTGACGCAAAAAATGGAGCTGAAAGCAGGAGATGTGATACACGCGGAGGGTTGTGAGTTTAAAATCCTCGACGCCGAAGATCATCACATCCGTTTTATAGAAATTAAAAAAACTGACTTTTTATAAAAAGCAGCCGAAGATTGAGCGGCTGTTTTTTTATGACATCGGCGGTTTTCTGAAAAAGCAATGCTGTAAAGCCTTTTTTCTACATAAGATATATAGACCGGGACACTTAGGAGGGAGTGGCTGTATGAAAAAGGCTTGGTGGAAGGAAGCGGTTGTCTACCAAATTTACCCCCGCAGTTTTAAAGATTCAAATGGCGACGGGATCGGGGATATTCAAGGAATCAGATCCAAGCTTCACTACATAAAAGAGCTAGGCGCTGACGTCATCTGGATTTGCCCTTTGTACGATTCGCCCAATGCGGATAACGGCTATGATATCAGGGATTACAAAAACATATTAAGCGATTTCGGCACCATGGCTGATTTCGACCAGCTGCTTGGTGACATTCATGAGCTGGGCATGAAGCTGATTATGGATCTTGTCGTGAACCATACAAGCGACGAACACCCGTGGTTCATTGAATCCCGTTCATCCATACACTCGGAAAAGCGCGACTGGTATATTTGGAAGGACGGCAAAAACGGAAAAGCGCCAAACAATTGGGAAAGTATTTTCGGCGGGCCGGCATGGCAGTATGATCAAAAGACAAGCCAGTATTATCTTCACCTTTTTGATAAAAAACAGCCTGATTTGAATTGGGAAAATGAAAAAGTGAGAAATGCCGTTTACGACATGATCAATTGGTGGCTTGAAAAAGGAATTGACGGATTTCGGGTGGATGCCATTACGCATATTAAGAAAAAAGAGGGGCTTCCAGATATGCCGAATCCCAAAGGGCTGGACTGCGTTCCTTCCTTTCCTTATCATATGAATGCTGACGGCATTATGGATTTGCTAACAGAGCTAAAGGAAAACACATTTTCCCGCTATCCGATTATGACAGTCGGAGAGGCAAACGGTGTCGCTGCAAAGGAAGCGGCTGAATGGGCTGGTGAAAAAAACGGCATCTTCAGCATGATTTTTCAATTTGAGCATCTCGGCCTGTGGGATGTAGAGATCAATGAAAGCATTGATATCGCTTCCTTCAAACGAATTCTAACAGAGTGGCAGGACAGTCTTGAAGGGATCGGCTGGAATGCTCTGTTTATGGAAAATCATGACCAGCCCCGTTCAGTTTCTGTGTGGGGAGACGACGGAGTGTACCTGAAAGAAAGTGCAAAAGCGCTTGCTTCTGTCTATTTTCTCATGAAAGGCACACCGTTTATTTATCAGGGGCAGGAACTAGGCATGACAAACGTGGCATTTCCATCTATTGAGGACTATGATGATGTCGCCATGAAACGCCTGTATGATATAGAGACAGCGAAAGGCGCTTCACACGAGGACGTGATGAAAATTGTCTGGAAAAAGGGAAGGGACAATTCACGAACGCCGATGCAATGGACTGCTGATCCATACGCCGGATTTTCTGATGCAAAACCGTGGATCGGAATCAATGAGAATTACAAATGGCTGAATGCCGAGACGCAAAAAAACGACAAATCATCCGTATACCACTTTTACAAAAGCTTGATCAAACTGCGTCAAACATACGATGTTTTTATCAATGGAACATACGAGCTCATTTTACCGGAAGATCAGCAAATCTTTGCATATCTTCGGAAAAACGAGAGCCATACTGCACTGATTGCAGCCAATCTGACAGGAACGCCGGCTTTTTTCAAGCGCCCCGGATTGCCATTGTCATCAGACGCACTCATATTGTCAAATGTGGAAACAGAGCCGCACAAGCACATAACATCAGTACTGTTAAAGCCGTATGAAGCAAGAATATATGTATGGCGCTAAACTCCAGCCAGAGACTGGAGTTTTTTGTTTTTGTCAAGTTTATGTGAGTGGTTTAACAGGAAAAAAAGAACACAGAACGAATTAGCAAATAGAGCGGACAAATGAAAGGAGAAACAAATGCTGAAAACATTGCAAATCAAAACGGCCAAACGAGATGAAATGATTGAGATCACCCGCGAGGTGGAGGCGTTTCTTCAAGAAACAGGTGTAACGAGCGGCGCGGCGCTGATTTATTGTCCTCATACGACTGCCGGCATTACAATTAATGAAAATGCCGATCCCGATGTCAAAAAAGATATGCTCAGAAGGTTTGATGAGGTCTATCCATGGGAACACGAGCTGGATCGCCATATGGAGGGCAATACAGCTGCACACATGAAGTCGAGTACGGTCGGAGCTTCACAGCATGTCATTATTGACAACGGCCGACTCATTCTTGGAACGTGGCAGGGCATTTATTTCTGCGAATTTGACGGGCCGCGTACACGGACATGTTATATCAAAATCATAGGGTAACAGGAGGGTTTTCATGACAGAATGGATGAAAGCATTATCGCTGACAAAACCTGTCATCCAAGCGCCAATGGCCGGCGGGCTTGTCACGCCCGGACTGGCAGCCGCTGTGTCGAATGAAGGCGCGCTCGGCAGCTTGGCGTCAGGATATCTCAGTCCCGACATGCTCGAAAAGCAAATCATTGAAATGCAGCAGCTGACTGATCGAGTATTTCAGGTGAATGTGTTTGTTCCGGAAAGCAGAAAAGAACCGGATGAGGACATGATTAAAACTTGGAAAAACAGAATTCCGTTTGCCGAACAGGCTTCTCCATTCTCTTCAGAGGAAGAAGAATGGAAGGACTTCCATGATAAAATAAACATCATTCTCAAACACAATGTAAAAGCCTGTTCATTTACGTTTGGCATTCCGCCGGACGAAAGCATTCAAGCGTTAAAGAAAAATGGCTGCTCTCTCATCGGGACAGCTACGACTCCGCAGGAAGCTGTCCTGCTTGAAGAACGCGGAATGGACATCATCGTACTGCAAGGAAGCGAAGCAGGAGGCCACCGCGGTTCCTTTCTGCCTGTCAGCGGGGAATCCGCTCTGGGCCTCATGTCGCTGATTCCCCAGGCGGCAGACGCCGTTTCCGTTCCAGTAATCGCTGCAGGCGGAATTGCCGACCGGCGCGGCGTCCAAGCCGCTCATTGTCTCGGAGCCCAAGGCGTACAGGTTGGGACGCCGTTTCTCATGTGTGAGGAATGCGAAGTATCTGAAACGTACAGCCGCGAATTAAAAAAAGCGCGGGGGACAGACACGCGACTCACCTCATTGTTTTCAGGTAAGCCTGCAAGGGGTATAGTCAATCAATGGATGAAAGAGCAGCAAACTGAGGAGGCAAACGCGCTTCCTTATCCATTGCAAAACACGTTAACAAAGCCGATGAGAAAGCACGCAGCCAGTGAAAAAGATTCCGGGTACATGTCTCTGTGGGCCGGGCAATCTGTCGGAATGCTTAACGGGCCCGCTGATGTGAAAACGCTGTTAGCCGAGCTTTGCCGAACGTAACTTGATAAACAGAGGTGACAGATGATGAACATTCTTCAATATTCTTATAAAAAAAGAGGGAAAATTGAGTTTGTATTTGAAGGCTGGCCTCATTCAAAAGTTACAATGGCTCCTATCAAAGGGTACTATTTTGTCCGTTTTATTAAATGGAGCAGCTTAGATCCAATCGTGACAAGAAATGACCTCGAAAAAATGGAATGGGCTGCGAACCAGTATTTTGGCACAGCCCCTTTTTATCGAAAACGAAAAGCATTTGAAACCCCATCGTCCCGGAAATAGGCGATGGGGCTTTTAGCGGACGATGCGGTAAAGAGACGGAACATCCAATCTGGTCGCCTGAGACATAAGGTAGGCTGGTTGTACGGCTCCCTTTCTTCTAAAAGAATTCAGCTTATCGATAATTTGCTGTCCGCTTAAGATTCCAAGGCCATGTGCAAAATATTTATCTTCTCCCAGTAAAATCACATTTTCGCCTCTCCACTGCGCTTTTTGCGGATCGAATTCAGGATTCTTAAAATACAAACAATCTCCGAGGAAAAAGTGATGTCCTGTTTCCGTATATATCGGCAATTTCTCATAATGCCAGTCATATAAAATAATTCTGTCAAAGTTGGCATCAAATTTTTTTTCCCCGATTGTATCAATCAAGGCCAGATAATAAATAACAACAATTGCGGTCGCACATTCAAACGCATAAAACGGGCCATTTTCTGCAATATCCCGAATGGCTTTTGAAGGCGGCATTCTATATTTCAGTTCCAACGCGCCTTCCGGTGAAACCCTCCAATACTTTGTATTCCCATATGTTTTCAAAAAAGTGGCAAACTTCGCTCCGCTTTTGTGCAGCGTTTTTGCTGCTGCAACGATATTCATCCGCAGGTTCAGCTCAAACATCAGTTCAGCAATTGAATGATAATCAAACTGAACGGGCGTCTCAATCATCTCTTTTAACAGCGGATTCAAATTCTTATCAATCTTCCAGTTTTCAATATCTTGGGGACGGAGCAATTGTCCGGATACAATAATCATCTTTAGCCCCCCTTGTTTTTTATAAGATATGCAAAGGGCTTGGGCAATGAAAGTTTAAAAAAACAGAAGGCAGCCGAAAAAGAACTTCTTCCATTTTTTATTTTAAAACTTTTTTAAGCAGCCGATATATACTGTATCAAACTCGAAGGAGAAACTGGACATGAAGACTTTTATCAACTGGCTGAAGAAACCGTCTATTTCAAGGAAATTAATCGTCTCATTTATTGCAATTCTCATTATCCCTATTCTTATATTGGAATTTAGTTCTTACCGAAGCGCCAGCGGAAAGCTGGATCAGGAAATTATGGGAAATGCGAAAAACAGTGTAGATACATTTAATACAACCGTTACAAATGATCTGGGAGCAAAAGCGAAAGCAGTTACCTTTTTCAGTGAATCTCTTAAAAACTCCGCGTTCAAAGGAAAGTCTAATCAAGAAGAGCTCAAGGCTAAGTTTTCACAATATGTCTCGATTAATCAAGGAGTAGCCAGAATTTATGGAGGCGCAGAAAACGGCAATTATGTACAAGCACCGAAAGAACAATTGCCGGATGGATACGATCCGAGACAGCGCCCTTGGTATCAAGATGCGATGAAGGCCGGCGGTGAAATTGTAGTGACAGATCCTTACGTGGCAGCGAATGACGGAAGCATGGTCATTACTATTGCCCAGCAGCTGAAGGATGGATCTGGCGTTGTCGCCATGGATATTACCATTGATAAATTGTTAGAACAGATGAAACAAATCAAGGTCGGAAAAGAAGGCTATGTTTTCATTGCAACGAAAAACAAAACCTATGTTGCCCACCAGGACCATAAGGCTGGAGAAAAGCTGTCAGGAGAATGGGTTGCCAAAATGTATGCCAATGACAGCGGTGACCTCCAGTACACTCTGGGTAACGAAGATAAAAAAATGACCTATACAACAAATGAACTGACTGGGTGGAAAATTGCCGGCACAATGTATATGAGTGAAATCAAGGATGCCTCAAAGTCTGTTTTGATAACAGGCATGATCGTGCTGATCGCCTCCATCGCGGCAGGCGGGCTTTTAATTCTGTTTATCGTTCGTTCGATTACAAAACCGTTAAAACGTCTCGTTCAATCATCGAAAACAATCAGCAGCGGAGATCTGACAGAAACGATCGAAATCCGTTCGAAGGATGAGCTTGGAGAGCTAGGGGAAAGCTTCAATGGAATGGCACAATCTCTGCGCTCACTGATCGGCACTATCCAGGACTCGGTGAACAATGTGGCCGCATCGTCCGAACAGCTTACCGCATCTGCCGGACAGACAAGTAAAGCCACCGAGCATATCACGATGGCGATTGAGCAGTTCTCAAACGGAAACGAGGAGCAAAGCGAAAAGGTTGATTCCAGCTCTCAACAGCTGAATTTAATGAATGAAGGGCTCCAGCAAGTCTCACAAACATCATCAGATATTACAAAGGCGTCTATCCAATCAACAGAAATCGCCGGAACGGGTGAAAAGTTTGTCCAGCAGACAGTCGGACAGATGAACTCAATTAATCAATCAGTTCAGCAGGCTGAAGCTGTAGTCAAAGGCTTAGAAGGAAAATCAAAAGACATCACAAGCATTTTGAGAGTCATTAACGGCATCGCTGACCAAACAAATCTGCTGGCATTAAACGCAGCCATTGAAGCGGCGCGTGCCGGAGAATCAGGCCGCGGCTTCTCTGTCGTAGCGGAGGAAGTGCGCAAACTGGCTGTTCAATCTGCTGATTCAGCAAAAGAAATCGAAAAGCTGATCCAAGAAATCGTAGCAGAAATCGAAACCTCTCTTCATATGTTTAAAGCAGTGAATCAGGAAGTACAGTCTGGACTTGTTGTCACAGACAATACAAAAGAAAGCTTCCAGAGCATTTTCAGCATGACAAACGAAATCGCAGGCAAATTGCAAACGATGAATTCAACAGTCGAACAGCTGTCAGACCGTTCACAGCATGTTTCAGCAGCAGTCAGCGGCATTGCCGATGTGTCGAAAGAAAGCTCGGCAAGCATTCAAGACATTGCTGCCTCAGCCGAGGAGCAGCTTGCCTCAATGGAAGAAATCAGTTCATCAGCGACCACCCTTGCACAGATGGCAGAAGAGCTTCGTGATCTGACAAAGCAATTTAAAATTGAATAAAAGCAGAAAAACAGCGCTTATCAAGGCGCTGTTTTTTTATAAGGAATTCATAACAAAGACCTAGTGCATTCGGTGATTTTAGAACTATTTTTCATTTTCACTTTCATTTTCAATGTAATATAAAGGAAGGTCCGCTGATATAATTTGTGAATGATTGAAAGAAGGTCCGTAAACAAAGAAGTTGAAACAGGGCTTGTCATGACGGATGAAACAAAACAAAGCTTCAAACATATATCGCACATGACCAATCAAATTGCTTCCGAACTGCAAAACATGAATGCGACGGTTGAGGAACTGTCAGCGGGAGCTCAAGAAATTTCCGCTGCTTCAAATGATATCACGGCCATTTCTAAAGAAAGCTCGGACGGCATCCAAGATATCGCCGCTTCTGCTGAGGAACAGCTGGCATCCATGGAGGAGATCAGTTCATCTGCACATACGCTTGAAAGAATGTCTGAAGAGCTCCGTGATCTGACAAAACGATTTAAGGTGGATAGATAATAGGACTAAATAACTATCTATTTATGGGGAATTAGTTACTTTTGTTAAATTTCTTCTTTTTTACTGTATATATTTACCCATTTCCTGCCGATATGAAGGGTAGCATAAAAAAGGAGAAATGAATGATGAAAAAAATACTCCAACTCATAAAACAAAGATCAATTACACGGAAACTTCTCGTTTCCTTTCTGTCGATCCTCATCATACCGGTTGTCATATTGGCAGCCATTGCTTATCAATCGGCAAGCAGCTCACTCGACAGACAGATGATGGGGAGCGCATTGGAAAATGTACAGCAATTAAACGAAATTATTAACACCAGCATCGGTGAAAAAGAAAACAGCGCCGCTTACTTCAGCGAATGGCTGACAAAAGAGAGATATAAAGCAAAAAGCAATGCAAGCATTAAAGAGAAATTCTCACAATATATCAGCATTAATAAAGATGTAGAATCCATTTATACAAGTGACAAAAACGGGCGCTTCACCCGTTACCCGGATCTTCCGATGCCGAGCGGCTATAATCCGGTTGAACGCGACTGGTACAAAAAAGCGGTTGCGAATAAAGGAAAAGTTGTTGTGACTGACCCTTATAAAACCGCTTCTACAAATACAATGGTTGTGACAATCGCCCAACAGACAAAAGATGGTTCAGGCGTTATCGCAATCAACATGACGATTGAAAATCTGCTGAAAACAACTAAAAAAGTCAATATCGGTAAACAAGGCTACGCATTTATCATGACGAAGGACAAAAAGGTTGTCGCCCATCCTAATGAAACCTCAGGAACTGAATTGAAGGGCGACTGGCTCGACAAGGTGCTAAATGCGGATAAAGGCGATTTTCAATACACGATGGACGGCGATAAGAAAAAAATGGCCTTTGACACAAACAAGTTAACGGGATGGAAAATCGGCGGGACCATGTATTTAGATGAAATTCATGAGGCAGCCCAGCCTGTCCTTCACATTGCTTTAATTGTCTTGGCAGCAGCTATTATCATAGGGATTATCGTTATGACATTGATCATTCGGTCGATTACAACGCCGCTGAAACAGCTCGTCGGTTCCTCTAAGCGGATCAGCGAGGGAGACTTGACGGAAACCATTGATATCCGTTCAAAAGATGAATTGGGCGAACTCGGCAAAAGCTTCAACAATATGGCGTCGTCACTTCGTTCTCTCATACACGCCATCCAGGATTCGGTAGACAATGTTGCGGCTTCCTCTGAGGAGCTGACCGCATCAGCCGCGCAAACGAGCAAGGCAACAGAGCACATTACATTGGCGATTGAACAATTTTCTAACGGCAATGAAAAACAAAACGAAAACATTGAAACCGCAGCAGAGCACATTTATCAAATGAATGACGGATTGACGAATATGGCTCAAGCTTCTGAAGTAATTACAGATTCATCTGTTCAATCGACAGAAATTGCAAGTGAAGGCGGCAAGCTTGTTCATCAAACCGTCGGCCAAATGAACGTCATTGACAGGTCCGTTAAAGAAGCAGAACAAGTCGTACGCGGATTGGAAACGAAATCGAAAGATATCACCAATATTTTGCGTGTAATTAACGGTATCGCAGATCAGACAAACCTGCTTGCCCTAAACGCAGCGATTGAAGCGGCGCGCGCAGGCGAGTACGGCCGCGGCTTCTCCGTTGTAGCGGAAGAAGTGAGAAAGCTGGCAGTTCAATCAGCAGATTCAGCAAAAGAGATTGAAGGATTAATCATCGAAATTGTGAAGGAAATCAATACATCTCTCGGCATGTTCCAGTCTGTCAATCAAGAGGTGCAGACAGGCCTTGATATCACAGATAAAACAGAAATGAGCTTTAAACGCATTTCTGAAATGACGAACCAAATCGCCGGCGAACTGCAAAATATGAGTGCGACGGTTCAGCAGCTTTCTGCGAGCTCTGAGGAAGTTTCGGGAGCATCCGAGCACATTGCATCGATTTCAAAAGAAAGTTCAGCTCATATCCAAGATATCGCGGCATCAGCCGAAGAGCAGCTTGCTTCCATGGAAGAAATCAGCTCGTCAGCAGAAACCCTTTCGTCTATGGCGGAAGAGCTTCGCGACATGACCAAACGATTTAAAATCGAATAATGAGCCCAAACACCCAAGCCTGTACGCTTGGGTGTTTTTTTTAGTTTTTTTATTAAACCTTTTATCCTAGTTTGACGATATTAGATTTAGCTTAAAGGAGGAGTCAGCAAGAATGGGAAAATTCATAAAATGGATCAAACAGCCATCGATCAGCAAACCGCTTATCGCTGCATTTCTGGCAGTGCTTATTTTGCCGGTTGGGGTTTTAGCATATTTCAGTTATCAATCAGCTTGGAACGCGTTAGACAGAGAGCTGATAAACAGCGCGAAGGGAAATGTTGAAGAGCTCAACAGTACGCTGCAAAATAAACTGGAAGATAAAGTGAAAGCAATAGATTATTATAGTGAGACAATCGATAAAGACATATTACAAGGCAAAAACAAAACCTTACTGAAAGAGAAACTTAAGCAGTACACGAGACTAAACGACGATGTAGGAGCAATCTATGCGGCTTCCGAAAGTAAGAAGCTTTACAAATATCCGGATAGCGGTGTCCCTAAAGGCTTCGATCCGACAGGACGTGACTGGTACAAACAAGCCGTTGCGAAAAAAGGACAGGCTGTTTTCTCAGAACCGTATACTGATGAAGCAACAGGGGATATGGTTGTCACAATTTCAAAACAAATAAAAGACGGCTCAGGAGTCATAGCACTTGATTTAAATCTGGATGAAGTGCTTACTGCTTCACAGAGAATCAAAATCGGCAAAAATGGCTTTGCATTTATTACAACAGGCAACAAAAAATATATCGCCCATCCGACGATTAAGCCTGGGACAACAGGATCAGGCAACTGGACAAACCAAGTATATTCCAAAGAAGACGGCTCATTTGAATATATCTTCGAAGGCAAAGAAAAGAAAATGGCCTTCACGACTAATAAACTGACAGGCTGGAAAATCGCGGGCACATACTTTGTCAGTGAATTGCAAGATGCTTCAAGTCCGGTACTGAACACAGCGGTTATCATTCTATGCGTGTCAATTGCGATCGGCGGCATACTCATTCTCTTTATTATCCGGGCCATCACCAAGCCGTTAAGAAAACTGGTTTCTACATCCGCGAAAATCAGCAGCGGGGATCTCACAGAAGTCATTGACATTCACTCGAAAAACGAGTTCGGCCAGCTTGGCGAAAGCTTTAACGAAATGTCTGCATCATTGCGTTCTGTTATTGGTGTCATTCAAACGTCTGTAGAAAACGTGGCATCATCTTCTGAAGAGCTGACGGCAAGCGCAGCCCAAACAAGCAAAGCAACTGAACACATTACACTCGCCATCGAACAGTTCTCAGATGGCAATGAGGCGCAAAGCGAGAAACTGGAAACAAGCTCAAACCATCTTTCTCAAATGAACCACGGGATTTCAAAAGTGGCTCAAGCCTCTTCAACGATTACGAAATCATCGATCCAGTCCTCTGAGGCAGCGGGCAGCGGAGAGAAACTGGTTGAACACACAGTCGGCCAAATGAAAACAATCGACCAATCCGTTCAAAAAGCGGAAGCGGTTGTGAAAGGTCTAGAAACAAAATCGCAAGACATCACAAGCATCTTGAATGTGATTAACGGTATTGCTGATCAAACCAACCTGCTTGCATTAAATGCTGCGATTGAGGCGGCAAGAGCGGGAGAATACGGAAGAGGCTTCTCAGTAGTAGCGGAAGAGGTTAGAAAACTTGCCGTACAATCAGCAGACTCAGCTAAGGAAATTGAAGGGTTAATTCAAGAGATTGTCAGAGAAATCAGCACTTCACTTGCGATGTTCCAATCCGTGAATCATGAAGTGAAGGAAGGCTTGCAGATTACTGACCAAACAGCGGAAAGCTTTAAACAAATCTATGAGATGACAACTCAAATTTCCGGCGAATTGCAAAACCTGAACGCGACGGTGGAACAGCTGTCAGACGGATCACAAGAAGTGTCAAGTGCGGTTGAAGACATTTCTGCAGTGGCGAAAGAAAGCTCTGCAGGCATTCAAGACATCGCAGCTTCGGCGGAAGAACAGCTTGCGTCTATGGAAGAAATCAGCTCTTCAGCTGAAACGTTGGCAAACATGGCGGAAGAACTTCAGGACATCACGAAGAAATTTAAAATTGAATCGTAATGGAAAGAGAAAGCGGCATATCCTGCCGCTTTCTTTTTTTATTAAAACAAAAATAAACAAAAAGAATTCAAAATCAAACAAAGATCATATATAATGAAAGCGGATACAAATAAAAAGGGGACGGAGGAATATCAAATATGGTGAAACATGTATGGGATTCAGATCATGCTGCACAGCTGCAAAAAGGGGTAGAGGAATTGGTGTACAGGTCCAATCTGATCGGGTCAGATCGCACTGTCTGCAACTGGGGCGGCGGGAATACGTCTATGAAAACAACGGAAAAGGATTTCAGAGGCCGTGAAACAGAAGTCATGTGGGTGAAAGGAAGCGGTTCTGATCTGGCAACAATGAGAGCGCATAACTTTACTGGTTTGAGATTAAATGACATCCGCCCGCTGATCGAAAGGGACCACATGTCAGATGAAGAAATGGTAGACTACTTGTCTCATTGTATGATTGACAGCAAGCATCCCCGCCCTTCAATTGAAACGCTGCTACACGCTTTTTTGCCATACAATCACGTTGACCATACCCACCCCGATGCGATTATCAGCATTTGCTGCGCTGATAATGGAAAACAAATCGCTGAAGACATTTACGGAAACCGGTTTGTATGGGTGCCATACGTACGCCCTGGATTTACTTTATCTAAAATGATCGCTGAAGGCGTAGCGAACAATCCCAACGCAGAGCTTGTGTTAATGGAGAAACACGGATTAGTCACTTGGGGCGAGACGTCTGAAACATGTTATGAAAAAACGATATCCATCATTCAAGAAGCTGAGCAGTATATTAACGATCGTATCAACCAACATGAGATATTCGGAGGCAAAAGATATCAGCCGCTGCCGGAGGATCAAAGAAAACAAATCTTAGCAGCCATCATGCCTGTGATCAGAGGAGCTGTCAGTGAAGAAAAGAAAATGATCCTTTCCTATGATGATCATGATGACGTCTTAGAATTTGTCAACAGTGTCCAAGCGCCAGCGCTTTCGCAAATCGGTGCGGCATGTCCGGATCATCTTGTTCACACAAAGCGGGTTCCGCTGTACATTGAGTGGAATCCGAAAACTCAAGATGTGCATAAGCTGGCGGATCTGATCAAATCAGGAGTCGAACGTTTTACATCAGAATATCAGGCTTACTTTACACGCAATCAGCAGGAGGGGGACCAAATCTTTGAATCAGCCCCGCGGGTAATATTGATTCCTGGCATCGGAATGGTGAATACGGGAAAAAGTTACGCCATGTCTAAAGTAAGCGGCGCTTTATATCGGAGGGCCATCGCTGTTATGAAAGGGTCAACAGCTTTTGGGCACTTTGTTTCTTTAAATGAAAATGAATCCTACCATGTCGAATATTGGCCGCTAGAATTATACAAGCTCACGCTGGCCCCGCCGGAAGCAGAATTTTCCCGTAAAGTAGCGTTGATAACAGGAGGAGCCGGCGGAATCGGCAGTGCAGCATGCCGCCGCTTTGCAGCTGAAGGAGGGCACGTGATCGCAGCTGATCTAAATATAGAAGGCGCACAGAAAATTGCCGGGGAAATAAACGATGCATACGGAGAAGGACGGGCAATGGCTGTCAAAATGGATGTGACAAAGGAAGAAGAAGTACAGTCAGCCTTTGAACAAGCGGCGCTTGCTTACGGCGGCATTGATATCGTCGTCAATAATGCCGGGCTGGCCACATCAAGCCCATTTGACGAAACAAGTCTAAAAGAATGGAATCTTAATATGAACGTATTAGGCACAGGCTATTTTCTTGTGGCTCGTGAAGCGTTTAAACAAATGAAACAGCAAAACAGAGGCGGAAGTATGGTATTTGTCGGATCGAAAAATTCAGTTTATGCGGGTAAAAACGCATCTGCCTACAGCTCTGTAAAAGCGCTTGAAACCCATTTGGCAAGGTGTATCGCAGCTGAAGGAGGAGAATACGGCATTCGGGTAAACTCCGTTTTGCCGGATGCGGTTCTTCAAGGATCGGCTATCTGGGGATCAAACTGGCGGGAGGAACGGGCCGCAGCATACGGGATTGAACCAGATCAGCTTGAGGAACATTACCGGAAACGCACGGCGTTGCTCGTCGATATTTACCCGCAGGATATTGCCGAAGCCATCGCATTTTTCGCTTCTTCTAAAGCCGAAAAAACAACGGGCTGCATGATCACGGTAGACGGCGGCGTCCCTGCTGCTTTCACGCGTTAGAAGTATGCTATGATAAAAATAACAAGACGGATTACGATATGAGGAAGGGCGTTACCGATGCTAGTAGCAGAACGGCAGCAAAAAATAGTAGAAATAGTGAATATGCGTTCAAGCATCCGCGTATCCGAATTAAGTGACATATTTTCTGTCACAGAAGAAACCATTCGGCGCGATCTTGAGAAGCTTGAGAAAGAACATAAACTGAGCCGAAGCCACGGAGGAGCGGTCAGTATTCAGCAGCAGGAATCAGAAGTTCATTTTTCTGAACGGGAAATCACAAATGTCATAGAAAAAAAAGCCATCGCTCACGAAGCAGTCAAATATGTAAAGAGCGGAGACCGAATCATTCTCGATGCAAGCACCACCGCCTGGTACATGGCGAAAATACTCCCTGATATTGAGCTCATCGTCATTACAAACTCAATGAAGGCAGCTATTGAACTCAGCAATAAAGAAAACATATCAGTCATTTCAACAGGCGGCATTTTGCTGGCAAAATCATTATCGTTTGCCGGCCCGTTAGCAGAGCGTTCACTTGAGACCTACCATGTCAACAAAACCTTTCTGTCATGTAAAGGATTTGACTTAAACAACGGGATGAGCGACTCAAACGAGTGGCAGGCACTGCTCAAAAAACGGATGATCGAAAGGTCTGATCAGACCATTTTGATGGCCGATTCAAGCAAATGGGGGAACCGCGAGTTTTCACATATCGCCTCGCTGCAAGATATCAGCCGCCTTATTACTGATTCCGGACTTGATCCGGTATCGGTAAAAGCTCTTGAAGACAAAAAGGTGAACGTGACAGCTGTTCCCCTTCCGAAGAGAGGGTGAAAGAATGATATATACTGCCATTGATATAGGCGCATCAAGCGGGAGAGTCATGGTAGGTGAACTGAAGGAAGGGAAGCTTGAAGTACAAGAGATTCACAGATTCGCTAACGGCTTCATTCAAAGAGACGGACATTGTTTTTGGGATATCGATCATTTGCTAAAACAAATCCTGCAAGGACTGCAAAAGGTGAAAGCGCTTGGGTATGAACGCTGCACCGTCGGTATTGATACATGGGCAATTGATTATGTCTTACTGGACGACAAAGGCAATCGTTTGCAGGAAGTGATGTCCTACCGGGATAAAAGAACAGAACACACAATAGATAAACTGGAACACACCCTGTCAAAAGACACAATCTATCAAAAAACAGGAATACAATTTCAGCCTTTTAACACGATTTATCAATTGTATGAAGAAGACCGTGAGCTGCTGAAAACAACAGACAAAATTATAATGGTTCCTGATTATTTAGGCTATTGTTTAACCGGAAAAGCCGTAACGGAAATTACAAATGCATCCACAACACAGCTTTTAAACGTCTCAACTGGAAAGCTTGATCCTGAATTGCTTAAAGCCGTGTCTGTTCAGGAACATCAATTTGCGCCGCTGACTGAGCCGGGGCGTGAGCTCGGCATGCTGAGAAATGATTGGTTCCCGGATTATGATCTGCCGGCTTGCAAGGTGATAACAGTCGCAACGCATGATACTGCCTCGGCCGTCATCGCGGCTCCAGGTGTAAACGATAGCTGGGCGTATATCAGCAGCGGAACATGGTCGTTAATCGGGGTTGAAAACAAAACGCCGATATTAACTGATCTGGCTTTAAAAAACAACTATACAAATGAACGCGGCGCAAACAACACCATTCGCTTTCTCAAAAACATCATCGGCATGTGGGTGATACAGGAAGTAAGACAACAATTACAAGCAGATTACTCTTTCCAGCAGCTTGCAGAAGAAGCCCGAAAAACAAAACCATTCCTGCAGTTTATAAACTTAAATGATGAACGTTTCCTGAATCCAGACAGCATGATGGAGGAAATACAACATTATTGCAGAGAAACCCGCCAGAAGATTCCCCGCACTGCAGGCGAACTTGCCTGCTGCATCTACAGCAATTTAGCCATCATCTATGCGATAGCCATCAAAGAGCTGGAAACGATCACAGGAAATTCGATTCAGCAGCTTCATATCATTGGCGGCGGAGCCCGGAATGACTTCTTAAATCAATTAACGGCAGACATGAGCGGAAAAGCGGTATACGCAGGGCCCATAGAGGCAACCGCCATCGGAAATATACTAATGCAAATGATTGCTGCCAAAGAAGTCAAAGACATAAAAGAAGCCCGGCAAGCCGTCAGAAATTCCTTTCCGATCAAAGTGTTTACACCTAAAGACATTGACAGAAGCACGATCATTCAGTCATTTCGGCAAACTGTTTTGAAAGCGCTATCTAAAAGGTGAAGAGGTGATTAGGTGTGAAAAGAAAAGCCAGTATCATGTTTGTCCATCAAGACAAGTACGAGGAATACAAACAGCGGCATGATGACATTTGGCCTGAAATGGCAGAAGCACTCAAAGCTCATGGAGCGCACCATTATTCCATTTTTTTAGACGAAGAAACAGGCCGGCTTTTTGCTTATTTAGAAATAGAGGATGAGGAGAAGTGGAGAAAGATGGCGGACACTGAAGTTTGCCAGAGATGGTGGAAATCGATGTCGCCATTAATGAAAACCAATCCGGATTTCAGTCCTGTTTCGATAGATCTTAAGGAAGTTTTTTATTTGGATTAAAAAACTGAAAAAGGGAGAGAGACGCATGACCATAAAAGCCAATTATGACAGTGCAAAACAGGCGTATGAAAAATGGGGAATCGATGTTGAAGAGGCGCTTCGGCAATTAGAGCAAGTGTCCATTTCAATCCACTGCTGGCAGGGTGACGACATTGAAGGCTTTGAAGTAAATAAGGGTGAGCTTTCAGGCGGAATTGATGTGACCGGCAATTATCCCGGAAAAGCGCAAACCCCTGAAGAATTAAGAAGAGATTTGGAGAAGGCTCTTTCTCTCATTCCTGGAAAGCACCGCGTGAACCTGCATGCGATATATGCAGAAACAAACGGGGAAGCGACTGAACGGGACGAATTGAAGCCGCAGCATTTTGAAAACTGGGTGAAATGGGCAAAAGATCTCGGTCTTGGTTTAGATTTTAATCCCACCTTGTTTTCGCATGAGAAAGCGGCAGACGGACTCACCCTTTCACACCCCGATCCGAACATCAGGGAATATTGGATCAGGCATTGTATCGCGTGCCGCCGTATTGGGGAATACTTCGGGAAAGAATTAGGCACACCTTGCTTGACGAATATTTGGATTCCCGACGGCTATAAGGATATCCCAAGTGACAGGCTGACACCGCGTAAAAGATTAAAAGAATCACTGGATCGGATCTTCGCAGAGGAGATCAGTGAACAACACAATCTTGATTCAGTCGAGAGCAAGCTGTTCGGGCTTGGTTCCGAATCATATGTTGTCGGATCTCATGAGTTTTATCTAGCTTATGCTTTGACGAATCATAAGCTTTGTTTACTTGATACAGGCCATTACCACCCGACTGAAACGGTATCAAATAAGATCTCGTCCATGCTGCTTTACACAGATAAACTCGCCTTGCACGTGTCCCGTCCCGTTCGCTGGGATAGCGACCATGTTGTGGTTTTAGATGATGAATTGAGAGAAATCGCGCTTGAAATTGTACGCAATCAGGCACTTGAGAAGGTCGCTATCGGCCTCGATTTTTTCGATGCCAGCATTAACCGTGTTGCCGCCTGGACCATCGGAACGAGAAATATGGTCAAAGCTATATTGTATGCCTTACTTCTCCCGAACGGCTATTTAAAACAATTGCAGGAAGAGGGCCGCTTTACAGAAAGGCTGGCGCTGATGGAGGAGTTCAAAACATATCCTTTCGGGGCCATCTGGGATTCCTACTGTGAACAAATGGGCGTGCCGGTAAAAGAGGCATGGCTCCATGACATAAAAGAGTATGAACAAAAGGTGCTTTTAAAAAGGAATGCATCTACTCCGATTGTCTAATAAAAAATCCGCCGCGGCCTTTGCACGCGGGCGGATTTTTTTAGGCTTGATCGGCAGGGTACACAATCCCCATTTGCTTTCTTGCTTCTTCCATGATTTTGGCGGTGATCAAAGACCGTTCAAATGTATTTTCTTCCGATTCCTGCTTTTTCTCTTTTATGAGCGTGACAAATTCTTCTGCTTCGTAGAACATCGCCGGTTTAGGATCAGGAATCGAGATGTTTTCGAGGCGGCCGTCGCGATAGCGGATTTCCACTCGTTCAGGCCGGTGAATCGTATCGATCACAATCGTTCCGTCTTCACCCTGGATTTCCGCCGGGGCATAAGAAGTAGAGATTTTAGAATGCATCAAAACGGCTTCGAACTCGTCGTAAGACAGAATGACGGTTCCTTCTCCATCCACTCCGGAAGACAAAGCATATCCGTTTGCCTTCACATTCTGCGGCTCACCAAACAGCACGACTGCAGGATAAATACAATAGACACCGATATCCATTAATGATCCGTTGGAAAGCTCAGGCTGAAACGCATTCAAGACGGTTCCGTTTCTGAATGCGTCATACCGTGAGGAGTACTGGCAGTAGCTTGCGGTAAATCTGCGGACAGTGCCGATTTTATGTAAGTGGTTTTTCAGCTCTTTGAAATTCGGCAGGAAAGTGGTCTTCATCGCTTCCATGAGGACAACGCCGTTTGCCTTAGCCGCTGAGATCATCTCTTCCGTTTCTTTTGCATTCGAAGCAAACGGCTTCTCACAAAGCACATGCTTGCCATGATCCATAAAGAGAACGGCTTGTTCCTTGTGAAGGGCATTCGGACTGGCTATGTATACGGCATCAAAGCAATCGCTTGCCGCCATTTCCTGAAGATCTGAGAAGGTGTGCTCAGCACCGTGTTTAGCGGCAAACTCGGCAGCTCGTTCAGCCGATCTTGAATAAACGGCTGTCAGCTGAAAATCTTCTATCTCCGCTGCTGACTCAAGAAAGCGGTCTGTAATCCAATTGGTTCCTACTATTGCAAAACGTATCACTCTTATCGCTCCTTTTGTATGATATAGCTAAATTATAGCTTAAAAAGGAGAAAAGCACATGATAGATCAAATCACATCTTTAAAGCAAGGAGGTTTTTCCAACAATTAGCGGTTATTATTTTTCATTATAGGGACGATAGTGTACAATTTAATTAAACTAAGTATGACGGAGGAACGATAGTGGAGACGTTGCAAACATGGAGCGGCAGATTCAAGCGATTCTTCTTGGACAATAAGTTTGTTTTATTTTTGCTTGTGCTGCTGCTGATTGGTTTAAATATTCTTGTTTTTACAAAAACATCATTCATTTTCACCCCGATTATTGTTCTTCTCAAAACGATTTCACTGCCGATTATTTTAACGGGTATTGTGTTTTATCTGTTAAACCCAGTCGTCGATTTCCTTGAGAGAAGAAGAATAAGAAGAATCTATTCTATTTTGCTGTTATATCTATTGATTATCGGGCTGATCACGATCACGATCGTGTCCATCATCCCCTTTTTAAAAGAACAAATTATGAGCTTGATTGACAACATCCCGAGATATGTGGATATCGTAGAAAGTCAGACGAAACAGCTTATCGGCAGCAATTTCGTCAACCAGGCCCAGCAAACGATGAACATCAATATATCTGATCTCGCAACAAAGATTTCAGATCAGGCGGCGACGATTGTGAACAGCACCTTTACCGGCGTTGGGAATTTTATCGGCGCACTGACTGAGATCATCATTTCGATCGTCACGGTTCCGTTTATTCTTTTCTATTTATTAAAAGACGGAAGAAAGTTGCCGGTCTATATACTGAAGTTTGTGCCGACTCGATTGAAAGAACAGACATATACAGTCTTAAGCGAAATGAATCATCGGTTAAGCTCTTATATCAGAGGCCAGATCATTGTCAGCTTCTGTATCGGGTTTTTGCTGTTTATCGGTTATTTGATTATCGGGCTGGATTATGCTTCATTGCTAGCCGTCATTGCGGCTTGTACAAGCATCGTTCCATATTTAGGACCGACGATTGCCATTACGCCAGCGATTATCATCGCCATAGTGACATCGCCGCTCATGCTGCTTAAGCTGGTCATCGTATGGACCATTGTTCAGCTGATTGAAGGGAAATTGATCTCTCCGCAAATTATGGGGAAAAACCTTCACATCCACCCGATTACGATTATTTTTCTGCTATTAACAGCCGGCAAGCTGTTTGGCGTTGTTGGAATCATTCTGGCAATTCCGGGTTATGCAGTTGCCAAAGTCATTACAACACATTTATTTGACTGGTTTAAAATGCAGTCACACTTATACGATGAAGAAAAAAAAGAAAATACGTCGGGTCATAAAGTGTGATTTTCGTTTATAGTTATGTAAGACGGGCTTTCCATTTATGGAAAGCTCCCGTTATGTAAAAAAATAAATGTCTAATGGGGAGAATCAAAATCATGACTCTATGGGAATTGTTTGTAGCTGCCATTTTAGGAATCGTAGAAGGATTGACAGAGTACGCGCCGGTTTCTTCGACAGGACATATGATCATAGTAGACGATATCTGGCTTAAATCAAGCGATCTGATGTCAGAAGAAGCTGCCAACTCATTCAAAGTGGTTATTCAGCTAGGCTCCATTTTAGCGGTAGCGATCGTGTTTAAAGACCGGATTTTGAATTTGCTCGGCTTAAAAAAGAATATTACAAGCGACCAGGAGCAGGGACATAAATTAAGCATTGCGCAAATTGCCGTCGGGCTCGTGCCTGCAGCTGTCCTCGGCTTTTTGTTTGAGGATTACATTGATGAATATTTATTTTCCGTTAAAACTGTTGCCATCGGTTTAATCGCCGGGGCAGTCCTGATGCTTTTTGCTGATTGGGTAAATAAACGGAAAACAGCGACAGACACTCTCGACCGCATTTCATATAAGCAGGCAATAGGGGTCGGCTTATTCCAATGTCTTGCCCTTTGGCCGGGTTTCTCGCGTTCAGGTTCAACCATCTCCGGGGGCGTTATTCTCGGATTAAACCACCGCGCGGCAGCCGACTTTACGTTTATTATGGCGATGCCGATCATGATGGGAGCGAGCTTTTTAAGCCTTGTGAAGCATTGGGACAGTTTAAGCTCGGACCTGATGCCGTTTTTCATCGTCGGCTTTATCTGCGCCTTTGTTGTCGCACTGTTTGTCGTCCGTTTCTTCTTAAAACTGATCAACAAAATCAAACTCGTCCCATTTGCCATCTACCGAATCATCCTCGGTGTGATATTACTTTTAATCATGATGTAAACCGAAAAATAAGGCTCTTTTGGAGCCTTATTTTTTCTGTTCATTCAAGAGGAAACAGCTTGTTTTTCAACAAAAAATCATCTATAATAAACATGACGTTACATACGGGGCCATAGCTCAGCTGGGAGAGCGCTACGCTGGCAGCGTAGAGGTCAGGGGTTCGAGCCCCCTTGGCTCCATACCTTTAAACCCTTATTCTATAAGGGTTTTTTTGTTTTTAATAAAAGGATCATTCGCTGCCCCCTTCTGTTGATCCTAAGTCAAAGTAGAGCAGTTCACCTGTAAATCATGAACTTTCCAATACACCACTTTGTTCCTCAAAGACCGTCATGTCTTCCAAAGGGGGGGAGTAAACATGAAGAGACACCATTCGTTCGGAAGCAGGATTGGACATTTTGTGAATTAAACCTTTAGTTGAAATAAGACATTCTCCTTTGTGGACAAAGTATGAATTGGAGAGTTCTGCGTGATCGCCGGTTGAGCGATAAATAGAATTGAGAAGTTTTCCTTCTAACACCATTGCGCAACCAATGGATTGACCATGATCATGTACTGCTGTCTCCTTGTGTGGCGGAATGTTAATAACGATAACTTCCAATTCGTTGTTTCTAAAGATTGCATTTCGGCCGTAAGCGTACTGGTCTGGTTCCTTAATATACGGTTGACTCAATGTTGATGCGTGTGGAATTTGTTTTAAAGAAGTTTTCAAATCTTTAACCGATGGATTTTTCAAGCCGCTAAAAATGTTTTGGATACACTCATACAGTTCCATACGTTTTTGCCTCCCGGGTCATTTATTGACTAGCATAGGTATTTCGCAGATTAATTCATGATATTTACCTATATACAATTTAGAGGCGGCAAACGCCTAGTGAACACAAAAAAATGTGCGGCCAACAACTTATTCATGTTTATTAATTCGAATTTTAATAAAAAAGTGAACGGAAAAGCGCCGCCGTTACCTAAGAAGAAGGCGAAAGATTTTTCCGATGCACTTTTAAAATGGCTTACTTTGATTGACTCGGTTATGGAAGCTCACGAAGTGGAGTTCGAGCCCTATGGCTCCGGGCAAAGCTGTTCGTGTTTTGTGCTTGAAATTTGCGCCATTGACAAAACACCATCGGTTTGGAATAATGTTTGAGTATATGCTCATTTATTCACATATTATCATAAAATAATATCATGTCCCCTGATGGGGAGAGAATTAGAATGAAAGCTAATGGCATGCAAAATCTATTAGCTTCTTTTGTTTTCAAAAAAAGATGTGTTTCGTATGTATTCATATAGGAAGGAATGACAACATGAAGACAGCAAAACACTATTGGGTGATTTCTTTGCTTGCCGTTTTAGCGGTCGGGCCGGGATTGATGTCTAACACGGCGTTGTCGTCAGTTCAAGGCCTTGTTCAGAAGACGGTTGGAACAAGTGACTTTACATCAGTAAATCCAATATTGATCGGCAATATGGCCTTTGCTTTATTAGTGCCGGCAGGACCGCTGCTGAGGAAAAAATTCGGTGCCCGTCCGATCTATTTGGCTTCATTACCTGTTTTTATACTTGGCTCACTGCTCTTCGCATTTTCGAGCGATATTGCATGGATGGCGGCAGGGCGCTTTTTACAGGGAGCGGCTACAGGCGTCATGCTGATGATTATGATCCCTATGCTTGTTCTGTCATTTCCGATTGACCGCAGGAATTATGCACTGCTGGTGCTGATCGGGGGATTTTATGGCTCTGTTATCATCGGTACGATCCTAGGAACAATTGCAACAAGCTACGGCCACTGGAGATGGCTGTTTTTTATCTTTGGCGCACTGTCACTGATCGGTGTCGCGGTGAGCTATTTCTTTCTTCATGATGAGCATCATGGGGCGGCAGAACAAGAACAGCCGCTAGATGGTGCGGGAATCCTTTTATCTGTTTGCCTTGCCGCAGCCTCAGCGGTTACTTTCATTTTTCTGCAAAAATGGGGGCTTTCATCAGGTTATGTATGGACGGGTTTCGGGATTACGTTATGTTTGCTCCTTGTTCTATTGATTGTGGAATATAAAGTGAAGAACCCCTTTATTTCTATTAAACTGATGCTGCTGCCAAAACCGGTGCTCGGCTTATTTATCATAGCTGCAGGGACGATAACGGTAGCTGTCAGCCTTGCTGCTTTTCAAGGCTTACTCCGTCAAATGTATGATATTTCTCAGGAGCATCTCATTCTTTTAAACTTGACTCTTTTAATCGGAGTGGCGATCGCGGCCATTTTGAGCGCACTGTTTTATGATAGAGTCGGGCCAGGGATGCTCGGTATTATCGGCGGCCTCATTCTCGTGTTTGTGAATTTTCAATGGCTGCATATGCAGGATCAATCGTCACTCTCTATATTCGCAGTGCTGTTTATTATGCTTGCGGCTGGAACAGGGCTGACAGTTGCCGCTGGGCTGATGGGAGCTGCTATGGGCGGCCCGCTGCCTGATTTGGTCAAGAGAATGACAGCTGTTCAGTTTTTAAGATTGTTTGTCTATATGGGAGTTCCAATCCTCATCGGCATCTTTACGAAAAAAGATGCTGCCAGACAAAGCGGTTCGATGCAGGATTCTATGATGACTGCTTATCATGATCTCTTTTTCATTTCTTTTGTCCTGAGCGTGCTGCTCGTTTGTTTATCATTCTGTATGAACGCCACAGGTATGGGGCACAAGCTGGCTCATAAACCGCATGATAAAGCGAAACCGGCCGTTTCAGCACATGGACTGTCAAAGGCTGCTGTCAAATCACATAAAGTGATACATGATACAGAATATCGTAATGCACTCAGAAAGTTTAAACAGAATTTTGATATATGATCAAAACCTTTTCCTTGAGGGAAAAGGTTTTTTGTTTGCAATCCTTTCACAACTTTATCCCTAAAGAATTGAAAAATATTAGAAGTGCAAGTAAAATTCTAAAAGTAGATTCTTTTACATTCGTAATCTTTTAACTTGAAGGAAGGTTTTCATGGCCCGTAAAAAACTGAAAAAACGTAGACTCTTCATTTCACTATTTTTCATTGTATCGATTCCGCTAGCCCTGTTTGTATTAGCGACAACTTTATCAAAACCGATTGAAACATCCAAAGAACCTGAAGAAATTGATGAACAGCAAGTATTTATTGACAGCCTGTCCGGACATGCACAAATTTTGTATGAGAAATATCATGTCCTCCCCAGCATCACGATCGCTCAGGCCATTCTCGAATCTGACTGGGGGAACAGCGAGCTTGCTGCTCAGGCCAACAACCTTTTTGGCGTAAAAGGAAATTATAAAGGCCATCACGTCACGATGGAAACGGACGAATTTGAAAAAGGGAAAAGAAAAACCATTCGCGCGAAGTTTCGAAAATACAGCACGTTTTTTGAATCTATGAATGACCACGCCCAGTTGTTTGTCCGCGGCACATCGTGGAATAAAAAGAAGTATAAACCGGTGCTTGAGGCTGAGGATTATAAGGAAGCGGCAACTGCCTTGCAAACAGCAGGATATGCTACAGACCCTGACTACGCTGACAAAATCAGCGCTATTGTAGAAAAATACGATTTAGATGAGTACGATGAGGTAAATCCATCCCTGAAATCAGTGGATTTATACGGTTCTATCAAAGACAGTGCCGTTCAAGACGTATGGTCCAAGCCTTCTACTGATGATCGGTCCATTAAACTGACATCTGCCCAATCTTACGTCGGCAAGGACATAAAGGTTGTATCTAAAAAGCAGAAAGGCCAGTCCGTATGGTACCAATTTCAAATCAATGATAAACTCATCGGCTGGATTGATGATTCAGCTGTTGAAATAAAGGAAGCAACCTGAGACCTTTTTACTGGTATTTTTAATTCTTTGTTCCATTCCGGGGAATTTGAGGTATAATATTCCACGGAAGTTATCACTTATTGACTATGCTTTCAGGAGGGAACAAAGGTGCAGAAATATAGACGGAGAAACACGGTTGCTTTTACAGTATTAGCTTATTTCACTTTTTTTGCGGGAGTATTTTTGTTTAGTGTCGGACTCTATAATGCTGATAACCTGGAACTCAATGAAAAAGGCTACTACATTGCTGTTATGATACTTGTAGCGGTCGGTGCGATTCTTACACAAAAAGTGACCCGTGATAACGCAGAAGATAACGAAATCATTGCGGAGCAGGAAAAAAGACAAAATCAATCTCATATCGAATCATAAAAAAATCCGGCGCCTAAATCGCCGGATTTTTTGTTATCATCCCGTAAATACCTCGCCGTCAGGGTAACGAATATTTGATTTCTCTGTTCTCGCGAATGAAAAGACGAACGTCAAAGGACCAATTCTTCCGATGAACATGATGACAATAATAATACATTTTCCTGCTGCTGTGAGTTCAGGAGTCAATCCCATTGATAGACCGACAGTTCCGAATGCGGAAAAGGTTTCAAATACAATTTGAATAAAGGGCGCTTGTTCTGTGATCGTCAGGGCGGAAATTCCTAAAAACACGATGAACAGACTGGTGACGCTCACAGCTAAAGCCTTAATGATAATCGGATATTTGATGGAACGGCTGAAAATAACCGTTTCTTTTTTACCTCGCAAATAAGCGATAACAGACGTTAAAATCACGATGAACGTAGTCAGCTTAATGCCGCTCGCCGTTGAGGCGCTTCCTGCTCCGATAAACATCAATAATAAAGTAAATACAATTGTTCCTTCTCTCATGCTTCCGAAATCGAGGGAATTGAAGCCTGCGGTTCTCGGCGTCACTGCCTGAAAATAGGAAGCCCACAGTTTATCCCCTACATGCAGGTGGCCAAGCGTGCCAGGGTTGCTGTACTCTAAAATAAAGATCACAAGCATAGCAATCGCATTCAGAATCAGCGTTCCTGTCAGCATGAGCTTCGTATGTAAAGAAAAGGCTTTAAAGCGCCGATGTTTCATAACGTCAAACAGAACTGTAAATCCGATCCCTCCTGTAATAAATAAGAAAGTAATCACAAGGTTCACTGTAGGATCGCCAACGTAGCTCATCAAATTATCCGGCCACAACGAAAACCCGGCATTGTTAAAAGCAGATATCGAGTGAAACAGACTGGCAAACAAGCCGGATGCCAAGCCATACTGAGGCACAAGCCGGATGGATAAAATGAGTGCTGCTATCAATTCAATACTAATCGAAAACAGAAACAGGACTTTGACAAGGCCTATGACGCCGCCGATTGTCGGCTGGTTTAAGGCTTCCTGGACAAGCATTCGTTCTTTTAATCCGATTTTTTTTCCTAATATCATGACGATCAAAACGGCAAATGTCATAAATCCAAGCCCGCCGATCTGAATCAGCCCCATGATGACCGTTTGCCCGAAAAGTGTAAATTGAGTGCCGGTGTCGACAACTGGAAGCCCTGTAACGGTTGTAGCGGAAGCCGCAGTAAAAAGGGCGTCTATCCATGACAATGGCTTCGTTGTAGAAATCGGAAGCATTAACAGCCCAGAACCGATGATAATGATAAGGAAAAAACCGATTGCAAGCACTTGAGGCGGTGTAAACCGAACCCATTTGATCACTTTATCCTTTTGAATTGTCACCTTTGTCTACATCCCTTCGTTTTCAAAACGTTTAATATCCTTTTTGTGCCCCATGATTACCAGGCAATCCTGTTCGTGAATGATGTCTTCAGGTGCGGGAGAAAGACGAATACCTCCATGATGTTTAATAGCCAGGATCGTGCAGCCGTACTTCGCTCTTACATTCAGATCAATAATCGATTTTGAATCAAGCTTGCGTGTTGCCAGCAGCTCGACAATACTGTAATCATCAGATAAATCAATGTAATTCAAAACGTTTTCATCAGAAAGGCTTTGTGCGATTTTGACGCCCATATCCTTTTCAGGATGAATAATGCGGTCAGCGCCGATTTTTTCAAGCACCTTATGATGATAATAGTTTTGCGCCTTTACCCAAATGTTCGGGATGTCAAACTCCTTTAATAATAAGGTAGTCAGCGTACTCGCTTGAATATTCGCTCCGATGGCAACAATCACATATTCAAAATTACGTATTCCCAATGAAAGCAATTCGTTCTCTTCGGTGGCGTTGGCAATCACTGCATGAGTTGCGTAAGAAGCGTATGCATTTACCTTTTCTTCGTTGATATCAATCGCAAGGACCTCGTGGCCCATTCTATGCAGCTCTTTGCAAATGCTGCCGCCAAAACGGCCCAGCCCGATCACGGCAAATTGCTTATTTTTAATTCTTCCCAATGTTCATATCTCCCTTAGTAAATTAACGTTTTTGAAGCAAAAAAGGCCATTGCAAAGAATGGCCGAAAATAGACCTCCTCTCTGTATACGCCTACGAGGTTAGCTGTCGGATTAGGGATTCAGAGTACCCCCTCTTACTTAGTAAGATTCACCCCAAGGCTGTTAATAAAACAGCCAATCGTTGGTTCCCCCGTTCGTGTTTGATTAAGCGGTAAAAGAGTTTGTATGAAATTGAACACTCAAGAATTTACTCCTGTTTCTAGTGTTTGTCAATTTAAATTTTAAACAAGAAAAAAGATAACTGGAAATAGAGAAAAAAGGGGAGGTGAAAACGCAAAAAAGACCGGCGTGAACCGGTCTTTTAGATTAGTTGCAGCCGCATGGCTGAGTCGGAGGAGTGCTGCGCTTAGCCACGTCAATGCTGGCTTCTGCGTAAAATTTATTTCCGATGCTCAACGATTTATTCTCCGCACGGAAAGTATATGTACCAGCGGCAGGAAGTGTTTTGTTATTCAGTTTTAATTTAAATTCGCCAGCTCCTAACAAATCAAGTGCCAGAGGAATTCTTACTGTTTTCCCGTTGTTGAGGATCTGTGTTGTACGCAAAGCATTTCCGTTCAACGTGTCTTTCGTATTTGCAGTAAATCCGCTTGGCAATGTAAATTCCATAACGCCAAGGCTGAGAAGCGTGTTTGGACGATACGTCAATTCGATATCAGAGAAAGACCATTCAGTTTTGCTGGCCCCTGTGATTGTTGCAAACAATGAAGCTGATGACTGTGTTCTCATAGTAGACTCGGTATGAGCGGAAGTTGATTTAGATTCAGCCGCGAAAGAAGCTGTAGGTGCAGAAACGAGTAAGCCGAGACTTAATGCACTGATTGCCAAAGAAGATAATAATTTGCGTTTCATAATAAAGTTCCCCCTAAAAAGTTATAAAATATACAGGCCTGCCCGCTTTTCACCTCCTCTGAATGGCCAAATACAAATTTTACCTACATAAAATTACCATCAAATATTTTGGAAGTAAATGGGGTGTTTTTCCCGTATTTTTCAAATTTGTAGTAATTACATATAAACGAACAAAAAAACGCCCGGTTTCCCAGGCGTTTTCTGTTTTACTTTGTTTCGATCGGTATAAACTTAAAAATTTCCCCGCTCTGCACCGATTCAGCAAGACGTTTCAGCCAGTCATAGTAGGCTTTAGAGCTTTCCAGCTGCTCGTATAACTGGAGCGCTTCATTTTTTATGTCCTCACTGAGACCTTCCTTGCTTAAAACCTCTTGTAAATCAGCCTGAGCTTCCTCAATCGCTGCGACATTCACTTGAACTTCCCGCTCCCATTTTGGCGGAAAGAAATTAGTGAAAAATTTAAAGAAATCTTTTTCAGCCACAAATGTATGCTTACGGATGCCCCGGTGAAATGTTTTTTTCACTACATTTAAGTCCTGAAGCTTTTTGACACCTGTGCTCATGCTTGGCTTGCTCATTTGCAATTCCTCACGCATTTCGTCAAGCGTCATCTCATCCCTCATATACATCGTCCCATATAAGATCCCGACACTGCGGGTAATTCCGTAAAGATCCATCGTTTCAGCAATGGAGTCGATAACAAGATCCCGTGCCTGTTCTATAGTTGCAAACTCTGGATTTTCATCCATACTGACCCTCTTTTCCTTTAGAAAATTAAATTCGTTAAGTTATTTCTTTATGTTCTTTATCTTAACGAAACATAAAGAAAAGTCAAAATGAAAAATCAAGATGGGGCTTTGACAGTTTAAAAACCATGTGTTAGATTAAGGTTGTTAAAAACATTAAATTTTTATTTAACAAACTTTATTTACGTCAAGGAGGCTTATATGAGTCAAACATTATACATTGACGGAGAATGGATCAGTGCCGAAAAAGAGCAGATCCGAAGCATTATCAATCCATTTAATCAAGAAGAAATTGCAACCGTAAGCGAGGGAGGGCGAGAGGACGCCATCAAGGCAATCGCAGCCGCGCGAAGAGCATTTGACAAAGGAGAATGGCCATCTCTATCTGGGCTTGAACGCGGGAATATTGTTCTGAAAATTGCGGAATTAATCAGACGCGATCTTGATGAACTGGCTGAGCTTGAATCTCTTGATACGGGAAAAACACTCGAAGAAAGTAAGGCCGATATGGACGATATCGCCAATGTTTTTCAATACTACGCCGGATTGGCAGACAAAGATGGCGGAGAGATCATTTCATCTCCGATCCCTGATTCGGAAAGCAAAATCATCAGAGAGCCAATCGGGGTATGCGGCCAGATCACTCCGTGGAATTATCCGCTCCTGCAAGCGAGCTGGAAAATCGCGCCTGCACTGGCTGCAGGAAATACGATCGTCATGAAGCCGAGTGAGATCACGCCGCTGACGACAATCAAAGTCTTTAAGCTAATGGAAGAAGCCGGTGTTCCAAAAGGGGTCGCGAATCTTGTCCTTGGACCGGGAGCCACAGTGGGCGACGAGCTTGCCGCTAACAAAGACGTCGATTTGATTTCGTTTACGGGTGGAATCGAAACAGGCAAAAAAATCATGCAGGCGGCAAGCGGAAATGTCAAAAAAATCGCGCTTGAATTGGGCGGGAAAAATCCAAATATCGTTTTCAAGGACGCGGATTTAGAGGTTGCGGTTGATCAGGCATTAAACGCTGTATTTTTCCACGCCGGCCAAGTGTGCTCTGCCGGTTCCCGCTTGCTTGTTGAAGATGCCATTCACGATCAGTTTTTAGCAGAGCTTGTCAAACGGGCAAAGCGCATAAAACTCGGCAACGGTTTTCACGCAGAGACAGAAAGCGGCCCGCTTATTTCTGCAGAGCACAGGGCAAAGGTAGAAAAATATGTAGAGATCGGAATACAAGAAGGCGCAAAGCTGGAGACAGGCGGCAAGCGCCCGGAAGATCCTGCGCTGCAAAACGGGTTTTTCTATGAACCTACTATTTTCTCTAACTGCAAGTCTGGCATGAGAATCGTTCAGGAAGAGGTTTTCGGTCCTGTATTGACGGTCGAAACCTTCAGCTCGGAAGAAGAGGTAATCGCGCTTGCAAATGATACCATCTATGGCTTGGCCGGAGCGGTATGGTCAAAAGATATTGAAAAGTGTGAACGCGTAGCAGCCCGCTTGAGAATGGGAACCGTTTGGATTAACGATTTCCATCCGTATTTTGCGCAGGCGCCATGGGGCGGCTATAAGCAATCCGGGTTCGGACGCGAGCTTGGAAAAATGGGCCTTGAAGAATACACAGAAGTCAAACATGTGTATCGCAATACAAAACCAGCAGCGGTTAATTGGTTCAATTCATAAGAGGGGGAGATTGATGATGACATTAAATATGAAAGTAGAAAGCATGCAAAAATTCCACACATTTGAAATTCCGACTGTGATTAAGCACGGAATCGGAGCCGTCAAGCATACGGGTGAAGAAGTAGCTGCGCTGGGTGTTTCAAAAGCACTTCTTGTCACAGACCCTGGGATTTATAAAGCCGGCGTCGCTGATCCTGTTATCGAATCACTTAAAGAAGCAGGCATTGAAGTGGTGCTCTTTAATAAAGTAGAGCCAAACCCGCCTGTCCGTCTGGTGAATGAAGGATCTGAGCTATACAAAAAAGAGAACTGTAATGGTTTAGTGGCAGTTGGAGGCGGAAGCTCCATGGATACAGCGAAAGCAATCGGAGTAGAAGCAACTCACGAAGGAAGCGTGCTTGATTATGAAGCGGCAGATGGAAAAAAACCGCTGGAAAACCGCATTCCTCCGCTGACGACAATTCCGACAACGGCCGGAACAGGATCAGAAGTAACCCAGTGGGCGGTTATCACAGATGAAGAAAGAGAATTCAAATTCAACACGGGCGGTCCGCTGATCGCAGCGCACCTGACCATCATTGATCCTGAGCTTCATATTTCAATGCCTCCGCATGTAACAGCCATGACGGGAATTGATGCGCTTGCTCATGCCATTGAGTGCTATACTATGAAATTTGCGCAGCCAATTACGGATGCAGTTGCCTTGATGGCGATTGAATATGCCGCTCATTACATTAGAAGAGCATTTGCTGACGGAGAGGATCTGGAAGCAAGATACGGAATGGCGCAGGCTGCGATGCTTGCAGGTCTTTCTTACGGCAGTGAATCAGCGGGCGCGGCTCATGCGATGAGCCAAACGCTTGGCGGTATTATCCCAGTCGCTCACGGTCAATGTGTGGCTGCGATGATGGGCCCTGTCATGGAGTACAACTGGAAGGGCTATCCTGAGAAGTTTGCACGTATTGCGAAAGCGTTCGGTATTGATACAAGCAATATGACAACAGAAGAAGCTGCGAAAGCATCTGTTAATTGGATGTATGACCTTGTTGAAGATTTAGAAGTACCGACTTTAGAAGAGCAGGGAGTATCACCCGATATGATCGAACGCTTGTCAAAAGAAGCAATGAAAGATCCGCAAACCTTCGGAAATCCTAGAGATTTAAATGAAAAAGCATACAATTGGATCTACAAGCGCTGCTTTAACCTTACACCTAAAACAGTATAATCGATGTCCCGCTCATTTACAGAGCGGGATTTTTTTTGGATAATGAAGCATAGATGGAAATTTTAGAGAAGAAGGAAGGTACCGGCTGATGTGGAAGCGTATGACTGCAAGAACGGAAGGCTTATATATCGCAGATACAGAAAGTTTCGTAACAAAGCAAATGGACAAGCTTGATTTTGATTATGGCGGCATCCCCGGCGACTTGCATTTTGGCCTGACCAAAAAAGCGGGAGCCAGAGAACCGATGTTTTCAAAAGGGACAGAAATTTTCAACCGCAGACAAATTTCTATTGTATCAATAGAGGAATGTGATCAAATTGCTTTAAAAATGGGAGTGCCGAGCATTTTGCCGGAATGGCTTGGGGCGAATGTGGCAGTCAGCGGCATACATGATTTCACATCATTAAAAGAAGGAAGCCGGATCATTTTCCCAAGCGGAGCCGCTTTGCTGTGTGAGGGAGAAAATGATCCGTGTATCCAGCCGGGCGAAGTCATTCAATCTTATTATCCGGACAAGCCGAAGCTGGCGCCTGCTTTCGTCCGACACGCACTGGGCATAAGAGGGATTGTCTGCATTGTTGAGAGACCCGGTGCTGTTTATGCAGGTGATGAAATAGAAGTTCATTCCTATCAGCGGAAAGTCAAACGAAAAGCAGAAAGGGTCTGATCAAATCAGACCCTTTCTACCTTTTCTTTAATTTCTTTAATCTGGCTGAGGTGCCGTTTTTCATGGTGGCCGATAAAATCGATCCACTGTCTGACAGTCAGCTCTTGAAAGACAGGATGCGGAAGCACTCTCTTAAGATCTTCTTCTTTCAGAGAGGCAATTGCAGCTGTCAGCTGCTCTCTCACTACATCAAGCTCGCGTTTCATTTGACTGCCTGAAATAAAATCATGCTCAGGCTCAAGGTGACTCGGAGCTTTCCGTTTATTGTTTCTGTCCTGTGCAGTCTCAAGCGGTTTTTCTTCAACTTCTTTAACAGGAGCTTCCTTTACACGTTCCTTCAGCATTTTTTGTGCGGCCATATCGATTTTTTTCAAATGGTCAAGAACTTCACGTATGCTCCATTCTTCAGCAGAAGGCTTTTGATTCAGCTTTTCGTCAGAAAGTCCTTTCACTTCGTTCCACGTTTCTAATCTGGCTTCATTAAAGATACTCATCATATCTCCTCCTAAAATGACATTACCATATATATAAGCAATTATCATTTATAAAGCACTTAACAGGGAGCATTTATCTAAAAATTTTGAAACCTTTTCCATTGTGTCTCGTATAAATGGTAACGGCAGCCGTTCATCAATGCATTGATGAGGAAAGGATGAGGTATTTGGAGTTATTGGGCGTTCCTATACAAACAATTTATCTTTATACGCTTATTATTGCGGGCAGTCTTACGCTGTTATTTCTATTTTTCGGAGATGTATTTGCAGGGCTGTCAGAAGGCATTCCGCTTCTTAATCCGACATTGGTGCTCGCATTTTTCACATGTTTTTCAGCAGGCGGATATATAGGCGAGCTCACATTGCCCCTGTCCAGCCTGTTGCTCGCGTTTTTATCGTGCATCCTTTCGATCATTCTGGTGACATTGCTTCACATCTTTGTACTCGTACCATTATCATCCGCTGAAGAATCATTGGCTTATAAAGAAGCTGATCTAAAAGGAAGAGTCGGTAAAGTGATTACAGCTGTTCCTGTTGACGGGTTTGGTGAAGTGGTCATTGAAGGGATAGGCGGCACCATCTCGAAGTCAGCGGTCAGCTTTGAGAATCAGCAGATCAGTTACGGAACAACGGTTTTAGTTGTAGATGTCAACAACGGAGTTCTTTCGGTTACTCCGCATGAACCTATATAAAACAAGGAGGAATGTGATATGACAATGCCGATTATAATTGTCATCGGAGTTGTATTCTTTTTATTAATTGCACTAATAGCCGTGTTTATCACAAAGTATCGTACGGCAGGGCCTGATGAAGCGTTAATCGTAACGGGGAGCTATCTCGGCAATAAAAACGTTCATGTCGATGAAGGCGGCAACCGTATTAAAATCGTCCGCGGCGGAGGAACCTTTGTTCTTCCCGTCTTCCAGCAGGCAGAGCCGCTAAGCCTATTATCAAGCAAACTGGATGTTTCGACACCTGAAGTCTATACAGAACAAGGAGTGCCTGTAATGGCCGATGGAACTGCGATTATTAAAATCGGCGGTTCTATAGGAGAAATCGCTACAGCGGCCGAACAATTTTTAGGAAAATCAAAAGAAGATCGTGAGCAGGAAGCGCGAGAGGTTTTAGAAGGCCATCTTCGTTCCATTCTCGGCTCAATGACAGTTGAAGAAATCTATAAAAACAGGGAGAAATTTTCTCAAGAGGTGCAGCGTGTCGCTTCACAGGACCTCGCGAAAATGGGGCTTGTGATCGTCTCCTTTACCATTAAAGATGTACGTGATAAAAACGGTTATCTTGAATCATTAGGGAAACCGAGAATTGCCCAGGTAAAGCGTGATGCTGATATCGCAACAGCAGAGGCTGATAAAGAAACCCGGATTAAGCGGGCAGAAGCGGACAAAGATGCAAAAAAATCAGAACTTGAACGGGCGACAGAAATCGCTGAAGCTGAAAAAATCAATCAGCTCAAAATGGCTGAATACCGCAGAGAACAAGATACGGCAAAAGCGAATGCTGACCAGGCATATGATTTAGAGACTGCCAGGGCGCGCCAGCAAGTCACAGAGCAGGAAATGCAGGTTAAAATTATCGAACGCCAAAAACAAATAGAACTGGAAGAAAAAGAAATTCTTCGCCGTGAACGCCAATACGACTCAGAGGTAAAGAAAAAAGCCGATGCAGACCGTTATTCAGTCGAGCAGTCCGCAGCAGCCGAGAAAGCCAAACAGCTCGCGGAAGCCGATGCCAAGAAGTACAGTATAGAAGCAATGGCGAAGGCAGAGGCGGAAAAAGTCAGAATTGACGGACTGGCAAAAGCAGAAGCTGAAAAAGCGAAAGGGGAAACAGAAGCTGAGGTTATCCGCCTAAAAGGTCTGGCAGAAGCGGAAGCAAAAGAGAAAATTGCGGCTGCCTTCGAGCAGTACGGGCAGGCTGCGATCTTCGACATGATCGTAAAAATGCTTCCGGAATACGCGAAACAAGCTGCTGCACCTCTTTCAAATATTGATAAAATCACCGTTGTTGATACAGGAGGAAGCGGTGAATCAAGCGGCGCCAACAAAGTAACCAGCTATGCGACAAACTTAATGTCAAGCCTGCAAGAAAGCTTGAAAGCATCGTCGGGAATTGACGTAAAAGAAATGATTGAGAACTTTTCAGGAAAAGGAAACGTAAAACAAAGCATTAACGAATTAACAAATGAAATAAAAGAAGCAAAAACGGTCCAAAAACCAGAATAATGACTGCGGAAAGGATAGCGGCATATGGTAATCTTACGAGAAGCAAAGGTAGAAGATATAAAGGACATTGCAAAGGTGCATGTGGACAGCTGGAGGACAACATATCGCGGAATTGTCCCGGCTGATTATTTAAACAGTCTGAATTATAAGGAATTTGAAGACAAATGGAAAAGCCGCTCGTTAAAGGGTGTATTTGTCGCTCAGGATGAAAAAGGTTCGATATTCGGCTTTGCTTCATTTGGACCTATCCGCTCTGAACAAAAAGGCTATGACGGCGAGCTATACGCTATTTACCTTTTAGAAGAACATCAGCGGCAAGGGGCAGGGAGAGCGCTCTTAGCAAAAGGAGCAGAGTTTTTGCTTCATCATGGCTTTTCGAGCATGTTTGTTTGGGTGATGGAGAAGAACCCCTCAATTACATTTTATCAGTCCTATTCCCCTGAAAGAGAAGCGGAGGACAGCTTTGAAATTGCAGGAGAAAGGCTGAAAGAAATAGGGTTTGGCTGGCCGGATCTTCCTGCTTTGAAAACAGTCCTTAACAGATAGCAAAAAACAACCCCCAGCGGATTGCGCTGGGGGTTTCTCGTTAAGCTCTGTCAGTTTTGAGCAAACGCGGTGCTGTCATAAACAATAAACAAAGGACAATTGCACAGATGATGAATGAAGGAACCATATAGGTAGCATTATAAGTTAAAGAATAAATCCATACAGGCGTTCCTTTTGGAGCGAAGCTGCCGAAAAACACAGCCCCTGAAATGACATGTGCGGCATAGCGGAGGAAACTGCCGATAAAAACTGCGCTGACCACTGAAACAATCAGTTTTCCTTTTGTTTTGGATACAGCGGCTTTGCGGACAGAAGAAGCGAAAAATCCGCTTAATCCGATAGCTGCAAACGCGATAAGGTAATCTAGCAATAGCTGGACAGGGTGTTGTGCGAATAAGTTTCCGATCGCTATTTGAACAAGGCCTGTCAGCAGACCGGTAGTAAGGCCTGCTTTGACACCCCACCGAAACGAAATCAAAAAGATCGGAATCATCATGATGGAGACCGAGCCTCCTTGAGGCATACGGAGAAACATTCCTGAGACGATGTCTAAAATAACAGCAGCCGCAGTCATAATTGCAATTTCAATAAGGCGAACCAGTTGCTTAGATTGATTCATAAAAATCCCCTTCCATCAATAGACAAACCAAAAGGACAACAAAAAAGCAGCACGCGGAAGGATGAGAAAAGTTCCACGCACTGCTTTACAATCTGCAATTCATTTGACTTTGCCACATCCCTACGCCAGCGTTAACTAACAGGTTCAAAGGGTCAGAACGTAACCGCTCACTCTCAGCTTTAATGCTCCCCTTGTGGTCATCAGTATTTAGTTCGTTTCTACTATACAAGAAAAAGAAAAAAACAACAAGATTGCATTACTGAATAGATGTTCTTTTAAAATAGTTATATGATAAATACGCGACAGATACCATGACAAAGATTATAGTTTATTTGTTTTATAGATTTTTTTAAAAAAACTATTGCTATAAATGAATACAGGTGTTATATTATTAAACGTCGCTGATGAACAGCAGACAAAACAAGAAGCTTCAAAACAATTTGAAAAAAGTTGTTGACAAAAAAGAAGCCGAATGTTATATTAGTAAAGCTGCTTCATTGAGAAGTGAGTAACAGAATGATCTTTGAAAACTAAACAAGACAAAACGTACCTGTTAATTATTTTTAAATAAATCGCACAGCAATGTGCGTAGTCAGTCAAACTAGGGCCTGCACGATGCAGGTCACACAGGTGTCGCCGCAGGATGCGGTGAACTTAACCTGTGATCCATTTATCGGAGAGTTTGATCCTGGCTCAGGACGAACGCTGGCGGCGTGCCTAATACATGCAAGTCGAGCGGACAGATGGGAGCTTGCTCCCTGATGTTAGCGGCGGACGGGTGAGTAACACGTGGGTA